>MCAW01000005.1 GCA_001704575.1 Methylophilales bacterium LSUCC0135
GTTTAATTCCCAACTATTACTTTTTCCTCTTTCGAGGTGGTATTTCGATTCGCTTATCACTCAAATGAATCTTAGGTATGTGCTTAAATAATTTAAGCGTCGTACTAAAGTTCATTCTAAGTGTAAGACTTGTATCTTGAGCGCCATCCCTCTGCAATTCCATTCAGCCTAAGCCAAACAGCCCATCAGGTGACCCCCTCATCTACAAGCACTCACACTTATCGATTGTTCAGGTTTTTAAAGAGCGGTTGCCTCGTTTTACCCCGGCAATCGGGCTTTACTCCTTGCTTTCAACGCTTTTTGCATTGCTGCATTTGCGTTGAGAGGTGCGCATTATACAGCGCGCCTTTAGTTCGTCAACAACAATTTACTGCCTTTAAATTACAGATCCGCAAGTCATGCGTGTTGTAACTTATTGGTTGCGGGGACAGGATTTGAACCTGTGACCTTCGGGTTATGAGCCCGACGAGCTGCCAGACTGCTCCACCCCGCGTCCGATTCGACAATAGTGCCGTCGAGAGGTGAAACTATAGCAAAATGGCCGCTCGTATGTCAACGACATTCGGTCCATTTTTACAGAATAAAAGCCAACTCATTGATAATGGTCAGCAAACATTTCCCTGACCGCCTGCAGATCTTCCGCCGTATCAACACCTGATGCCGGGGGGTGAGTGGTAATGGCTAGACTGATTTTGTAGCCATGCCATAGCGCACGAAGTTGCTCGAGCGACTCGTATTGTTCGATTGGCGAAGGTTGCAGATTGGCATACGCCTTGAGAAAAGAGCAGCGATAGGCATAAATTCCGATATGCCGGTATACCTGCATGGATGCCGGAAGCTCAAGATTGGCTGCAAACGTGTCGCGCGGATATGGAATCGGTGCCCTGCTGAAGTAAAGCGCATAACCCCGCTTGTCGATAACGACCTTGACGATATTCGGGTTCAGCATGGAGGCGTTGTCATGAATGGCATGGCATGCTGTCGCAATCGCCGCGTCCACATGCCGAGCCAGATTCGTCGCCACTTCTTCAATCAACGCTGGCGCGATCAGCGGTTCGTCGCCCTGTACATTGACGACGATATCGTCATCTGCCCAAGCCTTTTTCTGCGCTACTTCTGCAATTCTGTCAGTTCCAGAGGCATGATCCTGCCGGGTCATGACAACCTCATGACCATGTGATTTCACTGCATCGAAAATACGTATATCGTCAGTAGCGATGACAACTTCAGCGCCAGTGGCGGCGGCTTGCTCAGCCACCCTCACGACCATCGGTTTGCCGGCAATATCAAGCAAAGGCTTGCCCGGCAGGCGAACGCTGGCATATCGTGCGGGGATCACGATCTTGAAACTCATGCGTTCAGACCTCTTCGTTGTCCGGGAATTTTCTGGCCTCGTCTTCGAGCATGACCGGTATGTCGTCCTTGACCGGATAAGCCAGACGACAAGGCCTGCATATCAATTCACCTTGCGGCTTTTTATAGACCAGAGGCCCTTTACAGACAGGGCAGACCAGTATCTGAATCAGTTTGTTATCCATTTATTTCCTCAGCTTTTGGACGATGGCATCAGCCAGCGCATGATCAACGATGGCATCGACCGGCAGATACCACCAATCAGGCCCGGCAAACGCAGAGCATTTTACGGCATCTTTTTCAGTCATCAGCAACACATTATCGCCGGCAAATGCGAAATCTGAGGGACCGAAGGCGTAATGATCAGGGAACGCATGCGCCTCGATAATCAACCCCATGTCTCTCAGCTGCCTGAAAAAGCGCTGCGGATTACCAATCCCCGCAACCGCAAAGACTTTACGCCCGCGCAAGGTTTCAGCTCCAATGTTTTTTTGCGGGCATTGCAGATTATGAAACAGGCCTGCCTGCAAGCGCATGCCGAACCCGATGCCTTCACTCTGCTTGCCATTGTATATGACCGCATCAACCTTGCTCAGTCTTGATACAGGCTCACGTAACGGTCCGGCCGGCAACAGGCGGCCATTACCGAAGCCCCGATCTGCGTCGATGACAGCCAGCTCGATATCACGCTGTAGCCGATAGTGCTGCAAGCCGTCGTCACTGATAATCAGATCGCATTGCGGGGCAGCCCGCATCAGCGCCTGTGCTGTTGCCGTGCGGTCTGCGCCTATCCATACCGGACAGCCGGTCCGCAGGGCCAGCAACAAGGGCTCATCACCGACTGTCTGCGCAAGGCTGTCAACCTCCACTGCAATGGGGCCGCGATTACTGCCGCCGTAACCGCGGCTGATGATTCCCGGGGAAAATCCGGCCTGCTTCAGTTGTTCAACGAGCCAGATAACCAGCGGCGTTTTGCCGGTTCCACCGACGCTGATATTGCCGACGACAATCACCGGCACCTGAAAACGCAAGCTTCTGCCCAAGCCAAGTGAGTAGAACAGCCTGCGGCCGCCAGATAGCAGACGAAACACCCAGGATAGCGGGATCAGGACAAGATGCCAGAGACCGGTACCTTGCCACTGTTGCTGCAGCCATATTGAAAAACGGTTTCGCATCAGCCTGTTCGCTCAGTGAAATTGTTTTTGGTAGAGCTTGGCGTAACTGCCATTTTGTCGCATCAATTCCTGATGGCTGCCGCTCTCGATGATTTCGCCCTGCTCCATCACCAGGATACGGTCGGCGTTCTCTATTGTGGACAGGCGGTGTGCGATGACAATCGTAGTGCGGTTGCGCATCAGCGCGTCCAACGCCGCCTGCACATGCTGCTCGGACTCCGTATCCAGCGCTGAGGTCGCTTCATCAAGCAGCAGAATCGGCGCATCCTTCAAAATCGCACGTGCTATCGCCAGCCTTTGACGCTGCCCGCCGGAGAGGCGTACACCTCGGTCACCGATCTCGCTTTGCAAGCCACCCGGCAACTGCTGAATGAAATCCCAGGCATGCGCAGCCTTGGCAGCGGCGATCACTTGCGCCTCATCCACCTCCCTGAGCGCGCCGTAAGCAATATTGTTGAACACGGTGTCATTGAAGAGAATGACATCCTGACTGACCAGCGCAAACTGCTGGCGTAGACTTTTCAACGTCATGGCCCGTATATCGAGACCGTCAATCAACACCAGGCCCTGTTGCAACTCATAGAAACGCGGCAACAGATTCACCAGCGAGGTTTTGCCTCCGCCAGAACGACCGACCAGCGCCACTTTCTCGCCGGGCTGGATGACCAGATTGATGTTGCTGAGCGCCGCCCGCTTGGCGTTTTCGTAACGCAAAGTCACACCACGCAGCTCGATCCCTCCCCGAACGCGGCCAACCTCACGGTCGCCCTCATCAGCTTCAGCTAACGTATCGAGCAACGAGAACACACTGTGCGACGCAGCCAGTCCAACCTGCAGGTCTTCATTCAATGCCGTGAGACTCTTGATCGGGGCAATCAACATCAAAAGCGCACCGATGAAAGCAGCAAACTCGCCGGCGGAAAAGCGGCCAACAGCATAATAAACGACCAGCCCCAAAGCCAACGCGGCAAGGATTTCGATCACCATGCTGTTGATGCCGGAAATGCGGCCCAGCCTGATCTGCATGCGGCGATTCTTGACGGCCGCATCGGCGAAACGCTGATATTCATAATCCTCGCCGCCGAAAATCTTGACCATCCGCTGGCCGCTGACCGCCTCCTCCACTACCTGCGTCATGTCGCCCATGGTTTGCTGCACAAATTTGCCCGAGGAACGGAGTTTCGGCGTCATTTTGTTCAGATACCATGCCATCAGCGGCGCCATGACGGCAAAAATCAGGGTCAAACGCCAATCGAGGTACAACATGTAACCAACCATGCCGATAATGGTCAGCGTGTCGCGTACCGCACTCACTGCGACACTGGTAGCCGCCTTGGACATCTGTTCGGTATCGAAAGTGATTCTGGAGGTAATGCTGCCGGCAGATTGCGCATCAAAGAAGCTGACCGGCAGTACCATCAGCTGGCGAAAAGCATCCAGACGCAATTGCTCCACCACCCGGCGGCCGACCCAGCGCATAGCGAAGGTCGCGACAAAACCGGCAAAGGCACGCACGGCCAGCAAACCGAAAAGCAACAAGGGCAGGAGGTTGAGTGTTGAAGAATCGCGATTGACGAAACCTTCGTCAGTGACCATTTTGATGGTAGCAAGAAACCCGGTGTTGGTAGCTGCGAGTACCGCCAGGCCAAGTATGCTGATACCGAATACAATCCAGTGACGCCTCGCATACCTGAGCAATCGCAGATACAAGGTTTTTGCGCTGGCTTCTGCTAAAGGCAATGCGCCCTGGACTGCCTTGGCAGTTTTAGATTTCGACATGAAGGGTGTCGATATTCCTCTGGTCCGGAATCAGGAGCCGCTGTATTCCTGAGCCGGGAAGGTGATGTTGGTATAACCCGATTTGCGCGAAGCGTCGAGCACCCGGATCACGGCCTGATGCGTAGCCTCGGCGTCGGCCTCAATGACGATAGTAGGCTCCTTGCCGTCACCCACTGCCTTTTTCAGCGCCAGGCTGATGCCGTCGGTCGTTCTGTCCGTCACATCCTGACCGTTGACCACATAGCGGCCATTCGCGTAAACACCGACACTGATGACCAGCGGTTTGTCTTCCTGCGGTGCAGCGGTTTCCGAGGTCGGCAGATTGATCTGCAGTTCATTGACGCGGGAGAAAGTTGCGCTGACGATCAGAAAAATGATGATGACCAGAAGTACATCGATCAACGGAATGAAATTGATTTCCAACTCTTCCGTTTTTTTACCACGCTGAAAATTCATGATTTAACTTTCAGGCCTTCAGCTCTGGCGTTCGCCGTGAATGATTTCCACCAGCTTGATTGCCTCTTGCTCCATATCCACAATAAAGCTGTCGACCTTGCCGCGGAAATAGCGATAGAAAATCATGGCCGGCACCGCAACGACGATACCACCGGCGGTGTTGTAGAGCGCAACGGAAATACCACGGGCGAACTGGGCGACGTCGTGTCCGGTCGAAGTAAATGCACCGAACAGCTCAACCATGCCGATCACGGTACCCAGAAGCCCCAACAATGGCGCAACGGTAGCGATGGTGGCCAAAGTATTGAGATAACGTTCAAGCTTGTGAATGACGACGCGGCCGGATTCCTCCACCGATTCCTTGATTACTTCACGAGAATTGTTCGAGTTCAGCAGCGCAGCAGCGAATATCTCGCCCAGCAAAGAGTGTTGCGCCAGCTTGTTGCAGGTCTCGCGGGTGATACCGCCCTGGGCCACCATCCGGCTCACTTCCGGCAACAAGGTTTTTGGCGCAACAGCCGGTGCGCGCAAAGCCCAGCATCGTTCAACAATAATGGCAACAGCTACAACCGAGGCAAAAATCAGCGGCCAGATCGGCCAACCTGCTGCCTGAATAATCTCCCACACGTGAAGCTCCTGAATGTTCTTTAAAGTGTCGCTACTTTAGCGTGTGAAGCCGTTTTCAGCAAGCTCGCTACCGGATGGCTCGCGGAAACACGGCGAAAATCCTGATGCCAGTAACGCCGGTTTTGCTCGCGCCATGGCGTCAACCTGACACCGGATTCCGGGCCAAAATCGATCAGAATGGCACCGTGCTGATCGGAGCGGTACACGCGGCTGCCAGCAGCCTCAAAACGTTCCACCACCTTGGGATGCGGGTGGCGGAACTTGTTGAGATAACCGCTCGTAAAAATGACGGCAGCAGGATTCACCGCTTCGACAAAACCGGGGCCGGATGAAGTCTTGCTGCCATGATGGTGCGCGATCAGCACATCTGATTTGAGTGCATATTCCGAAGCAAGCAAGGCGTTCTCGGCATCACGCTCGATATCTCCCGCAATCAACAGCCGGCCGTAACGGCTGGTCACGCGCAGGACACAACTTCTATCGTTGTCACCTTTTCGTGCCATTTCATAGTCAGCTGCCGCAGGATGCATCATTTCAAATCTGACCTCATCCCACTGCCAGGATTGTCCCGCGCGACAGCGCTGATGTACCGGTGGATTCGCCCGCTGCCGAGTGTTCGCTTCCATGTGCGCGAGAATCAGAGGGTGACCGTCCGGCAGGGAACTGTAAAGCTGCGCGACAGGGATGGCCCTGAAAATGGAAGCAGCACCTCCGCTATGGTCATTGTCATCATGGCTGATCAGCATGCCGTCCAGATGCCGTATGCCTGCCGCGCGGAGATAGGGAACAATAATACGGTTGCCGCTATCGTTACTGGATGAATAGACCGGCCCGCTATCGTAAAGCATGGCGTGCGTTTCGGTAGTCACCAGCACGGCCAGCCCCTGCCCCACATCGAGCACTGTCACTTGCATGGCACCGGGTGAAGGCCGGATCGCTTGTGGCATCAGCATGGGCAGCAAAGCCACGACACCAAGCGCACGTAATGGAAAACCGCGCGGCAGCAATAACCAGAGCACGCCTGCCAGCGCCAGCGGCAAAGTCCACAAAGGCGGCGCCTGCTGTTGCCAGACACTCAGGCCGCTGCTTGTCAGCCAGGTCAGCACCCGCATGCAAAGATTCATTGCCTGATGCGCAAGCACCAGCAGGCTGTCGACCGGCACGACACAACCCAGCAAGGTCAGCGGCACGACAACCAGACTGATGAGCGGAATGGCCAGCGCGTTGGCAACAGGCGAAATGATGGATGCTTGCTGAAACATTACCAGCAGCAAAGGCAGCAGACCGATAGTCACCGCCCACTGTGTGGTTACCGCTGCGCTAAACCAGTGCGGCCGCTGCAAGCGTCCGCCCAGTGCATAGGCAATGACTGCGACAGCGCCAAACGATAGCCAGAAGCCCGCGGCCAACACTGCCCATGGGTCGAGCAGGACGACAACGAAAAGGGCGTAAGCGAGAACGCGAAAAATCGAAAGCTGCCGGTCCGACCAGAGCGCAAAGGCGAACACTCCAAGCATATAGAGTGTGCGCTGGGTGGGAATCGAGAAACCCGCAATCAGCGCATAGGCCAGCGCCACCAAAGCTCCCGCCAGCGCGGCAGCCTTGCGCGCAGGCAATGCCAGCGTCAGCCGCGCCGACCTTCGCCACATAAAATGCACCAGCGTAAAGCCCAGACCCGCAAGCATGGTGATATGCAGGCCGGAAATACTCATCAGGTGATTGGTGCCGGTTTCAAGAAAGGTCTGCCAGTCATCCTGGGTGATGCCACTCTCGTCACCGATGGCCAGTGCCTGCAAGACGCCCTTGTAAGGTTTGTTTTGCAGCACCAGGTCCATACGCTCACGAATGCGCTCGCGCAGCATTTCCACCATATAGCCGGGGCGATAAACCGCTGCCGTCAGCAACCGGTTCCCGGGATGCTTTTTTACGTAACCGCTGGCGCGTATGTTGCGCTCCAGCGACCAGGCCTCGAAATCAAATCCATGCGGATTGATAATGCCGTGCGGGCGCTTGACGCGCACCGTCAGCTGCCAGCGCTGCCCGGCCTTGTAGGGCGGTGGTAGGGCATCCTCGCCCGGCTCAGGAGATTGTGCAAATTCACGGGTATAGAAAGAAAGGGCCAAATGGCGGGGAACGACGGCGCCGGCAGTGATGACGCGTTCAACGTCAAACTCGAAACGCTGGCCGCTCTCATGCACCTGCGGCAAGCTGGCAACCACGCCGACGATCTGGATATCCTGCCGCTCCCATTCCGTCGGCAGGGCGTCAGCCAGACGATGCGTGGCAAACGCTGCAGCCCAGAAAAAACCAAGCAGAAAAGCAGCCAACGCCAGCCCCTGACGATGACAAACCCGCGAAAACTGCCCGCTGAAACGTCTGCAGGAGATGACAAGTATGACCGGCACTATAAGCAAAAATGCCCAGTAGAGACTGGGCAGAATCGGCAGCTGCTGCAACACCCAGGCACCGAAAACAAAAATCAGCGCAAGCAGTGTCACGGCGCGTGGCTTATATATTTATGGGTGAAAGATGCCCGTCTTGCAGACGGTACTGCCGGCGCATTTTCGCTGCCAGCTCCAGATCATGCGTCACCACAACAAGGCTGGTGCCACGGTCACGATTCAGATCCAGCAGCAGATCGAACACGGCATTGGCTGTATGCCGGTCGAGATTGCCGGTCGGCTCGTCGGCCAGCACGCAGCGGGGATCCGTCACCAATGCACGCGCCACTGCCGCGCGCTGACGCTCGCCGCCGGACAGCTCGCCGGGCATGTGCTCAAGCCGGTGCGACAAGCCGACACCGCTCAACACGGTCGCTGCCTGCCGCATCGCTTCGCCACGCTCAACGCGTCGGATCAGCAGCGGCATGGCCACGTTTTCCAGTGCCGTGAACTCCGGCAACAAATGATGAAACTGGTAAACGAAGCCAAGTGCTTCGTTGCGCAACCGTCCACGGCGCGCCTCGTCCAGTTGCGCCAGATCATGCCCAAGAATGCGCACGTCACCAGAACTCGGCGCATCAAGGCCGCCAAGCAGATGCAGCAAGGTGCTCTTGCCGGAGCCGGAAGCACCCACTATCGCCACCTGTTCACCGGCGCCGATCTCGATGCTGATATCGTCGAGTACTTCGACGTCAAGGCCCGGGTAGATTTTGTGCAGGCCATGACAGGCCAGAATCGGTGTGTTGGCAGGAACGTTACTCATAGCGGAGCGCCTCGGCAGGATTCATTTTTGCCGCCTTCCGGCTCGGATAAAGTGTCGCCAGCAAACTCAAGGCGAAAGACAGCATGACGATCATGCCGACATCGCTCCACAGCAGCTGTGAAGGCAGATCGCTGATGTAGTAGACATCCTTGGCCAGGAACTGAATATTGAACATGCGTTCGATGGCTGGCACGATCACATCGATATTGAGCGCGACAACAATGCCGGCCAGCGCACCGATCACCGTACCTATCATGCCGATCAGCGCGCCCTGCACGATGAAAATCTGCATGATGCTGCGCGGACTGGCGCCGAAGGTGCGCATGATGGCGATATCGGCGCGCTTGTCGGTCACCGCCATCACCAGCGTGGAGACGATATTAAAGGCAGCAACAGCGACAATCAGCGTCAAGATGATGAACATCACGCGTTTCTCCATCTGCACGGCGCGAAAGAAATTGGCGTGCTGCTGCGTCCAGTCGCTGACGTAATAGCGGCCAAAGTCACTCAATTGATCCGTCAAGCGGGCGGACAACAGCGGCGCGCGGAACAAGTCGTCAAGCTTGAGCCGCAGACCGCTGACCTTGTCGGCCATGCGATAGAGCACGGCGGCATCTTCCATGTGAATCAGCGCAAGCCCGGCATCGTATTCATACATGCCGATCTGGAACAGGCCCAAGACCCTGAACTGTTTGATGCGCGGCACGATACCGGTCGGCGTGAACTGCCCCTGCGGCGCCAACAGGACGACCTTGTCGCCGATCAGGACACCGAGAGACTGGGCCAGCTCGGCGCCAAGCACGATACCGAATTCACCCGCACGCAAATCGCTCAACTGGCCCGCACGCATGTGGGCGCCGATTTCAGCAACGCGGTCTTCTTCGGCAGGCAGCACGCCGCGGACGATGGCACCCTGCACCGCCTGCCCGTAGGAAAGCATGCCCTGCGCCATGATGTAAGGTGCCGCCGCCTGCACGTGCGGCTGATCCTTGACGCGAGCAGCGATGAATTGCCAGTCGCTCAGCTGATTATCCGGCCCGGTGATCTGCAAATGCGAGGCAACACCAAGGATGCGTGTACGCAACTCCTGCTGGAAACCGTTCATCACCGACAGCACGACGATCAGCGCTGCCACGCCGAGCGCAATGCCGACCATGCTGGTCATGGAAATGAAGGAGATGAAATGATTGCGACGCTTGGCACGCGTATAGCGCAGCCCGACGAACAACTCGTAGGGAAGGGAATTTAAAAATGACATGGTCGGATTCTAGCAGGGAAATCGCCGGGCTTGTGCGTCAGGGCGTCTCACTGAGCGCCTGCGCCAGTTGCAGCACGCTCATGGCATAAAAGGTACTGCGGTTGTAACGGGTAATGACATAGAAATTTTCAAAGCCAAGCCAGAATTCCGGCGGTTGCTCCGGTGTTTCCAGCGGAATCACTGCAAAGCTTTGCGCATGATCAAGCGGGACCGGGGTAGTGAAACCGACCTGTCTGATATCGTCGCGGGTCATCACCGGCTGAATGCTCTGCAGCCACTCGGCAGGCACTTCCATGTCAAACTCAACCCGGCTCGCCACCGGTGCGCCGCTCTTCCAGCCGTGCACGGAAAGATAATGCGCGACGCTGCCGATCGCATCGACCACGCTGTTCTGCAGATCGACCTTGCCATCGCCATCAAAATCGACCGCCAGCTTGCGCACATTGGTCGGCATGAACTGAGGCAGCCCGATCGCCCCGGCATAGGAGCCCAGCACCGAGTCATAAGGAATCTGCTGCTCACGCGCCAACAGCAGATACTGCTCAAGCTCGCCACGGAAATATTCGGCCCGACGGGGATAATCAAACGCCAATGTTGTCAGGGCATCGATCACACGGTAGCGGCCAGTATTCTGTCCATAAATCGTCTCGACCCCGATGATGGCCGCCACGATATGCTCCGGAACGCCATATCGCTCATGTGCGCGCTTCAGTTCTGCGGCATATTCCCGCATGAAGTCGAGGCCGTAATCGATGCGCCGCTGATTGACGAAGCTTGCCCTATAGCGCTCCCAGGAACGCGCACCGGGACTGCTCGGCGGCTCCATCGCCTTGACCACGGAAGCCTGGAATCCGACCCCGGCAAACACCGCATGCAAATCCTCTGCGGCAAATCCATGCTTCTTAGTCATCTCCTGAACAAAAGCCAGCACGTCTTCGCGCTGATGATAAGGCGGCTGATTCCCGGCAACGGCACCGGCCTCTGCAACCGGCACCAGAACGCATGCCATGAGCAATAAAACAAGAAAGTTGCAGCATGTTCTGGCTGCCACTGGAAGCATGAGGAGGGGTTTTTGATACCTATCCATAATATTAGCTCGCCGTCTTTTTCTCGGTCCTGTTAACAAATGAGTCAAGAATCGATGGATTCGTTTCATCAAATCGATTCACATCCTCAATTCGTCAGGGTTACCTGCTAAAATTACACTATGTTTACAGGAATCATACAAGCCGTAGGGCAAATCAAAAGCGTCACGCCAATGGAGGCGGACGCCAGACTCATCATTGATACCGGCGCACTGGATTTATCCGATGTCATGATCGGCGACAGCATTGCCGTCAATGGCGTTTGCCTGACCGCAATCAGTCTGGGCAGCGACCATTTCGAAGCGCATGTCTCAAAGGAAACACTCTCCTGCACGGTCGGGCTGGACCATGCGCGCAGCGTCAACCTGGAAAAAGCCCTGCGCTATTCCGACCGTCTCGGTGGCCATCTGGTCAGCGGCCATGTCGACGGTGTCGGCCAGGTTGTCCGCTTCGAAGCCGTCGGCGATTGCTGGTTGCTGGCCGTACGCGCGCCCCACCAGCTTTCGCGCTATATCGCAGTCAAGGGCTCCATCGCGATTGACGGCGTCAGCCTGACCGTCAACCATGTCGACAAAGACACTTTCAGCGTCAACTTGATTCCGCACACGGTTGAAGTCACGACGTTGCAACATCTTGGCATAGGCAGCCGCGTCAATCTGGAAATTGACCTGATCGCACGCTACGTCGAACGCATGGCGCAGTGGAACGCCGACGAAAGCGGAGACAGCGCCTGATGTCGACGCTCATCAGCCCAGTCAGCGAGATCATCGAAGAAATCCGCCGTGGACGCATGGTCATTCTGGTGGATGAAGAAGATCGCGAGAATGAAGGCGACCTCGTGCTGGCCGCCCAATTCACCACTGCCGAGCATATTAACTTCATGGCCCGGTTCGGCCGCGGCCTCATCTGCCTGACACTGACCCAGGCACGCTGCCGTCAGCTCAACCTGCCCTCGATGGTGCAAAAGAACGGCAGCAGCATGCGCACCAATTTCACCGTCTCGATTGAAGCCGCCAGCGGCGTCACCACCGGCATCTCGGCAGCAGATCGCGCGCGCACCATACAAGCCGCCGTCGCAAAGAATGCCACGGCCAGGGATATTGTCAGCCCCGGTCATATCTTTCCGCTCGCCGCACAGGATGGCGGCGTTCTCGTCCGCGCCGGACACACGGAAGCCGGCTGTGATCTTGCCGCACTGGCCGGTCTGGAGCCGGCTGCGGTGATCTGTGAAATCCTGAATGACGACGGCAGCATGGCGCGACTGCCGGACCTGATGGCGTTCGCGCAAAAACACCAGCTCAAGATCGGCACCATCGCCGACCTCATTCAGTACCGAAACCAGCATGAATCGCTGGTCCAGCGCGCCGCCGAACGGACAATCAACACCCCTTACGGTGAAATGCGACTGATCGCCTACGCCGACAAAATCGCCAACGAAACCCATCTGGCACTGGTGAAAGGCGCTCCGTCTACCGATAAAGAAGTACTGGTGCGCGTGCACGAACCGCTTTCAGTATTCGATCTGCTCGACAGCACCAGCAAGAGCCATTCATGGAATACGCTGCAAGCCATGCAGGCCATTCAACAGGCAGAAACCGGTGTCATGATACTGTTGCATCACGCGGAAGACGGTGCTGATCTGATCGAACGTATCCGCCATGCGGACGAGCCTGTACGCATCCGTCAGGATTTGCGCAACTATGGCATTGGCTCGCAGATTCTGCTTGATCTTGGCGTGCGCAAAATGAAACTGATGGCCACCCCGAGAAAAATGCCGAGCATGACCGGCTTCGGGCTTGAAGTGACCGGCTATCTGGAGGCACCGTGAACGCTGCCGGCTGGCTATGGCAGCGGGTTTCATGAGATAATCGGCATCGTGGAAAACGTCAATCTCTCCGGCCACTTCCTGATCGCGATGCCCGCGATGACAGACCCTTATTTCGCAAGATCCGTCACCTTCATCTGTGAGCATAATCAGGATGGCGCCATGGGCGTGGTCATCAACCGCACCATCGACATGAAGCTCAACGCGCTGTTCGAGCAAATCAACCTCTCCCTCGACAACAGCAGCTTTGCGCAAAATGCGGTACATTTCGGCGGCCCAGTACAAATCGAGCGCGGCTTTGTCCTGCACCAGCCGGCGGGCGAATGGGACTCCACCATCGCCATTCACAACGGCACCGCGCTGACCACCTCGAAAGACATTCTGGAAGCAGTCTCCGCAGGCCACGGCCCGGAAAAAATGCTGGTCACACTAGGCTATGCCGGCTGGTCCGCAGGCCAGCTGGAACAAGAGCTGGCGCAGAACGCCTGGCTCTCGGTCAAGCCAGGCGACGCCGTAGCGCAACACCGGCTGATTTTCGATACCCCGAACGAGGAGAAATTTACCGCCGCCATCGGCCTGCTCGGGATCGACCTTGCCATGCTGTCAGAAGTGGCGGGCCACGCATGACGACAAATACCGCCGTGGCCGCTTCTGAAACAAGCCTGACACCACCCGTCAAAGCTCGGATTGAGGGCAGCGTGCTGGGCTTCGATTTCGGCGAAAAACGCATCGGCGTTGCGCTGGGTGAACGCCTGATCGGCATCGCCCACCCGCTCACCACCATTGTCACAGAAATCAACGACGAGCGCTTTCAGCAAATCGGCCGGCTGATCGAAGAATGGAAACCGGTCGCACTGGTAGTCGGCTTGCCCCTTTCGCTCGATGGCGAAGAACACAAGCTCACCCAGCTTTGCCGCAAATTCGCGCGCCGGCTGGAAGGCCGTTTCAAGCTGCCGGTATGCATGGTGGACGAACGCCTGTCTTCCGCAGCCGCAAGCCAGACGCTGAAAGAGCTCGGCATCGGCGGACGCAAACAGAAGCCGATCCTGGATCAGGTCGCAGCACAACATATTCTTCAATCCTACTTCGACGGACTCAAGCAATGACGCAGCCAATCGACAAGCTGCCGGATGCAGAAATCCTGCTGGCCGACCTCGCCGCCCAGCTCAAGCCGGTGATCACCGCAGACACTGCGCTGGTCGGCATTCATAGCGGCGGCGTCTGGATGATGGAACGCCTGTTGCCTTTGCTCGAAAAGAACCTCGGTCACCCGATCGAGCACGGCAGACTGGATGTCTCTTTCTACCGTGACGATTTCGGCCAGCGCGGGCTGCATCAGGACACCAAACCCTCGCAGATCCCGTTCGAAGTCGAAGGCCGTCACATCATTCTGATCGACGATGTCTTCTACACCGGCCGCACCATACGGGCGGCCATGAACGAACTGTTCGACTACGGCCGCCCGGCCAGTATTTCGCTGGCTGTGCTGGTCAACCGTGGCGGCCGCGAGCTACCGATCACCCCGCAGTATTGCGCCCATGAAATGCAGTTGCCTGCCGCCCGGAACCTGCAACTAATGCAGGACGCGCAAGGCAGGTTTCACTTCACACTGGAAGAAAGCGATTGATGTACAACCCGCAACTTACCGAAGACGGCAAACTCCGGCACCTGCTTTCGATCGAGGGGCTGCCCAAAACCATCATCAACCAGATTCTGGACACTGCCGAATCATTCGTCGGCGTCGCCGAAAGAGAAGTCAAGAAAGTACCGCTGCTGCGCGGCAAGACCGTATGCAACATCTTCTTCGAAAACAGCACGCGCACGCGCACGACCTTTGAAATCGCCGCCAAACGCCTTTCGGCCGACGTCATCAATCTGAATGTGAGCACATCATCGCAATCCAAGGGCGAGACCATCCTCGATACGGTCGATAACCTCACCGCCATGCATGCCGACATGTTCGTCGTGCGCCACGCCCAATCCGGCGCCGCCCACTTCATCGCACGCCACGTGCAACCCCACATCCATGTCATCAATGCCGGGGATGGCCGCCACGCGCACCCGACGCAGGGACTGCTCGACGTCTTCACCATCCGCCGTTACAAGCCGGATCTGCATAACCTGCGTGTAGCGCTGGTGGGTGACGTGTTGCACTCGCGCGTCGCCAGATCCGAAATCCATGCCCTCACCACACTGGGCGTACCTGAAGTGCGCGTCATCGCACCAAAGACGCTGCTGCCGGAACATGTTGAAAGACTGGGCGTGCAGGTGTATCACGACATGACTGCCGGTCTCAAGGATGTCGATGTAGTCATGATGCTAAGGCTGCAGAACGAGCGCATGGCCGGTGCCATGCTGCCGAGCGCTCAGGAATATTTCAAAACCTTCGGCCTGACGCAGGAGAAACTGGCCCGTGCCAGGCCGGACGCCATCGTCATGCACCCGGGGCCGATGAACCGCGGCATCGAGATCGATTCCTCGGTCGCCGATGGCCGCCAGTCGGTCATCCTGCCCCAGGTCACCTACGGCATTGCCGTCCGCATGGCTGTCATGTCGATTCTTGCAGGTAACAACGGATGAAAATTCATATCAAAAACGGCCGTCTGATTGATCCCCGCCATGCCATCGATGCAAAACATGACCTCTTCATCGCCGCCGGGAAGGTAGTCGGTATCAGCCAGGCACCTGCCGATTTCAGCGCCAACCAGGTGATCGATGCCAGCGGCCTGATCGTTTGCCCCGGCTTGGTCGATTTGTCCGCACGGCTGCGCGAGCCGGGCTTTGAATACAAGGCCACGCTGGAAAGCGAAATGCTGGCTGCAGCAGCAGGCGGCGTCACCAGCCTCGCCTGCCCGCCTGATACCGATCCGGTGCTGGATGAACCGGGGCTGGTCGAGATGTTGAAACACCGGGCACGGCAACTCAACCTGGCACACGTTTACCCGCTGGGGGCGCTGACCCGTCAGCTCCAGGGTGAACATCTGACCGAGATGTGCGAACTGACCGAAGCCGGTTGCGTCGGCTTTTCGCACGCCGACAGACCGGTCACCGACACGCTGGTGCTATGGCGCGCCATGCAATATGCGGCAACCTTCGGATTCACGGTCTGGCTGCAGCCACAGGACAAGCATCTGGCCGGCAACGGTGTTGCCCATGACGGTGAAGTGGCAGCCAGGCTCGGTCTGCGCGGCATTCCCGCTACGGCGGAAACCATCGCACTGGCCACCATCATCCGCCTCGCCAGGGAAAGCAGAGCCAGGGTGCATATCGGGCGACTTTCGACCGAGGAAGGCGTGATGATGGTCAGGGCGGCAAAGCGCGAAGGGCTTGCCATCAGTTGCGATGTCGCAGCCAATCACCTGCACCTGACCGAACATGATATCGGCTTTTTCGATGCCAACTGTCACTTGCGGCCGCCATTACGTACCCAGCGCGACAAGGAAGCCTTGCGTCAGGGCGTGGCCGACGGCACGATTGACGCTATCTGTTCCGATCACGCCCCGGTTGACGACGACGCCAAGCTGGTACCTTTTGCCGAGTCCGAGGCCGGTGCCACCGGGCTGGAGCTGTTGCTACCGCTGACACTGAAGTGGGCCGCCGAACAACGCTTGCCGCTGGGCGATGCCATCGCCAGCCTGACATGCAAACCTGCCGCGATACTTGGTCTTGATAGCGGCCATCTTGCCATGAACAGCAGCGCCGACATCTGCATATTCGACCCTGAGCACTACTGGAAAATCGAACCCCGGGCATTGAGAAGCCAAGGCAAGAATACACCGTTCACCGGCCTGGAACTGCCAGGCAAGGTACGCTACACCATTCTCGACGGCAACATCGTGCACAAGCCGGACGGACATCACCATCGCGTCTGAATTCTTCCAGCGAAAGGCAAGGCAGAAATGAAAAAGACCAGCCCTGCAGTTCAGGCAGACAAGCAACACAGCTTTTCGCGCCGCAGTTTCATGCAGACCGTCGCTGCGCTACCGTTAATTCTGGCCTTGCCAGGCCAGGCGCTGGCCGCCGGCAACATTCACCGGATCAGCGGCGAGGCTTTCGTCAACAACCGCCCGATCAAAGCCGATGGACGCATTCGGGCCGGCAGCAAGATCGTCGTCGCGCATGATGGCGAACTGGTGTTCAGTATCGGCAAGGATGCCTTTCTGTTGCGCGGCGGCACTGCGCTGGAACTGGTCGGCAGCAGCGCCGTCACTGCGGTGCGCCTGTTGACCGGCAGCATGCTGGCAAGTTTGGAACAGCGCAGCAAGCCGGCACAGCTGGAGAGCAGCGTGGCTGTCATGTCGGTGCGCGGCGGCGCTGTTTATCTCAGCGCCGAACCCAACCGGCTCTACGCCTGCACTTGTTATGGTAAGTCCAGCCTTCGGGCCGGCAGACAACTGCAACAGGTCGACGCCAGCCATCACAGCGCACACGAAATCATCAGGGAAGAAGAAAAAGGCGTTTCACAACTCCGTAGCGCTGCGGTGACTGATCACACGGATGAAGAGCTGACCTTGCTGGAAGCGTATGTCGGCAGGACGCCTACCTTTACGCTCTGATGGTGGTAATTCAGGGATGTCAGGGATTCAGGATCAAACGATGCCGAGGTTGTCGAGGCCTGCGGAGTGGTCCTTTTCCTGCGACTCCTTGCCTTCCAGCTTGATCCTCAGACGCACCTCGTTGACCGAATCGGCATTGCGCAAGGCATCCTCGTAAGTAATCTCGCCCGCCTCGTAGAGATCGAACAAGGCCTGGTCGAAGGTCTGCATCCCGAGTTCGCGCGACTTGGCGATAATCTCCTTGATCGCATGCACCTCGCCCTTGAAAATCAGGTCTGAAATCAACGGTGAGTTGAGCATGATCTCCATCGCTGCCACCCGGCCCTTGCCGCTCTTTTTCGGGATCAGCCGCTGCGAAATGAACGCCTTGGTATTGAGTGACAAATCCATCAGCAGCTGATTGCGGCGCTCCTCGGGGAAGAAGTTGATGATGCGGTCCAGCGCCTGATTGGTGCTGTTGGCGTGTAACGTCGCCATGCACAAGTGACCGGTTTCGGCAAAAGCGATGGCGTAGTCCATGGTTTCACGGTCACGGATTTCGCCGATTAGAATGACGTCCGGCGCCTGCCGTAAGGTGTTCTTCAGGGCAATATGCCAGTTTTCCGTATCGACGCCGACCTCGCGCTGCGTAATCACACAGTTCTTGTGGTCATGAACAAACTCCACCGGGTCTTCAATGGTGATGATGTGGCCATAGCTGTTTTCGTTGCGGTACCCGACCATCGCCGCCAGCGAAGTCGATTTGCCGCTACCGGTACCGCCGACGAAAATGACCAGACCGCGCTTGGTCATGGTCACTTCCTTCAACACTTCAGGCAAACCAAGCTCTTCAAAACTGGGGATTTTGGTGGCAATGGTACGGAACACCAGGCCGGCACTGCCACGCTGCACGAATGCATTGACGCGAAAACGGGCCAACCCGGGGATACCGACGGCGAAATTGCACTCGTTGGTGGCATCGAATTCCGCCGCCTGCTTGTCGTTCATCACCGAACGCGCAAGCTCCCTCGCCTGCTGAGGCGTCAATGGCTGCTTGGTGACCGGCGTCACCTTGCCGTCGATCTTCATGGCCGGCGGGAAACCTGCCGTAATAAAAAGGTCGGAAGCTTTCTTCGACACCATCAACCGCAACAAATCGAATACGAATTTTTCTGCCTGACTCTGATCCATGGTGACGCCTTAGCTATCCTTTACCAGTTCAACCGCCCGGACTCAGGCGAAAGTTTCCTTGTTGGCCGCCTTGGTGCGGGCTTCGCCAACAGAGATAATATTGCGCTGCACCAATTCCTTCAGATTTTGATCCAGCGTCTGCATGCCGACATTCTGGCCGGTCTGAATCGCCGAATACATTTGCGCGATCTTGTTTTCGCGGATCAGATTGCGGATTGCCGGCGTACCGATCATGATCTCGTGCGCGGCCACCCGGCCCTGACCGTCCTTGGTCTTGCACAAGGTCTGCGAGATCACGGCGCGCAGCGATTCCGACAACATGGAGCGCACCATGTCCTTTTCCGCAGCGGGGAAGACGTCGACGATACGGTCTATGGTCTTGGCGGCGGAGCTGGTATGCAGGGTGCCGAACACCAGGTGGCCGGTTTCGGCAGCGGTGAGGGCCAGGCGTATGGTCTCCAGATCGCGCATTTCGCCGACCAGAATCACGTCCGGGTCTTCACGCAATGCCGAACGCAGCGCGTTGGCAAAGGAGAGCGTATGCGGTCCGACTTCGCGCTGATTGATGAGGCACTTCTTCGACTGGTGAACAAACTCGATCGGGTCTTCTACCGTAAGGATATGGCCGTGCTCGGTGTCATTGATGAAATCGACCATGGCCGCCAGCGTGGTCGATTTGCCTGATCCGGTCGGGCCGGTTACCAGACAGATGCCGCGCGGATTCTGCGCGATTTCCTTGAAAATGGGAGGGCAGTTCAGTTGCTCCAGGGTCAGGATTTTGGACGGAATGGTACGGAACACGGCGCCTGCGCCGCGATTGTGGTTGAAGGCATTGACACGGAAGCGGGCCAGATTGGGGATTTCAAACGAAAAGTCGCACTCCAGTATTTCCTCGTAAACCTTGCGCTGACCGTCGTTCATGATGTCGTACACCATGTCATGCACTTCATTGTGCTCCATGGCAGGCACATTGATCCTGCGTACATCGCCATGCACCCGGATCATGGGCGGTAAACCGGCCGAAAGGTGCAGGTCGGATGCCTTGTTTTTGACCGAAAACGCCAGTAAATCCGAGATATCCACCATGTGCTCCTGTTATAATTTTCGCAGCTTCAAGTCTCTGTCAAAAACAGCGAAGATGATTGGATTATGACCTCTATTAGCGAACGCTTGCAAGCTGTGCGGGCAAGCATTGAGCAAGCCGCCGCAGTCGCCGGGCGCCCGCCGCAGGAGGTGCATCTGCTGGCTGTCAGCAAGGCGCACCCGGCAAGCGCATTACGCGAAGCTTATGCCGCCGGCCAGCGTATGTTCGGCGAAAACTACCTGCAGGAAGCGCTCGCCAAGCAGGATGAACTGGCCGATCTCCCGATCGAGTGGCATTTCATCGGGCCGATTCAAAGCAATAAAACACAGGCCATCGCGCAACACTTCGACTGGGTGCACAGCGTAGACCGGCTCAAGATCGCCGAACGCCTCAATGCGGCCCGGCCCACATCGAAAGGACCGCTGCAGCTATGCCTGCAGGTCAATGTCAGCAACGAGGAGACCAAAAGCGGGCTCACGCCGGATGCGACCTTGATCCTCGCACAAGAGATTCAGAGCCTGCCGGCATTGAAGTTGCGCGGCCTCATGGCCATCCCGGGACCGACCAGCGACACGCAAATGCAGCGCGCCCAATTCCATCAGGTAAGATCGCTCTTTCAGCAATTGCAGCAACAAGGATTCAACCTCGATACCCTGTCCATCGGCATGTCCGAGGACTTTCCCGCCGCCATCGCCGAAGGTGCCACCATCGTGCGTATCGGCTCCGCCATTTTCGGACCCAGAAAGCCATGACCACAGAACACCAACATCAACCCGACAACCCCAGAATCAGTTTTATCGGCGGCGGCAACATGGCGCGCGCACTGATCGGCGGCATGCTGCAGCAAGGCGTCAGCGCCTCCAGAATCAACGTGATCGAATCAGACGCGGAAAAGCGCAACCAGCTGAAACATGATTTCAACTCCAACGTCACCGAGCAGCTGCCGAGCGCCGCTGCCAGCGATGTCATCGTGCTGGCAGTCAAGCCGCAACAACTGCGCGACGTTTCGATCTTTCTCGGCAGCCTGCTGAAAGACCAGCTCATCATCTCGATTGCAGCAGGCGTCCGTAGCGGCGATCTGGCGCGCTGGCTGGGCGGTTATGAAGCCATCGTGCGCGTCATGCCGAACACACCCGCGCAGATACAGGCCGGCGTTTCCGCCTTGTTCGCTGCCAGCGGCGTCAGCCCCCGGCAGAAGCAGCAGGCAGAGAGCCTGATGCAGGCCGTAGGAGTTACCCTGTGGCTGGATGACGAAGCCAGAATGGATGCGGTCACGGCGATTTCAGGCAGCGGCCCGGCCTATGTCTTTTACCTGATCGAGGCCATGCAGGAGGCCGCAGCAGCATTGGGTTTCTCTGCAGAAGAGGCAAAAATGCTGAGCCTGCAGACTTTCGCAGGGGCTACCCGGCTCGCCATGCAAAGTGACGAAAACCCTGCAACCCTGCGCCAACAGGTGACCTCCAAAGGCGGCACCACCGAACGCGCCATTCAAAGTCTGGAAGCCGCCGGCGTCAAAGCCGCCATCAGCGCTGCCGCCCATGCTGCCGCGCAACGCTCCAAGGAACTGGGCGACCTGCTTGGCGCAGAATGAACTTGACCAAAACGTAACCCATCTAGCGGAAAATCACCCATGATCAGCAACGCCTTACAATTTCTGCTGCACACGGTACTGGGGCTGTTTACCATCGCCGTGCTGTTGCGCTTTTACCTGCAAGCCGTCAACGCTCCCTTCCACAACCCGGTTTCACAGGCTGTGATTGCCATCACCGCTTTTGCGGTAAAGCCGTTGCGGCGTATCGTGCCGAACTGGGGGAAGCTGGATTTGTCGACACTAGTGCTGGCCTGGAGCAGCCAGTTTCTGCTCTATCTGGGCTTGCTGCTGACGCAGGATTTTCCGTTAATGGTCGCTGGGCCCATGGTCTGGGTCGCATTGGCAGGACTGGCGCTGGTCGGCATACTCAAGTTCAGCATCTACATTTTTCTTTATGCTGTCATCCTGCATGCCATCCTCAGCTGGCTCAATCCAAACACCATCATCACACCGGCGCTGAATGCGCTGACGCGCCCGGTCATGCTGCCGGTTCAGCGCCATGTGCCTAGGCTGGGTGGTATCGACCTGTCGCCTGTCGTCATTTTCATCGCGGCACAACTGCTGTTGATGCTGATTGTGGCGCCGCTTGAAGCGCAGATGTTGGGGTTGTTCTAGCCTGGACTGCGCTGAATGCCGCCCACACCTACATCAGGACAATATCGAAGGTTTCCTGCGCGTATTGCGGCTCGGCCTGCAAAGATACCGGCTTGCCGATGAAATCGGACAGATTGGCGAGACTTTGCGACTCCTCGTCCATCATCATCTCGATCACCTTGGGCGAGGCGATCACGCGGAACTCGCGTGCGCTGAACTGGCGAGCGTGTCTTAACAATTCACGCAGAATCTCGTAGCACATGGTCTGCGCGGTTTTCAGTTCGCCGCGCCCCTGACAGGCCGGACAAGGTTCGCAGAGAATATGGGCAAGACTTTCACGTGTGCGTTTGCGCGTCATCTCCACCAGCCCAAGCACGGAAAAACCGCTGACCCAAGTACGCGCGCGGTCTTTCGCCACCATCTTGTTGAGTTCCTGCAAAACGCCCTCACGCTGCTCGTCTTCATCCATGTCGATGAAATCGATGATGATGATGCCGCCCAGATTGCGCAGGCGCAGTTGCCTGGCGATACACTGTGCGGCTTCGAGATTGGTCTTGAATATGGTGTCGGAGAGTGATTTGCCGTTGACGAAACTGCCGGTATTGACGTCCACCGTGGTCAGCGCTTCGGTCTGGTCGAAGATCAGATAGCCGCCGGACTTCATTTCCACCTTGCGCGACATGGCTTTCTTGATCTCGTTTTCGACGTTGTACATGTCGAACAGCGGCCGCTCGCCCTGATAGTGTTCCAGCCGCCTGACCGCGCTTTGCGCATAGAGCTCGCCGAATTCCAGCAGCTTTTGATAGGTCTCGCGCGAATCGACCAGAATGCGCTCCGTTTCTCCATTCACCACATCGCGCATGACCCGCATCGGCAGGCTGAGGTCCTGAAACACCAGCGAACGGCTGCCCGCCGTGCGGCTCGACGCCTGAATGTTGTGCCAGACTTTTTCCAGATAATCGATATCTGCCAGCAACTCCTCGTCGGTCGCCGTCTCCGACATGGTGCGAATGATATAGCCGCCGCTATGCGTTTCCGGCAGCAGCCTGATCAAACGTTCACGCAGCAGCTCGCGCTCGCTTTCGTCCTCGATCCGCTGCGAGACTCCGATATGGGTCTGTTGCGGCAAATACACCAGAAAACGGCCGGCGATGCTGATCTGCGTGGTCAGCCGCGCGCCCTTGGTGCCGATCGGCTCCTTGATCACCTGCACGATGAGCGGCTGCCCTTCCTGCAAGACTTCCTGTATGGTTTTTTCCTGATCGGCACTGGTGCATTCGAGCACATCGGCCACATGTAGAAACGCAGCCCGCTGCAGGCCGATTTCAACGAATGCCGACTGCATGCCCGGCAGCACCCGGCACACCGTACCCTTGTAGATATTGCCGACCAGACCGAGCGAAGCATTTCGCTCGATGTGCAGCTCCTGCACCACGCCCTGCTCCATGATGGCTACCCGGGTTTCCTGCGGGGTGACGTTGATGAGAATTTCTTCAGCCATTTTTCAGTAACTCGATTCCTGCGCTGCGTAAAAGTTGTGCGGTCTCAAACACCGGCAGCCCCATGACGCCGGAATAACTGCCTTCGATACGCTTGATGAATATGCCGGCCAAACCCTGTATGCCATAGGCACCGGCCTTGTCATATGGTTCGCCGCTGGCGACGTAGGCGAGAATATCGGCATCGCTGATCGCCGTCATCTCGACATGCGTTGTGGAAAGCGCCGTTTCGGTACCTACCGCAGTGGCGACCGCGACCGCCGTGTGCACCTCGTGCCATCGCCCCGAAAGGCTTTTCAGCATGGAAAAAGCCGCCTCTGCATCTGCCGGTTTGCCCAGTATGTCTCCGTCGAGACAAACCGTCGTATCGGCAGCCAGAACCGGCAGCGGTTCTAGCGATTCGTGCGCGACCCGGCGCAGGCAGACTTCCGCCTTCTCTCTGGCGAGACGGATGGCATAGGCCGCCACGGTTTCTACCTCATGCGGGTTTTCATCGATATGCGACGGCAGCACCTGGCATGCAATGCCGAGTTGTTGCAGCAATTCGCGGCGGCGAGGCGATTGCGAAGCGAGATAAATCCTGTTGTTCATGAAGCCCTATGACGATCCGCACAAGTCCATATAGAATGGTCCGACCAACGCTGATAATACCCAAACTGAAGGATTAAACCTATGCTCGAATGGGCTTATTTGTTCAAGATCGGCATTGCATTGTTCGCTATCGTCAACCCGATCGGCAGCGTACCGATTTTCATCAGCGCAACCGAAGGCTGGAGCAGGGCCGACCGCGAACGTATCGCCAGAACCGTCGCCTTCACCGTATTTCTGGTACTTTCCCTCTCTGCCGTGCTCGGCGACAAGATTCTGGCTTTCTTCAGCATCAGCATCCCTTCGTTTCAGGTCGGCGGCGGCATTTTGCTGATCCTGATTGCCATTTCAATGATGTACGGAAAAATGAGCGAAGCCAGACAAACCCGGGAAGAAGCTGCCGTAGTGGCCGAGCGCGAAGCGATTGCCATCGTTCCGCTCAGCATCCCGCTGCTCGCCGGGCCAGGTGCCATCAGCAGCATGATCATCGCAGCGCAGGCCAGCCCCGGCATGATCGGCCAGTTTTCACTGACGCTGCCGATCGGTATCGTCTGCCTCATGGTATGGCTTGCACTCAGCCTTTCCACCAGCATTGCCGAGCGCATGGGCACCATAGGCATCAACATCGTCACGCGACTGATGGGTCTGATCCTGGCGGCGATGGCGGTCGAATTCATTGCCAACGGCCTGCAAGGGTTGTTTCCGCGGTTAGCCTGATCCTGCGCGGCAGGGTAAAATGCTGTTTTTGAACCTGAAGCTATCATGATCTGGAAACCGAACACGACTGTCGCCGCCATCGTCGAACAGCAGGGGAAATTCCTGCTGGTTGAAGAGGAAACCGCCGATGGCATCCGCCTCAACCAGCCGGCCGGTCATGTCGAAAATGGCGAGACGCTGGTCGACGCGGTGATCCGCGAGACCAATGAAGAAACCGCCTACGACTTCACGCCCGAACATCTGCTCGGCGTCTATCACTGGCGTCATCCGCAGAAGGACATCACCTATCTGCGCTTTGCCTTCATCGGCAAGGCTGGCAGCCACAAACCCGGGCAAAAGCTGGATACCGGCGTGTTGCGCGCACTGTGGATGAGCCCGGATGAAATCCGTGCCAGCCGCAGCATCCATCGTAGCCCGCAAGTACTCACTTGCGTCGAACATTACCTGGCAGGACAACGCTTTCCCTTGAGCGTGATTACACACTTATGAAACCAAAACGCGTAGTCGTCGGCTTGTCCGGCGGAGTAGATTCCTCAGTTGCCGCCCTCCTGCTGAAACAGCAGGGTTATGAAGTCGTCGGCCTGTTCATGAAGAACTGGGAGGATGATGACACCGACGAATACTGTTCATCCAGGCAGGATCTGATCGATGCGGTCTCGGTCGCCGAAAAAATCGGCATCGAGATCGAAGCAGTCAATTTCAGCAAAGAATACAAGGACCGGGTCTTCGCCAATTTCCTCGATGAGTATAAAGCCGGTCGCACGCCCAACCCCGACATCCTGTGCAACGCCGAAATCAAGTTCAAGGCTTTCCTCGACCATGCCATGGGGCTCGGTGCCGACTTGATCGCCACCGGCCATTACGCTCAGGTACGAGAAAAAGACGGCCTCTTTCAGCTGATGAAAGCGGATGACGGCAGCAAGGATCAGAGCTACTTTATTTACCGCCTGAATCAGGCACAGCTTTCAAAAACCCTGTTTCCGCTCGGCCATCTGCTCAAGCGCGAGGTGCGCGAAATCGCACGCGAAGCCGGCCTGCCGACCAGCGAGAAAAAAGACTCCACCGGCATCTGTTTCATAGGCGAGCGGCCGTTCAGGGAGTTTCTCAATCGCTACCTGCCGCGCGAACCCGGCGAAATGCAGACGCCGGAAGGCAAAGTGGTCGGCCGGCATGAAGGGCTGATGTATTACACACTGGGACAACGCCAGGGCCTGGGCATAGGCGGTTCAAAAATCAGCACGGGCGAACCCTGGTTCGTTGCCGGCAAGGACACGAAACGTAATGTACTAATTGTCGTGCAGGGCCACGAACATCCGCTTCTGCTCAGTGACGGGCTGATTGCCCGCCAGTTGCACTGGATCTCCGGGCAGAAGCCTGAAACCCACTGGGTCTACGCAGCCAAGACGCGTTACCGCCAGCCCGATGCCCCGTGCGAAATCGACCGGCTTGAGGGAGACGAGATGGAAGTGCGTTTCGGCCAAGCGCAATGGGCAGTAACACCGGGGCAGTCGGTGGTGGTTTACGAAAGCAACGTCTGCCTGGGCGGCGGCATTATCTGCTGAGTATCTTTTCGGGCGGGTCTGGCGACCGCAGTCACTGGTGGCTGCCGATCCCGAGACAGGGTCAAGCTGCCAGCACCGAAGCCGCCTCTTCGATGATCGTAATCGCTGCCGGCTGCTGCTCTCCCGCCTCGCGGGTAATGGCATAGAACTCCTCTTGCAGTTCGTCCACCCTGCCTATCATGACCAGTCCGAGCCTGCCGACCAGTTCATCCGCCAGGATGGCGGCTGCCGGGAAAATGCCATCGCCTTCCTGGCCAAAAGCCTTCAGTAACGCGCCATCATCAAACTCACCCAGCACACGCGGCGCCAAACGCTGCTCCTCCAGCCATCGCTCGATGCGACCGCGCACGGTTGCATCATCTCCGGGAAGATAAAGTGGCGCATCATCCAGACACGCCGGAAAACTGCCACAGCGGCCGGCCATGGCCGGTGTCGCGAAAAAGGCCAGCGGGCTTTCGCCCAGTCTGCGGCTCTGACCGCGAAAATGCATGCGTGCAGGAATAGGCCGGTCGGCGAGCACCAGATCCAGCTTGTGCAACCCCAGTTCAGAAAGCAGGCGGTCCAGCTTGCCTTCACGGCAGATCAGCCGCACCGGATCGGCCAGCTGGCGGACAGGCGCCAGAAAGCGGTAGGCCAGCGTCTTCGGTACGACATCCGTGATGCCGACACGAAACGGCTGTGCCGGCGAGCCGCGACGCCTGGATAATGCCAGCTCCAGCGCATTGCCCAGTGCGAATATCTCATCTGCATAGCCCAGCGCCAGCCGGCCGGCCTCGGTCAGTTCGATACCACGCCCGGCGGGACGGAACAGCGCAGCACCCAGGCTTCTCTCCAGCAACTTGATCTGCGCACTGAGGGTCTGCGGAGTCAGATGCAGGCGTTCGCTGGCACGCGCCATACTCCCGCTTCGCGCGACTGTCCAGAAATAATGCAGATGCTTGTAGTTCATGGGTGCATACTATTCGAATAAACCGAATTGTATAGAATAAATATTCGACTTTATCTGATGTTTGATTGTGCGTAATCTGTGCGCATTTTGTTGCCCTCAGCTCGCGGGCATCGTTCAAGTCAAAAATCGAAAGGAAACCGTCATGAAACGGATCGCACTTTTCCTGGCCACCAACCTGGCTATTGTGCTGGTGCTGTCGATCACCATGCGCCTGCTGGGCGTCGAACCTTATCTCAACGCAAACGGACTCAATCTCAAGTCCTTGCTGATATTCGCTGCAGTAATGGGTTTCGGCGGCTCGCTGATTTCGCTGATGATCTCGAAATGGACGGCTAAAATGTCGGTCGGCGCGCAGGTCATTGAATCGCCTCGCAATGCGGATGAGCGCTGGCTGATCGAGACGGTGGCGCGCCAGGCACAGGCGGCCGGCATCCGCATGCCGGAAGTCGCCATTTACGACTCCCCCGACGTCAACGCCTTCGCCACCGGCCCCAGCAAACACAACTCACTGGTCGCCGTCTCCACCGGCCTGCTGCAAAAAATGACCCGCGAAGAAGCAGAAGCCGTGCTCGGCCACGAAGTATCGCATGCCGCCAACGGCGACATGGTGACATTGGCGCTGATCCAGGGCGTGGTCAACACCTTTGTCATGTTCCTGTCGCGCGTTATCGGCCACACCGTCGACCGCGTCATTTTCAAGAACGAGCAAGGGCACGGACCGGCCTTCTTCGTCACCATGATCATCGCCGAGCTGATCCTGGGTATTCTCGCTTCCATCATCGTCATGTGGTTCTCGCGTCAGCGCGAATTCCGCGCCGACCGGGGCGGCGCCCAACTGGCAGGCCGCCGCGGCATGATCAATGCGCTGAAACGTTTACAGTCTTTGCATGAACCTCATCCGCTACCGGATAAAATGGCGGCATTCGGCATCAACGGCGGAAGGAATGGTGGCCTCAAGGCCCTGTTCATGACGCATCCGCCGCTTGAAGACCGCATCGCCGCGCTGGAAGCGGCCAACGATCTGCGCTAAGCACCGGAGCACGCGCACATGGAACTGACCAGCATCGGCACGCCCCTCATGTGGGGCGGTTTTATCATCTTCGTGCTGTTCATGCTGGCACTGGATCTGTATGTACTCGGTGGCCGCCACGCCCATCGCGTATCGCCGCGCGAGGCGCTCGGCTGGAGCATCGCATGGGTGACGCTGGCGCTGATCTTCAACGCTCTGCTGTGGTGGTATCTGGACGGCAACCTCGGGCGCGAAATCGCCAACGACAAGGCGCTGGAATTCCTGACCGGCTATCTGATCGAAAAATCGCTGTCGGTCGACAACGTCTTCGTTTTCCTGATGATCTTTACCTTCTTCCGCGTGCCTGCGGAATACCAGCGCCGCGTGCTGATCTACGGCGTGCTGGGAGCGATCGTATTGCGCGCCATCATGATTCTGGCCGGCGCCTATCTGGTGGCCAAGTTCCACTGGATACTCTATCTGTTTGGCATCTTTCTGGTTGTCACCGGCTTCAAGATGCTGGTATTCGCCGGGCAGGAAGCCGACCTTGAACGCAACCCCATCCTCAAATGGCTGCGCGGTCATCTGCGCATCACACCGGAATACCACGGCGAGAAATTCTGGGTCATGAAAAATGGCGTGCGCTGGTTCACGCCCCTGTTCCTGGTACTGATCATGATCGAGATTTCCGACCTGATCTTCGCTGTCGACTCGATTCCGGCAATCTTCGCCATCACGACCGACCCGTTCATCGTATTCACCTCGAACATCTTCGCCATTCTCGGCCTGCGTGCCCTCTATTTCCTGCTGGCCGACATGGCGGACCGCTTCCATCTGCTGAAATACGGCCTCGCCCTGATACTGGTGTTCGTCGGCGTGAAGATGCTGGTCGTGTCGTTCTACAAGGTGCCGATCGGCATCGCACTCGGTGTGGTCGGCGTGATTCTGGTGAGCTCGATCCTGGCGAGTCTGTTGGCAACCCGCAAGAGGGACTGACGTCAGGCTTCTGGTGGAGCGGTCTCGCTGAACGATAGCCGCTTCATCATCTCTTCGAAGTGACGTGCGAGATTCGGGTAATCCTCACGCCAGTCAAGCTCGCGGTAGCGCAAATCGAGCCAGCCGAGCATGCAGCCGAGCGCAATGTCGCCCAGGCTGAAAGTATCGTCGACACACCACTTGCTCTCGCCCAGTTCGGCATTAAGCTGCCGCAAACCGCGATGCACCTTGCCCATCTGCTTTTCGATAATTGCCTGATCGCGCATGTTCTCCGCGCGGCGTGACTCCTGCATGGCAGCGATTGCCGCATCGCAAACGCCGTCTGCCAGCGCCTCCCAGCGCCGCACCCAGACCTTGGCTGAATGCTCCTGCGGAATCAGGCGCGCTACCGGCGTACGGTTATCGAGAAATTCCACGATCACCCTCGAATCAAACAAGGCTTCACCATCGTCGAGAATGAGCACCGGAATTTTGCCCAGCGGGTTGTGGTGAACTACGGGACAACTCGGATCGGACAGCACGACCTTGACCATTTCGACTTCGATGCGCTTTTCGGCGGCAACGACGCGCACTTTGCGGGCATAGGGACTGGTAAGCGAATAGAGGAGTTTCATAGCCTGAACTTTGGATTAATTGGATATAGAAGTCGCCCTGAGGGCAAGGCTTTCAGCAGCGAAAGCCATGGATGCCACCGGTAGCTGCATTATAATGCAAGTCATGCACACTTCTCTCTTTCATGAAAACCTGCCGGCCGAAAAGCTGCCTGCACTTGAGCAAGCAGTGCTGGATAATGTGCTTGGAGCGCTGGCGGAAGATATTGGTTCGGCCGACTACACGGCACAACTCATCCCTGCCGGAAAAACAGCCCGCGCTATCATCGTTTGCCGCCAGCCGGCGGTGATCTGCGGCTTGCCATGGGCGCAACAGTGCTTTGTGCAGCTGGACCGCAACATCAACATTGAGTGGCAGGTCAAGGAAGGCGAAAATGTGCGCGCCAATCGTGTGCTGGCGACCATTTCCGGCAACGCCAGTGCCATGCTCACCGCAGAACGTTCAGCGCTGAATTTTCTGCAGCTACTGTCTGCAACAGCCACGGAAACGTATCAGTTCGTCAATGCGGTGAGCGGCACTCGCGCCGCCATTCTCGACACCCGAAAAACGCTTCCAGGGCTGAGACTCGCACAAAAATACGCCGTGCTGGCCGGTGGCGGCATGAATCAGCGCATGGGTCTCCATGATGGTATTTTGATCAAGGAAAACCACATCGCAGCAGCGGGCGGCATTGCAAAGGCGCTGCAGCAGGCGCACGCGATCAATCGCAATATACCGGTACAGATCGAGGTCGAAAACCTGCAGGAGCTGCAACTCGCTCTGCAAGCAGGGGCGGTTTCCGTTCTACTCGACAACTTTAGCCATTCGGATCTGGCGGAGGCCGTCAGACTCAATCAAGGCCGCGCCTTGCTGGAAGCTTCGGGCGGCATTACGTTGAAGAATGTGCGCACGGTGGCGCTGACCGGCGTTGACCGGATTTCCATCGGCCACCTGACCAAGGACATACAAGCCGTCGATCTCTCCATGCGCTTTGAATGATGCCGGCAGGCCAAAACAGAAGCCCCATCAATCCACACAAAAAACATGGGTATTGCCCGCGTCAGGTCATCCATTCTTGAACAACGCCGGTCTCGTACAAAATCCGGTTATTTAATCGCGCTGGCACACTTCCTGCTGCATTTGGCCTTGACCAAAATCATGCAACCAGTTAGTGTTTAGGGTTCAATAATTCTCAGTAAAAACAAGCAATATATGGATGACCGCAGCCCCCAGACCACGCACCAAATTTCAGGCGCCGAGATCGTCATTCGCTGCCTGCAAGAGGAGAAAGTCAAATTCGTTTTTGGCTATCCCGGTGGTGCAGTGCTGCACATCTATGACGAAATTTTCAAGCAGGATGCTTTCAAGCACATTCTGGTTCGCCATGAACAGGCCGCAGTGCATGCTGCTGATGCCTTCGCGCGGGCCACAGGTGAAGTCGGCGTTGCGCTGGTAACCTCGGGGCCGGGCGCCACCAATGCCGTTACCGGCATTGCCACCGCTTATATGGATTCGATCCCGCTGGTCGTCATCAGCGGTCAGGTGCCGACTCCGGCAATCGGCATGGACGCCTTCCAGGAGGTCGACATGGTCGGCATCACGCGCCCCTGCGTCAAACACAACTTCCTCATCAAGGACGTCAAGGATATTGCGCCCACGCTGAAAAAAGCGTTTTACATCGCCGCCACCGGCCGCCCAGGGCCGGTTGTGGTCGACATCCCGAAGGACATTACCGCACATTTCACCAAATTCGAATACCCGGCCACGGTTGAAATGCGCTCTTACACGCCGATCATGAAGGGTCACTCCGGCCAGATCAAAAAAGCGCTGAAATTGCTGCTTGAAGCCAAACGTCCGATGATCTACACCGGTGGTGGTCTCGTGCTCGGCGACGCATCGGCCGAACTGGTCAAGCTGGCCCGTGCGCTGGGTTACCCGGTGACCAATACGCTGATGGGGCTTGGCGGCTACCCTGCCACCGACAATCAATTTGTCGGCATGCTCGGCATGCACGGCACTTACGAAGCCAACATGGCCATGCAGAACTGCGATGTTCTGCTCGCGGTCGGCGCGCGTTTCGATGACCGCGTCATCGGCAACCCCGGCCATTTCTACAGCAAGGATCGCAGCATCATTCATATCGATGTCGACCCTTCCTCGATTTCCAAGCGCGTCAAGATTGATGTCCCCATCGTCGGCCACGTTCAGTCTGTGCTGAGCGAAATGAACGACCTTCTGATTGCAGAAACCAGAAAGCCAGACGCGGAGTCAATCAAGTCCTGGTGGCAGCAGATCGACCTGTGGCGCGAAAAGAAATCGCTGGTTTACAAGAACGACAGCCAGATCATCAAGCCGCAATATGTTGTCGAAAAACTCTGGGAAGTCACCAAAGGTGAAGCCTATGTGACCTCGGATGTCGGCCAGCATCAGATGTGGGCAGCGCAGTATTACAAATTCGACAAGCCGCGCCGCTGGATCAACTCGGGCGGGCTCGGCACCATGGGCGTCGGCCTGCCTTACGCAATGGGCTGCCAGCTGGCCGACCCGGATGCCATGGTCGCCTGCATCACCGGCGAAGGCAGCATCCAGATGAACATCCAGGAGCTGTCTACCTGCCATCAGTTCCGCCTGCCGATCAAGGTGATTCTGCTCAACAACCGCTATCTCGGCATGGTGCGTCAATGGCAGGAGTTTTTCTACGAGAACCGCTACTCGGAGTCGTACATGGATAGTCTGCCGGATTTCGTCAAGCTGGCAGAATCCTATGGCCATATCGGCATGAACATCGAAAAATCCGCAGATGTTGAAGGCGCCCTGAAAGAAGCTTTCGACATGAAGGATCGCTTTGTTTTCATGAACTTCATTACTGACCAAAAGGAAAACGTATTCCCCATGGTGCCGAACGGCAAAGGCCTGTCGGAAATGATTCTGGCCGGGGACGAATAATCCATGAAACACATCATCTCATTACTGATGGAAAACGAAGCAGGCGCCTTGTCACGCGTGGCCGGACTGTTCTCTGCACGCGCCTACAACATCGAATCTCTGACCGTGGCTCCCACCGAAGATGCCACGTTGTCACGCATGACCATCGTCACTTCCGGATCGGACGAAGTGATCGAGCAGATCATCAAGCAGCTCAACAAGCTGGTCGATGTGGTCAAAGTGCTGGACCTTAATGACGGCCGCCACATCGAGCGCGAGCTGATGCTGGTCAAGGTCAAGGCCACCGGCCCGTTCCGCGAGGAAATGAAACGGATAAGCGATATTTTCCGCGGCCGTATCATCGATGTTGCCGATGGCAGCTACACGATTGAAGTGACCGGCTCCTGTTCCAAGCTGGATGCGTTTCTCGAAGCCCTGGACAAGGGCGCGATACTTGAAACCGTTCGTACCGGTGCATCCGGCATCGGCCGCGGCGACCGCATTCTGAAAATCTGACGCGCCCGGCAATATTCACCATTACTTATAAATCGATTTAAGGAAACTCCATGAAAGTTTATTACGACAAAGACGCCGACCTCTCCATCATCAAAAAGCTGAACGTAACTATTGTCGGCTATGGCTCCCAGGGTCATGCACACGCACAAAACCTAAAGGATTCCGGCGTCTCCGTGACTGTCGGCCTGCGCAAGGATGGCAGCTCCTGGGCCAAAGCTCAGAACGCCGGACACAATGTCGCTGAAATCAGTACAGCGGTGAAGAATGCCGATGTCGTCATGATTCTTTTGCCTGACGAAAACATGGCTGCAATTTATGAAGCCGAAGTCGCACCCAACCTGAAAAAAGGCGCTGCGCTGGCGTTTGCCCACGGGTTCAACATCCATTACAACCAGATCGTGCCAAGCAAGGATGTCGATGTCATCATGATCGCACCGAAAGGCCCGGGCCACACCGTCCGCTCCGAATACCTCAAGGGTGGCGGCGTCCCTTCGCTGATCGCCGTTTACCAGGACGCTTCCGGCAAGGCCAAGGACATCGCCCTCTCCTACGCTGCTGCCAACGGCGGCACTAAAGGCGGCGTCATTGAAACCGATTTCCGCGAAGAAACCGAAACCGACCTTTTCGGTGAACAGGCTGTACTCTGCGGCGGCGCCGTCGAGCTGGTCAAGGCCGGTTTTGAGACTCTGGTCGAAGCAGGTTACGCACCGGAAATGGCTTATTTCGAGTGCCTGCACGAGCTGAAGCTGATCGTAGACCTCATGTACGAAGGTGGTATCGCCAACATGAACTATTCAATCTCGAACAACGCTGAATATGGGGAATACGTGACCGGCCCGCAAGTCATCAACGACGATTCACGCTGGGCGATGAAGGAAGCTTTGAAGGCTATCCAGAACGGCGAATATGCGAAGAAATTCATCCTGGAAGGCCGTACCGGCTACCCAGAGATGACTGCACGTCGTCGTCTTAATGCAGCGCACCCGATCGAGCAGGTCGGCGGTCAGTTGCGTGCCATGATGCCATGGATCGCCAAGAACAAACTGGTTGATCAGTCCAAGAACTAATTGGCAAAAAGCTGTGACCAAAAGGGCAAGACGTATGACGTCCTGCCCTTTTTATATTTCGGCCAATATATCATTCACCCTTTTCAACCGAGACTCATGTGCTGAATCACATTGCAGTAATGATCCAATATATCCTGCCCAAACAGGCCATTACGCTGCTAGCAGGGAAATTCGCAAACGCCGAGGCAGGCTGGCTCACGACCTTCGTCATACGATGGTTTGTCGGTCGCTACGGCGTCAATATGTCCGAAGCTGCCGAAGCCGATATCGAGCGCTACAGCACATTCAACCATTTTTTTACCAGGGCGCTTCGGGCCGATGCGAGACCACTCGCCAGAACCGATTTCATATGCCCGGTTGACGGCACCATCAGTCAGTTTGGCAATATCGAGCACGGCCTGATATTCCAGGCAAAAGGTCATGAATACTCGGCTACGGCGCTATTGGGCGGCAGTGAAAAGCTGGCAGCGCAATATGCCAACGGAAGCTTCGCAACGCTCTATCTGAGCCCGAAGGATTATCACCGCATCCACATGCCATGCGCAGGTCGCCTGAAAAGCATGATTCATATTCCGGGCAGCCTGTTTTCCGTCAATCCGCTGACGGCACAGACAGTCCCCGGTCTTTTCGCGCGCAATGAACGGGTCGTCTGTGAATTTGAATCCGGGGAAATCGGCAGATTCATTATGGTGCTGGTAGGCGCCACCATCGTCGGCAGCATGGCCACCAGCTGGCACGGCGTGGTCAATCCGCCGCGGCCGAAGCAGCCGCGCGGATGGAAGTATGACCAAACCACGATAGAACTCGCGCAGGCTGAGGAAATGGGGAAATTTCTACTTGGCTCCACAGTGATATTGCTGTTCCCGCAGCAAGCGGTGCAATTCAGTCAGGACTGGCATGCGGGCAAAAGCGTGCGCATGGGCGAAGCCATGGCAGCCAGACCGCCGCAGAACAAACCCGCCTGAGTATCAGACAGGTGCCCGCAATTAGGCAATCAAGCCGCCCGCAGCATTGACGCCTGCCCTAACTCGCCGTGCGGCTTTGCGCTGATGCCTTGTGGCTACGGCGTTGCTGGCGATCATGGCTGAGATGATGCGACAACTCATTCAATGCCATCCGGTAAACGTCGCGCTTGAATTCAATCACGTTTTCCAGCGGCACCCAGTAATCGCTCCAGCGCCAAGCATCGAACTCGGGATGCGGCGTGGCTCGCAGCGATACATCCGTATCCCGCCCGACCATGCGAAGCAAAAACCATATCTGTTTCTGACCCTTGTAGCTGCCCCGCCATTCGCGCTTGATCCAGTTGGTTGGCACATCGTAGCGGAGCCAATCTCTAGTGCGGCCCAGTATCCTGACATGCTCCGGCCGCAAGCCAACCTCTTCCATCAGCTCACGATACATGGCCTGTTCCGGCGTTTCGCCGTGCTTGATGCCACCTTGCGGAAATTGCCAGGAATGCTCCCGTATACGCTTACCCCAAAATACCTGATTACTGGCGTTGCATAGAATAATGCCTACATTAGGTCGATATCCATCGCGATCTAACATGATAAAAAGACCTTATAAATTTCATGTCATTTTTTCATATTTCACTCTTTATTGATAGTAGCGCGTCGCCCGCGTAATGCCGCCGCGTCTTGACGCTGTTCAGCGCAGACACATATACTTTCGTGTCAACCTCATCATGCCGGACGCCGTTTTTGTTGAGGCCCCATCATTCAAAGCGACCATTCTGTTGAAATCAAGACTCATCATTATTGTCAGCCTGATTTCGCTGCTGACCATGCCCGGCACAACGCTGGCTGACGGATATGCTTACATCACCAACCAGGGCAGTCATGACGTCAGCGTCATCGACCTTCACAGCCACAAGGTCATTGCCAGCATCGGCGTCGGCAAAGGACCGGTCGGCGTGGCAGTCTCCAGCCAATTGCAGCGCGTATTCATCTCCAATGTAGATAGCCAGTCTGTATCAGTGATCGACAGCAACAATCACATCGAGCTGGCACAGATTCCGCTGGCAGGTTCTCCCGTGGCGGTAGCCATTTCTCCCGATAGTAGTACATTGTTCGTGGCAGACTGGTATATGGACATGGTGATAGCCATCGACACCAGCGACTACAGCAAACAACGCAAGGTCAGTATCGGCAAGGCACCTGCCGGACTTGTAATCAGCCCGGACGGCCAGACCCTGTATGTTTCAAACCGCGACAGCAACGATATCGGCGTCATAGACATAGTGACCTTTACAGTCACAACGCGCATTCCCGCTGGCGAACACCCCTTCGGCATTACCGTAAGCCCCGATGGCAAACGTCTTTATGCTGCCAACGTCTATGAAGACAGCATCTCGATCATCGACCTTGCCAGCGGGCACTCAGAAAAAACAGGCGTCGGCACTAGGCCCTATTGCATCACCGTCAGCCCCGACAGCAAAACGGTTTTTGTCACCAACACCCAGGACGACAGCGTCTCGGTGATCGACGCAGATAGCAATCGCTTGGTTGCAACCATTGAAGTCGGCAGCTTCCCCGAGGGGATTGATTATGACGCGCACAGCCACCGGGTTTATGTCGCCAGCTGGTCGGACAATGCTGTCAGCGTGATTGATGCGCACACAAAAAAAGTGATCGACACCATCAGCACAGGTCAACAAAGCCGCGCTTTCGGCCGTTTCATTCTTGGCAATTGAAAAATTAACGCCGAAATCGCGCCATATCGCTTTAAAGACATTTAGAATTCCGGGTCACCGTGAAAAAGCAGTCGTTTGTTAAATTGTTTCAATAAAATGGAGAAACTCGTATGAAAAAATTGTTTGCATTGCTTGCACTGGCCACTCTGCCGCTCACCGTGATGGCGCACGGCCCATCGCCGCAAAAAGTGGACAAATCGGTGACCATCAAGGCAGATCCGGCCAAAGTCTGGGCACTGGTCAAGGATTTCGGCAACATGCACAAATGGCACCCTTCGGTTGCAAGCACCAAGCTTGAGAAAAAAGGCGATGACTCTTTCCGCCTGCTGACGCTGAAGTCAGGTGGCACGGTCAACCAGAAACTCCGCGGCGCTGACGATGCCGGCATGAAAATGCGCTATGAAATGATCGAAGGCAAAATGCCTGTCGCCGATTACAATGCCTTCATGACCGTCAAGGCCGGCCCCGGTGCTGGTGAAACGACAGTCAACTGGGTAGGCCGCTTCTACCGCGTATACAAACTGAACCCGCCAATTCCAGAAGGTCAGGATGACGAGTCCGCCCTCAAAGCTGTTACCGAGTTCTACAACGCTGGTCTTGAAGGCCTGAAGAAAGCTGCAGAAGGCAAGTAACTCAATGATTGCGGAAGTAAAAACAGGCTCCCCGGGGCCTGTTTTTTTATGGCCTCAAAATGAAAGATTTTCATCACGCTCAGAATTCAGACTGACTGACAGAATTTGTCACAAGTGACAAATTTGAGCACAGCGACATCACTTTCTTTTGACGAATCGTCTGTTTTTAGTGCCATATTGCTTCAAATAATATCTGGCACGGCTATTGCATGTAGCAACCTACCTTGTGCCTTTACTCAAGCTGGGGCCCAGGAAATCTCACAGAAAGTTTAAATAAGGAGTAAATGACATGAAACAAGTCCAAAAAGGCTTTACCCTGATCGAACTGATGATCGTGGTTGCGATTATCGGTATTCTTGCTGCTGTTGCATTACCTGCTTACCAGGACTACACCGTCCGTGCGATGGTGACTGAAGGCCTCAATCTCGCAGGCGGCGCAAAATCGACCGTTGCAGAAAACCTCTCTAACGGCGTTAACGGTTGCAATGGCGTAGAGGTAGGCGTGCTGAAAGGAAAGACAACGCTTAGCTGCACATCGGTTGATGGTGGCGATACTACATTGACAGCGGCTGTTGCTACCGGCATTACAGCGCCAGGCACAATCAACCTCAACCTTGTGACCGCTGATGGCAGTACCTGGAGTTGTACCACAGACAACCCAGCCACCAACAACAAGTATGTTCCGGCACAATGCCGCGTAGCTGCAGCCTCCTGATCATTTAACCGACCGGCTCTAAAGGGAAGCGTGATTATTCATGCTTCCCTTTTTGTTGCGCCTTGATTCTGTTCAATCAGGCCGGTTATGCTCAACCGTGGCGCATACAAAAATCAGCGACGTCTTTGCTGTCGACAGCATATGCCTTGCAAAATGATTGAAAGATATTGGTTGCCTCAGGATTATTCCGCCAAGCTTTATCCAGCTCTGCGTTCCAGTAGAGACTGTTCCTGATATCACCGAACAAGAACTGTTTGCGGCCTTCGAACGGCAGATAAGCCAGCATCCAGTTTTCCGATATTGCGGCGCGCTGTTTCTTGTCCATCAGTTCATCCATGAATTCATTCTTGATTACCAGCCTGCCGTTTTCATCAATTTCATAATATTGCTGCGCTTCGGCAGCAACTGCTTTTTCATCGAAAATGGTCTTGTTGAACATGGCATCCACATAAAAGCCGCTTTCGGAAAACACCACCCGATCACTGTTGCACGATGGATTTTGTGAAGTTATTGCGCAACCTGTCATGCTCATCGTATTCGGCGGCAGCTGCAGCAAATCAAGCACAGTCGGAGCAATATCTACCAGACTGGTCAATCGCGCCTCAAATTGATTGCTGGCGGGCAGCAAGCTGCCAAAAGTGCGGACTGCAAATACGACATTGGTCTGTTTTTCGTCGATGACATTGACGCCATGCATCATGTAAGGTGGCAAAATCAACGCATGTTCGTTGCTTGCAGGTTTTGCCGGCGTGGCATAGAGGCTGAAATTCTCGCCATGGTCAGAGAGAATCACGACAATCGCATTGCTTAATCTGCCATTGCGCTGCAGCGAATCGACCAACAGCTGAAACTGTTGATCAGTACGGTTGACGGCAGCTTGATAAGAGGGCGGAGAACGTTCAATCAAATGCGTGCTTGCGGGCGTTTCATGCGTTTCCGCATCACGCCACGAATATGGCCAGTGCGGCAGTTCGAAATGCACTGCAAGAAAGAGCGGTCGTTGCGGATCAATGCTTTCGATCATGCCATCCAGCCGCGTGCTGAAAAGCGATGGGTCATAGACGACATGCGCCGCCCGGTTCATGTATTGATAGGGAAACAGAAAATCATAAAGGACTGATCTGCTCAACAAATTGACTACCGGCATGTCACCAACAGAGGTGAGCAAAAACTCTACCCCGCCGATTTTCGGTGTCAACGTCCTGTCGAAGCCATAAGAACCGTCAATGTTGGAAAACCGCGTTTCGTCAATCGCATAAGCCGTTGTGTAGCCATGTTGCCGGAGCACATTGGGCAGATTGGCTTCAAGACCGTTGATCAGCTGCGGATCAATCAGATTGTAGCGACCACCATGTTCAAACGGGTAGCGGCCGCTGAGAATGGACATCCAGCTCGGAAACGTTCTGGCCAGCGGCGTATAGGTGCGTTCCGCCACCCAGGATTGCGCAAGAAACCCATCCAGCGCAGGCGTCAGACTTGGCGACCCGACTGACCCACCAATATGGTCTGGACGCAGGCTATCCAGGCCGATCAGTATCACATCAGGTTGTGCCTTTTCCTCTGTGGTCGCCACTCCGGCGTTCTGCCACAACACCCCTGCAGGTAGCGCGATCACCGCGACTACTGCTGTGTATTTCCAGCGCATCTGAGACAATCTGGTAAACCACGCTTTGAAATTTACCGAGGCCAGTAACAGCAAGCCCAGCACACCAATCAACAGTGTTCCACTGCAGGTGAAGAACGCTGGTGATGCGATCGCGAAAAATGACGACTCCGGGAACAGCATCATGTTCAGGGACAACAGATAAGCCTGCAGATAAGCAAAGAACAGCAGACACAGTATCAAGCGGTGACCAGGCCTGGGTGTAAATCTCCTGCAGACGGCAAGCCAGAAATGCCAGGTGGCGAGAAAGAAGACGATATGCACGGCGACCAGAGCCAGCGCGAAGCCAAGCAAGCCCAGCAAAGTGACGTTTGAATCATGCAAGGAAGCAGTCACCGAAGGCAGAACCTTGCCTTCGTTGGTAGCCTTGGCGATAAATTTCGAGACCAGTTCCACCAGCGGCAGAGCAAAACTGACCATCGCGGCAGAAAAAAACTCGAACCGGTGCCCTGATGCTGAAAATATTTTCATGTTGTCGTTATTGGCATGCTTGAGAGATATATTTGTCGTGAATCATAAACCGATTTAAAGTGAGACGACATACACACGCATCAACTTACCTGAATCATGCTTGATCTCATTGAATATTCCCCCTCCGCACAAACCGATGCCAGCGTGATCTGGCTGCATGGGCTGGGCGCCGACGGCAGCGATTTTGAACCGGTAGTCGAAGCATTGTCGCTACCGCAAGTACGCTTCGTGTTGCCGCATGCACCATACCGTGCGGTGACATTGAACAACGGCTACCAGATGCGCGCATGGTACGACCTTTACGGATTGACGCCGGGCAGCCAGCAGGACGAAGCCGGCATCCGGCAAAGCCAGGCGGAAATAGAGACACTGATTGCGGCGGAGAAGGCCAGAGGCATCGAAACGAACCGGATCGTGCTGGCAGGTTTTTCGCAGGGCGGGGCGATCGCCTTGCACACCGCACTCAGGCATGCCGAGCCTCTGGCAGGGGCGCTGGCGCTTTCGACTTATCTGCCGCTGAAATCGCAACTGGCAGATGAGGCCAATGCGGCTAACCGCAGCATCCCGATTTTCATGGCGCATGGCAGCTTCGATACCGTCATCACACGAGAGATCGCGAGCGCTTCAGCAGATCTGTTAAGACAGCAACACTATCCTTTGTCCTGGCATGAATACCCGATGGCACACAGCGTATGCATGGAGGAAATTGACGATATACGCCAATTCCTTCGCTCGGTTTTGCATATTTAAGGCATTGCCGCATTTCACCAAATCCGGCTAACAGCGTAAACTAATACCTTGTCCGCATACTGCACGAATTTCAATGATGAACACCCTGCCGGGTCGTTCCAGACACACCGCCAGAGATCACAGCAATGAGTAAACAATCAGCCCCAAGCTTCGAACAGGCGCTCAAGGAACTTGAGGGTATCGTCACACAAATGGAAACCGGACAACTGCCGCTTGAACAATCGTTGCAGGCTTATCAGCGTGGCAGCGAGTTATTGCAGTTCTGTCAGAAATCGCTTTCGGATATCGAGCAGCAGGTTCGCCTGTTAAACGAAAACAACGTCCTTCAAACTTACAAAGATGAATGATTTCAATGCGTGGTCGCTGCAGATTCAAGCGCGGACTGAATCTGCACTGGATGCCCTGCTGCCGGCCAGCCATATCTCACCGCAAAAGCTGCATGAAGCCATGCGTTATGCGGTCATGGGTGGCGGCAAACGCGTGCGAGCGCTGCTGGCACATGCCGCAGCCGAACTGTGCGGCGCCTCTCCGGAAAAAACCGATATTGCAGCCGTCGCTATCGAGCTGATACACGCCTATTCGCTGGTGCATGACGACATGCCCTGCATGGACGACGACGATTTACGCAGGGGCAAGCCTTCATGCCACAAACAATATGATGATGCGACCGCCCTGCTGGTCGGTGATGCCCTGCAGAGTCTGGCTTTTCAGTTACTGTCGCAGCCGGGTGTTTGTCGCAGTGCCGCACAGCAACTGGAAATGGTGCATCTGCTGGCCATCGCCAGCGGATCCAGAGGCATGGCGGGCGGCCAGGCGATCGACCTTGCAAGTGTGGGCCAGGCCCTGAATCAGTCCGAGCTGGAATACATGCACATACATAAAACCGGCGCGTTGATACGTGCTGCCGCATTGCTGGGCGCCTATTGCGCCGACGCGCCCGCAGCCGAAAAACTGAAAGCCATCGATCATTATGCCCAATCCATCGGCTTGGCCTTTCAGGTGGTGGACGACATTCTCGATGCCGAAGCCGACACGGCAACGCTGGGCAAAACCGCCGGCAAGGACGCCGAAGCGAACAAACCGACCTACGTGACCATACTCGGCTTGTCGCGTGCCAGAGCGTTGGCAGGAGAACTTCACGAAACCGCTATCGGCCACCTCGCCCCTTTTGGCGCGCGGGCTGAGCGGCTGATTCAGCTTGCAGCATTCATTACTCGCCGCAGTTTCTAGTTTGATTTGAATTGTTGAAGAACATCACCAGACTTTTATGTATGACCTTTTAGAAACCATCGATTCCCCGCAACAATTGCGCGAGCTTGAGCGCAAGCAGCTACCGGCGCTTGCCGGGGAATTGCGCGCATTTCTGATTGAAAGCGTCTCGCAGACCGGCGGCCATCTCTCATCCAACCTGGGGGTGGTCGAACTGACCATTGCCTTGCATTATGTATTCAACACACCGGAAGACAGGCTGGTGTGGGATGTCGGGCACCAGACCTATCCGCACAAGATTCTGACCGGACGCCGCGCTGCGATGCACACATTGCGCAAACCAGAAGGCATTGCCGGATTTCCGCGCCGCTGCGAAAGCGAATACGATACTTTCGGCACCGGCCACTCCAGCACCTCGATCTCGGCGGCGCTGGGTATGGCTGTCGCAGCACAGCAAGCGGGCCTGGAGCGCCGCGCGGTTGCCATCATCGGCGACGGTGCGATGACGGCCGGCATGGCATTCGAAGCGCTGAACAACGCAGGCGCCATGGATGCGAACCTGCTGGTCATCCTCAACGACAACGACATGTCGATCTCGCCCAACGTTGGCGCACTGAACAATTACCTGGCAAAACTGCTCTCCGGGAAACTTTATGAACGGATGTGGCGCTCCGGCGAAAAAGTCTTGCGTGTGGTACCGCCGGTTCTCGAATTCGCCAAGCGTGCAGAAGAGCATGTCAAGGGCATGATGTCGCCCAGCACGCTTTTCGAAGAGTTCGGTTTCAACTACATCGGCCCGATCGACGGCCATGACCTCGATACGCTGGTCTCCACGCTGCACAACATCCGCCAGCTGAAGGGGCCGCAGTTTCTGCATGTGGTCACGCAAAAAGGGCACGGCTACCAGCCGGCGGAAGACAATCCCGGCAAATATCACGGCGTCGGCAAATTCGACCCCAGCAACGGCGATGCAGTTGCCGCTACCGGCAAGAAGACCTACACCCAGGTGTTCGGCGAATGGCTGGTCGACATGGCCGCCATGGATGAACGCCTGATCGGCATTACCCCTGCAATGAGCGATGGCTCAGGTTTGAACGATTTCGCAGAGAAATACCCGCAGCGCTTCTTCGATGTCGGTATCGCCGAGCAACATGCAGTCACCTTTGCCGCCGGCATGGCGTGCGATGGCCTGAAGCCTGTGGTCGCGATTTACTCCACATTTCTGCAGCGTGCCTACGACCAACTGATCCACGATATCGCACTGCAAAATCTGTCTGTTGTATTCGCAATCGATCGCGCCGGCTTGGTCGGTGCCGACGGCCCCACCCATGCCGGCAGTTTTGACCTGACTTATCTGCGCTGTGTACCTAACATGGTGGTCATGGCCCCCAGTGACGAAAACGAATGCCGCCAGATGCTCTACACCGCCTATCAGCACGACGGCCCCAGCGCAGTGCGCTACCCGCGCGGCAGCGGTACCGGTGTTGCCACTCAAACGGAAATGCAGGCGCTCGCCATCGGGCGTGGCCACATCAGGCGGCAAGGCAGCGGGGTTGCCATCCTGGCTTTCGGCAGCATGCTTCATCCCGCACTCGAAGCCGCAGAGAAACTGAATGCAACGGTCGCAGACATGCGCTTCGTCAAACCTCTCGACATGGCACTGATTCGCGAGTTGGCAAGCACTCACGCACTGATAGTGACGATAGAAGAAAACACCGTCGCCGGAGGCGCCGGCGCCGGCGTGATGGAAGCCCTGCAAGCCATGAACATGACCGTCAACACCCTCTGCCTGGGCTTGCCGGATGCATTCATTGAACACGGCGTGCATGAAACCATGCTGGCGAGGTGCGGTCTCAACGCAGACGGCATCATTGATGCCGTTGAGAAAAAATTAACCTAGTGTTATACTCAAGTATTATTCGAGAACACCCAACCGAGACGAGAAGCTCATGAACCAACCCATTACGCCCCCCATCGAGGACGTGCAGAATACACCTGACACCAGACATCTTGCCATCGACAAGGTTGGCATCAAATCCATCCGCCATCCGGTTAAAGTCAAGGACAAAACCGGCGGCGTGCAGCACACCGTCGCCATGTTCAACATGTACGTACACCTGCCCCACAACTTCAAGGGTACGCACATGTCGCGTTTCGTCGAGATACTCAACATGAACGAACGCGAAATCTCGATTGAATCGTTCGAAACCATCCTGCGCGAAATGGTCAAGCGTCTCGAAGCTGAATCCGGCCATGTTGAAATGACCTTCCCCTACTTCGTCAACAAGGCCGCACCTGTTTCCGGCGTACAAAGCCTGCTGGATTATGAAGTGACCTTTATCGGCGAAATTCAGGACGGCAAATTCAACATCACGGTCAAGGTGCTGGTACCAGTCACCAGCCTTTGCCCATGCTCAAAGAAAATCTCCGACTACGGCGCGCACAACCAGCGCTCGCACGTTACGGTGACGGCCCTGATCAACGATTTCATCTGGGTAGAAGACCTCATTACGCTGGTCGAAGAACAAGCGTCTTGCCAGCTTTACGGCCTGCTCAAGCGTCCGGATGAGAAATTCGTCACCGAACGCGCCTACGACAACCCGAAATTCGTCGAAGACATGGTGCGTGACGTTGCTGCCCAGCTCAATGCTGAACGCAGGATCGACGCCTATGTCGTCGAATCTGAAAACTTCGAATCAATTCATAATCATTCCGCTTACGCGCTCATCGAGCGCGATAAGCGGAAAATGAGTTGATCGAAGTTTCAGTGAAGGCTCATGCACGAAGTGCGTGATGCCGGAGCTAAAATTTCAACACGAAGTTTCAGTGAAGGCTCATGCACGAAGTGCGAGATGCCGGAGCTAAAATTTCAACTCGAAACTTCATCACAAAAAAACATCAGGCCGGCATGACGCATCAATGCCGGCTTTGTTTTTTCTCGTGTTCCAGCTTGAGCCAGATCGCAACTACCAGAAAACCGATCAGCGGATAGAGCGATGTCAGTACAAAAGTGGTCTCTCCGCCGAGATACTGCAAGGCGTAACCGCCCGATATGCCCCCTATCGTGCCGCCCAGCCCGTAGCCGACACTACTGTAGATGGCCTGCCCCTTGGCTTGGTGCCGGCCCCTGAAATACTGTTGCACTATGGCCACTGATGCCACGTGAAAGCTGCCGAACGTTGCCGCATGCAAGGTCTGGGCAAGCAACAACAGCCCGAGCGATGAGGTGCAAAGACCAATCATGGCAAAGCGCAACACGGCAAGGATGAGGCTCAAAAGCAGAACCTGCTTGAGGCTGAACACCTTCAACAAGCGCGGCATGATGACGAACATCAATATCTCGCATAGCACGCCTACCGCCCAAAGTACGCCGATCAGGGTTTTACTGTAACCACGCTGTTCAAGAAAAATCGAAAAAAAGCTGTAATAAACGCTGTGCGCGCTGACCATGAGACAACAGCCAATCAGCAAGGCCAGCACCTCTGGCCGCAGGACGATGTTCCAGACCGAGAGATGATCGGTATGATGAGGCGGAACATGTGGTTCCGGAATCTGGAAAGTCAGTAACAACAAAGTTGCCTGTATGGCCAGCAAACACCACAACAGACTTTCGACCGGAGCAAAATCCAGCAACAGTCCCAATGCGAGTACAGCAACGATAAAACCGATGGAACCCCACACCCGGATGCGGCCGTAAGGCTGATTGGCAGGCTCGATATGCGCCATGGTGACCGCCTCGGCGAGAGGTAGCGTGGAACTGGTGAAGATGCTGAGCGCAGCCATGACAAAAAACAGCCAGACGAAACTGGTGCCGAAAAACACGCCGATGTAGCCAAGCAGGCCGAGCAACGCGGTCAGTTTGATCCAGACTACACGTCGGTTGGTTCTGTCCGCTAGCCATCCCCAGAAGCTGGGAGAGAACATGCGGCTGACCTGAAACAGGGAAAGCAGAATGCCGATTTCGACTGCGGAAAAATCGACCGACTTCAGGTAGAGGCCCCAGTAAGGAACGAAAGCACCCACAAACATGTAGTAGGTGAAATAGAAGCTGGAAAGCCGCCAGTAAGGAAAGAGATGCATATTTCAAGCAAGAAAAAAGGCCGGCGTTTGCCGGCCCGTTTCTAGGTGCCTGCTATTTTGGGGGTGCCGGTCGTAACATCACCGCATTGTGCACGATGACGCAATGCATGATCGATCAGCACCAGCGCCATCATAGCCTCGGCAATCGGCGTAGCGCGCACACCGACACAGGGGTCGTGCCTGCCGGTTGTCTGCATGTTGAGAGCGTTGCCTGCCTTGTCGATCGAACGGCGTTCCTGCGGGATGCTGGATGTCGGCTTCAGGGCAATATGGACTTCGATATCCTGCCCGCTCGATATGCCCCCCAGAATACCGCCGGCGTGATTGCTGGCAAAACCGTCCGGTGTCAGTTCGTCGCTGTGTACCGATCCCCGCTGCGCAACGCTGCCGAAACCAGCACCGATCTCAACGCCCTTGACCGCATTGATGCCCATCATCGCATAGGCAATTTCCGCATCGAGGCGGTCATAGACCGGCTCACCCCAGCCCACCGGCACGCCTTGGGCGATGATGGTAATCCGCGCACCGACCGAATCGCGTGCGTTGCGTATTTCATCCAGATAGGCTTCCAGCTGCGGCAGGATTTCGCGGTTAGGCGAAAAGAACGGATTATCGTTGACCGCATCCCAGCTCTGGAACGGGATGGCAATCTCACCGAGCTGACTCATGTAACCGCGGATCTCGACACCATAGCGCTGTTTCAGCCATTTTTTGGCAATCGCTCCGGCCGCCACTCTGACCGCGGTTTCACGCGCACTGGAGCGGCCACCGCCGCGATGATCGCGGATACCGTATTTTTGCCAGTAGGTGTAATCGGCATGGCCGGGGCGGAAAGTCTCTGCAATCTTGCCGTAATCCTGGCTGCGCTGATCCTGATTGCGAATCAGGAAGCCGATCGGCGCACCCGTGGTTTTGCCTTCAAACACTCCGGAAAGAATTTCCACTGTGTCAGGTTCCTTGCGCTGGGTGACATGGCGCGAAGTACCTGGCTTGCGGCGATCGAGTTCAGCCTGCAGGTCTTCCTCGTTCAACTCCAGGCCCGGCGGGCAGCCATCGACAATGCCGCCGATGCCGGGGCCGTGTGATTCGCCGAATGAAGTCAGGGTAAATAATTTACCTATGGTATTGCCGGACATGGATGGATCTTTTTGTTCAAGGATTTGAATTGGCAGATTTTATCATAAGCACAGACTGCACTGACCCGTCTTGTTTCAGCCGGCAAGGCCCCGTATCCAGTGCTCGTAAACCCGGTGCGAAACCCGGTTCAGCGCCGCGATTCGCACCGCAAGGTCACGCTGGATTTCCGCGCCGGTCTGCACGCCCGGACTCGCCATCGATTCACTGATTTCCTCCTGCCCGTTGTCGCACCATACTTTAACCATCTCTTCCGTCATCTCGATATGGCACTGCAAAGCCAGATGTTTACCGAAGGCATAGGCCTGATTTCGGCAATACGGGCTGGAAAGCAGATGTGCTGCGCCTTCCGGCAGCGCAAAAGTTTCTCCATGCCAGTGAAAGGCGTTGAAGTGACCAAGGTCGCCGAACCATTTTTGCGCAACCTCTCCCGGCGTCACTTGCACCTCAACCCAGCCGATTTCCTTGACCGGATTCCTGCCGACTGTCGCGCCCAGCGCCTTGCTGATCAACTGCCCGCCCAGACAATGGCCGAGAACCGGCACATCCCTTTTCATGGCGTCCTGAATCAGTCTGACCAAGGGCGCAATCCAGGGCAGATCGTCATTGACGCTCATGGGGCCGCCCATCAGCACCATGCCACTGAAAGCGGCCATATCTGCAGGCAGCGCATCGCCCTGATCGATGCGAATCATTTGCCAGGGTATATGCTTCTGCGTCAGAAAATCGCCCAGATAACCAGCGCCTTCAGTCAGCGCGTGTCTTACTACCATTACAGGTTTCATTCACATTTCTCACTGCTCGTTAAATAATTTTCCAGACACCCACAGGCAAGCCTTCCAGGGTGTAATTGCCAATGCCATAGCGTATCAGGCGCAAGGTGGGGAATCCGATTTTAGCTGTCATGCGCCTGACCTGGCGATTCTTGCCTTCGGAAATTCTGATTTCCAGCCAGGAAGTCGGAATCGCCTTGCGTTCCCTGATCGGCGGCACTCTCGGCCACAAACCATGCGGTTCATCAATCAATCTGACCTGGGCCGGGCGCGTGACAAAATCGCCAAGGTCGACACCGGCCCGCAACTTTTGCAGCGCAGGCTCATCGGGGACACCTTCCACCTGGGCCCAGTAGGTTTTCAATTCTTTATGCTTCGGATGCGATAAACGGTGCTGCATGGCACCATCATCGGTTAAAATAAGTAAACCTTCACTATCCGTATCCAGTCTTCCGGCCGCATAGACATCCGGCACAGGGATGTAATCCTTCAGCGTGGGGTGCTGCGCATGCGCACTGAACTGGCAGATGACGCCATACGGCTTGTTAAACAGAATCAGCATTTTGAGATTAATCCATGACCACTAAAATCAAGGTCCCCGCCAAGGGCCAAAAAATCACTGTCAACCCTGACAATTCCCTCAACGTACCCGACCATCCGATTATCCCATTTATCGAAGGTGATGGTATTGGTGTCGACATCACGCCGCCAATGATCAGGGTCGTCGACACGGCTGTTGAAAAAGCCTACGGTGGCAAGCGCGCCATTTCATGGATGGAAGTCTATGCCGGCGAGAAAGCCACCAAAGTCTACGGCAAGGACACCTGGCTGCCGGAAGAAACCATGCAGGCGGTCAAGGACTACGTGATCTCGATCAAGGGGCCGCTGACGACGCCGGTAGGCGGCGGCATCCGTTCACTGAACGTCACCTTGCGCCAGGAACTCGACCTCTACGTCTGCCTGCGTCCGGTGCAATATTTCCAGGGCGTTCCAAGCCCGGTCAAACATCCGGAAAAAACTGACATGGTCATTTTCCGCGAAAACACCGAGGATATTTATGCCGGCATTGAATGGGCAGCCGGCAGCGACGAAGTCAAGAAAGTCATCAGCTTCTTGAGCGACATGGGCGTCCGCAAGAAAATCCGCTTCCCGGAAAGCTCCGCCATCGGCATCAAGCCGGTCTCGATCGAAGGCAGCAAACGTCTGGTGCGCAAGGCCATCCAGTACGCCATCGACAACAACCGCAAATCGGTGACGATTGCCCACAAGGGTAATATCATGAAATTCACTGAAGGCGGCTTCAAGACCTGGGGCTATGACGTAGCCAGGGAAGAATTCGGTGCGGTCGAAATCGATGGCGGGCCATGGTGCAAACTGCCGAACGGCATCATCATCAAGGACTGCATCGCGGATGCTTTCCTGCAGGAAATCCTGCTACATCCGGCAGATTACGACGTGGTGGCAACGCTTAACCTGAACGGCGATTACATGTCGGATGCGCTGGCAGCGCAAGTAGGGGGTATCGGCATTGCGCCGGGCGCCAACCTTTCAGACACAACCGCCATGTTCGAAGCGACGCATGGCACTGCACCGAAGATCGCCGGACAGGATATTGCCAACCCGAGCTCACTGATACTTTCAGCAGAAATGATGCTGCGCCACTTGGGCTGGACTGAAGCTGCAGATCTCGTCATTGAGGGCGTGGCCAAGGCGATTGCAGCCAAACGGGTGACGCATGACTTCGCATCCCAGATGCAAGGTGCCGAGCTCGTCAGCACATCACAATTCGGCAGCGAAATCATCAAGCAGATGTAAAAAAGACGCAGAAAAAAATAAAACGGCCCAATGCATTGGGCCGTTTTATGAAGTCTGTATTACACCGTAATGCTTAAGCTTTCTGAATGTTGGAAGCTTGCTTGCCCTTGGGGCCTTCGGTGACATCGAATGTCACACGCTGACCTTCCTTGAGGCTCTTGTAGCCTGACTCTACAATTGCGGAGAAGTGTGCGAACAAATCGTCACCACCATCATCCGGGGTAATAAAACCAAAACCTTTGGAATCATTGAACCACTTTACAGTACCTGTTGCCATTTAAAACTTCCTTACTAAATCAAGGGGAGGCACCCCCAAAAGTTTCTAATTCAAGAACTTAAGTCGTCAGTATCGGCTAAAATCAACTCGAATCAAAACGCCTGAACGGATTTTTACTTGCCTTATTTCAATAAGTCAAGAATTATTTGCCGGCCCATTGCCATGTCTAGCTGGCACGCTCGCTGCATGTAGTTTTTGCCATCAGATTTGTAAACTTTACAAACAAAAGACTAGCGTGCATCATCCGGATAGGAAATCAGACTTTACCAGATGAATTCAACTCTCCCCACAGCACGCGGCCAGGAATCGGAACGTTAGATGGCAACAACGATTTTACCGAACAAGCTGGGCGGTCTTGCGCGCATGCTCGTGCAAGAAAATCTGCTCACCGAAGACGAGGCAACCAGTCTCCAGACCCAGGCCAACACGCAACATATTCCTTTTGTAAAACAGCTGGTTTCCAGCAACAAACTGAGTGCTGACCGGGTCGCCGTAGCCGCTTCCAATGCTTTCGGCTTTCCTTTTCTCGATCTCGACGCACTGGATGCCGACTACCTGCCGACCAAAGCAATTGACGCCAAGCTGATGCGATCCAGCTATGTGATGGCACTGCAAGGCCGCGGCAATACCCTGTTCGTCGCCATGTCAGACCCGACCAATCTCCATGTGCTGGACGATGTCAAGTTCCAGACCGGGATGACACTGTCGCCGGTTGTAGTGGAAGACGACAAGCTCGGCAAATGGATAGAACGTGTTGCCGAATCCAGCGAAACCACATTGCAGGCAATCGCTGTCGATGATGAATTCGGGCTGGATCTCGAAAATGAAGAAGCGAAGGAGGAAACCTCCTCAGTTGAAATCGACGATGCGCCGGTCGTCCGTTATATCCAGAAAGTGCTGATTGACGCCATCAACATGGGGGCATCGGATATCCATTTCGAACCCTATGAAAAGTTTTACCGCATTCGCTACCGGGTTGACGGCATTCTGCGCGAAATGGCGCAACCGCCGTTGGCCATCAAGGAAAAAATGGCCTCGCGCATCAAGGTCATTTCCAATATGGATATTTCCGAAAAGCGCGTGCCGCAGGATGGCCGCATGAAACTGGTTCTGTCGAAAACTCGACATATCGATTTCCGCGTCAGCTCGCTCCCCATGATTCATGGCGAAAAAATCGTCATGCGTATTCTCGACCCTTCCAGCGCAAAGCTCGGCATCGAAGCCCTCGGCTACGAGCCTGACCAGAAAGAGGCCTTGCTCAACGCCATTTCTCGTCCCTATGGATTGGTGCTGGTAACCGGTCCGACCGGTTCCGGTAAAACGGTGTCGCTATACTCTTGCCTCAACCTGCTGAACGACCCCGGCGTCAATATTTCCACTGCCGAAGATCCGGCCGAAATCCCGCTTGCCGGCATCAATCAGGTCAACGTCAACGACAAGCAAGGTCTGACCTTTGCGGCAGCGTTACGCTCTTTCCTGCGTCAGGATCCGGACATCATCATGATCGGCGAAATCCGCGATCTGGAAACCGCCGACATGGCGATCAAGGCCGCTTCTACCGGCCACATGGTGTTATCGACACTGCACACCAACGACGCACCCTCGACCCTGACACGACTGATGAACATGGGGGTGGCACCGTTCAATATCGCCTCGGCAGTCTCACTGATTACGGCGCAACGTTTGGCTAGACGGCTGTGCCCGAGTTGCAAGGTGCCGCTAGACGTGCCGAAAGAGGCATTGCTGGGCGTCGGCTTCAAGGAAGAAGAGCTCGATGGCAGCTGGCAATTATTCGGTCCCAACGAGAACGGCTGCGATCTCTGTAATCACGGCTACAAGGGGCGGGTCGGCATCTATCAGGTGATGCCGATCACCGAGGAAATGAGCCGCATCATTCTCAGAAACGGCACCGTACACGATCTTGCCGATCAGGCAAGAATCGAAGGCGTTCGCGACCTGCGTCAATCCGGTCTGCTCAAGGTCAAACAGGGGTTGACCTCGATTGCAGAAGTCGAATCCGTCACCAATGAATAAAGACCGATCATGGCAGTAAGTGCTGGCAAGGAAATCACCTACAACTGGGAAGGCGCGGACAAGAAAGGCAAGCGCGTCAAGGGCGAGATGAAGGCATCCGGCGAGGCTTTCGTCAAGGTCACGCTGAGGCGCCAGGGCATCAACGTTACCAAAATAAGCAAGCAGAGCCGTTTCAAATCCAAAGGCAAGATCACCGAAAAAGACATCACACTGTTTACGCGCCAGCTTGCCACCATGATGAAAGCCGGCGTTCCTTTGCTGCAAGCCTTCGATATCGTCGGCAAAGGTCACAGCAACCCGGCAATGGCAAAGATGCTGGGCGACATCAAAAGCGACGTTGAAACCGGCAGCAGTCTGAGCCAGGCATTCCGCAAGTTCCCGCTGCACTTCGATAACCTGTTTTGCAATCTGGTCGGCGCCGGTGAGCAGGCCGGTATTCTGGATGCGCTGCTCGACCGCCTCGCCACCTACATGGAAAAAACGCTGGCGATCAAGAGCAAGATCAAATCGGCGCTACTCTATCCGACATCCATCATCGTGGTAGCTTTCATCATCACTGCGGTGATCATGATTTTCGTCGTCCCGGCATTCAAGGAACTGTTCACCAACTTCGGCGCAGACCTGCCGACACCGACCCTCGTGGTGATCGCCATTTCGGATTTCTTCGTCAATTACTGGTTTGCCATTTTCGGCTCCATCGCCGGTGGCATCTGGTTCTTTTTCTATACCTGGAAGCGCTCGGAGAAAATGCAGGCAACGATGGACCGGCTGCTATTGAAAGCCCCAATTTTTGGCCACCTGGTCAAAATCGCCACCATCGCCCGCTTTGCCAGAACACTCTCCACCATGTTCGCTGCCGGCGTGCCGCTGGTGGAAGCGCTCGATTCGGTCGCGGGTGCCTCGGGCAACCATGTCTATTATGAAGCCACCAAAAAAATCCAGACTGAGATCAACACCGGCATCAGTCTCACCGTCGCCATGCAAAATTCAGAGGTCTTTCCCAATATGGTGTTGCAGATGGTTTCCATCGGCGAAGAGTCCGGCTCGCTCGACGCCATGCTGTCCAAAGTGGCGGATTTCTATGAAGAAGAAGTGGATGATGCGGTCGAAGGCTTGTCCAGTCTGATGGAGCCCATCATCATGGTCATCCTCGGCGTGCTGATCGGCGGTTTGGTGATTGCCATGTATCTGCCGATTTTCAAGATGGGCGCCGTGGTCTAAGCAAGCGCCTCCCTGAAACTTGCACCTGTAAAAACGGCCGGTAGAACCGGCCGCCTTCAACCCCTGAACGGGGACTATTTCTTCCGGCCCGCCGCGTTCAGCGCTTTCTCAATCTCGGCCGCAGGATAAGCGCCCAGCATGCGTTTACCGTCAGCAAAAATCAGGGTTGGGGTACTGGTCACGCCGAGCTTTTGGCCAAGTTCAGCCAGACTCTCCACCGGGGTATCGCAGCTGGTGGTGCCTTTTACCAGCTGATTGTTCAGAACCCAGTCCATCCAGGATTTGGCTCGGTCCTGCGAACACCAGATGGCTCTGGCCTTATTACCGGCATCGGGATGCAACTGATCGAGCGGATAAAGGAAGGTGTAGACCGTGATATCGGTAATGCCTGCCAGCTCCTTCTGCTCCAGGCGTTTGCAGAACGGGCAATCCGGGTCGGAAAAGACCACCAGCTTGCGGCTGCCATTGCCCCTGACTACCTTGATCGCCTGATCCAGCGGCAATTTGGAGAAGTCCACGCGCGTCAGTTCGTCCATGCGTTCGCTGGTTACGTTGCGCTTGGTTTTAGGCTCGATCAGATTGCCTTCGGCGATCAGAAAACTGAATTTCTCGTCTGTATAGATGATCTGGCCACCCATGTAGACTTCATACAGCCCACTGTAGGAAGTCTTTCTGATGCTGTCCACCTGCACGTTTGGATAAGCCGACTCGATGGCTTTTCTAAGTGCCGCATCGTCGGCATTGGCATAGTTCATCAGCAAGGCGCCGCCCATGATGAAACTGCCGATAAAGAAACCAAGTAATTTTTTTTGCATGTTTTGCGTCCCGGAGTTGATTGCGAATTAACCTGTAGCCTGCTGCATGAGCAGTTTTTTGATGTATGTATGCTGGTTGGTCAGGCGTAATCCCCAGTTCCTGACACGTCTGACCAGCGGCTGTGAATGCGAGAACAGCTCGGAAAGCCCTCGGGTCACCGACTGCATCGCCATCATATCTGTCTTGCGTGCCCGTTCATAGCGCCGTAACAGCATCAGATCGCCCAATGATTGCGGATGATGGCGGCCGGCCAGCACCTCAGCCAGCGTTTTGACATCACGAAAGCCGAGATTGACGCCCTGACCGGCAAGCGGATGCACCGTATGCGCAGCATCACCGATCAGCGCCAGCCCGGGCCGCACCAGGGCATCAGCGCGTTGCTGGCGCAGCGAGAAAGCACGGGCAGATGTCAGCAGCTTCAGTTTGCCGAGTTTCATGCCGCCTTTCTGCACTACCCGCTCAGTGAAGGATGGCGCATCCAGCGCCAGCAGTTCACGGGCGAGCGGTTCCTGCGCCGACCACACGATCGAGATGAGGTTTCCAGGCAACGGCAGCCAGGCCAGCACACCCTCCGCACTGAACCACTGAAAAGCCGTACCACCATGCGGCAACTCCGTCTCAAAATTGGCGACCACGCCCATCTGTGCATAATCATGTGTCTGTACACTAATACCGGCTTCGCGCCGCAACCAGGATGCCGCACCATCGGCCGCCACCATCAGGGCCGCGACCAGCCTGCGTTGATCCGACAGTTGCAGCTGTGACTGCTCCATGGAAAAACTGGCAGCCACCGGCGTCACGCCATCGATCACTTCGACGCCGGAATCATCCAGCGCAGCCCATAATGCCGCCTCCAGGCGGCCGCTTTCGATGATGAAACCGAGCTGGTCGATATGGGCTTCAGTAGCGTCGAACTGTAAAAAGCCTGCATCTGCATCACCGAATATCTGCATCTGTGCAATCGGGCAAAAACGCTGCCGGTCGAGACGCTGCCACACGCCCATGGCAGCGAGCCAGGTGGCGTTGGCCGGGCTGATGGCGTAAATCCGCGCATCCCATGTCGCGTCATCCGCAACACTCTGCAGCCGTGGCCTGCTCTCGACCAGCGCTACCGTCATCCCCTGCCGGTGCAGTGCCAGCGCACAGGAAAGGCCGACCAGTCCGCCACCGACGACAACGACATCGAAACACTGATCTGGTAATTTATCCACGGGCACCGTAACTCATCTTGTTGATCAGGAAACGCTTGGCAGGGCCGGCGATATCGAGCAGCCCGAGCCCGGCACCACGCAGGCCGGAAACACCAAGAATCTCGTTGGAAAAGATGTTGACCAGAAAATCGGTAAACAGCAGGCCGTGGCTGGTGTCGCGCTGGCGGGTTGCTGCATAAGCCTCCAGCATGGTCGCCGTCCCCCATGAGGCCGGTGATGCCTGCGCAATTTGCAGGCTCAGCTCCGAGGCATCGCGCAAACCGACATTGAAACCCTGACCGGCAACCGGATGCATGGTCTGCGCTGCATTGCCGATGACGGCAAAATGCGGCAGCACGGCCGGCTGTAGCCGCGACAGCCGCAGCGGAAAGCTCATGCGCCTGCCGACGCTGAGAAAACGGCCGACACGGTCGCCGAAATGGCGGTGCAATTCGGCCAGAAAAACGTCGTCATCGAGCGCCAATATCTGTTTGATCGCCTGCTGTTCGCCGGTCCACACCAGTGAAAAATCGCGTTCACCGTTGGGCAGCAGCGCCATCGGGCCGGCGGGTGTAAACCGTTCGTAGGCAATGTTGTCATGCGGCAATTCCGCGCTGACCTTGCTCACCAGCGCATCGTGACCATACTCGCGCGTTTCGCGTTCGAGTCCGGGGATGCTGCCCAAACTTCTGCCGCCATCGGCCAATACCGCTAGCTGGCTGTCGATCGTGACTGTCTGGCCCTGTTGCGTGAAGGTCAGGCGCGTGCCAGAGTTACCGGGCAGCACTTCGCTGACTTCGGCCTCATGGAGAATCTCTGCTTCCCCATGCTTTGCCAGCGCCTGATCGAGCACACTGGTAAGCGCCCCGTAGGATGCAACATAACCCAGTGCCTCCAGCCCCTGTTCCTCTGCCTTGAGCAGCGTGCGGCCGATACTGCCACGCTGCGAAATATGAATCGTATTGATGGCAGTCGCCTGCGCCGCCAGCGGTTCCCAGACACCGAGCCGTTGGAGTATCAAACGGGTCCCGGCAGACAAGGCTAGCGCACGTTGGTCCTGATGCGAAGCGCCTTGGGCCCGCGCTTCCAGCAGCGTGCAGGCGACCCCCCGGGATAACAACGACAAAGCCAGTGTCGCACCGACCGGGCCGCCGCCAATGATGACGATAGCGTGGTTCGCGCTCATCGCACGGCCGCCATCAGTTGTTCGATTTCACTGACGCTTTTGGGCACGGCCGAGGTCAGAATCTCGCAGCCGTCTGCTGTCACCAACGCATCGTCTTCGATGCGGATACCGATATTCCAGAAGTGCTCGGGTACATCAGCAGCCGGGCGTACATAACAGCCCGGCTCCACCGTCAGCGTCATGCCGGACGCCAATGGCCGCCATTCGCCCTCTGTGGTTTTGTATTCGCCAGCGTCGTGCACATCCAGACCCAGCCAGTGGCCGGTACGGTGCATGTAGAAACGGCGGTAGTCGCCGGACTCCAGCACCGCCTCCGGGCTGCCCTTGCACAAGCCGAAATCGATAAATCCGCGCACCAGCACTTCGAGCGCAGCTTCGTGCGGCTGCTGCCAATGATGACCAGGGCGTATCTGCGCAATGGCGGCTGCCTGCGCCGCCAGCACCAGTTCGTAGAGATCCTTTTGCGCGGCACTGAATTTGCCGTTGACCGGAAAAGTGCGGGTAATATCGGAAGCATAGCCTTCCAGCTCGCAACCGGCGTCGATCAGCAACAGATCGCCATCATTGAGGCGCCGGTTGTTTTCGACATAATGCAGCACGCAGGCATTGGCGCCGCCCGCAACAATCGAGGAATAAGCCGGCGAGCGGCTGCCGTTGCGGTAGAAATGCTCGAGCAAAACGGCTTCCACTTCAAATTCCATCATGCCAGGGCGGGTCGCCTGCATGGCAGCCACATGCGCCGCCGCCGAGATATTGGCAGCACGGCGCATGACATCCTGCTCTTCGACACTCTTGTAAAGACGCATTTCATCAAGCAAAGCGCGCACATCGGCAACATCGGCCGGCGCATGCACGCCGCTGCGCACCTGGCCGCGAACCTGATTGAGCCAGCCGCCGATACGGCTGTCCCACGGAACATCGACGCCCAGACTGTAAAAAAGCCGTTGCTGATTGGCGATATAGCCCGGCATCAATACATCCAGCTCCGCGATCGAATGTGCTTCATCAAAACCAAACTGCTGTTGTGCGCCCTGAGGTCCGTAGCGGAATCCATCCCAGATTTCACGCTCCATGTCCTTGTCGCGGCAGAACAGCACGCTTTTCGGCTGCACTCCGGCAATCAGCACCAGCACTGCCTCCGGTTCGGTAAAGCCGGTGAGGTAGTAGAAGTAGCTGTCGAAACGGTAGGGATAATGGCTGTCGCGATTACGCACTGCCTCCGGCGCGGTTGGAATGATGGCGACACCTGCGCCCATCTTTTGCATCAGTGCCAGTCTGCGTTGCAGAAATTGCCGGGGGTCAATCATGTTGTGCTTTCAAACCTGGTTTATCCTGTCATCAAATGCCGGTTGAGTTGTTCCAGTCGCTGCGGGGTGCCGACATCATGCCAGACACCGCGATGACGCCTTGCCCCAACTTTACCCTGCGCGATCGCCTCACGCAGCAGCGGTGCCAGCCTGGCAGGGCTGCCGGGCAGGACTGCGGCAAACAATTGCGGCGCGTAGACGGCAACACCGGAAAAGGTCAGCATCGGTTCGCCATGCAAACCGATCTGTCCGCCGGCAAAAGCGAAATCGCCTTGCGGGTGCTGCGGCGGATTGTCGATCAGCACCAGATGTGCGAGGTGACCGTCGGCCAGCACACCACGCAGTGCAGCAAAATCGATATCGGTATAAATGTCGGCATTCACCACCAGAAACGGATCGCCGCCCAGAAGCTGCAACGCGTTGGCGATACCGCCTGCAGTTTCCAGCGCCTGCTGCTCAGGCGAATAGACAATTGACAAACCCCACTGGCTGCCGTTCCCCAAAGCCTGTTCGATCTGCATGCCGAGGTGCGCGTGATTGATGATCACCTCGGTGAAACCAGCCGCTGCCAGTCGTTCGAGATGCCATACGATGAGAGGCTTGCCGGCCACCTGCAGCAAGGGTTTGGGGGTATGGTCGGTCAGCGGCCGCATACGCTCGCCACGCCCGGCCGCGAGTATCATGGCTTTCAAAATGTATAACCCACCTGCGGCTCGTTTCGCTCAATCTTGTCGAGCAGCACCAGCAATGGCCGCAACTCGATGTAGCGGGCACAGGCACGACGCAGATAATCCATCACCAGCGGCATGTCCTTCAGGTAACCGTCCTTGCCGTCGCGGTAATACAGCCGGGCAAATATGCCCAGTATCTTAATATGGCGTTGCACGCCCATCCATTCGAAATCGCGGTAAAAATCGGCAAAGTCGGCGGCAACCGGCAATTCCGCCTGCCGCGCTGCCTGCCAGTAGCGGACGGTCCAGTCCAGCACGCGCTCCTCATCCCAGGCGATGTAGGCATCCTTCAGCAAGGAGACCAGATCGTAGGTGATCGGCCCATAGACCGCATCCTGAAAATCCAGCACGCCGGGGTTCTGTTGCGGCTCGCCATCACAGACCATCAGATTGCGAGAGTGATAATCGCGATGCACATAAACCTGTGGTTGCGCGAGGAGATTGGCGTTCAGGGTGGCAAAGACCTTCTGCAACAGGCGGCTGTCCTTTTCGTCCAGCGTCAGCCCGAGATGACGGTTGATGTACCAGTCCGGAAACAGCTGCATTTCGCGCGTCAGCATAGCTTCGTCATATGGCGGCAGCACGCCGGGGCGGCTCGCAAGCTGCAATTTGACCAGTGCATTCCAGGCATCGCGGTAGAGGGTGTCGGCCGTGGCCGGGCCAAGCTGGCTGAGATAAGTCGTGTCGCCGAGGTCGCTGAGCAGCAAAAAGCCGCGTTCGACATCCTGCGCCAGCACTCTGGGCACATTCAGGCCCGCACGCAGCATCAGCCCGGCCACATGCACAAAGGGCCGACAGTCTTCCTGCGGCGGCGGCGCATCCATGGCAATCAGGCTGCTACCAGCAGTATGCAAGCGGAAATAACGGCGGAAACTGGCATCCGCGGAAGCAACCGTCAGCTCGAATGATTGCGGCGCCAGCACCTCCTCCAACCAGGCGGTCAGTGCCGTCTTTCTATCCTCGTTTGCCCCGGTTTTTGTCATCTGCTTTTGCCTTGTCGCTTTACTTTGTGAATATGGATATTTCGGTGCGGATGTCGTGGCAAGCGCCAATTATGGATTGCCTAAACACGCGTTTTATGAGATTTTATCACTGACAAAAAATCCTAGCGTCCCATCCCGCAAAACAATGCTCAAATCCAATCTCATCGCGATCGCCACAGCCCTGATGCTGGCGGCGAATGAAACACTGCTCGCGATGGATGACGTATCCGGGCCGGAAGCAAAACCTGCGAAATTCCATCTGGCGCAAAGCCTGTACTCCCCTGACGAGCAGCCGCAGCTCGAACTGGACAGCAGCATCGGCACATCCGCTAGTGAACCCTCGTCATCACCAGCCACCACCTCCTCACGCGCCGTACTGACCCCTGACACCGAGCTCAAGCTCAAGCTCGAACACGATATCGACATGCCTTATGTTGCGGGCAGTGAAGATGAAAAATCGGCCTTACCGCCAGGCAGCATCGTCATCGAAGGCGACACCATGGAGTTCCTCCTTGAGCGCCGCATGCGTTCTATCGGCAACGCCTCGATGAAAAAGGACGACCAGTCGATCTACGGCGACCGAATCGAGTACGACGTGCAGAATGACGAGCTGCATGTGATCGGCAACACCCGCATCGAATTCGAGAGCCTCAAGGTCTGGGGGCCGGAACTCAGAATGCGGCTTTATGACAACGTCGGCGAGATGAAAAATCCTTCTTTCGAGATGGACAACACCTTCACCAACCTGCCGCAGGTCGGATTGATCAAGGCGACCGACCTCGCCAGCCGAGATGCGATGAGCCTGGACAATACCCTCAATAATCGCAGCAGCATTCTCAGCCAGAACATAGAAAGCAAGTCTTCCGATCAGGCACTCGCAGGCACCCCACCAAGTTACTCGCGCGGCGACGCCGAGATGATTTTCTTCGAGGGCGAAAGCCGCAAGCGCCTGACTTCGGCGCGCTACACCAACTGCGAAGTGGACCGCGACGACTGGTACATCAAGGCCGGCGAGCTTGACCTCGACAATTACACCAAAACCGGCACCGCGACCAACGCACGCGTCGAGTTCAAGGGCGTGCCGCTGCTCTACACGCCCTGGATGAATTTCTCGTTCATGAATCAGCGCAAGTCTGGCTTTCTGTCACCCACCATCGGCACCACCAGCCGTAGCGGTTTCGAAGTACAGGTGCCCTACTACTTCAACATCGCACCCGACATGGACGCCACCTTCGGCACACGCCTGCTGAGCAAGCGCGGCATCCAGCTGCAAGGCGAATTCCGTTATCTGGATGAAAACTATTCCGGCGTCAGCAGTGCCGAGTATCTGCCTTCGGACAACCTGTCCGGCGAGAACCGCTACTACTTCAACCTCAACCACCGCCACACCTTCGGCGGCGGCTGGACCGGCGGCTACAACATCGAGCGCGTCTCCGACGACCAGTACTTCTCCGAGCTGTCGACCCGCATCACTGTCACCAGCCGGGTCAATCTGCCGCAGCAAGCTTTTGTCAATTACGAGGATGACGTCTGGCGATTCAATGGTCTGGTGCAGAAGTTCCAGACATTGGACGAGAAATCTTTCCCTTACGAGCGCCTGCCGCAACTGACACTTTCCGGCCTGAAGGACTGGCAATTCGGTACCGGCAACCTTTATACGCAATGGGTCAGTTTCGATCGAAAAAAGGATGAGCCCTATACCCTTTCGACACCCCAAGGTACCTTGAACACCGGTGTCACCGGCAGCCGCTTTACTGCCTACCCCAGTTTCAGCATGCCGTTCGAGCAGCCCTTCGGCTATCTCACCCCCAAGCTGGGTCTGCACTACACCAGCTACAGCCTGAACAACGCAAGCTATACCCTTAGCAACGTCCCGGGCGAATTTGAATTTGAATCCGGCAACCGCAGTCTGCCGATTTTCAGCCTGGATGGCGGCCTGTTCTATGAGCGGGAAATGCGTGTGGTCAACAACCGTTACAAACAGACGCTGGAACCGCGGATTTATTATGTCTACATTCCTTATCGCGATCAGTCCATGCTCCCCATCTTCGACACCAGCGAAGCTGATCTCAACATGGACTCGCTGTTCTCCGAAAACCAGTTCACCGGCAATGATCGCATCAACGACGCCAACCAGCTGACGCTGGCGCTGACCACCCGCATGATCGACGCCAACACCGGCCGTCAGCGCCTGGCAGCAACACTGGGCCAGCGTTTCTATTTCTCCGATCAGAAAGTCACCATGCCCGGTGTAGCACCAAGAACCAACAACAGTTCCGATATTGTCGCCGTTGTCACTGCTCGCCTCGCCAACGACTGGAATCTCGACCTGGCCTGGCAGTACAACACCGACCGCTCGACAACGGTCAAATCGAATGTCGGCGCACGATATAACCCGGAACCCGGCAAGGTGCTGAACCTCAGCTACCGCTATACGGAAGACAGTCTCGAACAGATCGATCTTTCAGGACAATGGCCAGTTGGACAAGGCTGGTATGCAATGGGCCGCTGGAACTATTCGATGAAGGAAAACAGTCCGATTGAAGGCCTCGCCGGCATTGAATATGACGCCGGTTGCTGGCAGGCGCGCACGGTACTGCAACGCGTGTCTACTGCAACGGCTGATGCCAACTATGCGCTTTATTTCCAGCTCGAGCTCGGCGGCCTCGCCTCGATCGGCTCCAATCCGCTCTCGCTGTTGCAACGCGGGATTCCCGGTTACAGCGCTTCAAGCCTGATACCGAACACCTACGAATAAAGAGATGAGTAAGTTCCCATGAAGCTATCGTTATTCCGCCATCTTTTGCCGATGCTGCTTGCTGGCATCACCCTGGCCGGCAGCCTGGCCTATGCGGGCGGCGGCGAAATCAGAAAAATCGATCGCATCATCGCCGTCGTCGATCAGCTCGTCATCACTGAAAACGAATTGATCGATCGCATCCAGACCGTACGCAGCCAGCTGGAAAAGCAGGGCGCAACCGTGCCGCCGCGCGACGTTCTGCAAAAGCAGATTCTTGAGCGCCTTATCAACGATAGGCTGTTGCTGCAATACGCTGCGCAGACGGGCATCCGTGTCGATGACACCCAGCTCGACAAGACGGTCGAACGCATTGCCGAGCAGAACCAGCTCAGTGTGGCGGATTTCCGTTCGGCGCTGGAGCAGGAAGGCATTAGCTACCGCAAGTTCCGCGAAGATATGCGCAACGAAATTACCATCGCCCGCCTGCGCGAGCGCGAAGTGGAAAACCGCGTCAACGTCACCGAAGCGGAAATCGACAATTACCTGACCACCCAATCGGCTCGTACCGATGTGCAGGATGAATTCGAAATTGCCCACATTCTCATCCGCACACCGGAAAACAGCTCACCGGAGGAATTACGGGAATTTCGCGAAAAAGCCGAGCAGGCCTTGAAAGAGCTGCAGGCAGGCGCCAATTTTGCCGCCGTTTCCGCCAGCCTGTCGGACGCGCCCAATGCGCTCGAAGGCGGCAACCTGGGCTGGAAGACTTCAACCCAGATTCCCGATCTGTTCAATGAAGCGCTGAAGCCGCTGCAACCGGGCGAGCTGACGCCGATACTGCGCAGCCCCAACGGTTTCCACATCCTCAAAATGACCAATCGTCGCGGCGGCACATCGCCCCTGGTGGTCGATCAGACCAAGGTCAGACACATTCTGATCAAACTGAGCGAGATCGTTTCCGAAAGCGATGCCAAGCAAAAAATGACCATGATCAAGGAACGGCTCGATAACGGCGCCGATTTCACCGAGCTTGCGCGCCAATACTCGGAAGATGCCTCTGCCAACAATGGTGGCGATCTCGGCTGGGTCAATCCCGGCGATACAGTGCCTCAGTTCGAACAGGTGATGAACCAGTTGGCCCCCAATGAAATCAGTGAAGCGGTACGCACACCGTTCGGCTATCACATCATTCAAGTACAGGAANGCCGCAAACAGGACATGACCAAGGAAGCCGCCAGATTCAAGGCACGTCAGGAAATCCGTGCGCGCAAGGCGGAAGAAGCCTATGAAGACTGGGTGCGCGAACTGCGCGACCGCGCTTATGTTGAGCTGCAGCTCGAAGACAAGTATTAGGGCGTGTTCAGACTGAATTCGCCCTGCCGGCACTCTCATTCAGGAGCGCACTCTTGAACGCCTCCCTGCCCCGCATCGTCATCACGGCCGGCGAACCTGCCGGCATCGGCCCCGATCTCTGCGTCATGCTGGCCCACAAGCCGGTTGCCGCAAACCTTGTCGTCATCGCCGACGAGATCATGCTGCAACAGCGCGCCCAAGCGCTGGGCCTGGCGCTGAACATCAAGCGGCAGCCCGGCGTTGCAGCGCATGCAGGTGACGGCACATTGAACGTACTGCATCAAGCCTGTGCGCAAACCGTGATCGCGGGCCGGCTCAACTGCGCCAACAGCCAGTATGTGCTGAACACCCTGAAGACTGCTGCCGACGGTTGCCTGCGCGGCAGCTTCGACGCCATGGTGACGGCGCCCGTACACAAGGGCATCATCAACCAGGCCCATATCCCCTTCACCGGCCATACCGAATTCCTCGCCGAATATACGCAGACCGGGCAAGTCGTCATGATGCTGGTCGGCGGTGGCCTGCGTGTCGCGCTCGCCACCACCCATCTGCCGCTCAAGGAAGTCAGTGCCGCCATCACGACAGACAGCCTGGAAACCACGCTCCGCATCCTGCACTCGGATCTGGTAAAAAAATTCGGCATTGCCGCGCCACACATTCTGGTCGCCGGACTCAACCCGCATGCCGGCGAAGGCGGCTATCTCGGTGATGAGGAAATCACCATCATCACACCGGTACTGGAAAAACTGCGTGCCGAAGGCATGCGGCTGACCGGCCCGCTGCCGGCCGACACCCTGTTTACCCGGCGCCATCTGCAAGATGCCGATGCCGTCCTCGCCATGTACCACGATCAGGGACTGCCGGTGCTCAAATACGCCAGTTTCGGCGGCGGCGTCAACGTCACCCTCGGCCTGCCCATCATCCGCACCTCGGTCGATCACGGCACTGCGCTGGACCTGGCCGCAAGTGGCAACATCGAAACCGGCAGCCTGCTTGCTGCCATCAACCTGGCAATCGAACTGGCTGGCAATCAGTCATGAAACATATCCCGAAAAAACGTTTCGGCCAGAACTTCCTCACCGACCAATCCATCATCAGCAGCCTTATTGCGGCGATCGACCCAAGCGAAGATGACCTCATGGTCGAAATCGGCCCCGGCCTCGGAGCCATGACCCAACCGTTGCTCGGCAGGCTGAAACACCTGCATGTGGTGGAACTCGACCGCGACATCGTCGACTGGATGCGCGCGCACTACCCCCCCGGCAAGATCACCATCCACAACATCGATGCGCTCAAATTCGATTTCAGCACATTGTTGGCAACCTCCGGCCTATCAAAGACACCGGAAAATCAGCCTAATGCTGACGCCAACAAATGCAGCGCGGACGGGCGGCGTATTCGCGTCGTCGGCAACCTGCCCTACAACATTTCCACGCCCATTCTGTTTCATCTGCTGGAAAAGAGCGGCGCGATTATCGACATGCATTTCATGCTGCAGAAGGAAGTGGTCGAGCGCATGGTCGCGCAGCCCTCGACGCCAGCCTACGGCCGCCTTTCGGTGATGCTGCAATACCGTCTGCAAATGGAATACCTGCTGACTGTACCGCCGGAAGCCTTCGATCCGCCGCCCAAGGTGGAATCCGCGTTCGTGCGTGCCGTACCGTATGCCTCAGTGCCCTATCCGGCAACCGATGAACGCCTGTTTGCCGATATCGTGCTGGCGGCTTTCAGCCAGCGCCGCAAGACGCTACGCAATACCCTGAAGGGCATTCTGGACGATGCGGGCTTTGAAAAACTGGGCATCGATTCGCAACTGCGGGCGGAAAATCTGGGCGTAGCAGAGTTTGTCGCGATAGCAAACTACCTCGCCTGATATAATCTGGCAAAACAACGACGGAGGCACAAAGCACCAACCCCGTGCGCTCCGTGATAAAACGATTTTCAGCTTTTAACCAAGGATAACCACCATGCGAGTCATACTTTTGGGCGCCCCCGGCGCTGGCAAAGGCACCCAGGCCACTTACATCAAGGAACAATTCAACATTCCGCAGATTTCCACCGGTGACATGCTGCGTGCTGCCGTCAAGGCAGGCACCTCGCTGGGACTGGAAGCCAAAAAGTTCATGGATGCAGGTGGCCTGGTGCCGGACGAAGTCATCATCGGCATGATCAAGGAACGCATCAAGGAGACCGACTGCAAGGATGGCTTTCTGTTCGACGGCTTCCCACGCACCATTCCGCAGGCCGAAGCGATGAAACAGGCCGGGGTGGATATCGACTACGTGGTCGAAATCGACGTGCCGGATGAAGAAATCATCAAGCGCATGAGCGGCCGCCGCGCCCACCTGCCTTCGGGTCGCACCTATCACGTCGTCTTCAACCCGCCGAAAGTAGCCGGCAAGGACGACGTCACCGGCGAAGACTTGGTGCAACGCGATGACGACAAGGAAGAAACCGTCATGAAACGGCTTGAGGTCTATCACAGCCAGACCAAGCCGCTGGTCGAATATTATTCAAACTGGGCAAAAAGCGGCGAAAAAGCGCCGAAATACGTGAAAGTTGCCGGTATCGGCGCAGTAGATAACATCAAGCAGCAGATATTCGACGCGCTCGCTTAGCCACAGCACGGCTGTCAGCCAGTCGATCAGAAAAAGCCCGTCCAGGGCTTTTTTCGTTGCTGCAGCGCCGCTGTCAAAAGGCAAACCACAATCCTTCGGGGTATAATTCAATCCACTTAAAATTCAAGAACCTGAGCCGTCATGCAACAGCAATATCCATTCCGCGACATCGAGCAAAGCACCCAGCAGCAGTGGGAAACCAGCGAGGCCTTCCGCGTACAGCCAGACCCGGGCAAACCGAAATACTACTGCCTCTCCATGTTTCCCTACCCCAGCGGCAAACTGCACATGGGTCACGTGCGCAACTACACCATCGGCGATGTGCTGTCGCGCTACCACCGCATGAAAGGCTTCAACGTGCTGCAACCGATGGGCTGGGATGCGTTCGGCTTACCGGCGGAGAATGCCGCCATCCAGAACAAGGTGCCGCCGGCCAAGTGGACGTACGACAACATCACCTACATGAAGAAACAGCTGAAGTCGCTCGGCTTTGCCATCGACTGGAACCGCGAACTGGCCACCTGCCAGCCCGAATACTACAAGTGGAACCAGTGGCTGTTCCTGCGCATGCTGGAAAAAGGCATCGCCTACAAGAAGACCCAGGTGGTGAACTGGGACCCGGTCGACCAGACCGTACTGGCCAACGAACAGGTGATCGACGGCCGCGGCTGGCGCACCGGCGCGCCGGTGGAAAAGCGTGAGATTCCCGGCTATTACCTCAACATCACCGGCTACGCCCAGCAACTGCTGGACGACCTCGACAAGTTGCCTGGCTGGCCCGAGCGCGTCAAGACCATGCAGGCCAACTGGATCGGCAAGAGCGTCGGCGTGCGTTTCGCCTTCACGCATGACATCCGCGACAACGGTCAGCTGATCGATGACGGCAAACTGTGGGTGTTCACCACCCGCGCCGATACCATCATGGGGGTGACCTTCTGCGCTGTAGCCGCCGAGCATCCGCTGGCGACACTGGCCGCAAAATCCAACCCGGGGCTCGCTGCTTTCATCGACAAGTGCAAGCAAGGCTCAGTGATGGAAGCCGATATCGCCACCATGGAAAAGGAAGGCATGGACACCGGCCTTACCGTCACCCATCCGCTCACAGGCGAGCAGGTGCCAGTGTGGGTAGGCAACTACGTGCTGATGACCTACGGCGAGGGTGCGGTGATGGCGGTGCCGGCGCATGATGAGCGCGATTTCGCATTTGCACAGAAATACAAGCTGCCTATCAAACAGAGCATCACTGTCGATGGTGAAAGCTTCTCACTCGCTGCCTGGCAGGAATGGTACGGCGACAAGACCCGTGGCACCTGCACAAACTCCGGCAAATATGACGGTCTCGGCTACGAGGCGGCGGTTGACGCCATCGCCGCCGATCTCAAGGCCAAAAACCTCGGCGACAAGCAGATCAACTGGCGCCTGCGCGACTGGGGCGTTTCGCGCCAGCGCTACTGGGGCTGCCCGATTCCCATCATCCATTGCGACACATGCGGTGACGTGCCGGTGCCGGATGAGCAGCTGCCGGTGAAACTGCCGGAAGACTGCGTGCCGGATGGTTCAGGCAACCCGTTGAACCGCCGCGATGACTTCATCAACTGCAGCTGCCCCAAATGCGGCAAGCCGGCCAAACGCGAAACCGACACCATGGACACCTTCGTCGATTCAAGCTGGTATTACGCTAGATATGCCAGCGGCTTCAAGAATGACGCCATGGTGGATGCCGAAACCAACCATTGGATGCCGGTCGACCAATACATCGGCGGTATTGAGCATGCCATCCTGCATCTGCTTTACTCGCGCTTCTGGAGCAAGGTCATGCGCGACATGGGGCTGATCGATTACGATGAACCCTTCAATAACTTGCTGACGCAAGGCATGGTGCTGAACCATATTTTTTCAAGAAGAACCAACAAGGGCGGCATCGAATACTTCGCACCGGAAGAAGTCGAACTGGTGCACGACGAGCACGGAAAGGTGACCGGCGCCAAACTTCTGGCAGATGGCCTGCCGGTCGATTTCCAGGGCATGGGCACCATGTCGAAATCAAAGCGCAACGGCGTCGATCCGCAATCGCTGATCGACCAGTACGGTGCCGACACCGCCCGCTTCTTCATGATGTTCGCAGCACCGCCGGAACAGACACTGGAATGGTCGGACAGCGGCGTCGAAGGTTCGCACCGCTTCTTGAAGCGCGTCTGGGCTTACGGCCATGCACTGTCGGGCGAAACTGCAAGCGATCTGCCGGCCAAACTGGCCGGCAACCCCGCCAATGCCCGCCGCGAGATTCACGCCACGCTGAAACAGGCCAATTACGACCTCGACCGCCAGCAGTTCAACACCGTTGCCTCGGCCACGATGAAGATGCTGAACGCGCTGGAAAAACTGCAGAAGGACGCTGAAAGCCATTGGCAGGGTATTGCCCGCGAAGGCTTCTCCATCCTGCTACGCCTGCTGTCGCCGATCGCGCCGCACATCACGCAAACCTTGTGGCGCGAACTCGGCTTCGGCGACGACATCCTCGCCGCCGCCTGGCCGCAGCCGGAAGAGTCCGCACTGGTACAGGACGAAATCGAGCTGGTGATCCAGGTCAACGGCAAGTTACGTGGCAGCATGACAGTGGCACGCACGCTGGACAAACCGGCGATTGAACAACTGGCAGTCGCTCAGACCTGCGTACAAAAATATCTGGAAGACGGCGGCAGTGTGCGTAAAATCGTTGTCGTACCGAACAAACTCGTCAATATCGTCATAGGATAAGACCATGATGCTGTTTCGCACTTCCCGCATTCTGCTTCTGGCACTGTTGCTGGCGCTCACCGCATGCGGCTTTCAGCTGCGCGGCACCGCCGATCTGGCATTCAAGAACCTTTACATGCAAGGCTCCAAGCTGACCATCAACAAAAACCTGACGCGATCGCTGAAAGTGAATGGCGTAACCGTGGTCGATAATCCGGAAAAGGCCGAACTTTTCCTGGAAATGTTGAGCGAACAGCGCGAGCAGAAGATTCTCTCGCTCAGCGGCAGCGGCAAGGTGCGCGAGTTCGAAATCATCTATCGCGTCAGTTTCCGTCTGCGCAACCCATCCAGCGAAATCTGGGGGCCGGTGCAAACTGTCGAGAACCGCCGCGACTTTTCTTATGACGACAGCCAATTGCTGGCCAAGGAAGCAGAAGAACAGCGCCTGCTCGAAGACATGCGCAATGCCGCAACACGCGAGATCATGCGTCTCCTCGTGGTGCAGAAGCCGCAGGCAGCGCGCTGAGACGGAAACCCGCAGATGCGCCTGCCCGTCCAGCAATTACAGCAGCATCTGGCTCAAAGCCTCAAGCCCTGCTACGTACTGACCGGCGACGAGCCCCTGTCACAGCGTGAAAGTCTGGATGCCATCCGCAATGCTGCCCGCCAGAGCGGTTGTGATGAACGCAGCAGCCTGACCGTCGACCGCTATTTCAACTGGCAACAGGTCACGGCTTTCGGCCAATCGACATCGCTGTTCGCCAGCCGCCGCGTTCTCGAGATCAACATACCCAGCGGCAAACCCGGCATCGAGGGTGCAAAAGTATTGCAAACCATCGCCGCACAACCGCCGGCAGACACGATCACCATCATCATTCTGCCCAAGGTGGACTGGAAGGATCAGAAAAGCGCCTGGTACATGGCACTGGAGCAATCCGCCGTGATGCTGGTGCTGGAAGAAGTGCCCGCTGCACAGCTGCCGAAATGGATCGCCGGCCGGCTGGCAGCCCAACAGCAGCAGGCCGATGCGGAAACGCTGGAATTCATCGCCAACCAGGTGGAAGGCAACCTGCTGGCTGCGCATCAGGAAATCCAGAAACTCGGCCTGCTCTATCCGGCAGGCAAACTCAGCCGCGAGGAAGTGAGCGCCTCGGTGCTCAACGTTTCGCGTTACGATGCCTTCCAACTCGGCGAAGCGGTTCTGGCCGGCGATGCGGCCCGCACGGCGCGCATCCTGCAGGGTCTGCAGGATGAAGGCGCACAACCGGTCGCCGTCATGAATCCGCTCATGTGGGTATTACGCCCGCTGGCTAGAATCAAGCAAGCCGAATCGCGCGGCGAAAGTGTCAGCAACGCCATGCAACAGGCGAAAGTCCGCTACAATCAACAGGCGCTGTTTCAGCGCGCGCTGGCCAGACTGAGTCTCAGGCAATTACAGGCGGCGCTGAACAAACTGGCGGAAATCGACAAAACCGCAAAAGGCCTGATCAAGGGCGATGCATGGCTGGAAATCTCGCGTCTGTGTTTTGGTTTGGCAAGAGTCGGGACACGCCGAAAATAATGTGATAAGCCTTGAACGCCGGACAAGGAAACAGCAATCAGTCCAAGCGTTTTTGCTCGCCGTGTTCAAGGACTAAAAATCAAGGATGACCATGGACATCAAGCACTACATGCAACACCTCGGGATTCAGGCCCGCGCCGCTTCGCGCGAGTTGGCCAAGGCTTCGACCCGTACCAAAAACCTGGCGCTGACTACGATTGCCGCTGCCATACGCCGCGAGCAGGCAACGCTGCTGGCGGCCAATCAGGCCGATCTTGCAGCGGCCAAAGCCAACGGTCTGGAAGCGGCCATGCTGGACCGCCTCAGCCTCAGCGAAAAATCCATCGCCGTCATGGCCGAGGGTCTGGAACAGATCGCCGCGCTGGCCGATCCGATTGGCGAAATGAGCGATTTCAAATACCGCCCTTCCGGCATTCAGGTCGGCCGCATGCGCGTGCCGCTCGGCGTCATCGGCATCATTTACGAGGCACGTCCGAACGTCACTGCGGACGCTGCCGGCCTCTGCATCAAATCCGGCAATGCCGCCATTCTGCGCGGTGGCTCCGAAGCGATTCACTGCAACCGCGCACTGGCCGCACTGGTGCACGAAGGGCTGCAGGCCGCCGGATTGCCGAGTGCCGCCGTACAGGTAGTGGAAACTACCGACCGCGCTGCAGTGGGCGAGCTGATCACCATGAAGGAATACGTCGACGTGATCGTGCCGCGCGGCGGCAAGAGCCTGATCGAACGCATCTCGAACGAAGCGCGCATCCCGGTCATCAAGCATCTGGACGGCAACTGCCATGTCTATGTCGACGATGCCGCCGATATGGAAAAGGCCCTGCGCATTCTGGAAAACTCCAAGACGCAACGGCTCGGCACCTGCAACACGGCAGAATCGCTGCTGGTGGCCCGCAGCATCGCCGCCCATGCACTGCCGCAACTGGCTGACATGCTCACGGCCAACGGTATAGAAATCCGCGGTTGCCCGGAGACGCAGGGTCTGGTCAAGCAAGCAAAGGCAGCCAGCGAAGAGGATTACTACACCGAATATCTGGATGCCATCATTTCCTGCAAGGTGGTTGCCGGGCTGGACGAAGCCATCGAGCACATCAACCGCTACTCCTCGCAGCATACCGAGGCCATCGTCACGGAGAATTACAGCCACGCACGGCGCTTTCTGCGTGAAGTCGATTCGAGCTCGGTGATGGTCAACGCTTCGACACGTTTTGCCGATGGCTTCGAATATGGGCTGGGCGCCGAGATCGGCATTTCCACCGACAAGCTGCACGCACGCGGCCCGGTCGGGCTGGAAGGCCTGACCTCGCTCAAATACGTTGTGCTGGGCGATGGCGAAATCCGCAGCTGAGCCAGTTCTGGCTGATGCAAACAGCAGGCGCAGATTGATCGGCCTGCTGGGCGGCACCTTCGACCCGATACATTATGGCCATCTGCGCCTGGCAGAAACCCTGGCGGACAAGCTCGGCCTCGATGAAGTACGCTTCATCCCGGCCGCCAGCCCGCCGCACCGGCAGCTGCCCGAAACGGCAGCGCAGCACCGCTGCGAAATGGTCAGGCTGGCGATAGAAAATAATCCCCGCTTCGTTCTGGATGACCGCGAACTCAAGCGCGAAGGCGCTTCCTATACCATCGACACCTTGCTCGCACTACGCCGGGAACTCGGCGCCGAAGTCGCGCTCTGCCTGATCATGGGCAGTGACGCCTTCGCCGCACTCGACGGCTGGCACCGCTGGCAGGAGCTGCTCGATCATTGCCACATGGCACTGGTGGAAAGACCCAACGTCGCGCTAGCGTCGACCCTGGATGCACCGCTGCAGGCACTGCTGCGCGAACGTTATGCCGAAGACTGCAAATGGCTGGCCGCTTCACCTGCGGGCCGTATCAGCATCCAGCGCATGACGGCGCTCGATATCTCGGCCACCGGCATCCGCAACGATCTGATGAACGGCTGTAGCCCTCGCTATCTGCTGCCGGACAACGTGATCAGTTACATCGAACGCCACCGGCTCTACACCAAACCACTGAAATAAGGACCGCAACATGAGTAGACTCGAATCCCGCCTGCACGCCTCCACCCGCGCAGCTCTGGCTCTGGTCGCCTTGCTGGCGTTCACCATCTCCGGTTGCGGCACCAACCCGGTTACCAAGAAGCGTGAGCTGCAGCTGGTTTCCGAGCAGCAGGAAATCGCCATGGGTAAACAGAATTACGCACCGGCACGGCAGTCTCAGGGCGGCGACTATATTATCGACCCCGAGTTGACCGCTTACGTGCAAGGCATCGGCCAGCGCCTCGCTGCCGTCTCCGACCGGCCGCTGCCATACGAATTCGTCGTCATCAACAATTCGGTGCCGAACGCCTGGGCGCTGCCCGGCGGCAAGATTGCCTTCAACCGCGGCCTGCTTTACGAGCTGAACAGCGAGGCGGAACTGGCCGCCGTCATGGGCCACGAAATCGTCCACTCCGCCGCGCGCCACAGCGCACAGAACATGGAGCGCGGCATCCTGCTGCAGGGCGCCGTCATGGCGGTCGGCATCGGCGCGCAGGGCAGCAACTACGGAAACCTCATCGTCGGCGGCTCGCAACTGGGCGCGCAGCTCATATCATCAAAATACGGCCGCGATGCCGAATCTGAATCCGATTATTACGGCATGCTCTACATGAAGAAAGCCGGTTATGACCCGGCTGCGGCAGTGAGCCTGCAGGAAACCTTCGTGCGTCTGAGCGAAAACAAAAAGACCAATTTCCTCGAAGGCCTGTTTGCCAGCCACCCGCCATCGCAGGCACGGGTGGAAGCCAACAAGGCGACACTGGCGAAAGTCGGTGCCGGCGGCGAATGGGGGCGGGAAATCTATGCGCAAAAGGTCGGCAAACTGAAGGCCACGCAGGCCGCCTACAAGGCTTACGATGAGGGCAATGCCGCGCTGGCCAGGGGCGATACCGCAACCGCGACGACACTGGCGCAGCAGGCCCTGAAGGCCGAGCCGCGCGAGCCGAGGTTCCGCGACCTGCTCGGCGATATCGCGCTTTCGCAAAAGAAATACGACGAAGCCCTGAAGTACTACGCCGAAGCCATCAAAATGCAGCCGGATTACTTCAAGCCGCATATCCAGAGTGGCGTCGCGCTTTACAACAGCGGCCGCAAGGCTGAGGCGGAGGCCTATTTCAAGCGCAGCAACGAATTGCTGCCGACTGCGCCCGGCCACTTCTTCCTCGGCGAAATCGCCGAAGCGCGCGGCGATATCGATACCGCATTGAAGAATTACCAGATCGCGGCCGGTTCCAACTCCGATATCGGCAAGGCCTCGACTGAACGCTACGTGCGTATCGACCTGCCGAAAAATCCCGGCAAATACTTGAAAACCGGTGTCAGAACAGACAACAGCGGCAATCTATACGCCGTCGTACAAAATGCAACACCAGTCGCCGTCGCGGGTGTGCGTGTCAGCGTGACGCTGCATGACGAAAGAACCGGCAGGGCCATCGACCGCAGCCGCCCGCTGGCGATCGCCAGCAGCATCGCGGCGGGCAATCAGGGGCAGGTACAGGTGCAGGGGGTGCTCTTGAAATCGCAGGCGGAGCTGAAGCTTTACCGGGTGGTGGTCGAGAGCGCGGCGCTGGCGGATTAAGGAATAATCCGGGTACGGACTATTCGGGAATATCCTCCGGCAGCCGCAGCGAGCGGGCAGCCAGCTGATGGCTAATACCGGCCTGCCAGCCGATCACACCCAGACAGGGCGCCGCAATACGCTGCCTGAGGCTGTCGAGATTTTCCTCGAAACAGGACATCTGGGGGTCGATGCGGTTGGCAACCCAACCTGCCAGCGACAGTCCGCGCGCGCGTATCGCCTCCACCGTGAGCAAGGCGTGATTGAGGCAACCGAGTCGCATGCCGACCACCAGAATCACCGGCAAACCCATCGCGCAAGCCAGATCAGCCATGTCTTCATTGTCATTGAGCGGCACGCAGAAACCGCCGGCGCCTTCCACCACGACCACTTCCGCTTTGTCAGACAAGGCTTCGAACGCGCGCATGATTGCAGTTATCGAAATTTGCACGCCCGCCTGCTGCGCTGCGATATGCGGTGCAACCGGCGGGGCAAAGACGTAGGGATTGATCAGTTCGAGTGGGGCATCGACATTGCCCGCGGCCATCAGTTGCCCGACATCCTCATTCAGCAAGCGTCCCTTCACCATGTGCGCACCGGCAGCGACCGGTTTCATGCCGACGGCGCGCCTGCCCTTTTCCGCATGGAGATGCAACAGCGCAGCCGCTACCAGACTCTTGCCGACGCCGGTATCGGTGCCAGTGATGAAAAATCCCTGTCTCATCTGCGCGGCCTGAACGTCACAGGTGCCACGCCTTCGCCCAATTGCGTCTTGGGTGCAGGTTTCCAGGCATGCCCGTAGACCACTTCAAAGGTGGCGGGCAGGCGTCCGGCTGTTCTGAACTGTTCGTAGTTTTCAGTCAGGCGGCGCAGAAAGCCCTTGCCCATCAAACCACGCGCACGGCCGTCGGCTGCATTATGGGCGCCGATGGCCTTGAGGTCCCGCATGACCCCGAGTACATCGTCGTAGGTCAATGTATAGCGCTCGACGTCGAGTACCGGCGCGCTGAAACCGGCACGTACCAGCGCATCGCCGATATCATGCATATCGATGAAGCGGCTGACATGAACGTGAGCAGGGTCGGCAGCGGCAGCGTGCCTGAGTTCTTTCAAGGTGTCCGGCCCGAACGTGCTGAACATCAGCAGCCCCTCCGGTTGCAGCACGCGATGCGCTTCGCCGAAGGCGGCATCGAGATCGTTGCACCACTGGATGGCAAGGTTGGACCAGATCAGACCCATGCTTGCAGAAGCGAGCGGCAGTTGCTCGATATCGGCGCAGACATGCCGCTGGCGGCCGCTGCCGAACAAGCGCGCGAACATGCCCTGTCTTGCTTGCGTAGCCTTAAGCATGCCGAGCGCAATATCCAGCGCCAGCACCTCGCTTTTCCTGAAACGCCCGGATAATGCCGAGGTGGCGTGTCCGGTACCGCAACCGGCATCGAGAATGCGCTGCGGTGAGATTTTGACCAGGTCGAGCCGTTCCAGCATACGGCTTCTGACTTCTGCCTGCAGCACCGCTGCCGCATCATAAGTGCTGGCGGCGCGGTCAAAAGAGGCGCGCACGCGCGCCTTGTCCATGTGGTAAACGTCGTGGCTCATCGGGGTTGGTCAGCTTCCATAAATTGCAGCAAGGCCTCGCTGAACTGTTCGGGGTGCGAAAGAAACGGCGCGTGCGATGCGCCTGCAATCACGCGCAAATCGGCTATCGGCAGCTGCTGCGACATCCAGTGCGCGGCGCCGACCGGGGCGAGATTGTCACGGTCGCCGTGAATCAGCAGGGCCGGCTTTTGCAATGCGGCGATTTCTTCGCGCAGGTCGTTTTCAAGCAGCATGCTCAAAGCATCCTGCAGTGTTTTTGCGGCCGGCGCGGGTCGTTCAGTAAAGCTCGCGCGCAACTGTTTGATGGTGTTTTTCGAATCGGTCGAGCCCATGCACTGCAGGGTCAGAAACTTGAGCAGCGTGGCATGGTAATCAGCGCCCACCTGCCCAGCGAATTCATGGAATACCGCCGCATCGACTCCGTGCTGCCAGGGTTGGCGGCCATTCTGTGCATGACGGTTGACGAAACAGGGCGTACTGCCGACCAGTACCAGCCGCCGCACACGCTCCGGTTGCAGCAAGGCGAGTCGCATGGCCACCAGTCCGCCGAGCGACCATCCGCACATATCGGCAGCATCCGGCAGCACCTGCAGCAGACTTTCTGCAACGGCATCAAGATATACCGGTTCAATCGGCTGACTGAAACCCATACCAGGCAAATCCACCACATGCATGCAGACATGTGGCGACAAGCGTTCAAGCAAAGGTTGCCAGACGCCGCCGTGCATGCCCCAGCCGTGAATCAGCACCAGTTGCCGACTGTTTTGCGGATCACCGTGGGTTTCGAGATGCAGTCGCTTCATGGCAGTTCCCAGTCTGATTCAGCCTCAGCCAGCACGGTCGCCAGACGCTCGATATCCGCCGGGCTGTGCGCTGCCGAGAGCGAGATGCGCAAGCGCGCGGTACCCTGCGGCACGGTCGGCGGACGAATCGCTGGCACCAGCACGCCGCGTGTCAGTAAAAGCTCGCTCAGGCGCAAGGCATCATGGTTGCTGCCGACCAGTAGCGGCTGTATTGCCGTAACGGAAGGCATCAGCGGCCAGCGGCAGGACTGCAGTCGGGATTTCAGGGTGGCAATCAACGTCTGCAGGTGCGCCCTGCGCGCGTCGTCTGCAGCGATCAACTCAAGCGCCGCCAGCACGGCAGCAGCCTGCGGCGGCGGTGATGCAGTGGTGTAGATATAGGTGCGTGCGTGCTGCAGCAGATAATCAATAACGACCTGCTCGGCGGCCACGAATGCGCCCGCCACCCCGGCTGCCTTGCCCAGCGTGGCCATGTAGATGATACGCGGCGACCGTACGCCGAAATGCCCGAGCACGCCTTCGCCGTGTGTGCCGAGCACGCCGAAGCCATGCGCGTCGTCGAGCAGCAGCCATGCATCATGGCGCTCGCACAGTTCAAGCAGCGCAGGTACCGGCGCGATGTCGCCATCCATGCTGAAAACAGCATCAGCCACCACCAGCTTGCGTGTCGCGCTGCTTTTTTCCAGCAATCGCGCCAGATGCTCAAGGTCGTTATGACGGTAGCGTTGCAGATCGGCGCGCGACAATACGGCCGCATCGTTGAGCGAAGCATGGTTGAGCCTGTCGGCAAAGATGGCATCGCCGCGCCGCATCAGCGCCGCAACAACGCCGAGATTGGCCATATAACCGGTCGAAAAACAGAGTGCGGCAGGCAGTCCGGTGAAGTTCGCAAGCGCCTGCTCGAGCATATCGTGGAAGACATGGTGCCCGGTGATGAGGTGCGATGCGCCGCTGCCGGCACCGGCGCTGGCTGCCGCTTGCTGCATGGCGGCAATCAATGCCGGATGATTGGCCAGCCCAAGATAATCGTTGCTGCAAAACGACAGCACGTCTTTACCGTCAACGCGGATATGCGCCGACTGCGGGCTTTCGAGCAGCCGCCGCCTGCGCATCAGACCGGCAGCCTGGCGTTCGGCCAGTTCCTGTTCGAGTTCGGCAAAAGGCGTTGATGGACGGGAATGATGTTGCACGGTCATCCTGGCGCTGCGGCCGGGAGCGCAACCATCAGGCTGCGCTCCCCACCACGAGCTTGATCTCACTTGATCTTTTAATGGCCTTCAGGCTTGATGCCCAGTCTTGCGAACAGCTGCTGATCGGCTTCCGCTTCCGGGTTACCGGTCGTCAGTAGTTTCTCACCGTAGAAAATCGAGTTGGCGCCGGCGATGAAACAGAGCGCCTGTATGCCTTCGTGCATGCTCTGACGTCCGGCGGAAAGACGCACATGGCTGGCAGGCATGGTGATGCGGGCAACGGCAATGGTACGCACGAACTCGAACGGATCGAGCGCTTCGGTGCCGTGCAATGGCGTACCTTCGACCTGGGTCAGCAGATTGATCGGCACGCTTTCCGGCGGACGCGACATGTTGGCCAGCTGCGCGATCAGTCCGGCGCGCTGCACACGGGATTCGCCCATGCCGATGATGCCGCCGCAACAAACATTGATGTCGGCCTCGCGCACACGCTCCAGCGTATCGAGACGATCCTGATAGGTGCGCGTGGAAATGACGTCGCCGTAGAACTCCGGAGCGGTATCGAGGTTATGGTTGTAATAGTCGAGACCGGCCTCTTTCAGTTGCTCGGCCTGTCCTTCCTTCAGCATGCCCAGCGTGGCACATGTTTCCAGCCCCATGGCCTTGACCTCCTGCACCATTCTCAGTACCGGCTCCAGATCACGCTGCTTGGGGCTGCGCCAGGCCGCGCCCATGCAGAAACGGCTGGCACCGCTTTCCTTGGCGGCTCTGGCAGCGGCCAGCACTTCTTCAAGCTGCATCAGGTCCTGGTTCTCGACCTCGGTCTGGTAGCGCGCTGATTGCGGACAGTAGCCGCAGTCTTCCGAGCAGCCACCGGTCTTGATCGAAAGCAGGGTGCTGACCTGGACTTGATTGGGGTCGAAGTTTTCACGGTGCACGATTTGCGCGCGATAGATCAGATCGCTGAACGGCAGCTCGAACAGTTCCACGATCTCTGCCACGCTCCAGCGTGCCGCAGGCGCTTCAGCCGCTGCAACCTTCTTAATACTGCTCGTATCGACGACAGCTTCAATCATGCTGATTTCCTTCGTTTCGTTAATGTTCGTCAGATTCATACTGGATATCCTGCCAGGGCTCTTGCTTCGCACGCAGCAGGTCGCGCACGCCGAAAGGCACCACAACGAGAATGCAAACCAGCCATATCGTCAGCACCAAGGGCAGCCAGCCGCCCATCGCTTTGGCCATTTGTGGGCTAAAATTGAGGGCAACCACCAGTGCGCCGACAATGCCGTAAAAACGGTAGGCCGAATATTTGATGTAGCCGCACACCTTGGGGTTAGGATGGCAAGCCGCTGCCGCGTAAACAAAAATCGAGGCGGCAATCCATAGCAGCATCGGAATTACCGCCGGCAAAAGCAGCACGGCAAGGATGGAAAAAAATGTGAATGTTTGCGCAGCGCGCATTTGCTGTGCGGCAGTACAGGTTTTAATCGACATGGACGGGCCCCGAAAATTTCGGCCATTATAACTTGTTAAGAGAAAAACCCAATATTGATTAACTATAGATTATTTTTTAATCAAATGTTATTCCCACAAGGCTGCATGCTGTGTGCAGCAGCGGATGGCGGCGAACTTGCGCTCTGCACCGGCTGCCTTGAGGATCTGCCCTGGCAACCCGCCTCCGCTTGCCCGCAATGCAGCCTGCTCTCGCCTTTCGGTGCCGTCTGCGGCAGCTGTCTGCGATCAGCGCCGGCCTTCGATATAACCCGCGCACTGTTCAATTACGCCTATCCGCTCGCACAGCTGCTGCAACGCTACAAATATCAGCAAGCCCTGCATATCGCACAAACTTTCAGTAAGCTGATGTTGCAGCGATTCAGCAGGACTGCCACTTTCGACCGCATCATTCCCATGCCACTACATCCGAAACGACTGGCCGAACGGGGCTTCAACCAGTCGCTGGAAATCGCGCGCCTGCTCAACCGGCAATTGCACAGCACACTCGACACCACGTCCTGTCAGCGCATTCGCCTGACACCGCCGCAAGCCAGTCTGCCGTTGAAAGCGCGCAGCAGAAACATGCGCGGCGCTTTTCGCTGCGAACAGCGCCTGCAGTGCGAGCGCATCCTGCTGGTCGACGACGTCATGACCACCGGCGCCAGCCTGCATGAGCTGGCGTCCACCGTTAAAGCCGCCGGTGCTTCGCATGTAGAATGCTGGGTTGTTGCACGCACACAGGCCAAAGGATAGCCATCCCCATGTTTCACGTTGTTTTGTTCGAGCCCGAGATTCCGCCCAATACCGGCAATGTCATCCGGCTCTGCGCCAACACCGGCGCCACCCTGCATCTGGTCAAACCACTGGGCTTCAGCCTTGAGGACGCGCAGCTGCGCCGCGCCGGGCTGGATTATCACGAATACGCCAACCTGCAAGTGCATGAAAACTGGCAGGCCTGCAAGGATGCGCTGGCCGGCAAACGCATGTACGCGCTGACCACCAAAGGCAGCCGGCGCTACACCGACGTGCGCTTCAGCGTCGGCGACGTCTTCGTTTTCGGGCCGGAATCGCGCGGCCTGCCGGAAGAGATCCGCACCGGATTTGCCACAACAGAGCGGCTACGGCTGCCGATGCTGGCAGAAAGCCGCAGCCTCAACCTCTCCAACTCGGTCGCCGTGTTGGTGTATGAGGCGTGGCGACAGAACGGCTTCAATGGCGGCCTTTAATCACAAAGCCTATATCGGGTAAAATTGCCCGTTGATTCATCTGCGCCTGGCATTTGCGGGGGCGCTTTTGTCACGTTCGAACGAGAATCCAATGCCTTCATATCCAACAATCAGCCAGCCGAACTGGCGCATCGTATTGAATCTCTATCTGTTTTTCTTCTATTTTTCCGGCATTACCCACTTGCTGCTCCAGCTGACCGACAGCACCATCTTTGTCGGCTTCCGCCAAGCGGTCTACATGAGCCTGCTGTGGCTGGTGCCGGTGCTGCTGTTTCCGCACAGAACGCGTGCGATTGCCGCCACGATCGGCTTGGTGCTGTGGGCAAGCTCGCTGGTCAGTCTTGGCTACTTCTGCATTTACAGGCAGGAGTTTTCGCAAAGCGTGCTGTTCATCATCTTCGAATCCAACCCGGCCGAATCGAGCGAATATATCGCCCAGTATTTCCGCTGGTGGATGCTGCTGGTGTTTGCCGCCCACACTGCGATAGCCATCTTCCTCTGGCGGCGTTTGCACGCACCGGCTCTCTCGCCCCGCTCAGCCAAGATCGCCAGTCTCGTCATCGTGACCTTCCTGTTCCTGTTTCCGCTATTCAAGGAGTCGGTGGTCAAGGGACAAGGCTGGGATGAAGCCGTGGATAAACTTCAAAGACGCATGGAACCTGCAGAGCCATGGCAGATGGTCGTCGGCTATCTGCAATACCGCAAGCAACTGAACAACATGCAAAGCCTGCTGGAAAAAAATGCCGCGCTGCCGCCGGTCGAGAATCTGCAGGATGCTTATCGCGACCTGCCTTCGACCCTGGTGATGGTGATCGGCGAATCCACCAACCGCCAGCATTTGAGCCTGTAAGGCTACCAGCGTAAAACCACCCCCCGGCTGGATGCCATGAAAAACCAGCTCACCGTGTTCAATCAGGTAGTTTCGCCCAGACCCTACACCATCGAGTCGCTGGAGCAGGTGCTGACCTTCGCCGATCAGCAGAATCCCGGCTTCAGCCTCACCAAGCCGTCGCTGATGAACATCATGAAACAGGCCGGCTACAAAACCTACTGGATCACCAACCAGCAGACCATTACCAAACGCAATACCATGCTGACAACGTTTTCCAAACACATGGACGTGCAGCATTACATGAACAACAGCCGCGCGCAGAACTCGCGCGAATACGACGAGAACGTTTTCGCTCCGTTCGAAGAGGTTCTTGCAGACGATGCGCCGCGGAAGTTCATCGTCATCCACCTGCTTGGCACGCACATGAAATATGATTATCGCTACCCGCCGGAATTCGACCGCTTCAACGACCGCGAAGGCCTTCTGCCGGTAATGGACGAGGATCAGGTCGAGGTGATCAACAGCTATGACAACGCCGTGCTGTATAACGACTTCGTCGTCTCCAGCCTGATCGAAAAACTGGATGCCAGAAATCAGCGTAGCCTGCTGCTGTATTTCGCCGATCATGGCGAAGACGTCTACGACACGCCGCCGCACAAAATGCTCGGACGCAATGAAGGCAGCCCGACGCTGGCAATGTACGCCGTACCCTTCATGCTGTGGACTTCACCGGCCTGGCAGGCCAGCACGCCGCGCGACTTTTCTGCGTTCACGGACAGGCCCTACAGCCTGTCACATTTCATACACACCTGGGCCGATCTGACCGGACTCAGCTTCAACGAATGGGACAAACAGAAAAGCCTGTACAACGACGCATTCGTCGAACACCCGCTGTGGGTCGGCAACCCGGAAGGCAAGAAGCCGCTCATAGAGATCAAGATCAATTGAGCGATTGCAGACGGCGCTCAAGATCAATTGAGCGATTGCAGACGGCGCTCAAGATCAATTGAGCGATTGCAGACAGCGCTCAAGATCAATTGAGCGGTTAAAAGACAGCGCTCAAGATTAATTGAGCGTCAACAACTGCGCTGGAGAGCAGATTGGGCTAGAGCAGAAAACCGGCCGCCGCATGAGCGGCCTGCAGGCCAAGGTCAGAGTGCTTCCGGTTTTTGTTCCCGGCCCAACAGATTTTCCACCGCCTCACGTGGCGATCGCCCGTTCGACAGCACCTGATTCACCTCGGCGGTGATGGGCATTTCGACACCCAGCATGGCGGCGCGATTGAACACTTCGCGCGTGGTGTGCACGCCTTCGGCGACATGGCCGAGTTGCTGCAGGATATCAGGCAAAGTCTGGCCTGCCGCAAGACGCAAGCCGACCTCACGATTGCGCGAATACTCGCCGGTACAGGTCAGTATCAGATCACCGGCGCCGGTCAGACCCATGAAAGTTTCCTTTTTGCCGCCGAGGGCAACGCCGAAACGCGTCATTTCTGCCAGCCCCCGCGTAATCAGTGCGGCACGGGCGTTGCTGCCGAATTTCATGCCATCGCTGATACCCGCAGCGATCGCCATCACGTTCTTTACTGCGCCACCGACCGAAACGCCGATCACATCGTGACTGGTGTAAACGCGCATATGACCGCCATGAACCAGCACGCCGGCTTCATTCGCCAGCTGTTCGCTGGCCGAGGCAATGGTCACGGCAGTCGGCAAGCCGCGCGCGAGCTCGGCGGCAAAACTGGGGCCGGACAGCACGCCCCAGCTACAGTCGTCTCCCAGCACCTCTTCGGCGACTTCGTAGGGCAGCTTTGCGGTCGCCGGTTCGAGCCCCTTGGAAGCCCATATCAGCGGTGCATTGCTGCCGGTATGGCGGATATCCGTCAGCATCTGCCGGAAACCACTGCTCGGTACGACCGAGACAATCAGGCTGGCGTCATCAAGTGCGGCGCCAAGCGCGTGCTCGACAGTCAGATTGGCATGAAAGGCAAAGTCGCCGAGATACTGGCTGTTGCAGCCAGCCCTGCGCATGGCATCAGCATGTTCGATGTTGCGTGTCCAGAGCGCAACCTGATGGCGCTGACTAAGTTGAATGGCAAGCGCGGTGCCCCAGGCACCGGCGCCGAGAACGGCTATTTTTTTCAATTGTGACTCGCTTTTAAATCACAGCCCAGTAAATCACAGCCCAGTAAATCACAGCCCAGTAAATCACAGCCCGGCAAAATCAGCGGCTCACCGCATCATCAGCGCACAACCGCACCAGCGCAATCAAAAGCCCCAGACTGCTGTCGCCGGCACATAGCCGGCCAGACCGTCACGATGCCTGACCTTGATCCAGCCGGCACCGGTTTCCAGATAATCCAGCACGACATCCTTTTCCAGGCGCGACAGGAGCGGCGCCGCAGCATCCGCCGTCTCGCGCATTTCGGCGCCATCCTGCACCACGATCACGGTACGCTTGGGACTGAGTTGACGCGATTCCACCCAGGTAAGACCGCCCTGATTGTCGCGCACCTTCACCCAGTCACCCAGGTTGACGATGATTTCGACCGGATAGCCTTCCCAGATGACATACAGTTTTTTGGCCTGCGCCGATGGCGCATCGAACAACACTGCACGCGGAACGGCAATCGAACGGTACTCCAGTGCCGATGCCGTCAACGGCATCAGCAGGAGCAGGCTTGATAATGTCCGACGCAGTAAGGACACAGTCAGCCAAACGATCAGTGCGTGCTGGCGCCTTCAGCGCCTGCAGCTTGTTGTTGCTGTTGCTGCTGCTGTTTTTGTTGCAGGTAGAGCGCCTCGAAATTGATCGGGTTGAGCAATACCGGCGGAAAACCGGCACGCACGACGAGGTCGGAAACTGCTTCACGCGCATACGGGAAAAGAATGTTCGGGCATGTCACTGCGAGCAGACCTTCGAGGTTTTCTTCCGGAATGTTGCGTACCTGAAAAATGCCGGCCTGGGCAACCTCGACCAGAAACACGGTCTTGTCTTCGATCTTGGAAGTCACCGTCACGGTGATGCTGACGTCAAACAGGCCGTCTTCCAGCTTGCGCGCGGAATTGCTCAGTTCGATACCGACTTGGGGCGCTTCGCGCTGAAGGAAAATCTGTGGTGCGTTCGGAATCTCGAGGGACAAATCCTTGACGTAGATTTTCTCGATGCCGAATACCGGCTCTTGCGCTTCTGCTGCTTGGTTCTGATCTTCTGCCATGACACTTCCTAGTTATGCACGCCGGGTGCTTGAGTCCGGGTGCTTGGGTTAAGCGACGAAACCGCGCAGGTTTCATGGTCGCGGAAATTTTCAATCCGACATTCTATCTTTTTATGCAGGGCTTTTGAATCCGCCTACTGCCTCAAGGGTTTTTATCGGGGATTTGCAGCGGCGATTACGCTGCAAGGACATCAGGCCTGCCTGCCCAGCAACGGATCCAGACCGCCCGCCAGATCAAGCGCGCGCAGTTCGTCAAAACCGCCGATATGGCGTTCGTCGATATAGATCTGCGGCACCGTGCGTCTGCCGGTTTTTTCCATCATGGCCACGCGCAACTCCGGGTCGAGATCGACCCGTATCTTGCTGACCTCGACTCCCTTGCTTGCCAGCAGGCGCTCGGCGTTCAGGCAATACGGGCAATAGGCGGCGGTGTACATGACGACATTTGCCATGATCAACCCTTGACCATCGGCAGCTTGGCCGCAACCCAGGCGTTCAGACCGCCCTGCAGATTGTGCAGCCCGGTGAACTGATGCTTGCGCAGAATATCGCAGGCCTTGCCCGAGCGCACGCCGGCCTGGCAATTGACGAGGATGGGCTTGTCCTTGAACTTCTCCAGCTCGCCTATCCTTTCGCTGAGCCTGGCCAGAGGAATATGGCGCGCATCGGTAATGTGGCCGGCGGCAAACTCGGCATCGTCACGCACATCGAGCACGATGGCGTTACTGCGGTTGATCAGCAGCACAGCCTCGCTGGCCGACACATTAACCACGCCACCGCCGCGCTTAAGCATGGGCCACAGGAGCATGAGGCCGGAACCAATCGCCAGGCCGATCAACAAAATATTATTGCTTAAGAATTCCACACTGCACCTCTTGAAAATAACTGCGAAAAACCGACATTATCGACCATATCGGGCAAAAAAGCCTGCGGCAGAACCGGATACAGGCAGCGTGCCGGCGGCCATGCCGTACCGAGGAATATAATACAATGACACATCACCCTGAACACTGCAGAACAACACCATGAACATAACCCCTGTGATTCTTTTGATTCTGGATGGTTTCGGCTACCGCGAAGAAGTCGCCGACAACGCCATTGCCCAGGCCCGCAAACCTAACTGGGAGAGGCTCTGGGGAGAACATCCGCATACACTGATCAACGCCTCGGAACATTATGTCGGTCTACCTGACGGCCAGATGGGCAACTCGGAAGTCGGTCACCTCAACATCGGCGCCGGCCGCGTCGTCTATCAGGATTTCGAGCGCATCAACCAGGCTATCCAGTCCGGCGCATTTTTCGAGCTGCCCAGCCTGACCGCAGCCATCGACACGCTGAAAACAAGCGGCAAGGCACTGCATGTGTTCGGTCTGCTGTCGGACGGCGGTGTCCACAGCCATCAGGATCACATTCACGCCATGGTTGAAATGGCGGTCAAACGCGGATTGCAGAAAGTCTACGTACACGCTTTCCTGGACGGCCGCGATACGCCGCCGGTCAGCGCCGGACCTTATATCGAAAAACTTGAAGCAAAACTGCAATCGCTCGGCGCCGGCAAAATCGCCTCGATCTGCGGCCGTTTTTATGCCATGGATCGCGACAAGCGCTGGCCCCGGGTCGAAGCCGCCTATGACATGCTGACCGAGGGCATCAGCGAATTCCGCGCTGCCAGCGCCATGGAAGGCCTGCAGGCCGCATATGCGCGGGATGAGCATGACGAATTCGTCAAAGCCACGGTGATCGCCGCGCCGGGTGAGACGCCCGTCCACGTCGAGGACGGCGACATCATCGTGCAGATGAACTTCCGCTCCGACCGCGCCCGCCAGCTTACCCACGCCCTGCTGGCGCCGCAGTTCGACGGCTTCCATCGTCGCCATGTGCGCAAACTGGCCGGTTATTTCACGCTAACCATGCATGACAAGAACGAAGCAGCCGCGGTGGCCATCTTCCCGCCTTTCGAAGTCAGGAATACCTTCGGCGAATACATTTCCAAACTGGGCTACAAACAGTTGCGCATCGCCGAAACGGAGAAATATCCGCACGTCACCTTCTTCTTTAACGGCGGCGAAGAGCTGGTATTCGAGGGCGAAGACCGCATTCTGGTGCCCTCGCCGCAGGTGGCCACCTATGACTTGCAACCGGAAATGAGTGCGCACGAGGTGACCGACCGCCTGGAGGAGGCCATCTTGAGCCGGCAATACCAAGCTGTCATCTGCAATTACGCCAACTGCGACATGGTCGGCCACTCCGGCATACTCGAAGCGGCGGTCAAGGCCGTGGAAACGGTCGATACCTGTATCGGCCGCATTGTTGCAGCTGCGCAGAAAACCGGCGCCGAGGTCATCATCACCGCCGACCACGGCAATGTGGAAATGATGCGCGACACCATCAACAATCAGCCGCATACACAGCACACCACCAACCTGGTGCCGCTGCTCTATGTCGGCCGCAAGGCGAAACTGGCCGATGACGGCGCCCTGTCCGACATCGCACCGACGCTGCTGAAGATGATGGGCGTGCCACAACCGGCAGAAATGACCGGCAAGCCTTTGCTCGACTTCGCGGCCTGATCGCGCATGCCTGATTGCCGCTTTTCCATGCTCAGCCTGCTACGCAACAGCCTGACGGCGTTTAAGCTGGCAGCGTTTACGTTGGCGACGCTCACCATCGCGGCGGCGATGTGCGTCAGCCTGCCGGCGGCGGCAAACCCGAAGGCCGAAAGCTCGAAAGCGGAGCTCAACGCGCTGCACAAAAAGATCGAAGCGCTCAACAAGGAACTCAATTCATCGCGCGAAGCGCACAAGGACGCGGCCGACGAACTGAAGGACAGCGAAAAAGCCATCAGCGTTGCCAACCGCAAGCTCTATGAACTGAACCAGCAGCAGAAGCAGAACCGCGCCATGCTGGAAAATCTGGAAAAACAGCAGGCCGAACTCAATCAAACGCTCGCAACGCAACAACAACTTCTCGGCAACCAGCTCTATCAGCAGTATCTTTACGGCCAGCAAAATCCGCTGAAGATCATGCTGGAACAACAGGATCCGAACCAGATTGCACGTCAGCTGCACTATTTCACCTATATTTCCAAAGCCCGCGCCGAAGTCATCAGCAGTATGCAGGGCAACCTCGCGCTCATGGCCGCTCTCAATGAAAGCACCGAAGCGGCGCTTCGCGAAATCGAAGCGCTCAGGATCGCGCAGGAAGAAGAGCGCAAATCATTGCAGGCGCAGAAGGCCGAACGCAGCAAGGTGCTGAAGAAACTCTCCAGCAAGATCGCCGCGCAAAGAAACGAAATCAACAAGCTGAAGCGCGATGAAAAGCGTCTTTCCAGGCTTGTCGACCGGCTGGCAAAAATTGCGCGCGAACAGGCAGCCAAACGCAAGCAGGCGCAAAAACCGACAGAGAAATCCGGCACGCCAAAAACCGTTGCCAAGAACGAGGCATTACCGAGCAGCCAGTATGACGGCAGCAACTTCGCCGCGCTGAAAGGCAAGCTCAACCTGCCGGTGCGCGGCGAAGTCGCCAACCGTTTCGGCGCCGCGCGCGAAGATACCGGCGTTTCCTGGAAAGGGCTGTTCATCCGCGCCGAGGAAGGCGCCGAAGTCAAGGCCGTGGCCAAGGGCAGCGTGGTATTTGCCGACTGGCTGCGCGGTTTCGGCAATCTCATCATCGTCGATCACGGCGATGGGTACATGAGCCTGTACGGCAACAATCAGGCCTTGCTGAAAAATCTCGGCGACGACGTCAAAGGCGGCGACACCATTGCCGCCGTCGGCAATACCGGCGGCAATGAAAGCCCGGGGCTCTACTTCGAACTGCGCCGTCAGAGCAAGCCGCTCGACCCGCTGGCCTGGAGTACCGTCCGGTGAAGTTGCAGCACGGATTGGCCGCCCTGCTGATGATGTTGCCGCTATGGCTGGGCGCCTGCAGCAAAGCGCCGCAATATGCGCCGCTGGCAGAGGATGCCACCGTCGTCATTCTGGGCGACAGCCTGAGCTACGGCACTGGCGCGGGCAACGGCGAAGATTACCCCAGCCTGCTCGCAGACGGCACCGGCTGGCACATCGTCAATGCCGGCGTGCCCGGCGACACCAGCGCGGGCGGGCTCGAACGTCTGCCCGAACTGCTTGATACCCATGAAATCGACCTGCTGATCGTCGCTCTGGGTGGCAATGATTTTCTCAGACGTGTCCCGCCGGATCAGACCAGCGACAACCTGCGCGCGATTCTGACCGAAGCACAGGATGCCGGCGTACAGACGCTGCTGCTTGCCATTCCACAGCCAAGCGCTTTCGGTGCGGCCACAGGATTGCTCTCCGATCACGCGCTCTACCGGCAGCTGGCAGAAGAAACCGGCGTGCCACTGATCGAGGATCTGTTCACGGAAGTGCTATCGAAAAATTCGTTGAAGGCGGACCCGATACATCCGAACGCGGCCGGCCACCGTCTGGTGGCGGAGAAACTTCAGGCAGCGCTGCGCCAGGCAGGCTTCCTTATCCAGCGCTGAACAGCGTCAAAGCCGCGCCTGGAGGATGGCCGCAACCTCCTCGTCGCTCAGCACCAGCGGATTGGTCTTCATGCTGCTGCCGCGGCAATTGGCCACCACGCGTGGAATATCCGCAGGCTGCATGCCGTATGTGCCCAGCCGTGGCAAATCCATTTCCAGTGTCCACCTTTCCAGCACATCGACCAGCGCATCCTGCCCGCCGCTTTCATCAAGCTTCATGTCGTTTGCCAGCACCTTGCCAACGTGCGCGTAACGCCACAAGGCCGGGCTTTGCGGCTCACGCTCGCGCAGAAGGCGAATATTGACGCGGGTGCACTCGGCAACCAGAGTTCCGCAAACGACACCGTGCGGTATCGGGAAGAAAGCGCCCAACGGCGCCGCCAGCCCGTGCACCGACCCTAACCCCACCTGCGCAAGCGTGATGCCGGAAAGCAGCGCGGCATAAGCCATGTTGGCCCGATGTGCAGCAACATCACCCTGATTCAGGTACCAGCCCGCAAGGCTGTCGCGCACCGCCCGCATGCCCGACATCGCCAGCGCATCTGTGAAAGGGTTGGCGCGCGTGGAAACATAGGATTCCAGCAGCTGCGTGAACGCATCCATGCCGTTGGCCGCGATCAGCGCTGGCGGGCAGGTCGACAGCAGTTGCGGGTCGATCACCGTATAGGCCGGCACCAGCGTTTCGTGTCGAAAGGATTTCTTGAAACCGCCTGCGCCCTGCTGCGACAGCACGGCATTCTTGGTTGCTTCGGAGCCGTTGCCCGCCGTGGTCGGCACGGCGATGAAAGGCACGGCCGGACCGGGATAAGGCAGTTCAGGCCCCACGCCTTCGAGAAAGTCCATCACGCTGTTGGGCACGCGCAGCAAACCGGCAACTGCCTTGGCAGCATCGAGCACGCTGCCACCAACGATGCCGATGACAACGGCGATATATTCGTTGCGATAGCGGCTGGCCAGGGCATCGGCCAGCGCAGGCGAAGGTTCGCCCGCTACAGTATCGTGCAAGCAGGCAACACCATGCGCATCCAGCGCCGCTTGCAGATCCGGCCAGTGCTGCGTGTCGATGTAGGAATGCGCGCCGGTGAGCAGCAATACCCGGTTGCCGAACTGTGCTGCCAGCGCCGGCAGCTGGCGCGACGTGCCGTCGCCGAACAGGATTTTAGGAATGGCCGAAATGCTGAAATCAGGAATGTGCACGACTCACTCGCCGATCAGATGCATCAGCACACGGCGCGAGTGCGACATGAAACGGTGTTCATAAAGAAATATGCCCTGCCACTGCCCAAGTGCGGGATCACCCTGCAACACGGGGATCGACAGGCTGCTCTGTGTCAGTGCACTGCGGATATGCGCCGGCATGTCGTCCTGGCCCTCGACCGTATGGACGAAGAGTGTATCACCGTCAGGCACCAGTCTGGCGAAGAAGGCCTCCATATCGACCAGCACATCGGGGTCGTAGTTTTCGTTGATCAGTAGACTGGCGGACGTATGCTGAATATACAGGGTCAGCACGCCGGTTTCGATCTCGCTGCGCTCGACCCATTTCAGCACATCGGGCGTGATGTCGTAGAGGCGGCGGCCGTTGGTTTTAAGGTGCAGTTCATGAGTAAATTGACGCATGGCAGAGAACTTCGCATAAAGATTTCATTGTAATCCGCATCTGCGCATATCACCGAATCTGCAGCCGAATCAGCCGCCGCCTGCGGCGCTACCAGCCGATACCGATCCCGTAATAAGGGGAGTAACGCGGATGGCGCCAGGGGTAATAGCCGTAACCGAAATACGGGTGGTAATAGGGGTAGGAACGCAGTTGATATTCACGTTTGATGCGCTCCAGCTCCTGTTGCTTTTGCTGTTCACGCTTGTTGATTTCTTCAGCAACGCCATCGCGCAGGGCCTGCTCGCGGCTGGCATGGATGTAATCCAGCACTTTGCTGTCAACGCCCTCTTTGCTCAACTGCAGCGCCTGTGATGGCGAAAGATCGTAACGGGAGCCGCTGGCCTTGATCTTTTCGATGATCTCGTCCGCGGAGAGGCCGCTGTTGGACAGCACTACCAGTTCACTCAACGACAGGTTGGGCAACGGCTGCGGCATGATGCGCTCCAGCTCCTCGGCCGAAATCCGTTGAATCTGCGGCGTCTGCGGTTGCGTCGTTGCGCAGCCCGATAGCATGATCAATAACGAAACCCCGGATATCAGCCTGCGCATTGCCAACCTCCTCCTGTCCGGATCAACTCTTGCTGAACAGCATTTTTCCGCCCTTGCAATCAATTTTGACCGTATCCTTGGCGACAAAATTCCCGTTCAGAATTTCTTTTGCCAGTGGATTCTCGATCTCCGACTGAATGGCGCGCTTCAGCGGCCTTGCGCCATAAATCGGGTCGAAACCGGCATTGGCGATTTCTGCCAGCGCCGCATCGCTCACATCAAGCTGCATCTCCATGCGCGCCAGGCGCTGGGCCAGGCTCTGCAACTGAATGCGGGCAATCGATTTCACATGGGCCTCACCGAGCGAATGGAAGACGACGACTTCATCGATGCGGTTGACGAATTCCGGACGGAAGTGGGTTTTTACTTCCCCCATCACCGCCAGCTTGATCACCTGATAATCGTCGCCGGCCATGCTCTGGATCATCTGCGAACCGAGGTTGGAGGTCATGATGATGACGGTGTTCTTGAAATCCACGGTGCGACCCTGACCATCGGTCAAACGGCCATCATCAAGCACCTGCAACAGCACGTTGAACACGTCCGGATGCGCTTTCTCCACTTCATCCAGCAGAATCACGCTGTAGGGCTTGCGCCGCACCGCTTCGGTCAGCGTACCGCCTTCCTCGTAACCGACATAGCCGGGCGGCGCGCCAATCAGGCGGGCCACCGAATGCTTCTCCATGAATTCGCTCATGTCGATACGGATCAGATGCTCCTCCGAATCGAACAGAAAATTGGCCAGCGCCTTGCACAGCTCGGTCTTGCCGACCCCGGTGGGGCCCAGGAACAGGAAGGAACCATACGGCCGGTTCGGATCGGAAAGCCCGGAGCGCGAGCGGCGGATGGCATCCGACACCAGGCGCACGGCCTCATCCTGACCGACCACGCGTTCGTGCAGCTTGTTCTCCATGGTCAGCAGTTTGTCGCGCTCGCCCTGCATCATCTTGGCAACCGGAATGCCGGTGGCGCGCGAGACCACTTCGGCGATCTCCTCGGCGCCGACTTCGGTGCGCAGCATCTTGTGTTTGGGCTGCTCGGCCGACGCTTCCGCCTTGGCGGCCTGCTTCAGCTGCGCTTCCAGTTGCGGCAGTTTGCCGTATTGCAGTTCTGAAACCTTCTGCCAGTCGCCCTTGCGCGTGGCTTCTTCCATCTGCAGCTTGAGCTTTTCGACTTCCTCCTTGATGTGCTGGCTGCCCTGCACCTGCGCTTTTTCCGCTTTCCAGATTTCTTCCAGATCAGCGTATTCCTTCTCTAGCTTAGCGATTTCTTCCTCGATCAGTGCGAAGCGTTTCTGCGACCCCTCGTCCTTCTCCTTCTTAACCGCCTCGCGCTCGATCTTGAGCTGAATCAGCCGGCGGTCGAGTTTGTCCATTACTTCCGGCTTGGAATCGATTTCCATCTTGATGCGCGAAGCTGCCTCGTCGATCAGGTCGATGGCCTTGTCCGGCAGAAAGCGGTCGGTGATGTAGCGATGGGACATTTCGGCGGCCGCCACAATGGCCGGGTCGGTGATCTCAACGCCGTGATGCAGCTCGTATTTCTCCTGCAGGCCGCGCAGGATGGCGATGGTCGCCTCCACCGTCGGCTCATCCACCAGCACTTTCTGGAAGCGACGCTCCAGCGCTGCATCCTTCTCGATATATTTGCGGTATTCATCCAGTGTGGTAGCGCCGACGCAATGCAACTCGCCGCGCGCCAATGCAGGTTTCAGCATGTTGCCGGCGTCCATTGCACCTTCGGCCTTGCCGGCGCCGACCATGGTATGGATTTCATCGATAAATACGATGGTGCGGCCTTCGTCCTGTGCCAGCTCCTTCAGCACAGCCTTCAGTCGCTCCTCAAACTCGCCACGGTATTTGGCCCCGGCCAGCAGGGCCGCCATATCAAGCGACAGCACCTTCTTGTTCTTCAGGCTGTCCGGCACCTCGCCGTTGACGATGCGCTGTGCCAGCCCCTCGACAATCGCGGTCTTGCCGACGCCGGGCTCACCGATCAGCACCGGATTGTTCTTGGTGCGGCGCTGCAATACCTGAATGGCGCGGCGAATTTCGTCATCACGGCCGATCACCGGGTCGAGCTTGCCCATGCGCGCCCGCTCGGTCAGGTCCAGTGTATATTTCTTCAGCGCCTCACGGCTGCCTTCGGCCTCGGCATCCTGCACCTGCTCGCCGCCGCGCACGGCCTGAATCGCCTGCTCCAGCGCTGCCTTGCTGAGGCCGTGCTGTTTCAGCAAGCGGCCGGTTTCACCCTTGTCATCCGCCAGCGCCAGCAGAAACATCTCGCTGGCGATATAGCTGTCGCCGCGTTGCTGGGCGTATTTATCGGTCAGGTTCAGCAGGTTGTTGAGATCACGGGAAATCGAGACTTCACCGGCATTGTTCTCGATTCTTGCCAGATTCTTGATCGATTGTTGCAGCGCCGCACGCAATGGCAGCAGATTGACGCCGGCATGGCCGAGCAGCGAGGAAGTGCTGCCGTCCTCCTGTTGCAGCAGCGCCTGCAGTAAATGCTGCGCCTCTATGCTGGGGTTGTCGTTGCCGACTGCGATGCTTTGCGCATCGGCGATGGCCTGCTGGAATTTGGTGGTCAGTTTGTCGAAGCGCATATTGCCCTCTCAAAGTGAATATTGGATTGCTACCTAGTTGAGGATGCCCGCAATGCATTTCAAGTAGCAGCGCATTCCGGTCAGCGCCGTATTTCGTCCGGTGATACATGCCTGTAGCCGCCGGGGCCCGATGACCGCCATGCTATAATTTTCGCCAGCGGGACTGCCATTGTCTGTCCGTGCAAGCACGGATAACCCGTCCGGCACTTTTTTGAACCAATTCCACACCGGAACTGACTATAAGAACTCGACAGATGCCGCTTTTGAGCTTTACCCGTCATGATTGAAAATTCACCATACGCCTTTCTGCTGCCGCTGGCATTGCTGACCGCATTCGCCGGTGTGTTGCTGCCGTTGCTGGCCGAAAGTCACGGCCGCAAGCTTGCTGCAATCGCCGCAGGTGCCGTGATGGCGGTCTCGCTGGCCTTGCTCGTGCCGCTGTTTGCGCTGGTCGTTTCCGGCCAGACCGTAGTCGTGCCGGTCGAATGGCTGCCTGACTATGGCTTCAATCTGGCTTTCCGCCTCGACGGTCTGGGCATGCTGTTCACCATCCTGATTCTCGGCATCGGCTTGCTGGTCGTGCTCTACGCCTACTATTACCTGCCGGACAAGGACAAGCTCGGCCGCTTTTATGCCTTGCTGCTACTGTTCATGTCGGCCATGCTCGGCATTGTGCTGTCGGAAAACCTGCTGATGATGGTGGTGTTCTGGGAAATTACCAGCCTGTCGTCTTTTCTGCTCATCGCCTACAAATCCGAAGCCTACGAGTCGCGCATCGCCGCCCGCATGGCGCTGGTAGTCACCGGCGGTGGCGGTCTCGCCCTGCTGGCCGGCATCATTCTACTCGGCCAGGTTGCCGGCAGTTATGAACTGAGTCAGGTCATTGCGGCGGCAGATCTGATCAAGGCTGACCCGCTTTACCCGCTCATCCTGACCCTGGTGCTGCTCGGCGCGTTCACCAAGTCCGCGCAATTTCCGTTCCATTTCTGGCTGCCGAACGCGATGGCGGCACCGACCCCGGTTTCCGCCTATCTGCACTCGGCCACCATGGTCAAGGCCGGCGTATTCCTGCTGGCAAGGCTTTATCCGGTGCTGTCCGGCACCGATGCCTGGCTCATCAGTGTCAGTGCCATCGGTGCCATCACGCTGGTCTATGGCGCCTACATGGCCATGTACCGCGACGACTTCAAGGGTCTACTGGCTTATTCCACCATCAGCCACCTCGGCCTCATCACGCTGCTGTTCGGTCTCAGCACGCCGATGTCGGTCGTAGCCGGTGTGTTCCACATCATCAATCACGCCATTTTCAAGGCCTCGCTGTTCATGGCGGCCGGTATCATCGACCACGAATGCGGCACGCGCGACATGCGCCGCGTCAACGGCCTGTTCAAACTGATGCCCATCACGGCGACGCTGGCCATGGTGGCCGCTGCTTCGATGGCTGGCGTGCCGTTGTTGAACGGCTTTCTCAGCAAGGAAATGTTCTTTACCGAAGCGGTACTCTTTACCGGCTTCGACAGCTCGCATCTGATCTTGCCGGTATTCGCCACCATCGCCGGCATTCTGGCCGTCGCCTACTCGGCACGCTTCATCCACGACGTCTTTTTTAACGGCGACCCCGTCGACCTGCCGCGTCAACCGCATGAGCCGCCGCGCTGGATGCGCGTGCCGGTCGAGATTCTGGTGCTGCTCTGCCTGGTGGTCGGCATGTTCCCCGCCCGGTCGGTCGGTACCCTGCTGGCCACGGCAGCCGGTGCCACCCTGCAGGCCCCGCTCCCTGCTTACGACCTGAAAATCTGGCATGGCTTCAACCTGGCGCTGGTCATGAGCGTCGTGGCGCTGGCTGGCGGCGTCGCACTGTATGCCCAGCGCGCAACCCTGATCCGATGGAATGACAAGTTGCCTTCGCTCAACAGCAAAACCGGCTTCGAACGCCTGCATCGCTTCATGGCCGCGCAAGCCAGCCGCATACTGGCGTGGCTCGACAACGGCTCGCTGCAACGCTATATCGCCCTGCTCTGCGCTTTCGTGCTGATTTACGGCGGCTGGGCCTCATACAGAAATATGAGCCTCAGCGATGCCAGCTTCAGTGGCGCCAGCAGCTCGCCCATCGACATCGCCGCGATGATCGCGCTGGCTGCCATGGCGCTCGGTACCATCGGGACGACGCTGCTGCATCACCGCCGACTGCTCGCGGTCATCCTGATCGGCATTGTCGGTCTGGTCGTCTCGCTGACCTTCGTGCGTTTTTCCGCCCCCGACCTCGCACTCACCCAACTCTCGGTCGAGGTTGTCACCATCGTACTGATGCTGCTGGCGCTCTACTACCTGCCGCAAACCACCCCGAAGGAATCCTCGCGCCTGCGCGTCGGGCGCGATGTTCTCCTCGCTGCCGGTATCGGCGGCGGCATGGCGCTGGCGACCTACGCGCTGCTGACCAGCCCGTTCAGCACCATTTCCGATTTCTATCTGCAACAATCGGTGCCCGGCGGTGGCGGCAGCAACGTGGTCAATGTCATTCTGGTCGATTTCCGCGGGTTCGATACGCTCGGCGAAATCGCCGTGCTGGCGATGGCCGCACTCGGCGCTCACGCGCTGCTGGACCAGCTGCGCTTACTGCCGCCCAAACATGACAGCGCAGGGCGGCAGTGGGCACAGGAGCCGCATCCGCTTTTCCTCAGGATGCTGATGCAGCCGCTGTTGCCGCTGGCGCTCGCCGTCTCGGTCTATATCTTCCTGCGCGGCCACAACCTGCCCGGCGGCGGCTTTGTCGCAGGTCTGGTCACCGGCGTTGCGCTGATCCTGCAATCGCTGGCGGGCGGCCTCTCGTTCGCAGAAAACCGCCTGCCGAGAAGCTACCCTCCGCTGCTCGGCCTCGGTCTCGCCTTTGCTGCCGGTATCGGTCTCGTCAGCTGGTTCTTCAGCCGGCCTTTCCTCACCAGCGCGCACGGCCATTTCCACCTGCCGCTGCTGGGCGATATCGAACTGGCATCGGTCATCATCTTCGACCTCGGCGTTTATCTGGTGGTGGTCGCCACCGTGCTGCTGATACTGAGCGAATTGGGCAAACTGCATAAAGGAGAGCAAACCTGATGGAAGCCATGCTGGCAATTGCAATCGGCCTGCTGTCCGGCTGCGGCGTGTACCTGATGCTGCGGGCACGCACCTTTCCGGTCATTCTCGGCCTGACCCTGCTTTCCTATGCGGTCAATCTGTTCCTGTTTGCCAGCGGCAGACTGACCATCAACGCGCCGCCCATCATCAGCGCAGAAGCCAGCCATTACACCGATCCGATTCCGCAGGCGCTGGTGCTGACCGCCATCGTCATCGGTTTCGGCATGACCGCCTACATCGTCACGCTGGCGCTGCGCGGACTTTCAGAGTCGGGCGACGATCATGTGGATATGGCAGTGGAATCAACAGAAGCAGGCAAGAAAGGCGAAACGGCATGATGTCATTCCTTGTCATGCACAGCGCTATCCTGCCGGTGCTCATCCCCTTTGTCAGCAGCATCGTGCTGTTGATTGCCGCCCGTCGCGATGCAACCATGCAGCTCTGCATCGCAGCTGTTTCCACCTTGCTGTTGCTGGCCGCATCGGCTCAACTGCTCTGGCTGACCGATCACCTGCCGCCGCTCGCCTATGCGCTGGGGGAATGGCGGCCGCCCTTCGGCATCGTGCTGGTGGCAGACCGTCTGGCGGCACTCGGCGTCATGCTGAGCGCGATACTGGCAGCCGCCGCACTGCTCTATGCCAGTGCCGGGTTTGACCAGAAGGGCCGCCACTTTCACGCCATTTTTCAGCTGCAACTGGTGGGCATCAACGGCGCTTTCCTGACCGGCGATGTATTCAACCTGTTTGTCTTCTTCGAAGTCATGCTGCTGGCTTCCTACATTCTGCTCGCTCACGGCGGCGGGCTGGATAAAAGCCGCTCCGGGTTCGCCTACGTCACGCTCAATCTGGCCGGTTCGGCAGTGTTTCTGATCGCGCTCGGGCTCATCTACGGCACGCTCGGTACGCTCAATCTGGCCGATATCGCCATCCAGCTGCAAACCGTATCTGGCAACGAAGCCTCACTGGTACGCCTCGCCGGTGCACTGTTGTTTACCGTATTCCTGCTCAAGGCGGCCGTGCTTCCGCTGTCGTTCTGGCTGCCGCACGCCTATGCCGCTGCCGGCGCGCCGGTTGCCGCATTATTCGCGATCATGACCAAGGTGGGCATCGTCGCGCTGCTGCGTGTTGAAACCATTGCGTTCGGCCCGGCTGCTGCCACCGCCGATCTGGTGGGCGATTGGCTGGTCATCGCTGCGCTGGCTACCATCGCGCTGGCTGCGCTCGGCGTGCTGGCAGCAAAACGGTTGCAGACGCTGGTCGCCTGGCTGGTGCTGTCTTCGGCCGGCGTACTGTTATTGCTGGCCCCGTTGGGCGAGCGCGAAATCACCGCTGCCGGACTCTACTATCTGGTGCAGTCCGCCATCGCCGGCGCTGCATTCTTTCTGCTCTCCGGCCTTATCAGCGATGCCCGCGGCGCAGCGGCAGACCATCTTTCAGCCGCGCGCAGCAACATGCCGGTACGGCTCAAGCTGGGCTTTCTGCTGCTGGCTGCAACTGCTGCGGGCCTGCCGCCGTTTTCCGGATTCATCGGCAAGCTGATGCTGCTTTCCAGCGTCAGCGATGCATCGATGGCAGCCGCTATCTGGGCAGTGATTCTGATCGCGGGCCTGCTGACAACAGTCGCGCTGGCCAAGGCCGGCAGCCGCCTGTTCTGGGAAACGCCGCCCGAGACTGAGGCGCTGCCGCCCGAGACTGAGGCGCTGCCGCCCGCAACACAAGCTGCGGCACACTGGCGCCAGACTGCGGCCTGCTTCAGCTTAATGACCATTACGCTATTGCTGGTCGTGCTGGCGAGGCCGCTGTCGGATTTCTGCCAGCGCACGGCAATGCAATTGCATCAGCCGACGGATTACATCCATGCCGTGATCCCGCAGCCGGAAACCGTGAACAGGGTAAACAGGCCATGAGACGTTTTTTTCCGCATCCCGCACTTTCCGTGGCCATCTTTCTGCTGTGGATGGCACTCAATAACGCATCTTCACTGGCACATGCGGTTCTGGCGCTGATTCTGGCAATAGGGCTGCCGCTGCTGACACGCAGCTTCTGGCCCGAGCATCCGCCGCGCGTCAAGGCGATTCCGGCATTGCGCCTGTTCGCCGTCGTCGTCTGCGATATCGTCATCGCCAGCATCGATGTCGCCAAACTGGTACTGGGGCCGACCGGCCGTATCAAACCGGCTTTCATCGAAGTGCCGCTCGATCTGCAGGATCCGTTCGTCGGCACCCTGCTGGCGAGCATCGTCTCGCTGACACCGGGCACCGTCTCGATCGACATCGACCGCAGCCGCTGGGTGCTGCAAGTGCATGCGCTCAATGTGGATGACCGCGCAGCCGTCATCAACGCCATCAAGACACGCTATGAAAAACCGCTGAAGGAGATTTTCTCATGCTGAACTTCGCCATACAGATCGCCTTCGCGATGATTGCGCTGGCCATGCTGCTGAGCCTCTACCGCATGGTGCGCGGACCGGATGCGACCGACCGCATCCTGGCGCTCGATACGCTTTACATCAACACCATCGCGCTATTGGTGCTGCTCGGCATCAATACGGACAACTCGGCCTATTTCGAATCGGCCCTGCTGATTGCCATCATGGGCTTTGTCGGTACCGTGGCGCTGTCCAAATATCTGTTGCGGGGAGATATCATCGAATGAACATCTGGATCGAAAGTCTGCTGGCATTCCTGATTCTGGCCGGGGCCAGCTTCACCCTGCTGGGTTCCATCGGCCTCGCGCGCTTGCCGGATTTTTTCATGCGCCTGCACGGGCCGACCAAAACCACCACGCTGGGCGTCGGTGCCATGGTCATCGCCTCGGCCATCTACTTCAGCGTCAGCGACCCCGGCATCAGCCTGCATGAAATCGCTGCCACCTTGTTCCTCTTCATCACCGCGCCCGTGAGCGCTCACTTGCTGGCCAAGGCTGCGCTGCACATCGCACAAAAACCGGTCAGCGAAGAAGATCGTCCGGGTTAAGGCCGCACAGCCTGAAACTCCTGCAGCCAACCATGCAGCCATGCGCTGTCCGGCTTGCCACTGACCGCCTTGACCCTGTGCTGCTTGTCGTAGAAATAGCTGCGCGGCAATTCACCATACCATTTGCGGTCGATCTGATAGCGCAGGCGATCGCTGTCCTGCGTGGCGAAACGCCAGCGCGCATGGGCAGGCAAGCCGGCCTTGTCCAGGACCTTGGCCGCATTAACCGCGCCGTTATCATCATCGGTGTTGACCGTCACCAGCGCGATCTGCGGGTGGCGGCGGACGATCTCGCCGAGTAGCGCGAGATCCTCCATGCAATAGGCGCAATCGACCGACCAGAAGGTCAATATCATGGCCCGGCCGGCATGCGCCTGTTCGATGGCAGCGCGGCTGTCGCCGCGAAACGGCAGAAAGTCCGCCCCTTGCGCCATCGCCGGCAGCAAGCCCAACAGCACTGCCACCAATCCCGCAGGCAAGCTCAGCATCTGCTTCATGGCAGCAGCCTTCTGCTGACAAGGCCATCGTTGGCGGTATTCCATACCAGCCAGACGGCGTCGCCCTGTGTCAGCAATTGCGGATGATCGGCCCTGCCGCCGGTCTCGGCGACCTGCACGGCATCCTGCCAGCTACGGCCACCGTCATCGGAATATGCCAACATGACGATTGCCGACTGCGCCGTCAATGCGCGCCAGACCAGCCAGACCTGTTCGCCCCGGCTGGCCAGCGCAGGATGCCCGGCCTGCTGCTCCGGCAAACCGAAACGGCGGGCGGGAGACGACACCCAGGCCTCGCCGTCCATACGCGCATAGTAGAGCCCGGCCTTTTCTCCGCCATCGAACCAGGCCATGTGCCAGCCCCAATCGCCGCCGCGCGCAAGCGCAGGGCCATGATGCGGACAGGCATCGACCTTCCAGTTGCCGAAACTGGCACGCTTCGCCTCCATCAGCGGCTGGCCGGAAAATCTGGCGATGGCGTGATCGCGCACGCCGCCGTCGAACACATGGCGCCAAAGCGCCACGGCATGACCGTCGCTGTCGGTAGCCAGGGCGATGCGACAGCACTCGCAGCTGCTGTCGGCCAGTTTTTGTTCCTCCTTGAACGTCAGCCCGCCATCATCGGAATAAGCATAGTAGATGGCGGCTCCGGCGTAGGCTTGCTTGTTGGCCTGCGCGGCATGCAAATCGCGCTTGTCGACCCAAGCGACATAAATCCGCCCATTACTGGCGACAGTGAGCGCATCGAACCGGTGCGTGATTTCGGCGCGGTCTCTATGGACAATGACCGGCGTGCTGAACGTACGGCCGCCATCTGTAGATGCGGAAAACCAGATATGACCGCTGTAGGGTTTGGTGAGCGCTTGCGTCCAGGTCACATAGAGGTTGCCTTCCGGACCAATGGCGATTTTCGGCCGCGCATCGCCGTCGGTGCCGATTTTCTGCGGGCTCGCATTGAGTTTGCGCGGCTGGTCGAACTCCCGACCCATATCGGTTGAAGCCTGCACGATCACGCGACCGCCCTCGACCGCCACCCGCCATAGCGTGCCATTTTCATCCAGTGCCAGTGAAACTGCCAGCGCCGCGCCCTGTGGCTGACTGCCATGCTCATGCGCTTCATGCGCCTGCAGCAGTGTTGGCGTCACCAACAGACAGGCATAGATAAAGCGCTTCAGTGTGTTCAACATCGTCATCATCAGTAATCGAATTTGAGTTGCAGATAAGCCGTGCGTTGTGGGTAGGGATGCCGCACGTAGGCCCGATAATCATTCAGGTTATCGATGCCCAGCGCAGCTGTCCAGCGGTCGGCAAAACGATAGGTGCTGCGCCAGTCGACAAAAAAGAATTTGCTGGCGGCGATATAGGTATCCTCGTTCACATCGGTGTTGTCGATATTGTTGTACTGCCTGCCGCTGTAGCGCATGCCGAGGCTGTGCGTCCAGGCGCCGCCCTGATGATAGGTGAACACCGCTTTCGCCATGCTGGAGGGTATGCGCACCGGCCTGTTGCCCTCGATCTCCGGCGCGGCGGTATTCTCAAGCACACGGGCGCGGGTCAGGGTGAGGCTGCCCATGAAATCGAGACCATGAATCCAGACATCCTGCCATTGGCCGGCGAGCTCGATGCCTTGCGTCCGGATCTTGTCGACATTCTGCACAAAGGTGCAGTTCAGACCGATACAGCCGACGCCGGTGCTGATGGTCTGCGAGATCAGCGCATCATGCTTGTCTTCCTGGAACAGCGTCGCGCGCAGAAGACCGTTGGCAAAGCGCCGCTCAGCCGTCAGTTCGCCTGAATGGACTTTTTCAGGCTTGAGTTGCGGGTTGTTCTGAATCAGATTGTTGCCGCTGGTGATGGACTGATACAGCTCGCTCACGGTAGGAAAGCGATACGCCTGCCCCAACGCCAGACTGAAACCCCACTGCGGCGATGGCTCAAAAGCCAGGCCGAACTTGGGCGAGAACCTGATCGCGCTTTTATCCTGATAATCGCTGGTTTGCAGCGTGCTGTTGATGGTTGCGCGGTTTTGTCCGTCGAACGCCTGCCAGTGTTCGAGACGGCCGCCGAGCGTCAACGCCCACTGCGGGTCGAATTGCCATTTATCCTGCACATAGAGCGCCTGAGTCCGGGTCTGGCCGCGTGAAGCAGCGGTCAAGGCGCCCTTTTGCGCCTGCTGCCAGTCTGCAGTCGCGTAGGTTTGGCTGCGCAGTTCGTATTGATCGATGTGATAGCCGATATCGATTGCATGATTCTGCGGCCGCCAGCTGCCGCGCAGATCAAACGTGCGCCAGCCGGTTCCTGCCATATCGACGATACGGCCGGTTTTATTGAGATAGGGATTGCCGGCTTCAGCAACATCCGTTGTTGTGAATGCCGTCGATGCGCTGTTTTTGTCCCTGTTGTAGTCGTATTCGCTGATACTCGCCTGCCAATCGAACAAACCGCCGCCGTCCGATCTGACCTCCAGCGCCTGCATCACATGCAGCGCCTCGCTTTCGCCGGGGCTGAAGCCGCTGATGTTGAAACGGCTGTCATCAAAACGCACGCGGCTGTTATACACCGGGTTCCCTGCTGCATCGCACAAATAAGTCTCGACATCACTTTTGCTGTCGAGCTGCCAGATGCCCAGGGTATAGGCGAGGCGAACATCCTGCGTAATGTCATAAGCCAGCTTGAGTTTGGCGTTGTCCTGCACGGTCTGGTCCTTGCTGATCGCACCGAAGACCAGACGACTCTGACCCTTGTCGCCCCTGTCGCGGCTTGCGCCGCTGACCGCGATGCCACCGGCCGCCGCACTACCCGCATTCGTATCGCGCACGACAAAATCCATCGGTTGCCCGTCATTCTCCAGACGGTCGGCGCCGATCCAGAACGACACATCGCCGATACGGTTGCCGGCATAGGCACTCAGATGGCTACCGCGCAAATACTCATCGGTGCCATAGAGCTTGAAGTCCTGTTGGAAGGTCTGCACGCTGGCATGCGTTTCAAATTTCGACGGCATGCGCGTCGTCAGGTTGAGCACCCCGCCCATGGAGTTCCCGGCATAAAGGGCCGAATAGGGTCCGTACATGACATCGACCCGCGCGATCTCGTCCGGCGAAACCAGGCCCCAGCGCGGCGGAAAAGCAAAGGAATTGCCAAGCAGGTTGGAAAGCAGAATGCCGTCCGCGTACAGCAGTGTTTGTGCGCTGGAAAGCGTGCCCGCCGTGCGGCTGGCGATGATAGAGTTGCGGTCACCGATGTAGCGCTCGCGTACCTGGAGACTGGGCAGATATTTGAAGGTTTGCGCCGAGGTCGTGGCGTTGATGCTATCCTTGATCTGCGTGGCGTCATAACTTTCAAGCACCGCCGGCGTCTGTTCCGCATGACGGTTGAGCGGTGCGCTGATCTCGATCTCCTGAAGCTCCAGCGCTTCCTGGTGATCGGCCTGCGCGTAGCCCGCTATCATCATCAACAGGCTGGTCAGGAGGATTTTTCCATGGTTGTTATTCATATGCGTTTCAATGCTGCCCGGGCAAAACACCTGCCATCGGCCGCGTGGTAATGACCGAAACATTCTGGGTTTAAGCCCCACGAAATTCAATGCGTTATTTTGTCGCAGGCCTGTTGATGAACTTTTTGGTTAAAACAGCTGACGTATGGTTGAAGGCACCTTGATAGTAAATAGCAATCGAAATGATAAAAACAATTGATTTTTGTTATTGATGATTAATGCTTATAGTTTGCTCATCATCTATCACAACAAAAGGAGCGTAACAATGGAAAATCAATCAATACCCGCCGGCAAGTGCCCGGTAATGCATGGAGGCAATACAGCCACCGGGAACTCGAACATGGATTGGTGGCCGAAGTCGCTCAACCTCGACATCCTGCACCAGCACGACAGCAAGACCAACCCGCTAGGAACGGATTTCAATTACCGTGAGGCGCTGAAAAAGCTCGATGTCGATGCGCTGAAGAAAGACCTCAAGGCACTGATGACGGACAGTCAGGAATGGTGGCCGGCGGACTGGGGGCACTACGGCGGTTTGATGATTCGCATGGCATGGCACGCGGCAGGCACCTATCGTACTGCCGATGGACGTGGTGGCGCCGGTACCGGCAACCAGCGCTTTGCGCCGATCAACAGCTGGCCGGACAACGTGAATCTCGACAAGGCGCGCCGCTTGTTGTGGCCGATCAAGAAAAAATACGGCAACCAGATCAGCTGGGCCGATTTGATCATCCTCGCCGGCACCATCGCTTATGAGTCCATGGGGCTCAAAACTTTCGGTTTTGCTTTCGGCCGCGAAGACATCTGGCATCCGGAAAAGGACATTTACTGGGGTTCGGAAAAAGAATGGCTGGCGCCCAGCAACAACCCCAACAGCCGCTACTCCGGCGAGCGCGACCTGGAAAACCCTCTGGCCGCTGTCATGATGGGCCTGATCTACGTCAACCCCGAAGGCGTCGACGGCAAGCCTGACCCGCTGAAAACCGCCCATGACGTGCGCATCACCTTTGAGCGCATGGCGATGAACGACGAGGAAACCGTTGCCCTGACGGCAGGCGGTCACACGGTAGGCAAGTGTCATGGCAATGGTGACCCCAAACTGCTGGGGCCCGACCCGGAAGCTGCCGGCGTCGAAGAACAGGGTCTGGGCTGGAACAACAACACTTCGCGCGGCATTGGCCGCAACACCGTGACCAGCGGCATCGAAGGTGCGTGGACAACGCATCCGACCCAATGGGATAACGGCTATTTCGACCTGTTGCTCGGCTACGACTGGGAACTGAAGAAGAGTCCGGCCGGCGCATGGCAATGGGAACCGGTCAACATCCGCGAAGAGGACAAGCCGGTAGATGTGGAAGATGCCTCCATCCGCTATAACCCGATCATGACCGATGCCGACATGGCCATGAAGATGGATCCGGAATACCGCAAGATCTCCGAGCGCTTCCACAAGGATCCGGCTTACTTCTCGGAAGTGTTCGCCCGCGCCTGGTTCAAGCTGACTCACCGCGACATGGGCCCGAAGGCACGTTACATCGGTCCCGATGTGCCGAAGGAAGACCTGATCTGGCAGGACCCCATTCCAGCCGGACGGGCTGATTACGATGTTGCTGCAGTCAAGGCACAGATTTCCGCCAGCGGCCTCAGCGTCAGCGACATGGTCGCCACCGCCTGGGATAGCGCCAGAACCTTTCGCGGCTCTGACATGCGCGGCGGCGCCAACGGTGCGCGCATCCGGCTTGCGCCGCAGAAAGACTGGGAAGGCAACGAACCGGCACGCCTCGCCAAGGTGTTGGCCGTCTATGAAAAGATCGCCGCCCAGACCGGCGCCAGTGTGGCGGATGTCATCGTGCTGGCAGGCAACTTCGGTATCGAACAGGCGGCCAAGGCTGCTGGTGTTAGCGTCACGGTGCCCTTCGCACCGGGACGTGGCGACGCCAGCCAGGCACAAACGGATGCCGAGTCTTTCGAACCCCTGGAACCGGTGGCCGATGGTTATCGCAACTGGCTGAAGAAGGACTATGTCGTCACCGCTGAGGAGTTGTTACTGGACCGCACCCAGCTGCTTGGCCTGACTGCCTGTGAGATGACCGTGCTGGTCGGCGGCATGCGGGTTTTGGGTACCAACCACGGTGGCAGCAAACACGGTGTCTTCACCGACCGTGTCGGCGCGCTGACCAACGACTTCTTCGTCAACCTGACCGACATGGCCTACACCTGGAAGCCAGCCGGCAGCAACCTGTACGAAATTCGCGAGCGCAAAAGCGGTGCGGTGAAATGGACGGCCACCCGCGTCGATCTGGTGTTCGGCTCCAACTCCATCCTGCGTGCTTATGCGGAAGTCTATGCGCAGGACGATGCGAAGGAGAAGTTCGTGCAAGACTTCGTCAAGGCCTGGGCCAAGGTGATGAATGCAGATCGCTTTGATCTGAATTGATCGTTAAGGGCTTGTCTTAAAAAGACGCCCATGACAGGGGATGGCCGGCAAGCTGATTCCGGCAACGTAAAACGGCACATCGTGTGCCGTTTTACGTTTTTCCGGTATGTGTACTAAACCGGCTCGAACTTGAGCGCGGCGGAATTGATGCAGTAGCGCAGTCCGGTGGGTTTGGGGCCGTCGTTGAACACATGGCCGAGATGGGCGTCGCAGACGTTGCAGATGACTTCAGTGCGTATCATGCCGTGCGAGCTGTCGATCTTTTCGCGCACATTGCCTTCCACAATCGGCTGGAAATAGCTGGGCCAGCCGCAGCCGGAATCAAACTTGGCATCCGATTCAAACAGGGGTGTATCGCAGCAGACACAGGTATAAATGCCTGCGGCTTTGTGATAGGTGTATTCACCGGTACCCGGACGCTCGGTTGCTGCCTTGCGCGTCACCTGATACTGAATGGCAGTGAGTTGCTGCTGCCACTCGGCATCCGTCTTGATGACTTTCTCCATGATCTTCTCTCCTCGTCTGCCTGTCTGTCCGTCCGCCCATCTGTCAAGCGGAGGTATCGTGATGTCGATATCCGGATCAGGCTTTTGGTTTTTTGAAGCTGTCTGCCAGCAACAACAGGACGCCGGCGCTGATGGCCGAATCCGCCACGTTGAAGGCAGGCCAGTACCAACCCTGGTAGTGGAAGAAGAGAAAATCGACCACATAGCCCAGCGTCAGTCTGTCGTAAAGATTGCCCAACGCGCCACCAAGAATGAGAGCCAGCGCGAAGCAGAAAAGTTTTTCGGTTTTGTGCTTGCGCAACAGATAAACAATCACCACCGCAGCGACGACGGCAATCGCGCTGAAAAAGAAGCGCTGCCAGCCTCCCGCTCCAGCGAGAAAGCTGAAGGCCGCACCTTCGTTGTGATAGCGCACGAGGTCGAAAAAACCGGTGATGTAAAGATGCTCGCCGAAAGCGAAAGACTGCAGCACCAGATGCTTGGTGTAGAGGTCCAGCGCAACGACGGCAGCGCTCAATGCCAACCACTTATGCATGGTGTCTGGGCTCGCCGTTGCCGAACAGGTTGCTGGCACAGCGGCCGCAAATGGCAGGATGTGCCGGGTCGGCGCCAACGTCGGCGCGGTAATGCCAGCAGCGTTCACACTTGGCATGCGGGCTGGGCGTCACATCAATACGCTCGCTGACCTCGTGGCCGACATGGTGCACGCTGGCGCGCGAGACAATCAGCACGAAGCGGAGGTCATCGCCGAGGCGCACCAGCGACTCGTAAGTCTGGCCGACGGCATGAATATCCAACTCGCACTGCAACGAGGAGCCGACCAGGCCTTGCTCGCGCTTTTCCTCAATGGCCTTGTTGGCCTGCGCCCGCAAGGCCAGCACACGTTGCCAGTGGGCCACTTCATGTTCGCTCAAGCCGTGATGCGGCAGCGCATACCAAAAATCCTCGAACACGCTGGCCTCGCTGTTCATGCCCAGTGTGTGCCATATCTCGTCCGCAGTGAAGCTCAGGATCGGCGCCATCAGCCGCATCATCGCCTGCGTGATGTGATGCAGGGCGCTTTGCGCGGCGCGGCGGGCATGCGAAGACTCGCCCGAGGTATAGAGCCGGTCTTTCAGAATATCGAGGTAGAAACCGCCGAGGTCTTCGGAACAGAAGGCGACAAACTTCTGCACCGCCAGATGGAATTCATAACGCCCGTAATCCGCCAGAATGCGGGTCTGCAGCTCCTGCGTCAGGTGCAAGGCATACCGATCGATTTCCAGCCATTGTTCAACCGGCAGCAAATCCTGCCCGGCATCGAAATCCGCCAGATTGGCCAGCAGAAAGCGCAAGGTATTACGGATACGGCGGTAGCTTTCGGCGACGCGTTTCAAGATTTCGTCGGAAATGGTCAGCTCGCCGGAGTAATCGGTTGAGGCGACCCACAGACGCAGAATATCCGCACCGTAGGTGTCCATCACCTTCTGCGGGGCAACGACGTTGCCCTTGGATTTGCTCATCTTGTGGCCGGCACCGTCGACGACAAAACCATGCGTCAGCAACGCATCGTATGGCGCACGGCCGTCGATCGCACAACCGGTCAGCAGGCTGGACTGAAACCAGCCGCGATGCTGGTCAGAGCCTTCCAGATAGAGATCGGCCGGATGCTGCAACTCCGGGCGGCGCTTGAGAACCGCCGCATGGGTGGCGCCGGAATCGAACCAGACATCCAGCGTGTCAGTGACTTTTTTGTACTGCGCCGCATTTTCCGGCGCATGTTGTGCGAGGAATGCCGCACCGTCGAGCGAGAACCAGGCTTCGATGCCTTGTTGCTCCACTTGCTGAGCAACAGTTTCCAATAATTCCAGTGTTTTCGGATGCGGCTCACCGGTCTCCTTGTGCACAAACAGCGGCATCGGCACGCCCCAGTTACGCTGACGCGATACGCACCAGTCCGGCCGGTTCCTGATCATGGCTTCCAGCCGCGCACGGCCCCAGGCCGGGAAGAACTCGGTATTGGCAACGGCCTGATTGGCATGCTCGCGAAGGGTTTTGCCAGCAGTATCTTGCTCGTTCATGCCGATGAACCACTGATGCGTCGCGCGGAAAATCACCGGTGTCTTGTGGCGCCAGCAATGCGGATAGCTGTGGTTGAGGCGGGCGGAGGCCATCAGCACGCCATTGGCCTGCAAGGTTTCGATCACTGCCTTGTTGGCATCCCAGATACTCATGCCGGCGAACTTCTCGACGCGGCTATAAAATTTGCCGTCGTCACCGACCGGATTATCGACCGGCAGCTTGTAGCGCATGCCGACGGCATAGTCTTCCAGACCATGTGCAGGTGCCGTATGCACGAGACCGGTACCAGCGTCCGTAGTGACGTGGTCGCCGCAGATGACCGGTACCTGCCGCGCATAGAACGGATGATGCAATTGCAGATGCTCGAGCGCCGCCCCCTTGCAACTCGCCAGCGTCAGCGGCCGCTCCTCACCATAACGGCCAAGCGTCGCCTCTGCCAGCGCATGGGCCAGAATCAACAGACCGCGGCTGGTTTGAATCAGATCGTAATCCAGCTCCGGATGCACGCAGACGGCCTGATTGGCCGGCAGGGTCCAAGGTGTGGTGGTCCAGATTACGGCATAGGCATCATCGGTCACCGTGACGCCAAACGCCTTGCTCAATACAGCCTTGTCCACCACCTTGAAGCCGACGTCGATCGCTGGCGAGTTCTTGTCCTCGTACTCGACTTCGGCTTCTGCCAGCGCCGAACCGCAATCCACGCACCAGTGCACGGGTTTGCTGCCCTGATACAGGTAGCCGTTTTTGTAAATGTCGCCGAGCGCGCGCATGATGTCGGCCTCGGTACGGTAATCCATGGTCAGGTATGGGTGATCCCAGTCACCCAGCACGCCGAGGCGGATGAAATCCTTCTTCTGCCGTTCCACCTGCTCTGCCGCATAGGCGCGGCACAACTCGCGGAATTTCGCCGGGGCGATGTCCTTGCCGTGCAGCTTCTCCACCACCAGTTCGATCGGCAGGCCGTGGCAATCCCAGCCCGGCACGTAGGGCGCATCGAAACCATCCAGCGTCTTCGCCTTGATGATGATGTCCTTCAGAATCTTGTTGACCGCATGACCGATGTGAATATCGCCGTTGGCATAAGGCGGGCCGTCATGCAGGATAAACTTCTTCGCACCGGCACGTGCCTTGCGGATGCGCTCATAGAGCTTCTTCTCCTGCCATTGCTTCAACCATTGCGGCTCGCGCTTGGCAAGGTCGCCGCGCATGGGGAAGGCAGTTTCCGGGAGGTTGAGTTGGTATTTGGCGTTTTTATCGTCTGTCATGTTTCGAGCTTAAAGTATTGGCGTGCCTGATTTGCATCGCGGGCAATCCAGAGTTTCAGTGTTTCAACATCGGCGAATTTCATTTCATCGCGTATCTTGTGCATGAAATGCACGCGTACATGCCGCCCGTAAATATCCTGCTGAAAATCGAACAAATGCACTTCCAGTGTCGGCCTGCCGTTTTGTTTGACGGTCGGGCGCACGCCCAGACTGGCGACGCCCGGCAGGTGGGTTTCCGCCAAGCCTTCCAATTTTACCGCATAGATACCGAAAAACGGCGGCCTGTCATGCAGCATGTGGATGTTGGCGGTCGGGTAGCCCCAGGTGCGGCCGACCTTGTCGCCATGCACGACCTTGCCGCTGATGCTGTAATCGCGGCCGAGCAGGCGGCGCGCCTGTTGCAGATCGCCGGCCGCCAGTGCGTTGCGGATGGCCGTGCTGGAAATACGCCGGTCGTCGATCATGACATCCGGCAGGCTGATTATATCGAAACCGGCCGCGGCAAAATCTGCTCGTGAGCCTTGTCGTCCGGCACCGAAGCGGAAGTCTTCGCCGACCAGCACCGCACGCACGTTCATGTCCTGCTTGAGCGTAAGTTGCATGAAATCCGCGGCACTGACCCCGGCAAAACGCCGGTTGAAACGGCAGACATAGACCAGATCGATGCCGGCTTCGGCGAACAGTTCAAGTTTCTCGCGCAGGGAGGCAAGACGGGCAGGCGCGTTATCCGGCGAGAAGAATTCGCGCGGATGCGGTTCGAAAGTCATCACCGCGGATTTGAGGCCACGCTGTCGTGCTGCCTCGATCAATGCACGCAACAAGGCCTGATGGCCTAGGTGCACACCGTCGAAATTCCCGATTGCCAGCGCCAGCGGGCTGCCTTCGGCCTGATGAAAATGGCGGAAGATACGCATCCTAGAGCTGCGCCTTCCGCATGTAATCGCGCAGACGGAACCCGGTCAGCCACAGGCAGGCAAAATAGACGCCTGCGCCCAGCAGCACCAGACCCAGAAGATGCGTCAATTTGCTCGCTGCGGTGTAATCCAGCCAGTCGGCCTGCGGCCCGGCTGCGAAATACAGCGCCGCCGCCATGGCGAGCAAGGCCAGCAACAGTTTGGCCATGAACAGCAGCCAGCCGGCAGCTGGCTTGTAAACTTCCGCTTTACGCAAATGATAGTAAAGCAACCCTGCATTGATGCAAGCGCCAAGACCGATGGCAAGCGCCAGCCCGGCGTGGCGCAAATCCAGCCCGAATACGAACACGAGATTCATGAATTGTGTCGCCACCAGCGTGAAAACGGCGATCTTCACCGGCGTTTTGATGTTCTGACGGGAGTAGAAGGCCGGCGCCAGCACCTTCACCATGATCAATCCGAACAGACCCAGACTGTAGGCAATCAACGCCTGGCGCGTCATCCAGACATCATGATCGGTGAATGCGCCGTAATGAAACAGGCTGGTAATCAGCGGCACGGACAGCACCGCAAGCGCCACCGCAGCAGGCAGAGCGAGAATGAAAGTGAGCCGAAAGCCCCAGTCCATCAGCGCCGAATATTCGCCATCGGCCTTGTCGGCAAAGGATTTTGAAAGACTGGGCAGCAGAATGGTGCCGAGTGCCACGCCCAGCAGGCCGGTCGGGAACTCCATCAGGCGGTCGGCGTAATAAAGCCAGGAAACGCTGCCGGAAACGAGAAATGAAGCAAAAATGGTGTTGATCAACAACGATATCTGCGCGATCGAAACGCCGAACACGGCCGGCCCCATCAGTTTGAGTATGCGCCAGACGCCTTCGTCCTGCAGGTTAAAGCTGAAACGCGGCAGCATGCCGATCCTGACCAGAAAGGGGATCTGAAAACAGAGCTGCAGAAAGCCGCCGGTGAAAACCGCCCACGCCAGCACCTTGACCGGTGGATTGAAATCATCGGCAAAACAGAGCGCTGCGACAATAAAAGCGACATTGAGCCAGACCGGCGTAAAAGCCGGTACGGTAAATTTGCCGTAGGTGTTGAGCAGACCACCGGCCAGCGAAACCAGCGAAATGAACAGAATATAGGGAAAGATGATGCGCAGCAGATCGATGGTCAGCGCAAATTTTTCCGGATCGCCGGCAAAACCCGGCGCACTGACATAGACGATGAAAGGTGCTGCAAGCATACCGATGATGGTGACAACAACCAGAACCAGACCCAGCAGCGTGGCAACATGATTGACCAGCGACTGTGTTTCCTCATGACCGCGCTGATTCTTGTATTCGGCCAGAATCGGCACGAATGCCTGCGAAAATGCGCCTTCGGCAAACAGTCGGCGCAACAGGTTGGGTATCTTGAAGGCGACAAAAAAGGCGTCCGTATAGAGCCCGGCGCCGAAAACACGGGCAATCAGCGTATCGCGCACAAAACCCAGCACACGCGATAAAAATGTCATACTGCCAACTGCAGCAAGCGCTTTCAGCAGGTTCATATTATCGCTATCGTCGACGAAGGCATGGGGCTTGATTCAATTGGGTTTTACGAAAGCAGGATTTTAGCATGCCGATTTGGCAAGCCTCTATTCCGCCTTGCAATTAGAATCAAAAAAGGCTACTATTCACGGCTTCGTATTTTGATACCCCGGTTTGTGCTGAATTTTTGCCCGACCGGTCACCGAACAACTGGAACAGGAAACATTATGGCAAATACCGCACAAGCAAGAAAACGTGCCCGTCAGGCAGTAGCAGTCAATGCGCACAACTCCAGCCTGCGCTCTGCTCTGCGCACAGCGATCAAAAAGGTCGTCAAAGCCGTTGAAGGTGGTGACAAGGCCGCAGCAACTGCAGCGTTTGCTGCCAACGTCAGCATCATCGATCGTATCGCTGACAAGAAGATCATTCACAAGAACAAGGCTGCACGTCACAAGAGCCGCCTGAGCGCAGCAATCAAGGCAATGGCTTGATATCAGTCATGCTTCATTAAAAAAGCCGGACATGATGTCCGGCTTTTTTTATGGGTCATGACTAGAACAGAGGTCTAGTTCTGACGATTTTGAGGATGTTCAAGTACAAGTTCTGTTTCCTGTAGTTATACCGGAATTCACACTCCTTGAGGTGCAGATAGAACGTGTTCTTGCTCATGCCTCTGAACTTGGCGAGCCTGGTTTTGGCGACGCCCCAGAAGCCTTCGATGCCGTTGATGTGGTTGTGACCTCTGACGAATTCATTATTGCCATGGTCGATACGGAAGTGCTTGTCGTATCC
>MCAW01000006.1 GCA_001704575.1 Methylophilales bacterium LSUCC0135
ATCTGGGTATAGACCCGGCCATGCCGTTTGATGAGACCGAATACAATGGTCTTACCATAAGCGCCCCTGCCACGTTTGCCTTTAACCCGGCGTGCGCCGAAGAAGGATTCATCCACTTCGATCTCGCCGGATAACGGAGATTCGAGTTCGCAATGCTCGGCAATGCGCGCTCGAATCGCTTTGAGGTATCGGTTCACGGTATTGCGGTTCAAGCCACTGAGCAGTGCGATCTGGGAAGCATCCAGATCGACAGCAAAGCAGCGAAACAGCTCCCGGAATTTCGCCTCGCTGATTTTTGAACGGTTAACGTACCTATTTTTTAACGACATAACAGAAGGTTAGCATTCCTTTTAACCCTCTATTCTAGTCATGAACCAAATTTTAAATTAAAAATAACTTATAAATTTCTCGTCCACTTTTAAATTCTTATTTTTCAAAATTCTGTTTGGTTTCCAATTTGTAGAAATAGATTGGCAATGCCAATAACCTGCGTCGTTTGTTTCCAATAAGTAATTAATGAGGTTTCTTAAATGCGTTCTTTTTGGGTGTAGTCGATGAACACTAAGTGGAATCCATCGTGAAATTCCATTTGGCGTGTAGCAATATTTTGTCGGGCAGTTAAGAGTTTCATTTGCAATATATTTATGATCCTTATGCTTATGTAATTTTGAGTTACTTTTAGAAAATCGCCATTGACCTCTGAACAAAACAAATCCAAAAAAAGAAGACTTGGCTAACTCAAATATTGATTTTTCTTTCTTCCAGACTAGCTCGTCGATATCAACACTCAAAACAGCACCCGCATCAGAAAAAAACTTTTCCCTCGCTAGATTCAATAGAGTCGGTTGTAGAAAAGAAAAACAGCGATTTTTACTTTTTGATATTATCCCATATGGCTGGGGAACGGTTACGATTAAGTAATCTTTAATTCCTGTTTTATGTAAGCATGACTCTAAATCTAGGGTTGTATAGCTAGAACTTCCATTGTCAAACAATAAAATGCAATCTAAGTTATGATATTTTATATGGAACTTTACAAAATCCGAAATCCATTCAAGCTTATTATTTTTATTTAATGTTACCAAACAATTCATTTTTTCGAATCGATTCGTATCAAACTTTTTTAAAGACCATTGTTTGCTAAAAATTTGATTGGATATATTAAGAATTGTACCGTTACTCTTTATTTTTATGAGGTCAAACCGACTGAACTTTTTTAATTTAAATTTTACTGATTTTCCGTCAATAGAAAAATTAGATTTTCTTATAATTTCTTCAAAATTTAATAATTTAGGGCAATAAATTAAAATTAAATTATTTTTTATAACTATGTCATAGAATAATGTGTGGTGATCAAATTCACCTATACCTTGTTCAAAGTCTTCGGAATGCAATTTTGGATGATCGCGTTTAAAATCTCCTCCCAGTTCCATTGTGTCTAGTCTTATAATGTGCAAAGACATTTTTCTTCCTAAATAATTGTTTAGCAATTTCGCTTGATTTTAATTTAACAAGCCCCATTTTTTTCGCGGAGTGATTTAATCTCGGTTTTTAATGTTGTTATAATTATTCTGGCATTTTCTTAGCGTCGGGTGTTCTTAATCGTCGACCACTCATAAGCGCATCGCTCTTGAAGTCCATCGACCAAATCCGGTTCATTGCTTCCGGTACTACAAGGGCGCAGGTATCTGTGTTGATTAGCGCCTCTTGCCAGCACGTCTACCGTTTAGATTAAGGGTACAGTAAATGCTGTAACCCCCTTATGTTTTCATGCATGGCTTTGCCGCCGAATGATGAGTTTGAAGAATTACCAAAGTCCCGCTCCGGTAAGCGTTCTGACAGTTCCTGTAATACGGCGATGACTTCCTCAGCAGGAGTCCTACCGCTTCCAGCTTCTCGGTAGGGCTTAGCGCTTTACCTCAAGCACTTCTTTATTGCGCAGTTCTCCAGCGCGAGATCCGCTACCATCAGCTTAAGCCTGCGGTTCACGTACTCCAGTGCGTTGAGCCGCTTGATGTCTGCGGGTTTAATGTCGCCATACTTGGATTTCCACTGCTAGTAAGATGCATCGCTAATCGCATGCTCATGACAAACATCATTTACCTGCCTGCCACTTTCGACTTGTTTCAATATTACAGACAATCTGGCTCTCACTAAATCGACTCTTCCTCATTTTGTCCTCCTGGATGCAAGTTTGCCTGAAGAATTCTAGTTTTGCATTGTCCTTGTTTAGGAGGGGGTTATAGATTAATTGTACCGTTTTTTTAGAATTTTAATCGGCTTCCAGTACCTCAAGGTCAGTGCATTGGTGACAACGCTAACCGAGCTGAGCGCCATCGCTGCGCCGGCTACGACCGGGCTAAGGAGTCCGAATGCAGCGAGTGGGATTCCTACTAAATTGTATATGAATGCCCAGAAAAGGTTTTGTTTGATTTTGCGGTAGGTTTTGCGCGAGATGTCGATGGTACCGGCGACCAGGCTGGGGTCGGAGCGCATCAGCGTGACGTCTGCCGAGTGCATGGCGACATCGGTGCCGCTCGACATGGCGAAGCTGACATCTGCAACGGCGAGCGCCGGAGCGTCGTTCATACCGTCGCCCACCATGGCGACCAGCCGTTGTTGCTGCTTGAGCGCGGCGACTGCGTCGGCTTTGGTGGCGGGGGATTGTTCCGCCAGTACTTTTTCGATGCCGAGTTGCGTTGCCACTTTTTCGGCGCTGCTCTGGTTGTCGCCGGTGAGTAGCACGGTACCTATATCGAGTTCATGCAGGCGTTTGATTGCGAATGCGGCAGAAGCTTTGATTTCATCACCGAATACCAGCATGCCTTTCAATTGCAGCTTTCCGTCTGTTTCCATAGCCAGCCATGAAACCGTGCGTCCGATGCTGGCAGCTTCTTGAGCGAGCCCGGCCAGTAGTGCCTCGTCTATGCCGAGTTGCCGCATCCATTTTTGATTGCCGAGGTATGCAGGCCGGCCGTCGAGCCTGGCCTGCAGACCCAATCCCGCCATGTCTTTCATTTCTGTGACTGGTTCATATACAATGCCGCGCTTTTCTGCCAGCGTGATGACAGCGCGGGCAAGTGGGTGCGCGCTGCCATGTTCGATGGCGGCGGCGTGGCGGATCAGTGTGGTGTCGTCGCCGTCGAGCGCTTTTGTCGCGGTGACGCTCGGCTTGCCTTCGGTCAGCGTGCCGGTTTTATCGAAGACGACATCGTCGATCTTGTGCGCCAGCTCAAGCGCGTTGGCGTCCTTGATCAGGATGCCGTAGCGGGCGGCGACGCCGGTACCCGCCATGATGGCTGTCGGCGTGGCAAGCCCCAGCGCGCAAGGGCAGGCGATGACCAGCACGGAGACCGCGTTGATGATGGCGGTCTCCCAGTTGGCGCTTGCGATGCCCCATGCCAGCAGGGTAATGAGCGCAATGACCAGCACCACGGTTACGAATACGGCACTGACCTTATCGACCAGCCGCTGGATTTCGGGCTTGGCGATCTGGGCGTCTTCCACCATGCGGATGATGCGTGCCAGCGTCGTTTCAGCACCGATCGCCAGTGTGCGCACCAACAGCACGCCGTCGAGATTCACCGCGCCGCCAGTAACGCGGCTGCCGGTTTCCTTGACGACCGGCTCGCTCTCGCCGGTAATCAGTGCTTCATCGACATGGCTTTTGCCTTCGACCACCTGGCCGTCCACCGCGATGCGTTCGCCCGGTCGGACGATGACGAGATCGTTGATCACGACTTGTTCCAGCGGGATTTCGGTTTCGGTGTCATCGTGCTTCACGCGAGCGGTTTCCGGCTTGAGTTGTTGCAGTGCGCGTATCGCTTCGGTGGTCTGCCGTTTGGCCCGGCTTTCCAGCCATTTGCCGAGCAGTACCAGCGTGATGATGGCGCTCGATGCTTCGAAGTAAAAGTGTATTTCGCCCAGCATCAGCATGTAGACCGACAGCCCGTAGGCGGCGCTTGTGCCGATGGCAACGAGCAGATCCATATTGCCGGAGCGGTTCATCAGCGCCTTCCAACCGGCGCGGTAGAAGCGTGCGCCGAGCCAGAACTGCACCGGCGTTGCCAGCAGCCACTGCAGCCAGCCGGGCAGCATGACATGCGTGCCGAAGAGATCGAGCAGCATAGGGATCACCAGCGGCAGGGTCAACATGACGGCAAATACCACATGCCATCCGCCCTGCAAGGGTTCTTCGCGGCGCGGCGCATGGCGCGCGATGATCTGCGCCTCATAACCGGCATCCACCACCGCCTGCAAGATGCGCTCCGCGTTGATATTTGTGGATAGCTCGACGTGGGCCTGTTCTGTCGCCAGATTGACGCTCGCCATCGAGACTTCCGGTAAGTTGCCGAGTGCCTTTTCGATGGCAGAGGCGCAGGAGGCGCAACTCATGCCGCCGATAGCGAGATCGAGCGACATGGCCGGGCTGCTGTTTTTCGCCTGCTGGATAGGTGTAGTCTGATTCATGTTGGTATCATGGGTCTTATATCAATGAGTAATTCAATCAGGATTATCCGCTAAAAGGAGCAGCAGCATGTATCGTTTACATGTCCCCAAGATGCGATGCGGCGGTTGTGTCGCTACCATTACCGATGCAGTCACGGCGCTGGACCCGGCTGCCCGGATCGAAGCCGATATCGCCGCCAGAACCATCAGCATCCAGAGCGAAAAGTCGCAGGGAGAAATTGTCATGGCCATGACCGAGGCGGGCTATCCGCCGCAGGAGGCCTGAGCTTGAGACCACAACAAGGGATGCGCTAGATGCATATCGATAGTGATGTATTACTCAACTTTATGGTCGCGCTGGGAATCGGTCTGTTGATCGGTACCGAGCGCGAACGCAACCAGCAAACTTCGCAAAACGAAAACACCGTTGCCGGTGTGCGTACCTTCACCATTGCCGCCTTGCTCGGCGCGATCAGCATTACGTTTGATTTCTGGCTGCTGGTGATGACGCTCGCTTGCGTCACGGTGTTCTCGGCTACTGCATATTTCATCAAGACCAATAACGACCCCGGCCTGACCACCGAGATCACGCTGTTACTGACAGTGATCCTGGGTGCCCTGGCCATGAGCCAGCCGCTGCTGGCAGCCGGACTGGCAGTTATTGTGGCAATCCTGCTGGCGGCCAAGGAGCCGTTGCACGCCTTCGTCAGAGGCGTGGTGACACGCGGCGAACTGAACGACTTTCTGCTGCTGGCCGCCGCGACGCTGATTGTCCTGCCGCTGGTGCCGAATGAATTCATCGGGCCATACGATGCCATCAATCCTCATAATCTCTGGCTGGTGGTGATACTGGTGATGCTGATCAGCGCGCTGGGTCACGTCGCGCTGCGCCTCCTTGGCGGACGCGTCGGCTTGCAGGTCACAGGCTTGCTGTCCGGGTTCGTCTCCAGTCTGGCCACTATCGGTGTCATGGGGGAGCGTGCCAGGCAAAGCCCGGCACTGCTCGATGCGGCGGTGTCCGGCGCGATTTTGTCGAATCTTGCCACCATCATCCAGCTTGCCTTGCTGATTGCCGCGATCAGCCCGGCAACGCTGGCAGCGCTCGCCATGCCATTGCTGTTTGGCGGTGTTTCTGTCGCGCTCTATGGGGTTGTCGTAACGCTCAGCACACTGCATCAGCGTGCCGATGAGGTTACCTTGCCGGGCGAGCTGGTCAGCGTCAAGAATGCCTTGTCATTGGCGTTGGTGATCGGTGTTGTATTACTTGTTTCGGCAATGCTGCAGGACTGGTTCGGCCAGACCGGGCTGGTGATCGCTTCCGGCACGGCAGGGTTGGCAGATGCGCATGCGCCTTCGATTTCTGCAGCATCCCTGGTCAGCACCGGCAAGGTCAGTCCGCACTTGGCTGAAATGGCGGTATTGGTCGCTTTCAGTACCAATGCACTGTCAAAGGCGGTGATGGCGGTTGCCAGCGGGGGGCGCGATTTCGCCGTCAAGTTCATTCCGGCGTTGGTGTTTCAGCTGGCCATGGTCTGGCTCGGCTGGTGGCTGTTCTGAGAGCAAGGCAGTGTGACGCACAAACGAAAACGGCCCACCGCAAGGTGAGCCGTCGCTTGTTACAACCGCAAACTTACTTGACGCGGTTCTTGTATTCCAGCGTGCGGGTATCGATTTCGATCTTGTCGCCGATTTCGCAGAACAGCGGTACCGGAAGTTCGAAACCGGTGTTGATCTTGGCGGATTTCATGACCTTGCCGGAGGTGTCGCCCTTGACCGCAGGTTCGGTGTAGATGATTTCGCGTACCAGCGAGTTTGGCAGTTCAACCGAGATCGGCTTGCCGTTGTAGAACACGACTTCACATTCCATACCGTCTTCCAGGAACTTCAGCGCGTCTTCCATGGTTTCGGCTTCAACTTCGTACTGGTTGTATTCGCCGTCCATGAACACGTACATCGGGTCGGCGAAGTAGGAGTAGGTGACTTCCTTCTTTTCCAGCACGACAACGTCGAATTTGTCGTCCGCCTTGTAAACGGCTTCGCTTGGCGATTCGGTGAGCAGATTCTTGAATTTCATCTTGACCACGGAAGAGTTGCGGCCGGATTTGCTGTATTCAGCCTTGAGCACAACCATCGGGTCGTTGCCCACCATAAATACGTTACCTACGCGGAGTTCCTGAGCTGTTTTCATGTCATGTCCTGCGGCTAAAAAATTGGAAATGTAAAAAGCCGCGCATTATACCTGAGTTTTATAAAGAATTCCTGCAAAAAATCACCAGCTTAGCTGCTAGATCGGGCAGCGCCGCCCAATCCTCCGAGCGCCGCTGCGCGTGGCTGTCGAGCGTGGGTAGATGCTGCATCAGTTGTTGCCAGTGATGCGGCTCCAGCGCACCCCGGCTCCAGGCATGGTGGCATGCTGCCAGCGCTTCAGCCGCCGACAGCTCGCATGCCTTGAGTCCGTCCTCAGCTTTCAGATAGCGGTCCAGAAACGCGTCGAGCTTGACCAAATGGGCTTCATCATCCTGACGGTAAGGTTGCCAGATAAAAGGACGTCCCGCCCAGATCGCCCGTATCCAGCTGTCTTCGCCACGCACGAAATTGAGATCGCACGACCACAGCAGCCGGTCATAGTCTGCCTGCGAGAGAAAAGGCAGGATTTTTGCCGTGAGATTGCCGGCTTTGCGTTGCTGCCCGGCAGTGAGCGCAGTTGTGATGCCGAAAAAGCCGCAGACTTCATCCATGATGCCGGTTTGCGGAATCAGGCATTCGACCGGCCTTGCCGATTGCGCCATGCAAGTCAGCAACTGGCGAACCGGCGCGAACGGATAGCAGAACAGTGATACGCGCAAGGCGGCATGTGTGCCGGTAAGGAGATCCGCCGTACGCTGGTGCTGAAAAACGTCGCGCTCCGGCAGCAGGCCGCGTTCACGCAGAAGTCCGCCGGTTTTTTGGGTAAAGCCAGGGAAAAAGAAGGTTTTTTTCAAGGGCAGTCTGGGGTGAGGCGAGGGTTGCAGGTGGTACTGCTCGACCCAGGATTCGGCGCTGAGATATTCCAGATTGAGCCAGACGGGCTGCGTTTCCGCCATCGCCAGCAGATAGTTTTCAGGCAGCTCGCAGCCGAAGGCCTCGATCACCACATCGGCCACGGCATCAAAGCTGAAAGCGCTCTGCCAGTGGCGGATTTCCACCCCTTGCTGCGTTTGTGTCTGCACATCGGTGTTCAGCGCCGGCAGCAGTTTTCTGGCGCTGATCAGATCATCCACCCATAACCTCACATCAAGGCCGTATTCGGCCGAGAGCTGTTTTGCCAGCCGCCAGCAGACGCCGATATCGCCATAGTTATCGACGATGCGGCAGAAGATATCCCAGTGTTGAATCTCGATGGAATGGTCACTCATGCATCATTTTCCATACCATAGGCCACATCGACGATCTCATAGCTTTCTTCGCCCGCCGGCGTAGCGACATTGACGACATCCCCCACCTGCTTGCCGAGCAGGACTTTGGCCATCGGCGATATCCAGCTGATGTAGCCTTTGGAAGGCTCCAGCTCGTCCTGGCCGACGATACGGTAACGGTGCTCACTTTCACGCGAGAGCGAGTAAAGCGTCACCCAGGCGCCGAAATAGACGCGCTCCAGATTCTGCTGCAAGGCCTGATCGACCACCTCGGCGATATCCATGCGCTTCATCAGAAAGCGCAGGCGCGAATCGATCTGGCGCAAGCGCTTCTTGCCGTAGATGTAATCACCGTTCTCCGAGCGATCGCCGTTGCTCGCCGCCCATGCCACGGTACGCACCACCTCCGGCCGCTCCACCTTGCGCAGGTGCTGGAACTCCGCCTCCAGCGCGGCGAAGCCCTCGGGGGTAATGTAGTTCTTTGGCGGGCTGGGTTTCTTTTCTTCCATGTTGTGTATGGTAGCGCACACTGAATGATTGAATATTGAAAATAATGTTAGCCACAGAGGGCACAGAGATCACAGAGTAAAAACTGAAAACAGAGATATGAAACTCATGCTAGTAACAATTCTGATGCGTATTGATCCCAATTAAAATCCAAGCGAATCAGGTTATGTTCAGAAGGTTTTCTCTGTGCTCTCTGTGTCCTCTGTGGCTGATGCTTTTTACCGGTTAAAATGATCCGGTGAACGATTCCCCCCTCATCCTCTGCTCCACCGCCCGTCTTGCGCGCAGTTTGCGCAATCTTCATGCTCGTAACTTGGCTGCCGAACAAAAGCAATGGCAGCCTTTGAGCGCTTTTACGCTGAATGGCTGGCTTGATGGGCAATTGGAAGAGGCCCTGCTTTGCGGCGATATTGCGCCGGACGAGGTGCCGCGCGGCAGGCTCAGCAATGCGCAAGAGCGATTACTGTGGGAACAGGCGATAGAAAGCACGCTGAAAGATCTCGATACGGCGCCGCTGTTCGACATGACCGGTCTGGCCACTGCCGCGCAGGAGGCCAACCGCCTGCTGATCGAGTGGAATCTGAGCCTGGACAGCGATGACATGGCAGAAGAGACCCGCCAGTTTCTGCTTTGGCGGCAGAGATTCCAGCATTTGTGCAAACAGGGCGGCTGGCTCGAAGCTGTGCGTTATTCCAGCTGGCAGGTGCAGTGTGTGGAGCAGGGGCTGCTGGCGCTGCCAGCCCATGTTGCGCTGGCCGGGTTCGACCGCATCAGCCCCTTGCAGCAGCGTCTGTTCGATGCCTTGCGCGCGCAGGGCAGCAGCGTCGAACGCCATCTGCTGGCGCATGAGGCGCCGCAGTCCGTTTGCCGTGTGGAACTCAATGATCAGGATGCCGAGTGCCGTGCCGCCGTTGCATGGGTGCAACAGCAGCTGGCGCGCAACCCGGCAGCGCGGCTGGCGATTGTCGTACCCGAGCTTAACGTGCTGCGCGAGAAGCTGGCAGCCTTGCTCGATGAGGCGTTGCAACCCGAAACCGTGACGCCACTGCTGGCACAGTCTTCACGTCGTTATGATTTTTCTCTGGGCGTTCCTCTCAGTACCCGGCCGGTCGTCGCGGCTGCCCTCAACTTGCTGCGTTTCGGCATGCAGCGTCAAGCCGTGCCGCAGGCGGAGATTTCCGCCTTGTTGCACAACCCTTACTGGTCGGCCGCTTATACCGAAGCCGATGCCCGCGCACAGCTCGATGCGATGATGCGCGAATGGCTGCCGCTGACGTTGAAGACGCAGCGTTTTCAGAATTTTGTACAGAAAGCGCTGACCGGTGAAAAGGCGCTGCCGCTGGCCGCACTCGATCGGGATTTGCAGGCTTTGCTCAAACATTGCGAGATGCATAGCGGCCGGCAGTTGCCATCGGTCTGGGCCGGTGTGTTCGTAACAGCGCTGCAGCAAGCCCGCTGGCCTGGTGAGCGCAGCCCTTCCAGTCATGAATATCAGGCCAGGCAATCGTTTGAAAAGGCGCTGCAGGCGCTGGCCGATCTCGACCCTTTGACTGGCGCGGTCAACGCACCGGATGCGCTCAGGCGCCTCAGCCAGTTGTGCAAGGAGCAGATTTTCCAGCCAGAAGCGCAGGACATGCCGCAGTTGCAGGTGCTGGGCATGCTGGAGGCCGCCGCCGGGCCGCTGGATGCCATGTGGGTGATGGGCATGAACGACCATGTCTGGCCGCCCGCGCCCAATCCCAATCCTTTGCTGCCCGCGGCTTTGCAGCGCGCAGCGGCAACGCCGAACGCAGACAGCCGCGTACAGATGGCATTTGCCCGTGCGATTCACCAGCGCTTGCTGGCCAGCGCCGCAGAGATAGTTTTTTCCAGTGCGCTCAAGGATGGCGAGCGCATGCTGCGTTGCAGCCCTTTGCTGCATGATATTCCGCTGGCTGGCGCTGACAGCCCGCTGTTTTCCACGCTGTTTTGCACACTGGCGGAAACGCTGGCAACCGCTGCGCCGAGCCGCCTGCATGTGCTTGAAGACAGCCGCGCGCCAGCGGTGCAGGAGGGCGAGCATGTGGCCGGCGGCACCGGTCTGTTGAAGGCGCAGGCGATCTGCCCGGCCTGGGCTTTCTATCAATACCGGCTGCATGCCCGCGCCCTGAAATCACCGGTCAACGGGCTTGACGCCATGGAGCGGGGCACGCTGGTGCATGGCGTGCTGGAGCATTTCTGGCAGGATCGCAGATCGGACGAACTGCGCGAGATGCCAGCTGCTGTCTTGCAATCGGCGGTTTCTGCGGCGGCTGCCAAAGCGCTGGACGACTTCAACGCGCAGCATGACGCCGCGCTTTCAGCGGCATTCATCGCGCTTGAACACGACCGCCTCTGCAAGCTGGCGCTGGCCTGGATCACCGAAGTCGAGCTGCAGCGCCCGCTGGATTTTGCCGTGACGGCGCGCGAGCAGGAGGTCAAGCTTGCCATCGAAGGCATTGCCATCCGGCTGGTGATCGACCGCGTCGATACGCTGGAAGACGGCCGGCTGGTGCTGATCGATTACAAGACCGGTAACCGCAACGATTTCAAGAACTGGGCCGATCAACGCATCAGCGAGCCGCAGCTGCCCATCTATGCCGCTTTTGTGCTGGCGATGAGCGAAGCTGAGAAGAGCGAAGTCGCAGCGGTCTGCTATGCCCAGGTCAGGATCGATAAAAGCGGTTTCATCGGTGTTGCGCGTGAGGCCGACCTGCTGCAGGGGCCGCTGGTGCTGGATGAAAGCAGAGGCCGCAGAGTGTTCGATGCGGCAGCCTTCCCTGATTGGGCCTCGCTCCTGCAACACTGGAAAGACAGTATTTCTGCGGTGGCACGCGAACTGAAAGCGGGCGAGGCAGCTATCCGTTTTGAGGACGAAAAACAGCTGGCCTATTGCGAGGTGTTGCCACTGCTACGCCTGCCAGAGCGGCAGTTACAATTCGAGCGTCCGGAACTGATCAGCGGTCTCATGCAGGAGGCAGGCTGATGCTTGACGATGCACAATCATCGCTGCTGAAGGAAGACGCTGAAAGTCGCGAACGCGCACTTGATGCCCACGAGTCTTTCATCATCGAGGCCCCGGCCGGGGCGGGCAAGACCGAACTGCTGACGCAGCGCTTTCTGCGCCTGTTGCAGACCGTCAGCGAGCCGGAAGAGATAGTCGCCATCACCTTCACCAACAAGGCCGCCTCGGAAATGCGCGCGCGCGTGCTCGACAGCCTGCAGGATGCGGTGGACGCAGTGCCGGTGGACAAGGCGCACAAGCAGGAGACGCGTGCACTGGCACTCGATACCCTGCGCCATGCCGCCGAGCGCGGCTGGCAATTGCTGGAAAATCCGGCGCCTCTGCGCATCTATACGATTGATTCGTTCAGCAGCCATCTGGCGCGGCAGATGCCGCTGATGAGCCGTTTCGGCGCGCAGCCCGGCGTGCGCGATGATGCCGCAGCCTGTTACGAGGAAGCCGCGACCCGCACGCTGGAATTGCTGGAGGACGAAGCTAGCGGCGAGACCGTGCAACAGGCGCTGCGCTATTTCGATAACGATGCCTATCGCCTCAACCAGTTGCTGGCGGAAATGCTGGCGAAGCGCGACCAGTGGCTGGATTACACGCAGAACCATGCAACGCCTGAATTGGCTGAAGCAGCGTTGGGTCGCATGATCATGCACGATATGCGTGCGGCGGTGACCATACTGACGCCTGCCATGCAGCAGCGTTTGATGCCGCTGGCGCGCTATGCGGCGGGCAACCTGCCGTGCGAGGAGCCGATTGCACTGCTGCGCGACTGGGATACGCCGCTGGCGCTCAAGCCGGAGGCGCTGCCGATGTGGCGTGCCGTGTGCGATCTGTTGCTGACCGGCAAGGACCACAAGGGCAGTCTGCGCAAGGCGCTGAACAAGAATCAAGGCTTGCCGGCCACGCCGGAAGCCAAACCCTATAAAGAGCAGTTGGCCGCATTCATCGACGAGCTGCGCCAGCTGTCCGGTGCAGAACAGGCGCTGGCCGGGCTACGGTTGCTGCCCGATGCCCGGCACGAAAAAGAGGTCTGGCAGATCATTGCCGTATTGGGGCGGTTGCTGAAAATTGCGGCAGCGCAGTTGTGGCTGGTGTTTCAGGCGAGCGGCGAGGTGGATTTCGTTGAGGTTGCCAAGCGCGCGCTGGATGCGCTGGAAGATGACGCCGGTAACCCGACCGATCTTGCCCTGAAGCTTGATTACCGTATCCAGCACCTGCTGGTGGACGAGTTTCAGGATACCAGCCCGACCCAGATCAAGCTGTTGCAGCGACTCACGCGCGGCTGGCAGCCGGGCGACGGCCGCACGCTGTTTCTGGTCGGCGACCCGATGCAATCGATCTACCGTTTCCGCAAGGCCAATGTCGGCCTGTTTCTGCGCGTGGCGGAGGAGGGCATCGGTGACCTGCAGCTGGACAAGCTGCGACTGTGGCGCAACAACCGTTCATGCGAGCCGGTCATCGACTGGATCAATCACGCTTTTGAGCGCGTGTTCCCGCAACAGGACAGCGATATGCTCGGCGCCATCCGCTACCGCGCGTTTGCCGCGACCAAGGCGCATGAAGACGGCGCCGGGGTGGAGGTGCATGCCTTGATTGCGGAGCGGGCGAGCGGTGATGCGGAAGAATCCGCAGAAGATGAGGAGGTGGCCGACAGCGCGGATGTGCTGAGGCAGCAAGAAGCAGACAAGATCATCGCCATCATTCAACAGACCCGGGCAGAAAAGCCGCAGGCGAAGATCGCCGTACTGGTGCGTGCCAGAAGCCATCTGCATGCGCTGGTGAGCCGTATCCGTCGGCATCATCCCGACCTCAGCTTTCAGGCGGTGGAGATCGAAGAGCTGGCCAACCGCCAGATCGTGCAGGACCTGCTCTCGCTCACCAACGCCCTGCATCACCGCGCCGACCGAGTGCACTGGCTGGCGATTCTGCGAGCGCCCTGGTGCGGTCTCACGCTGGCGGACCTGCATGCGCTGGCCGGACATCACCGTCATCGCACCATACACAGCCTGATGCACGATGAGGCAAGGCTCAAGGCGATGAGCGAAGATGGCCGCGCGCGCCTGCAGCATCTGCGCGAGGTAATGGACGAAGCCCTGCTGCAGCGCGGCCGCCAGAGCACGGCACGCTGGGTGCACGGCGTTTGGCTCATGCTGGGCGGGCCGGATTGTCTGTGGGAGCCCGGCGATGTGCGCGACGTGCAGGCCTTTTTCGAGCGTATCGCCAGACTCGAAGCCGGCGGGCAGTTCAGCCCTGAACAGTTGGCGATCGAAGTGCAGAAACTTTACGCCGCACCCGACGCAGAAGCTGACGATCGTCTGCAGTTCATGACCATCCACAAATCCAAAGGGCTTGAATTCGACACCGTGATTCTGCCGGGGCTGGACCGCCAGACTGGCGGCAACGACCAGGCTCTGCTGTTATGGGATGAGGTGCCGCGCGAGAACGGCGCCCACGATGCGGCAGAAACCGACCTGATTGTCGCGCCGCTGCCGCCGAGAGGCCAGGTCAAAACATCGGCGCCTACGCCATACAGCTATCTCAAGCATCTGGAGCGCACGCGTGCCGGAAACGAAGACGCCCGTGTGCTCTACGTGGCCGCAACCCGCGCCGAGCGCCGCCTGCACCTGCTGGGGGTTGCCGGGCGTGACGACAAGGGCGAGCTGAAGGCGCCCAAAGGCAGCTTTCTCGAATTGCTCTGGCCGCATGTTTATGCAGAATTTGCCGCTGCTGGTGAATCGGGCGTTACCGCCATGCCATCGAACATTGAAGCGGATACGCAAATGGATATTCAAGCGGCACAAAGCGGCGCAAGCATTGCCGGTTTCGTACCCAAACTGGTACGGCTGGCCCAACCGGGCGTGCCTGCCGTGCTCGCCCGGCGTCCGCAAAAGATCGCTGCCATGCCGTCCGGCAAAGGCACGCCAACAGAAGAAGCCGGCAAAGACGCAAGCAAAGACAGTGCTGAAAACATCGACAACATCATCGGCATTCTTGCCCATCGCTATCTGGAATTCATTGCCCGACAGGGCCTGGCGGCATGGCCGCACAGCCGCATCGAAGACTTGAAGCCCGCCATGCTGAAATGGCTGCAACGGCAAGGCGTGAAAGCCGGCGCACAGGAAGCCGCTGCCGAAAGCACTATCGCCATGCTCAAGATAACCCTGCAAAGTGAAGACGGCCGCTGGTTGCTAAAGCCCAGAACAAGTGCCAGCGCCGAACTGCCCATCAGCACCATCGAAGACGACGGCACTACAACGCAACGTCTCGACCTGACCTTTGTCGAGGATGGCGAGCGCTGGATTATCGACTACAAATCGACGCAGTTTGCGCCCGATGTCAGTGAGGAAGTATTGCGCCGGCAGGCCGAAACCCACGGTGCCCAACTGCAGGGCTATGCAAGGCTGTTCGAGGCAGAAGGTTTGCCGGTGATCACGGCCATCTTCTTTTTGAGCGTGGGAAGGCTGGTCAGACTGTAATCGATACATTTTTGACCTTCGGCATGGAGGTCGATTAGCATGGTTCTGCGATTCAATGATCTCAACGAACAAGAGGGCGTGCAAATGCAAAATAACAATACGTACCCACCGCATCAGCTGCTGAACGATCACCACAACTGCTTCACCGCCAGCGTTATTGCGTCGGGTGAGGAGCGTGCTTATGGATAAATTGCAGGCAACAAAACCGGGTCAAAGCCTTGAGCAACTCAAGCAAACCAATGCGCACGGCGCTGAATACTGGAGCGCGCGCGACCTGCAAACGCTGCTGGGTTACAGCCAATGGCGAAGGTTTGAAGATGCAATCAAACGGGCGATCACATCATGTGAATCATCTGGAAACAACCCTGAGAACCATTTTGCCGGCGCCGGCAAAATGGTCGAACTCGGTTCTGGAAGTGAGCGTGTCATCGAAGACTATCAGCTCTCCCGCTTCGCCTGTTATCTTATCGCCCAGAACGGCGACCCGCGCAAACCGGAAATTGCTCAAGCACAAAAATACTTTGCCATTCAGGCACGCCGTCAGGAGCTCAGCGATCAGGCTGCTGCCGACCTGGAGCGCCTGGAACTGCGCAAGCAGACCAGTGAAGAATTCAAGGCACTATCTGGCGCAGCACAGGATGCCGGCGTGCAAAGCAAGATGTTTGGCGTGTTTCATGATGCAGGCTATAAAGGGCTTTATGGCGGCTTGAGCAGTGCCGCCATCAAATCCCGAAAAGCCATTCCGGAAAAGGAAAACCTTCTGGACAGGATGAATGCAACGGAGCTTGCCGCCAACCAATTCCGCATGACCCAGACCCGCGACAAATTGGCGCGAGACCGCATACACAACCAGGCGCAGGCGATTCAGACACATGAAAAAGTCGGCAAGGAAGTGCGCGATGCGATCAAGCGTATTGGCGGCACACTGCCTGAAAAGATTGCACCTGCCGAACACATCAAGGAAGTAGAGAAGCGGTTGAAAAGCATCACTCCGAGGCTGGAACTGGATGAGCGAGAAGCCGGTGGTTTGCTTGGTGGCACAGGAAGCAAATCAGGGAAGGATGACGAATGAAGGAACCGGCCGTTATTGCCGAAACTTTAAAACCGGAATCAGATGAGCGGGACTCGTTTGTCGTATTTTTGGGTTACTGAAAAATCATGCTCTGCCATAACCACTGGCAGAGCATGCAAACCGGTTATTGGCTGTTTTTCTGTTGCTGGAAATACCAGCTTTTAAAAGCGGATAAAGTCTGTAAACGTGCGTATGGGTTTGAGGTCTGAATCCATTGTGTGGAAGTGCTGCGTTTGCCGCTTCGGGCTGCCTTGCCCGGCATGCCCCAGTCCTTGATGTTTTGTGAAATCATTGCTTGTTTCCTCCAGTTAAATAAACCGTTTGACGTGTTGTTATTTACGATGGAACAAAATTAATGCATTCCACTTGGGCTTGCAATATGTAAGCGATTAGGAATATTTATCGTATTGTTAAGCAAAATATAATCTGAAAAACCCCCTGTAACAGCGCGGCTGGCAAGGTGTTCATGTGGTGTTTTGTGAAGTGTAAATTTTTAGTGATTAAAGGATATTGATGGCTATCGGCTGGTTTTCTGTATTAAAGGCCGTCCCTTGGGGACAGGTCATCGACAATGCGCCCAAGGTGGTGGAGGGCGCGAAGAAGTTCTGGGGCACGGTCGCTGCGAAGTCTTCCGCAGATGAACACGAGGTGGTGGATGTGTCGCCGGAAGCCGATGAGGGTGATGCGTTGCAGGCGCTGCATCAACGTATTGCCGTGCTGGAGAAATCCAATCAGGAGTTGCATCGGCAGATGCTGGCTTCATCCGGGTTGATCAGTACGCTCGCCGACCAGAATGCGCAGCTGGTCAGCCGCATTGAAGCTAACCGCAAGCGCATGCTCTGGCTGACTGTGCTTTGCCTGCTGACGGCGGTTTCGCTACTGGCGCTGCTGGCTTTCATGCTTGATTTCATATTTACGCAGCACGCCGCCTGAGGCTGCGCCGCCGGATCTTGTATTTCAGCTTCCGGTTATCTCAATTCTTTCAGCAAGACTTTGACGAAATCTGCACGGTGATGAATATCGTGCAGTTGTACCGTCACTCTTAACTTGTCCGGCCCGTTCATGCGACAGCGGCGGTCGCGCTGCAGCAGGTTGATGAGCTTGGTCGGGTCGAGATCGGCACGCGGGTTGAATTGCAGCTGAATGGCGCTGTCGCTGGCGTCGATCTTGAGAATGTCCATCGGTTTGGCGGCTACGCGCAGGCGATGGCAGGCCATCAGTGCGTCGCCCTGTTCCGGCAGCAGGCCGAAGCGGTCGATCAGCTCTTCCTGCAGGGTGTCGAGTTCGTCGTCGTTGGTGCAGTTGGCGAGCCGTTTGTAGAGCACCAGCCGCTCGTGCACGTCGGGGCAGTAGTCGTTCGGTAGCAGTGCCGGGGTGTGCAGGTTGATCTCGGTGGTGACGCCGAGCGGGGCCGAGATGTCCGGCTCCTTGCCGGCCTTGAGCTGCTTGACGGCGTGGTTGAGCATGTCTGAATAGAGGCTGAAGCCGATTTCCTGCATTTCGCCGCTCTGGCTGTCGCCGAGCAGTTCGCCGGCACCGCGGATTTCCAGATCATGCATGGCGAGGTGGAAACCTGCGCCGAGGTCTTCCAGCAGCTGGATGGCGTCCAGCCGTTTTTTTGCCTGCGGCGTGATGTTGCGGTGCGGATCGGTCAGCAGGTAGGCATAGGCCTGATGGTGTGAGCGGCCGACGCGGCCCCTGAGCTGATGCAACTGCGCGAGGCCGAACATGTCCGCCTTGTTCATGATGATGGTGTTGGCAGTGGGCACGTCGATGCCGGTTTCGATGATGGTGGTGCACAGCAGCAGGTTGAAGCGCTGGTGGTAGAAGTCGCGCATCACGTGCTCCAGCTCGCGTTCGCGCAGCTGGCCGTGGGCAATGCCGATGCGCGCTTCTGGCAGGATTTTTTCCAACTTTTCGCGCATGCTCTGGATGGTGTCCACCTCGTTATGCAGGAAGTACACCTGCCCGCCGCGCTTGAATTCACGCATGGCTGCTTCACGGATGATGCCTTCGGAATAATCGGTGTGGAAGGTCTTGATTGCGAGACGTTTCTGCGGCGGCGTGCTGATGACGGAGAATTCGCGCAGGCCCTCCATCGCCATCGACAAGGTACGCGGAATCGGCGTCGCCGTCAGCGTCAGTACGTCGACTTCGGCGCGCAGCGCCTTCATCTGTTCCTTCTGGCGCACGCCGAAACGGTGTTCTTCATCAAGAATGGCGAGGCCCAGATTCTTGAATTTGACGTCTTTCTGAATCAGCCGGTGGGTGCCGATGATGATATCGATCTTGCCTTCGGCCAGGCCCTGCAATGCTTCTTTCTGCTCCTTGGCAGTGCGGAAGCGGGAGATTTCCGCAACCTTGATCGGCCATTCGGCAAAGCGGTCGGTGAAATTGTTGTAATGCTGTTCCGCCAGCAGCGTGGTCGGCACCAGTACGGCCACCTGGCGGCCGCCCATCACTGCGACGAAGGCGGCACGCAGCGCAACTTCGGTCTTGCCGAAGCCGACATCACCGCAGACCAGGCGGTCCATCGGCCGGCCGGATTGCATGTCGTCGATGACGGCTTCGATCGCAGCAAGCTGGTCGGCGGTTTCCTCGAACGGAAAGCCTTCGGCAAAGGCTTCGTAATCGTGCAGCGACAGCTTGAACGCATGGCCCTGACGTGCAGCACGCTGGGCGTAGAGATTGAGCAGTTCGGCGGCGGTGTCGCGGATCTGCTTCAGCGCCTTTTTCTTGGCCTTTTCCCAGTGACCGCTGCCCAGGCGATGCAGTGGTGCCGATTCCGGCGGCCCGCCGGAATAGCGTGAAATCAGAAACAGCTGCGAAACGGGCACATAGAGTTTGTCATCGCCATGGTATTCCAGCAGCAGGAATTCGGTTTCGCCTTCGCCAAAATCAAGATTGACCAGCCCGCGATAGCGGCCGACGCCGTGCTGTTCGTGGACGACCGGATCGTTCTCGCGCAGCTCGGAGAGGTCTTTCAGCATCCCTTCGGTGCTGCGTGCTTTTTCCTTTTCGCGACGGCGCTGCTGGCGCACGGTAGCCGCATATAGTTCTGCTTCGGTAATGATGACGAAATCGGTGGCTGGAAAACCGCTGTGCAAGGAGGTGATGCCAAGCATCAGCCGTTCTTCACCAGCCTCGAAGGCTTGCCAGGAGTCACACAAGGCAGGCTTGAGGCCGTATTCATCAAATAGCTGCGCGATGGTTTCGCGGCGGCCGAGACTTTCCGCGCCGATCAGAATACGCTTGGCGGTTTTACTGAGAAAGTCCTGCAATTTGTGCAGCGGATTTTCTGCGCGACGTTCGATATCCAGTGCGGGCAGCCCGGTCTGCTTTTCCGGTTGCATGATGATTCTGGCGTAGCTGTGCGTTGCGGCGAAAAAATCGTCGGCCTTGATCAGCAGGGCTTCCGGTTTCAGTATCGGGCGCTCGGGGTCGTGTGCCAGCTGGCGGTAGCGCGACTGGGCTTCGAGCCAGAAATTCTGCCCCGCTGTATCGAGATTGCCGTGCAGGCAGAGCAGGGTATTGGCGCTCAGGTAATCGAGCAGCGTCGCGGTTTGTTCGAAGAACAGCGGCAGGTACCACTCGATGCCGCCGCTGGCGATGCCCTTGCTGACGTCCTTGTAGATGCGGCTGCGTGATGGGTCGCCTTCGAACTTTTCGCGGAAATTCTGGCGAAAGCGGGCGATACCGGCTTCATCAAGCGGGAATTCGCGCGCCGGCAGCAGGCGAATTTCGGCCACAGGATACAGGCTGCGCTGGGTATCAACATCGAAGGTGCGCAGGGTTTCGATTTCATCGTCGAACAGATCCAGACGATAAGGCAGCACACTGCCCATCGGGAACAGATCAACGAGGCCACCGCGCACACTGAATTCGCCCGGACTCATGACCTGACTGACATGATGGTAGCCGGCTTCGGCGCATTGCGTGCGCAGCGCTTCCAGATCAAGCTTCTGGCCTTTTTTCAGCATGAAGCTGTGGGCGGCGAGATAGGATTGTGCGGGCAGGCGCAGGAGGGCAGTGCCTGCCGGCACAATGATGACATCGCAACTGTTCTGGCTGATCTGGTAGAGCGTGGCCAGCCGTTCGGAAATCAGGTCGGGATGCGGCGAAAAGTGGTCATAGGGCAGCGTTTCCCAGTCCGGCAGCAGATGTACCTTGAGCCCAGGCGCAAACCAGGGGATTTCTTCCAGCAGACGTTGCGCTTCGAAGGCGCTGGCGGTGATGATGGCAAGCGGAGTTTTTACCGGTTTTTTTCCGAGCTCAAGCGCAAGATTGGCCAGTGCGAGGCTGTCGGCGCCGGCGATGATGTTCTGGATGCGCTGCGTTTCGCCGCTGGACGGGATGGGGAGTGAAAACTGCATGAGAACGACTGACGTGAAGAATGAGTAAACGAATTATAGCCGCTGCCATCGGGCAGCGGCCATTTGGACTGTAATTGCTTGGCTGGTGTTACTGGCTTGGTGTTACTGGCCAGAACAGCTTGCGCCTGTGTTCAGGCAACAGGTGATGCGGCGCGGTCTAGTCGCTCAGCATCTTGCTGATTTGGATTTCGGCAGCTGTCCAGTATTCGACCGGATTGCCCTTGAAGCCATTGCGCTCGGCCAGGAAGTAGGCGGCGACTTCAATCATGCGGTAGCGCTCTTCTCCGCCGATCTTTCTGCTCTTGGCAGGCTTGGACGCAGCAGGTTTTTTTCCAGCGGACTTTTTAGTGGTAGCAGGCTTGGCGGCAGCTTTTTTGACTGGTGTAGCTTTGGCAGCGGCAGGTTTTTTCTCGGCAGCAGTTTTTGGTGCTGCGGATGTTGCTTTTGGTGTAGCCATTTAGGTTCCTTTCGTTGGTAGAACTTAATGATCGGCAAGGAGAGCGGTAACTCCCGGAAATATATTAACCTGAAATTCTTAAACTGTTCCACCAACCGTGAGGCCATCAATTCGCAATGTCGGCTGGCCGACGCCGACCGGCACGCTCTGGCCTTCCTTGCCGCAGGTGCCGACGCCGGAATCGAGCGCCATGTCGTTGCCTATCATGGTAACGCGTTTCAGTACGTCGGGGCCGTTGCCGATGAGGGTGGCGCCCTTGACCGGGTAGGTCAACTTGCCGTCTTCGATCATCCAGGCTTCGGCTGCGGAGAAGACGAATTTGCCGCTGGTGATGTCGACCTGGCCGCCACCGAAGTTGACGGCATAGAGACCTTTTTTCACCGATTTGATGATTTCCTCCGGCGCCATGGTGCCGTTCAGCATGTAGGTGTTGGTCATGCGCGGCATCGGGATGTGGGCGTAGGATTCGCGCCGTGCGTTGCCGGTGAGCGGCATGCCCATCAGACGTGCGTTGAGGCTGTCCTGAATATAACCGCGCAGGATACCGTCTTCGATCAGCACCGTGCGTTGGGTCGGGTTGCCTTCGTCATCGACCGTCAGAGACCCGCGCCGGTCTGCGATGGTGCCGTCATCCACTACGGTGACGCCACGTGCGGCGACCTGTTGACCGATGGCGTTGCTGAAGGCGGAGCTGCCCTTGCGGTTGAAGTCGCCTTCAAGACCGTGGCCAATGGCTTCGTGCAGCAAAATGCCTGGCCAACCGGAGCCGAGCACAACCGTCATGCTGCCGGCCGGGGCCGGACGCGCATCGAGATTGACCAGTGCCTGATGCACGGCCTTGCTGGCGTAATCCTGCAACACTTCATCGGTGAAATAGCTGTAATCGAACCGTCCACCACCACCGGCAGAGCCTTGCTCGCGGCGGCCATGGTGTTCGGCGATGACCTGGATCGAAAGTCTGACCAACGGCCTGATGTCGGCCGCCATGACGCCGTCGTGTCGCGCGACCAGTACGACCTCATATTCGCCGGCGACAGAGGCCATGACTTGCGTGATGCGCGGATCGGCCTTGCGGGCGAAGGTTTCAAGCCGTTCCAGCAGCCTTACCTTGGCGTCTGCGCTGAGCGAGGCGATCGGGTCCTGCGGGATGTAAAGCTGCGGCGCGCTGATGGTCTGCACGGCTTTGCCGCCGACTTGATTGCCGAGTGCAGCGATGGCACGCGTGGCTTGTGCCGCCTGTTGCAGTGCGGGCAGATGAATATCGTCGGAGTAGGCGAAGGCAGTTTTTTCGCCACTGACCGCGCGCACGCCGACGCCCTGGTCGATGCTGAAGTTGCCGGATTTGACCTGGCCTTCTTCCAGCCCCCAGCTCTCGGAGCGGCTGTACTGGAAATACAGATCGGCATAATCGACCTTGTGCGACATGATGCTGCCAAGCACGCCTTGCAAGGCAGGGATGTCGAGGCCGGAAGGTTTCAGCAGCGTGTCGCTCGCGGTGGCGAAATGCGACCCGCTGGCCGGGCTGGAGCTGCTTGGTATGGCGTCAGGTTTCATCAGTAGTCTTTGAGGATGATTTATAAAAACTATAGCAATATAAATGATGATAGATAATACGAAAAATCATGATTCACAATCCCGCGCTTTGCCAGGACGAACACCCTAGGCAATGCTGCGGTGCTTGAGCGCAGGCAAACTCTTGCGCAGGCTTGCCTGATAGCTTGGGTTGATCGAGGCAGTGACGACGCCGGAGCCGCGCGGCAAGCGGTCTAGCACGACGCCCCACGGGTCGACGATCATGCTGTTGCCATGCGTTTCGCGCCCGGAGGCATGATAGCCGCCCTGCGCCGGTGCCAGCACGTATGCGAGATTCTCGATGGCACGCGCCCGTATCAGGGTTTCCCAGTGGGCCTTGCCGGTGGTTTCGGTGAAAGCCGAAGGCACGACGATGATATCGACTTCACCCATGGCGCGATACAGCTCGGGGAATCGCAGGTCGTAGCAGATCGAGAGGCCGATCTTGCCGAACGGCGTTTCCAGCGTCACCACTTCCCCGCCCGGTTCGATGGTGTCTTCCTCACGATACTGCTCGTAGCCGAGATCAAGACCGAACAGGTGGATCTTGTCGTAACGTGCCACCTGCTTGCCCTTGTCGTCATAAACCAGGCAGCTGTTGCGTACCTTGTCCGACGTTTTGCATTCCAGCGGAATTGATCCGGCGATAATCCAGATCTGGTGTTTTTTTGCCGTTTTCGACAAAAAGCGCTGAATCGGGCCGCTGCCTTCCTTTTCGCGCGCGGCGACCTTGTCGGTATCTTTCATACCCATGATGGCGAAGTATTCAGGCAGCGCCACGAGTTTTGCACCCTGGTTGACGGCGATCTCGATCAATCGCTCGGCTTCGCTCAGATTGGCCGACACATGGGGCCCGGAAGCCATCTGGATGCCGGCGATTCTGGTCATGCTCGGCAGCGCTCTGGTTTTGGAAGTTCTGGTCTGTTTAGCCCTGGAATTGATCGCCATTCTGTTCTTTCATGCTTGATTGGTGTTTGCTTTCTTTGCTGCTTTTATTGCCCCGGTATGGTTCTCACCGGCTCGGCGCCGGGCTTGTCCTGCTTGGTGTCTACCGGATTGTCCCAGGTGCCGGTGATTTCGTATTCTTCTGCAACGATCTTGTTCAGCGGGTCTTTCAGCAGCTTCTGTGCGACAAAAGCCGCTGCGGCAACAGCCGGTCCCCCGGCCAGCGCTGCCAGAGAAACACTGTCGCTGATGTAAGGCGTCACCTTGACATAAAGATGTTGAGTCTCTTTTTTAAGATCGGTTTCACCCTTGATCTCGACTTTTGCGGTGGGGCCTTCCATCAGAAAGTTGTCGCTGCGCATGACGCCCCCGCTGATAGTGGCATTCGATGTGATTTTGTCAAAGGTAAAACCGCTACTCAACACATCCCTGAAATCCAGCGTCAAACGGCGCGGCAGGTTTTGCAGCGTCAATACGCTGAACAGCCTGCCGACGCCGGGCTGAATTTTGAGAATCTGGCCGTTGCGTGCATCCAGCGAGAAATTGCCGGAAAGCTGCTCGATGTTGAATTCATGCGGACTGCCGGGCCAGCCCAGTTTGCCGCTCAGTGTGGCCTTGCCATTCCTGATCATGCCAGGGTAACCGTAGCGACCGAGCGTATTGCCAACATCGCTGATTTCCCAATTGACGTTCATTTGCGTGTTCGGGTTACGCAGCCAGTTGTGCCATTCGCCATTGGCCTGCAGGGTACTGTCATCATTGATGATACCTAACTGATCGATGCGCCAGTCATCGCCGCGTTCGCTGGCCCGCAGCTCCATCCTGCCCAGATTTTTTTGCCCGAGAACGAACGATTCTGCAGTGATATCGAGATCGGGGTATTCGAGCTTTTTGCGTTCGGCTGCGGGCGGTTCCCACTCGGTCAGCGCGGGCGGCGTCTTGCCGGGGACGGTGAGACTTTTCAGTTTGGCGATCACTTTGCCGTTTCCACTGCTGACCCATCGCACATCGCCGTTCATCTCACGGCTCTGAATCTGCATCTGCCAGCCATCCACGGCCTGTTTCGCCCCGAGTTTGAAATCATTGAGGCGGCGGCCGAATACATCCAGAGTATTTGCCGCCATGTCGATGCGCTCGATTTTAAGCGGCTGGCCGGGCGTGGCGCCCTGGGTGCCTTTGCTTTTTTCCAGCACTGCCAGCCAGCGGTCGAGGTCGAGCTGCTCGAAGTTGCCGCGCAAAGACAGGCCCGGCTCGGCGGGAATTTCTGGCAGCACGTTAAGCGCGATTTCGCCACGGTCAATACTGTAAGCGCCATTACGTTCGGTACGCAAAATTCTTGCTGCTAGCTGATTCGCCATACTGATGCTGATCATGTCCTGGTTTGCCGATTGCTGGCGCTTTTCTATGCGCAGTGGCATTCTTTCCTGCGCGCTCTTGCCCATCGGTGCAGGCAGGTCGAGCGCCATACCGGCAAGGCTGGAACGTATCACCACATCGAACTGTTGCGGCTGGATGCTGATATCGCCGAACCAGTCGGCATTGCCGCTGGCGAGACTGCCAGCGCTGTTGCCAATGATTTTTCTGAGGCCGTTGTCACTCAGGTTGCCTCTGGCGCTGACCTTCACCAGGCGGTTTTTGCCGCTGCTAATGTCGACGCGGGCCGGGCCATCATAGACATAGGCGGCGATATTCTTGCCGCCGATGCTGGATTCGGTGAAGTCCAGCGTGCCGTTGATGCTTGTCAGGTCGGGAATCGAAGGACTGCTCATGCTGGCGTTGATGATCTGGTAGCTACCTTCGATCTTGGTCGTATCGACATCTTCCAGCGGGATTTTCAGGTTCAGCTTGAGTTTGCCGTTACCGCTGGTGCGCAGGTTGTTGGTAAAACCTTCGGTGAGTTCCAATACCGGGCTGTTGTTGATGAAACGGACGCCATCCGTCACCGAGCCTTGCGTTTCTCCGATGATTTCAAGCACGGGCTGGTCGGCATCCAGAACCGGAATCACCGCCTTGACGCTGGTCAGCCGGTTGCCGAGGATCTGGCCGCCATCGGCGGTCAGCTCCATGCGAGATCCCTGGAACAACATGTCCAGACCGAGATTCTGAATGGCCGGCCAGCCTTTGGCGTAATCCAGCACGCCTTCATTGAGTCTGGCGGTGACCTTGAACAGACCCTGTTCGGGTTTGACAAAAGGAAACTGGTCGACGCGCCCGCGCACGATGACATGGATATCGGACAGCTGGCCGCCGAGTATGGAGCTGTCCAGCCAGTTCAATGTCTCCGTCCCCAGCATCTGCGGATAGTAGAAGGGGGCGTATTTGGCATCGCCGCGGTCGAAGCGGCCGTTCAGTTCGATTGAGGCCGGGCCGTTATTGCTGTGTTTATATACGGCATTCAATGCCCCGGCCAGATGCTGGCTGGTGACGCTGAGATTGGTGATGCGAACATCGGTGCCCTGCGCATGATGCGTCCATTTCACAGTGCCGGCGAGCTTCTCGGCCGGGATGGGCCAGCGCATGACCTGTTTGAAATCCAGTGTGGTTTGCAGCGAATTCAGAATCAGCGTCCCCTGTTTCTGATCGGCATTGAGTGTGCCGCTTAGATTGGTGAACCCGGGGATATCCTCCTGTGCAATAACGCCCAGATTCCTGAACTGCATGCGCAGATCATAGCTTTCAAGGGCCTTGCGAGTGCCCTTCCAGCTGAATTCAAGTTTGTCGACCATGCCCACCGGCGCCAGCTTTGAGAATTTTTCAGCGCTGCTTTGCGGCAGCGGCAGCTGTGTGCTGAAAGCACTGATCGAAGCCAGATTCATTTCATCCAGCATGACGATTCCCTCGATCAGCACTTGACCGTTCATCAGTCGTTCGCGAAAGCCAAACGTACCATTTTCCAGTTTGAGGCCGTCTTTGGATGAGAGATTGACCCGCTCCAGATGGAGTGACTGGCCGTCCGCGTGTGCGGTCCATATCAGCCTGGCTGCCAGAGATTCGAGATTTGCAATGGCACTGGTTTTGGAAAAACGTGCGCGCACTTTTTGCAAGATCACATCTGAGGTCAATTGCCTGGCGCCGCCATCAGCAAAATCCAGCCAGAAACGTGCGCCGCCATAGCCTGCATCAATATCGAATGGGTAATCCAGCCACTGACGCCACGCTGCAATGTCGGTGCCATCCATACGGCCGTAGATGGTGCCGCTCCAGTCCTTCAGGTTGCTGAAGTCCGCACCGTAAAGGTTGCCGCGCAGATCGATCGGCCGGGACGCGCCGACAGATGGTGTGGCTTTGAGCGCGAAGCGATGCCGGTCAAGCAGACGTTCCAGCACCGGGTTCTCAATCGTCAGTTGTAAATCGGTCAACATCAGCTGCGGTGCCTTGCGCAGGTCGTCCTGCCAGAGCACGGTGGCATCGACAATGTCGATGCGCGATTGCCGCAATACCCAGTTCGCCAGTTCGGGACTGGAATCGCTGCCCATGCGGATACCGGCAACGACCAGGCTGCCGTCCGCTTCGCGGCGGATGGAAAGGACCGGTCCCTGAATCAGTAGCGAGGCGAGTTTGGGTTCGAACAGGGGAATGCTGAGCCATGACAGGCTGGTTTCGACTTCGTACAGATTGAGTGCGATGCGGCTTTCATCGTCGTAAATGGCGACCTGACGCAGGCTGAGATGGGGGTTCATGCCATTCCAGCTGGCTTCGACATGGCCGATGGTGACTTTCTTGCCGGCAGCCTGACTGACGGCTTCGGCGATCTGATCCTTGTAGCCATCGATATTCGGCAGAATGAAATAGCGCAGCGTCAGGATGGAGAGCGTCAGCACGATAATGGTCAGCCACAATGCGGAAAGTGCGGCTCTGTAAGTCCAGATCAGGGATTTTTTGACCATTATTTGTCGGTGCGGGTGCTAACTCATTATAACTATTTGCATTTTACTTCATTATTGCAGCCAATACCGCCTGCCACAGGGTCTGTGCAAGAAACTTTCAGGTAAATCCCCGGCTTTGTTCTAAAATAGAGTCCATTTTGCCAATTCAATGTTGTTCAACCGTCTTTGACCAGTTAGTCCTAAATTGCTTCAGTTCAAAAATCTCAAACTCGTGCGCGGCACCAAGGTATTGATCGAGCATGCCTCGTTTCAGTTGCATCCCGGCCATCGTGTCGGCCTGACCGGCGCCAACGGCGCAGGCAAATCCAGCCTGTTCGCCATGTTGCGCGGCGAGTTGCATCCCGAGTCGGGCGATCTGGAGCTGCCGCCGCACTGGGTGATTGCCCATGTCGCGCAGGAGACGCCGGCGCTGGGTGACGCGGCCATCGAGTTCGTGCTTGATGGCGATGAGGAGCTGCGCCGCATCGAGCGTGATCTGGTAGCAGCTGAGCAGAATCACGAGGGCGAGAGGCTGGGCGAGTTGCATGCCCGTTTCGGCGATATCGGCGGTTATTCGGCGCGCGCCAGGGCATCGGCGCTGCTGCATGGCCTCGGTTTCAGCGATGCCGATATGGCCAGGCCAGTGTCGGATTTTTCCGGCGGTTGGCGCGTGCGGCTGAATCTTGCCCGGGCACTGATGTGCCGTTCCGACTTGCTGTTGCTGGACGAACCGACCAACCACCTCGATCTGGATGCGGTCATCTGGCTGGAAAACTGGCTGAAGGATTATCGCGGTACCTTGTTGCTGATTTCGCATGACCGTGATTTTCTCGATGCCGTGGTCAACCATATTGCCCATATCGAGCAACAGCAATTGACGCTGTATCGCGGCGGTTATTCCGATTTCGAGCGGCAGCGGGCTGAAAAGCTGGCGCAGCAGCAATCCATGTATGAGCGCCAGCAGCGCGAGGTCGCACATCTGCATAGCTATATCGACCGCTTCCGCGCCAAGGCGACCAAGGCGCGTCAGGCGCAGAGCCGCATCAAGGCGCTGGAACGCATGGAACGCATTTCGGCGGCGCACGTCGATTCGCCTTTTTCCTTCAGTTTCAGAAAACTGCTGGCAGCGCCCGATCCGCTGCTGGTGCTGGATGATGTCGATGCAGGCTACGCCGGAAAGCCGGTGCTGAATGGTGTCAAGCTGACCATCCGGCCGGGTGAGCGTATTGGCCTGCTGGGCCGCAACGGTGCGGGCAAATCCACCCTGATCAAGCTGCTGGCGGCGGAACTAGGACCAATGCGCGGCAAGCGCGTGGAAGGCAAGGCGCTGAATATCGGCTACTTCGCCCAGCACCAGCTCGAGCAGCTGCGCCCGCAGGAATCTCCGCTGCAGCACATGTTGCGACTTGATCCGCAAACGCGCGAGCAGGAACATCGCAATTATCTGGGCGGCTTCGATTTTCGCAGCGATATGGCAACGGCGGCCTGTGCCAGTTTTTCCGGTGGCGAGAAATCACGCCTGGCGCTGGCGCTGCTGATCTGGCACCAGCCCAACCTGTTGTTGCTGGACGAGCCGACCAACCATCTTGACCTGGAAATGCGCCATGCCTTGACCATGGCACTGCAGGATTACGAAGGTGGCATGGTGCTGGTTTCACACGACCGTGCGCTGTTGCGGGCAAGCTGCGACCGCTTTATTCTGGTGGCAGACGGCAAGGCGGAAGTCTTTGACGGCGATATCGACGACTACAAGGATTGGCTCGCCCAACAGCAGGCGAGCGAGAAACTGGCCGATAAAGCCTTGCAGGAAAAGGCCCCGGTACGTAACGACCGCGCGCAGAACAAGGCCGAACGGCAGGCCAGGCTGGCAGAACGCCGGCCGCTGTTGAAAGAATCGGAAAAACTGGAAAAAGACATGACCGTCTGGCAACAGCAGAAAGCGGCTATCGACCAGCAACTTGCTGACCCGGCAATCTATTCTTCGCCCGACAAATCCGGCCTGCAGGATTTACTCAAGCGGCAAGCCGCTCTGGCTCAGGACATTGAACAAGCGGAAGAGCGCTGGTTGATGCTGCAGGAACAACTCGACACCCTAAAGGAACCCTCATGAAGTTCTCCGAACGACTCAGTTTGCTTTACGCGCTTTGCCTGAATGAAGGTCGCGACGATACGGCAAACCCCAGCCCGATACCGAGCACCCAACTGGCCGATTACGATCCGCTCGAAGCTGCCAACTACCTGGCCTGCTACGTCACCTTCAAGGCCATCCGCCAGGCCGAGCGTTCCCCCGCCGATGAGCGGGTCGAGAATTTCGACATGTTGGGCGTTTATCACAGCTTTGCCATGCTGGTGTATGCCTTCCTCATGTTGCCCTTGGGCGAGGAAGAGCTGGCACCGGACACCGAGGCGGCGGCTGTCGTTGTTGCCAAGACGCTGTTTGCCGGGTTGCCGGATGAAGAGCTGGCCGAAATCATCGAATCCGGCAGCCACAAGTTCCAGCTGATTGCCGACGCCAAACAGGAGCATTGGGTGGATTACCGGCAGGATCTCGACAAGGCGGTGATTGCGTTTGTCATCGCCGGTACCGATGATGAAACGCCGTTCGAGAAGGAAGAAGTGATTCCGATGTTCGGCGCCCTGCTCAGCATGTTGTGCGAGGCTTTCAACGCCGACTGATCATCAGCGCGGGTGCTCACCATCCAGATAAAGCCAACGACCGTCGATGCGGCGGAAGCGGCTGATTTCATGCAGGCGGTGAGCCTTGCCGCCTACCTTGTAGCGAGCGATGAATTCGACCACAGCGCTGTCGTCGCCGTCGGTGGCATGACTTTTTACAGCCAGCCCCAGCCATTTTGTCGGCGGGCTATCCGGCAGATTCAGCGTCGCCGGCCGGGTTTGCGGATGCCAGGTCTGCAACAGATAATCTTCCAGATTTAGCACATAGGCCGTGTAGCGCGAGCGCATCAGCGCTTCTGCCGTCGCCGGCGGGTGGCCGAGATGGAGCGGCTGGCAGCATGCGGCATAGGGCTTGCCGCTACCACATGGACATTCGGCCATGGTGATCAAACCGTTATCGGACACACCAAACCGTTATTCCGGCCTGCGCTGGAATGGCGTCATCAAGCGATTTCACGTGTTTCAAGGAACTGGATGTCCGGGTAGCGTTCCTGGGCCATTTGCAGGTTGACGCGGTTGGGTGCGAGATAGACGTAATCGCCGGCGCCATCGAGGCCGACGTTGAACCCGTATTTATCGGCAATCGCCTTGAGGTCGTTATCAGAACCGCGCAGCCAGCGTGCGGTGGCACAATCGACATTCTCGAAAGCGACATCGACACCGTATTCATGCTCCAGCCGGTGCGCGACGACATCAAACTGCAGAATACCGACTGCGCCCAGAATCAGATCGTTGCTCAGCATGGGGCGGAAAACCTGGGTCGCGCCTTCTTCCGCCAGTTGCTTGAGGCCGAGCTGCAGTTGCTTCATCTTCAACGGGTTCTTGATGCGGGCGCGGCGGAAATATTCTGGTGCGAATGAGGGGATGCCGATGAATTTCAGCGCTTCGCCTTCGGTAAACGTATCGCCGAGTTTGATGGTGCCGTGGTTGGGGATGCCGATGATGTCGCCGGAATAGGCTTCATCCATGGTCGTGCGGTCCTGCGCCATGAAGGTAATGGCGTTGTTGACCGCCAGCTGCTTGCCGCTGGAGACCTGCTTGATCTTCATGCCGCGCTCGAAGCGGCCGGAGCATACGCGCAGAAAGGCGATGCGGTCGCGATGCTTGGGGTCCATGTTGGCCTGGATCTTGAACACGAAGCCGGAAAATTTTGCTTCGTCCGGAGCGACCGGCCGGCTCGCAGTCTGGCGCGGTAGCGGTGCAGGCGAGAGATCGACGACCGCATCGAGCAGCGATTGCACGCCGAAATTGTTGATGGCGGAGCCGAAATATACCGGCGTCTGCTTGCCGGAAAGATAGGCCTGTTTGTCAAAGCTGTGCGAAGCGCCGCGCACCAGTTCGACGTCTATGCGCAGCTCTTCGGCCTGATGGCCGATCAGCTCGTCCAGACGCGGGTTATCCAGACCTTGTATGGTTTCGGAGGTGCCTTTTTCCGCATTGCGGTCGAAGAAGGAAATGGTGTCGGTATAAAGGTTGTAGACACCGCGGAAAGTCTTGCCCATGCCGATCGGCCAGGTCATCGGTGCGCATTGCATGCCGAGCACCGATTCGATCTCGTCCAGCAGCTCGATGGGTGCGCGCGATTCACGGTCCAGCTTGTTGATGAAAGTGATGATGGGCGTATCGCGCATGCGGCAGACATTCAGCAGCTTGATGGTCTGCGCTTCGACGCCGTTGACCGAATCGATCACCATGACGGCAGAATCCACGGCGGTCAGCGTCCGGTAGGTGTCTTCGGAAAAATCGTCATGACCCGGCGTGTCGAGCAGGTTGATCATGTGTTCGCGGTAGGGGAACTGCATGACCGAGGAGGTCACCGAAATGCCGCGCTGCTTTTCCAGTTCCATCCAGTCTGAGGTCGCATGGCGCGCTGCCTTGCGGCCGCGCACTTCACCCGCGACCTGAATCGCACCGCCGAACCACAGCAGTTTTTCGGTCAGGGTGGTTTTACCGGCATCCGGGTGCGAGATGATGGCAAAGGTGCGGCGGCGTTTGATTTCTTCCTGCAGAGTGCTCATGGGGCTGGCTGAAAACGAAAAGCCCCCATTTTACGCGATACGGCAGTTGCAGCCTAATCGAAGCGGGGGTCTTAGTGCAAAAACGATTTAACCACAGAGCACACAGAGGGCACTGAGAAAACAAATTTTGAAGTGCCGTTAGAGTGCTGACTGTCACATTGAAGTGTGTTTTGCCGGATTCTCTCGGTGCGCTCTGTGGTTGAGCATCTTTTCTGAATGCCGGTCTCAACCCGGTCTGGCGAAGCTACTGACCCTGCGTTCCTTGCGTTGCGCGAGTTTACGGATGAAGCGTTTGTCTTCCGCATCAAGCCGGTTTTTTCCGGCGTATTGCAGGTAGAAGCGCAGTCTTTGCGTGTTGCTGAGTTTATATCTGGCTACGCGGTCCAGCGTGGCGAATTCCTTGAATAACCGATATTCGAACAGTTTGCCGCGCCAGAAAGCGCCCAGCGGGCAGTCGATGAGGAACAGGCGGTGATGATGATCCACCAGCAGATTGCGCCACTTGAAATCATTATGGATGAAGCCGTTGCGATGCATCACGCGCATGGCTGCTGCTACCTGCAGACTGATCTGTTCGACCCAGTGCCGGTCTGTTAGACGTGCATCGTTGTTGCGGGCAAGCCGGGCAAGGTCTGTGGTATCCGGTATTTCCTGGGTAATGAGCGCGCCGCGCCGGAACAGGCCAAATCGCGTTTCCATGCCGTAAGCGACGACAGGTGCGGTCGCGATGCCATGACTGGCGAACCAGAGCAGATTCTCCCATTCGCTTTGTATGCGCGGCTTGCCGAAAAACCGGCGCATGCCTTTGCCGGCATGGGTGTAGCGTTTGACGTAATAGCGGATACCTTCATGCTCGACGCGAATGACGTTTGATATCCGTTCACGCGTGATGTGTTCGCCCTCGAGCCGGAATATCGCATCCAGGCTGCCAAATATCGACCCGCATTGACGGTATTGCGGCAAGAGTTGCCAATCGTGAGCCGACATCAGGTACTTAGACGGGAGGCGTAACGGGACGAAGCCAGGGTGTCGGCGGGTGAAGCTTTGCCGCCGGTCATGACAGATTGACTGGAGAGATCAGCCCTGATTGCATGGCAATTACGATGGCCTGCTGGCGCGAATTTACGGAAAACTTGCGGCGCACGTTGGTGAAGTGAAAATTTACGGTTGCTTCTGCGCAACCGCATATTTCGGCAATTTCCCATGAGGACTTGCCTTCCGCGGCAAGCGTCAGGCATTCGAGCTCGCGCGCGGTGAGATGGGTTTCTTCACGGTCTTCGTCGACTGTCATCGAACTGAAACGCAACGAGGATTTGAATACGTAATCACGAATCAATGCCCAGTCTGCAATTTTGCTGTTGATTTTCTGCTGGAAGTTTTTGCTGAAAGCCTTGCCGGGAATCAGCGTCAGAAAGCCGAATTCGCCGTTGGGGCCGTGTACCGGAAAGGTCACGCCCTGATTCAGGCCGAATTCGCAGCCGGTTTCATAAAGCTGTGTTTCTGTCGCAGTTTTGAAATTCTTGGCATCCCAAATCAACGGCAATGCACTGGACATGCAATGCCTGATGATCGGGTCCACCTCGCGGAATTTTCTTGATTCGTAGAGCTGCAGCCATTTTTCCGGATAGTTGGTGTTGACGTAGGCATGGCCGGGGTGTGCCTGCTTGCCGGTGTTGATGCTGTAGTAAATCAGTCCGAATTCGTATTTTTTTGCAAGGGCCTGCAATGTTTCCGCCCATGCCGTTTCCCTGTCGCAACCGGTCAGCCTGTAGAGCCAATCGAAATCAAGCATGCGCAACGATCCGGGAAATGCGGTCTGCGCAAGATTTGCTTTGATGAAACAAGGGAATAGGGCGGATATCGCCTGTGTTGCAAAGTGATATGATCGTTTTTATTTTATCCGGTCCGGACATCAACATTGTGGCAGTGGGCATGTCGTTTCCATTTGACAGCGCTGGCGCAAGAACACCGAAATTGCCATGCTTATTCCAGCTCAACATATCAGGCGTCTCTTTGGTTATTTGCTTGAGAGACTCGCCCAAAATGTACAGTATTACGATTTACGTGGCAAGTATATCGGCATTGTCGCGGCCATCGGCTTTCCGCTCTATTACTACGTCTGGCACGACCTCTACCCGCAACCTTATGAAAACCTCGGGTTGCGGCTCATCGGCAGCGCGCTTTTCATCCCGTTGATTTTCAGCTCATATTGGCCGGACTGGGCGGTGCGCTTCAAGGCGGCCTACTGGAACATTGCCATTCTTTACGGACTGCCGTTCTTTTTCACTTTCATGCTCCTGATGAATGGTGGCTCGGCGGTCTGGGTGCAGTCATTGTTAGTGGCTATTTTTGTCATGGTGCTGGTTTTGAATGCAATGAGTCTGGTATTGCATTTTCTTTTCGGCGTTGGTTTGGCATGGCTGGCTTACTCAGTGACAAGCGCTGAAGGGAGTTTTCAGCTTGTGCATAATGCAGGATTCCTGATGGTGCAAGATCCTGCAATTACTTTGCAAACATGGTATTTCTTGCCCATCGTGTTTTTTGCGATTTTGATTGGAGTGGCGACAAACTTCAGTACCGAAATTGCGCAAAAGGAACGTGAGCGTGCCATTCTGGATGCGGCAGGCAGCATTGCCCATGAGTTGCGCACGCCGCTGCTCGGCATTTCGGCCGGTGCCGCCGGCGTCAAGACGCATCTGCCTGCCCTGTTGCAGGCATACCGGCTGGCGCAGGAAAACAGGCTGGATATCACGCCGATACGCACGGCGCATCTGCATGCCATGGAAGAGGTGATGTCGCGCATCGAGATGGAGGCCCGCTTCGCCAATACCATGGTCGACATGCTGATTGTCAGCGCCCGGGGCGTGCGTGCAGCAGGGCGGCTGGAAACCTGCAGCATCAATCAGTGCATCGCGCAAGCCATGCAACGCTACCCGTTTGCGACCGGCGAGCGTCAACTGGTCGATTGGCAGCCGGGCGCGGATTTCATGTTCCGCGGTTCTGAGCTGCAGGTGGTCCATGTGTTGTTCAATCTGATGAAAAACGCGCTGCGTCATTTGCAGCAGGCAGGCAAGGGCAGCATCACGATCAGCACGCAAGTGTCTCCACATTGGGGAACGCTGATTTTCAGGGATACCGGCACCGGCGTGCCGCCCGAGATTCTGCCGCATATCTTTACGCGCTTTTACACTACGCAGTCCGTGCGGGAAAAAGATCATCACTGGGGTGCAGGCATTGGCCTGGCGTTTTGTCAGGAGGCGGTGAAGTCGATGGGCGGTCATATCCGCTGCCGGTCCGATTTCGGCGAGTACACAGAGTTCGTGATAACATTTCCCATCACAGATCACGGCGGCCAACCATAAGAGGTGAAAAAATGACGCTACCGTTTTACCACCCGAGTACGGCAGTTTTTGTCGATGACAGCGCGGATTTTCTGTTGAACATCAGTCTTCAACTCAATCCGCAACTGGCTTTTCGATTGTTTTCATCGCCCCAGGCTGCACTTGCATACATCGCGCAGGCTTCTGTCAGCGATTCCGGCGTCGGCCGGGTTTTCCAGCCCTACCACGGCCATGAGGATCTCGCCAGCACGCACAGAATTCTCGATGTCGATTTTGGCAAGCTCGCAGAGCGCATCAACGATCCCGCCCGTTTTCAGCAAGTCTCGGTGGTGGTGGTGGATTACGACATGCCGGCGATGAACGGACTCGAATTCTGCCGGCAATTGCAGGGAAGCGGCATCAGAAAGATTCTGCTCACCGGCAAGGCGGATGAAAGCATTGCGATCGAAGCGTTTAACCGTGGCGAAATTGATCGTTTCATTGTCAAGCAACGCAACGATGCCGTACCTCAGTTAAGTCGCGAAATCGATGTGTTGCAGCGGGCTTTTTTCAAGGAGATGGAAACCGGTATTTCAACCGCTGTCGCCATCAGTCCCTATCAGTTTCTGCAGGATGCGGCATTTATTGAAGCATTAGAGGCCGCAGTCAATCAATTGGGCATAGTTGAATACTATCTCTCAGCCGAACCCAAGGGCGTGTTGATGCTTGATCAGCAGGCAGCATGCTGGCTGATGGCAGTGATGAGCGATGAAGACCTCAATGCGCAATACGAAATCGCCGAAATCGAAGGCGCGCCGCTACCCATGCTGGCTGCCATGCAGAGCGAGGTCTGCATACCCTATTTTGGCAAGGCGGGCAGTTACTACAGCTCCCGCTGTCAGGATTGGCGTGCATGCATTTACCCGGCTACTGCAATCAAGGGTAGGCAGCATTATCGTTATGCCATCATCAAGGCGCCTGCCGGGTTTGACCTGCATGGTGTTGTATCCTATTCGCAGTACTTGCAACAGTTGGACCAGGCCGAGCTGAACCAGGGGCTCTGGCCCGGCCGGGCGATTGTCGGCAGCCTGCCATCAGGCGGCAAGGGCAAGTTCCGTCTGGCCGGTCGGCTTGGCTGGAGCTACTGGCTGCGGTGTACGCCGGCCACGGCGGGTTGAAGGCCAGTTTTGCATATCCACCTCTTCACGAATATCCCGACACACTTTCACAATGCGCTCCAGCTCTGCCTCAGTCAAAAGTGCGTTTACGGAAAATCTGATCAGAGAACGGTTTTTCGGTGTTGCTGGGGCAATAAACACGGATCCAAAAATTCCATGCGATTCCAGCGCATCCCGCAACTTCATTGTGCTTTGCTCGGGGCCGGCTTCCAGCGACACTATCTGCGATTCGCTGCTGTTGAGGTTGTAGCCCAGTTCTTCCAGGCTGGCGCGCAACCAGGTAGCGTTGGCATGCAGGCGTTCGCGGCGCCAACCTTCCCTCTGGATCACTTGCAGCGTTGCATCAAGCCCTGCAATATCGTGCGGCAGCAGGGTGGAGCTGAAAATCAGCCGGGTTGGATTCATAACGGAAATATTCGCTGAATCGCTCCGAGCAGGTGATGAAGCCGGCTCTGCCGGCAAAGGCCTTCGCCAGACTGGCAGTGCGGAAGTGCACATGTTCGGTCAGCCCCAGCCCGACCACCAGGCCTTTGCCATGCGGGCCGTGAGTGCCGAGCGAATGCGATTCGTCAACGACAAGAATGCATCCGTTTTCTTCGCTGATTTCAACGATCTCGGTGAGCGGGCAGAGGCTGCCGCTGGTACTGTAAAGTGAATCCACGACAATGACACCTGCACCATGATGCTTTACTTGCTTGCGCAGGTGGTCAGCGTCGTTGTGCATGAATGGAACTGCATTTGCCCCGGCGCTATGAATGCCTTCCCAGAGCGAGGTGTGTGCCAGCATATCGATATAAACAGGTACATCCTTGTTGGCAATGGATTGGATCAAGCCGGTATTGGCGCACCAGCCTGATTGGCAGAGTACGCCAGCTTCTGCATCCATATATTCCGCCAGTTTTTTTCCAGATTGATTTGCGGGTTGTTGCCGTGCAAGAAAACTCCCGACATTAATATTCCATTTCCCTCATTCAAAATGCTGCCTGCCATTGCCTGGAGAATTTCTGGATGCATGGCAATAGAGAGATAGTCGTTACTGGTCAATTTCACATCATGAACCCCAGGCGTTTTACCACGCATGATGTGGCCTCCTGCCCATTTTTTTGGGTCATATTCTTCAAAATAGGCATTAATTCTGTTGTTTAAAAACTCTGGTAACGGTGACTGATATTTATGTATATCCTTACATAAAGCCAAGTGTGTGCTGTACGCCGACATGGTGTAACTCCTTCTAATTTTTAAATTGCTGATGTGTTGTTAATTCGGGGCCATTTATGCCGAAGAATCACGTTTCTAATCGGCTTTCATATTGAATCGATTTTGATAAATATTGGTCAGACCTTATATCAAACTGCGTGCCTCAACAACTGACATATGTGATAGGTTTTTGTTTATAAAAATATATTAAAAACAACAAGTTGTATAATTTAATTGCCTTAAATCGAGCACCATGCCCCTCAATCTCTGGGGTAGAATCTATGCGTGAATGAATAGATTTTTTTGCAGATATCGAGGGGTGCGTATGAAGAAAAATGGTGTTTACTTGCTTGCGGGGCAGTCTTTTGGCTGGCGGGCTTTGCCGGTAGCCTGCAGGCGGCCGGGTTTGCGCTTTTTGAGCAGAGTGCAAGCGGTGTCGGTCATGCCTTTGCCGGGGCTTCGGTAGCTGCTGAAGATGCGAGCACGGTCTACTACAATCCGGCGGGGTTGACGCGTTTGCCGGGGTCACAGCTGGTGCTGGTGGGTCAGGCGATTCATACCGGTGTCGAATTCAGCGACCGTGGTTCGAGCACTTTGAATGGCATGCTGCCATTGAGCGGGAATGACGGCCAGCAAGCGGGAGACTGGTTTCTGGTGCCGAGTTTCTACTATGCCCGGGATATCGGTGAGCGGCTCAAGTTCGGCCTGGGCGTCAATACGCCGTATGTACTCAAGACCGAGTACGACAGCGCTTGGGTGGGCCGTTACGATGCGATCAAATCCGAAGTCAAGACGGTGAACATCAATCCGGCTTTTGCTTATCAAGTCAACGACAGGCTTTCGGTAGGAGCTGGCATCAGCGCGCAATACATCAGCGCCGAGCTGACCAATGCCATTGACTATGGTTCTACCTGCGCCATATTTTCCGCCGATCAGCAGCTTGCGCCTTTTTTGGCCGGGTGTGCGTCACCGCAGGCGCATGATGGTTATCTCAAGCTGACTGGCAGCGACTGGAGCTGGGGTTATAACCTGGGTGTGCTGTTCGAGCCATCAGCAGATACCAGAATCGGTCTGGCCTATCGTTCAAGAATCCGCCATGAACTCGAAGGCGACGCACGCTTTTCTGCAGCACCAGCAGAACTTGGGATCATCCCCGGGTTTTCATCCGCGGTTGCCAATGGGTCGATCAAGGCAGACTTGACATTGCCGGAAACCGCATCGATCGGTTTCATGCAGCAGTTGGACAGCAAATGGACGTTGATGGGGGATATCACCTGGACACGATGGAGCTGCTTCAAGGAGCTGCGGGTCGAGCGCAAGAACGGCGAACTGGTCGGGGTGACGCCGGAGAACTGGCACAACACGCGACGCTATGCGATCGGCCTGAGGTATCAATACAGTCCGTCACTGAAGCTGCGTGCCGGGCTGGCTTATGACGAATCGCCGGTGCCGGATGGCTACCGCACTCCGCGGATTCCGGATGAAGATCGACGTATTTTTGCCCTGGGCGCCAGTTACCAGCTCGACGCAAACGATTTGATCGATATCGGATTTGCCCATTTTTTCGTGAAAAAGACCAGTCTTGATCTCGAAACGCCGGTGGTCGATGCCGTGCCGCAGGTCACGCGCAATCTGCGCGGCGACTACGACATCAGCGCCACGTTTTTTAGCCTACAATACACACATCATTTCTAATCTTCCGTAAAACGCGTCAATACGGATCCGGCTGCCGGGGCAAGCGATTTGCGCCGGTTGACGGACGGTTTGCGGCCTTTTCGGATCAGCTGAAACCATATGCGTACCCTTGCCGACATTTTCGAAGCGACCACCCCCTTAAGCGAAGACGAAGCGCGTTTGCGCCATGCCATACAGTGCAGCCCGTTCATGAAGCGTTTATTTAACAACGATGCTTGTTTGCTGACGGATATTCTGCAACACATGCACGCGCCTCTGACTGAGCAGCACATGCGTGACTGGCTTGCAGAACAGCCGGTCACCGACGAGCCGACGCTGAAGCGGGCGTTGCGCAAACTCAGGCAGCGTGTGATGGTGCGCATCATCACGCGTGATCTCAATGGCCTGGCGGATTTGCATGAAGTGACGCTGACTATCAGCCAGTTGGCCGAGGTTGCAGTGCAGTTTGCCTTGCAGCACCATAGCTTGTGGCTGGAAGAAACTTACGGAAAACCGTTGGGCGAGAGCGGCGCGGCGCAGCAGATGATCGTCATCGGCATGGGCAAGCTGGGCGGTTACGAACTTAATGTTTCTTCCGACATCGATCTGATCTTTGCTTTTGAAGAAGACGGTGCCACCAATGGCGGGCGCCAGCTCAGCAATGTGGATTTTTTTACGCGCCTCGGCAAGAAGCTGATTGCGTCGATTGATGAAGTGACCGAGGACGGTTTCGTGTTTCGTGTCGACATGCGGTTGCGCCCGTATGGCTCCGAAGGCGCGCTGGCTTGCAGTTTCGAGATGCTGGAGGAGTATTACCAGACGCAGGGGCGCGAATGGGAGCGTTACGCCTGGATCAAGGGGCGGGTGATCGCCGGGCCCGGTAGTGAACTGGCAGACATGCTGCGGCCTTTTGTGTTCCGCAAATATCTCGATTTCGGCGCTTTTGCTTCCATGCGCGATCTCAAGGTGCAGATTCAGCGCGACGTCAACCGGCGCGACATGCACGACAATATCAAACTAGGCCGCGGCGGTATCCGTGAAATTGAGTTTATTGCCCAGGTGTTTCAACTGATTCGCGGTGGCAAGGATACCAGTCTGCAGATCCGGCCGACGCTGTCGGTGCTGGCGCTGTTGCGGGAAAAGGGTTTGCTGGACGAAGATACCGTAAATGAACTGCATGCGGCCTATATCTTTCTGCGCAATTTGGAACATCGCCTGCAATATGTCGAGGATGCACAAACGCACGATCTGCCGGTGACCAATGAATCCAGAGCGCGTATCGCAGTGGCGATGGGTTTTGCTGATTGGGACAGCTTGTTACCTGTGCTGGAAGCGCACCGCCGTAAGGTTGATCATCACTTTCGCGATACATTCAGCGACCCGAGAGACGACGAGAATGCGCCCGCATATCACCGTGAGACCGCTATCTGGCAGGCTGAGCTGGAAGAAGCCGAGGCCGTGCAACACCTGCAATCGCTTGGTTATCAGCAGCCCGAGGAAGCCTTGCGCCGTCTCAACAGCCTCAATCAGAGCACGCGCTATAAGCAGTTGCCCGAGCTGAGCCGGCATCGATACGATGCCCTGATGCCCGCCGTGATTGCGGAGTCGGCCATGCAGGCCAATCCTGACGACACCCTCATGCGTGTCGGCGATCTGCTCGACGGTATCTGCCGGCGGGCCAGCTATCTGGCCCTGCTGGCCGAATACCCGGATGCGCTGCGCCTGCTGATCAAGCTCGCCAGCGCCAGCCCCTGGCTGATTCAATATCTGGCACAACACCCCGTCTTGCTTGATGAGCTGCTCGATACGCGCAACCTCTACGCCGATCCTGATTTCGCTGCGATGCGTACAGAGCTCAATCGACGGCTGGAGCAGGCGACCGGAGATGTTGAACGGCAGATGGATATCATGCGCGATTTCAAGCATGCCTCGACTTTCCGTTTTGCCGTCAAGGATGTCATCGGCGAGCTGCTGCTGGTAAAGCTTTCCGATTATCTCAGCGAACTTGCCGATCTGATCCTGCAAGCCACTATCGAAAAGGTATGGGAGAACCTCAAGGTCAGACACCGTGAGCAGCCGAAATTCGCCGTCATCGGCTATGGCAAGCTGGGGGGCAAGGAGCTCGGTTACGCTTCCGATCTTGATATCATCTTTCTTTACGACGACGATGCGCCGGAAGCGAGCGATATATACGCCCGCTTCGGCATACGCATAGCCAACTGGCTGGGCAGTCTTACTTCTGCCGGTATTCTGTATGAGACCGATCTGGCATTGCGTCCTGACGGAGCCAGCGGTCTGCTGGTTTCCAGTGTCGAGGCTTTCCGCGAGTATCAGCAACACAAAGCCTGGTTGTGGGAGCATCAGGCGCTGACGCGTGCCAGATACTGCGCCGGAGACCGTGATATCGGCGCGCAATTCGAACAGATCCGCATCGACGTCATGCGCCAGCCGCGCGACTTGGTGAAGCTCAAAGAGAAAGTGGTCGCCATGCGCGAGAAGATGATGAGCGGCCACCTGAACAACACTGGCATGTTCGATCTCAAGCATGACCGTGGCGGCATTATTGATGTCGAATTCATGGTGCAATATCTGGTGCTGGCACATGCCCATCAATATGCTGAACTCACAGCCAACTCAGGCAATATTTCGCTACTCCAAACGCTCAGTCAGCTCAACCTGATTGATGCCTCACTTGCCGATGCTGTCGCCGCTGCCTACCGGCAATACCGTAGCCTGCAACATGCGCTCAAGCTGCAGGGTGAAACCAAGGCCAGAGTCAATCCGGAGAAAGTGGCCGGACATGTCGAGGCGGTTAGAACGCTCTGGCAACAGGTGTTCGGGGGCGCTTGAGCAAGCGGTGATTGTAATATTTATATATCTTATTTAGTATATACATAATAAAATATGTGGCAGATAAAAGAGCACAGTCGTGTAGATAAGCAGTTATCAAGGACTGTGCCAATTGAAGTTCTGAAGCGATATGAAAAATGGAAAGATATTGTCAGAGTATCCGGCCCCCAAGGACTGAGGGCGATTAAAGGCTTTCACGACGAATCACTTAGTGGCGAGTGGAGAGGGCATCGCTCTTCACGTCTTGGCTTGCAGTGGCGGGTTATATATAAAGTTGTGGCTAATATGGTACTGATTCAGGTTGTTGATATTACGGCACACGATTACAGGAAAATATGAAATGAAAGAATTCAGCCCGGCAAAAAAACGCGTTGAAGTCTCGGTTGGAGAGTCTGTACGCATTCTTCGAGAATTGCAGGAGCTCAGCCAGACCGGGCTTGCGACCCTCACTGGCATCCCGCAGGCGACGATATCAGCCATAGAGAACGATAGAGTCAATCTGGGGGTTGAGCGTGCGAAGGTGCTGGCGCGTGCATTGAATTGTCATCCTGCCGTACTGTTGTTTCCCGGCTGGGATACGGAACATGAACGCGCTGCCTGAATCAGCGTGACAGCCGTTTACCCGGTTTTGTTTATTTTCGCTTCAACCATTCCCTCGGCAAAGCGGATATCCACCAGATCGCCGGCGTTCAGCTGACTGCTGTTCTGAACAACGGCCCCGTCTTTTTTCTGTACCAGCGCGTAACCCCTTTTCAGTACGGCATGGGGGTTGAGATGCTGCAGGTTGAGCGAGAGGCGCAACAGTTTTTCCTGCTGTCTGCCCAATAGCTGGCGCATCGCGTTTTGCAGGTGCACGCCGGTTTGCGCCAGTTGCTCCTGTTTGTGCGTGATATGCTGGGCGGGCGAGAGCAGCCGGCGTGCGAGGAAATCGAGTTGCTGCGCGCGGCGGTTGAGCTTGTAGGCCATGCTGCGTTGCAGGCTTTGCTGTTGCTGCAGCAGTGTGTTGAGCAGGGCTTCGCGGTTGGGCGATGCCATTTCGGCAGCGGCGGTCGGCGTCGGTGCGCGACGGTCGGCGGCGAAGTCGGCGATGGTGAAGTCGGTCTCGTGGCCGACGCCGCTGATGACCGGTATGCTGCAGTCGGCAATCGCGCGGGCGATGATTTCCTCGTTGAATTGCCATAAGTCCTCGATGCTGCCGCCACCCCGGCAGACGATCAGGACATCGCATTCGGCATGCCGGCTGGCGGTTTCAATGGCGTCGGCAATCAGTTTTGCAGCGCCCTTGCCCTGCACCGGCGTCGGATAGATGATGACGGGGATGCCGGGCATGCGGCGTCTGAGCGTGGTGAGCACGTCATGCAGCGCAGCGGCATCGGCGGAGGTGACGATGCCGATTTGTCGTGGAAAAGCGGGGATAGGGCGTTTGCGCGTTTCATCAAATAGCCCTTCGGCTTGCAGTTTCTGCTTGAGTTTCTCGAAGGCTTCAAACAGTGCACCGAGCCCTGCGCGCTGGAGAAACTCGACCGTAAGCTGAAAATCGCCGCGCGCTTCGTAAAGCGTGACTGTGGCGCGTGCTTCGACCTTGTCGCCTTCCTTCGGCAACCAATTCAGATAGCTGTTGCGACCGCGGAACATGACGCAACGCACCTGGGCGCTGCTATCCTTCAGGGAAAAATACCAGTGGCCGGAGGCCGCGCGGGTCATGTTGGATATTTCGCCGCTGACCCAGAACAGCGGAAAGCTGCGTTCGAGGATGTCGCGGGCCATGCGGTTGAGTTCGCTGACGCTGAGAACGCGGGTAGCTTGAAGGTTGGCTTGCGGGGTGTCTGCCATGATTCGAATCCGTTACAATTGAAGCATTATATCGTCGAGTAAGCCCCATGCCATCTCAATCCCTGCGCAATTTCTTCGGTGGCCGGACCGGTTATTTCATCGGTTTTCTGGCCAGTTTCGGTTTCGTCGTCTTCGGCTTGTTCATCCAGCAGAAATACAATCTGGAACCCTGCCCGCTCTGCATTTTTCAACGCATCGCGTTTCTGGTGATGGGCGGTTTCTTCCTGCTTTCTGCATTGCACAACCCCGGCACCAGCGGTCGCAAGCTCTATGGCGTGCTGCATCTCGCAACGGCCATCGCCGGTATCGGCATCGCCGTCAGGCATATCTGGATACAGGCCAATCCGGAAAAGGTGATGGCCGAATGCGGCGCCGGGTTTGACTATATTTTCGAGACTTTTCCGCTAAAAAGAGCGCTCGATCTGGTGTTCAAGGGCACTGGCGAGTGTTCGTCGATAGACTGGACCATGTTCGGTCTCACCATACCGCAACTGTCGCTGATCGCTTTTATCGGCCTGGCGATTTACGCGGTCTGGCTGGCATTTTTGAAGAAATGAATCATGTATAAAACCCTGGAAGATTTTGTTGGAAACACGCCGCTGGTGAAGTTGCAGCGAATCCCGGGCAAGACCAGCAATACCATTCTGGTCAAACTGGAAGGCAACAATCCGGCCGGCTCGGTCAAGGACAGGCCGGCGCTTTCCATGATCAGGCGCGCGGAAGCACGCGGCGAGATCAAGCCCGGCGATACTTTGATCGAGGCAACTTCCGGTAACACGGGGATTGCGCTGGCAATGGCGGCAGCGATGCGCGGTTACAAGATGGTACTGGTGATGCCGGAGAACCAGAGTATCGAACGGCGCCAGACCATGAAGGCCTTCGGCGCCGAGTTGGTGCTGACACCGAAGGACGGCAGCATGGAGCTGGCGCGCGACGTCGCGCTGAAGCTGCAGGCCGAGGGCGAAGGTATCGTGCTCGATCAGTTCGGCAACATGGATAACCCGCAGGCGCATTATGAAGGCACCGGCCCGGAAATCTGGCGCGATACCGCAGGCAAGGTAACGCACTTTGTTTCCAGCATGGGCACCACGGGCACCATCATGGGGACTTCACGCTTCCTCAAGGAACAGAATCCGGATATCCGCATCATCGGCGTACAGCCGGAAGAGGGCGCGCAGATTCCCGGTATCCGCAAATGGCCGGAAGAATACCTGCCGAAGATTTACGACAAATCCCGTGTCGATGAACTGGTGTATGTCGGCCAGGCGGATGCGGAAAAAATGACACGGCGGCTGGCGGCGGAAGAAGGCATTTTCGCCGGCATTTCCTCCGGCGGCGCCCTGTTTGCGGCCCTGCAGCTATCGAAAAAGGTGGAAAACGCGGTCATCGTTTCCATCGTCTGCGACCGTGGCGACCGTTACCTCTCGACCGGTGTGTTCCCCTCCTGATGTGAGACTGTCGCGCATTCCGCGTTTCATGATCAAGCCAGCCCTGCTGTTCGGGCTGGTTTTGTTTTCTTTGCATGCCCATGCCGTCAGCAGCATCAGTATCCGCGTCGGACACCTGCAATCCGGGGCAGGGGAGTTGCGTGATCTCAAGCTGGATTATTCGCTGGCAAGCAATCGGCTCGCGCTCAGTAGCCGCTACAGAGAGGCCGGTGATGGCGACTGGCAGCAAGCGGGGCTGGATTGTGCCAGACTGCTTAATCGCGCCGCAGGTAGTTGGCAATGCGAGCAGGGGCGTCTGCAGGCGGGTCAGATCGATGTGCAGTTTGCGCTCAAATTTGTCCGCAAGACCGACCGGCAGACACAAGACATCCGTGCCGAGCTGGCTTTGACAAAGGCTGCTTTCAGCGATGCTGCTGGTTTGCGAGCGGGCGAAAATGTGAGTGGTAATCTCAGCTTGCAAGCGAGCCGCACGGCACAATCCTGGCGCTGGCAGCTGGAGGCGGACTGGACGGCTGGCGAAGTGTTCTGGCAGCCTTTTTATATCGCGCTGGGCGGCAAGCGCGGTGAGGGTCACAGCCTGCGCGCGCGGGGCGTAATGGATGCGCAAAGCATCAGCGTCGATGATGCCAGGCTGTCGCTGTTCGATGTCGGTGCCGCCGATTTCAGCGCCGAGCTGCGCCGTGCCGATCGTAACCTGCATCACCTCAATCTGAGAACGCGCAAGGTCAATCTGGAAACGCTTTATCCCCTGATACTGAAACCGCTGCTGGAAAAAACCGCGCTCAATAATCTTGAGATCGCGGGCAAGGGGGATTTGCGGCTGATGATGCGCGATGGCGAAATGAAATCGGCACAGCTCAATTTGCAGGAGGCCGATATCGAAGATCGCAACGGGCGTTTTGCGCTCTACAAGATCAATGCCAATCTGCCCTGGGATTACGATCAGCCGCAGAACCTCAAACTTGCTTACGCGGGCGGCTATCTGTTGCGTGTCCCGCTCGGCAAGGCGGATATCAACGCGGCGGTCAATCGTTATGCCTTGACTGCGAGCCGCATCGAGCTGCCTGTGTTCGACGGCGGACTGCGGCTGAAGGATATCTCGGCGGCATGGATCGACAAACAATGGCACTGGCATCTGCGCGCCGACATTCTGCCGATCGACATGGCGGAACTGAGCCGCGCCTTGCACTGGCCCGCCATGCAGGGCAAGGTGGCGGCCGCTATCCCGCTCGTCACTTACAGCCGCGGCGCATTGAACACCGACGGCGACATGCGTTTCGAGCTGTTCGACGGCAGCATCACGGTCAAAAATCTCGCCATGCAGACGCCTCTGGGGATTGCGCCAAGGCTCAGCGCCGATCTGGAAATGCGCAATCTCGACCTTGGCACGCTGACCCGCACATTCTCCTTTGGCGCCATCGAGGGCAAGCTGGATGGCGATGTCAAATCGCTGCGACTGACAAACTGGAAACCCGTGCATTTCGATGCGGCGGTTTACAGCAGCCCCGGCAAATACCCGAAAAAAATCTCGCAACGCGCGGTGGAGAATATTTCCTCGCTCGGCGGTGCGGGTGCGGCAGCGGCGATCCAGCGCAGTTTTCTGCGTTTCTTCGATCAATTCAACTATGACAAGTTGGGCCTCAACTGCAAATTGCGCAACGATACCTGCGAGATGAGCGGTGTCGAGTCAACCAGTGAAGGTTATGTCATCGTTAAGGGTAGGGGCATCCCGTCGATTACGGTCTTGGGATACAATCGAAACGTAAGCTGGGGTGATCTGCTGGCGCGCCTGAAACGCGTGACAGCAGGCAATAGCAAGCCGATCATCGAGTAAAACCGCAAACAGGAAAACATCATGAAAGCACATCCAACAGCAGGATTACTGATGCTGGCCCTCACCGCAATCCTGAGCGCCTGTGTCACCATCAACATCTACTTTCCCGCTGCCGCCGCAGAAAAGGCCGCCGACAGGCTGGTCGACGAGGTCTGGCAGTTGAAAGACAAGGCGCCTGCACCGGCACCCGCCGATCAACCATCGCCAGCCGGCAACTAAAGGAACCATCATGAACAAATACATACTTTCCGTATTTCTGCTTTTGAGCAGCTTTTTGCTGCCGCTTTCGGCCAGTGCTGCCGACCTTGAAATCAACACCCCCGCCATCGCCGCCATCAAAAGCAGCATGCAGTCGCGCCATGCCCAGCTGGAACCGCATTACGCCAGCGGTGCGGTCGGTCTCACGCGCGACGGCCTGGTAGCGGTGCGCGACGCCAACGCCGTGCCGCTCAAGGACCGACAGGCACTCAACGCGCTGGTTGCTGCAGAAAACAAGGACCGCAACGCGCTCTATAAGGAAATTGCCGTGGCCAACCAGAACCCGCAATGGGAGTCCGATATCCGTAATACCTTTGCGCAGAAGTGGGTAGAGAAGGCGCGCGCGGGGTGGTGGTATCAGGGGGCTTCCGGTGGGTGGGCGCAGAAATAACCTGCCTGCTGAAATGCCTGCGACGAGACATCACTGTGTTGCGCGGTGCTCATTCCCTCGCCGTACTATCTGTACTGTCTCGGGCTCTGCGCTCCGTGCGCCTTGTGCTGCACTCGTCTCGGCGATTTCATCAGGCCGGTTAATTCACTCCGGATGCCGATTTTAAAAACTCTAATGTTAAGAATCAGCTTTGCAGCCAAAATATGACCCCTACTCTCGTATTCGACATCGAAACCATCCCCGACACCGACGGCCTGAAAAAGCTGCTCGATTTGCCACCGGAAACCAGCGCGGAGGATGTCGCCAACATCGCCTTTCACAAACGTCGCCAGCAGAACGGCAGCGAGTTTCTGCCGCATCATCAGCACCGCGTTGTCGCCATTTCTTGCGCCTTGCGCGAGGGTGACAGTTTTCGTGTCTGGACATTAGGCACGCCCGATGCGCCGGAGCACGAAATCATTCAGCGCTTTTTCGACGGCATCGAGAAGTACACCCCCAATATCGTGTCGTGGAACGGCAGCGGTTTCGATCTGCCGGTGCTGCACTATCGCGCCATGATTCACGGCATCCAGGCGCCGCGCTACTGGGACATGGGTGACGATGACCGTGATTTCAAATGGAACAACTACATCAGCCGCTACCACATGCGGCACCTCGATTTGATGGATGTGCTCGCGCTCTACAGCGGCCGCGCCAACGCCCCGCTGGACCAGATGGCGCAACTATGCGGCTTTCCCGGCAAGCTCGGCATGGATGGCAGCAAGGTGTGGGATGCTTACAAGAACGGTGAAATCGGCGCGATACGTGATTACTGTGAAACCGATGTCGCCAACACCTATCTGGTTTTTCTGCGCTTCCAGCTGATGCGCGGATTATTGAACAAGCAGCGTTACGATGAAGAAGTGCAACTGGTCAGGGATACGCTGCATGGGTATGCCATGCCGCACTGGCAGGAGTTTCTGGCGGCCTGGAAAAATAGCGGTTGAATCCAGAAGGCTTGTTACAATATACTAGCGCTATATACGTTGCAGCTTGGAGGATATATGGCAACCAGTACTGTTTTCATCAATAACCGTACCCAGGCGGTTCGGCTGCCTGCTGAATTGCGCTTGCCAGAGAACGTCAAGCAAGTCAGTGTCCGTGCACTGGGTCATGAGCGCATCATTGCCCCTTTATCGCAAAGTTGGGATAGTTTCTTCCACGATACCCCGATGCCTTCCCCTGACTTTATGGAAACCCGGGCAACGCAAGACCAAGCCGAGCGGGAAGCGCTTTGATGCTCAAATATCTGCTTGACACGAATATCGTGATCTATGTCATCAAACGCAGACCGATAGAAGTGTTGGCGGCTTTTAACAACAATGCGAGCCGCATGGCAATTTCGGTCATTACCCTGGCGGAGCTGCTGCATGGCGCTGAAAAAAGCAGTCAACCGGAATCCAATCTTGCCGTGGTCGAAGATTTTTGCAGCCGTCTGGAAGTATTGAGCTATACGGCAAAAGCTGCGCAGCATTATGGTGCAATCCGCGCTGCTCTTGAGCGCACTGGCCAAACCATAGGTGTCAACGATTTACACATCGCTGCCCATGCCCGTAGCGAGGGTTTGATCATGGTCACCAATAATCAGAGTGAGTTTGCGCGAGTCCCTGCATTGCAGGTTGAGAACTGGATCGGCTGATTTTTGTTTGCCCGGCGCCATCGGGATAACCCTTAATCAAAATCATCGGTATCGTGCGATGCCGGTTCAACGCATGAACCTGTGCAGTCGTAACCTTGTTTCTCCATCCTGATGCGGTATTCACAATCCGGCAGATGGCCTTCGAGTTTGCCGTTGATGGTGGTAGTTTCGACCTTGCACAGGGCGCAGCGGTATCGGTGCATCTGACCTTCGTAGGATTCCTGCGGGTAGTCTATGTAGTAGGGTTTTTTCATATATGAAATCAATCATCCTGGTTGCGAGCAGATTGGTTAATGCAGGTATCCGTCAGGCTGCCTTTGCATATGGTTCGATGTACGGCCGTGGTTGTTGTTTTGCCTGCCATAAATCCCATTGCACCTGATTCTTGAGCCAGGATTCGGCGCTGGTGCCGGTGAATATAGCCACGCGGATCGCCATCTCGGCGGTCATGGCGGCGCGCCCGTTAAGCAGGCGGGACAGTTGTACACGCGAGACGCCGATACGCCTGGCGATATCAGACACGCTCATATCCTCTGGCAGAAATTCGCGTAGCACCTCACCCGGGTGCGCAGGGTTGTCCATACGGCTCATATCGTTCTCCTAGTGGTAATCCTGATAATCCACAATTTCAGCATCTTCTCCATCAAATCTGAATGTCAGACGCCAGTTCTTATCCACCCAAATTGCCCAGTGGCCTGACAGTTCACCTTTCAAGGGATGCATCTTCCAGCCAGGTGCGTTCATGTCTTCTGCGTTGATTGCACTATCCAGTCTGGTCAGCATGATTCTCAGCTTGGTTGCATGTATGGCTTGAATCCCGGCTTTTGAGCCGGATTCAAAAAACTGCTGCAAACCCTTGTGGCTAAAATTTTTGATCACAACAAATTGTATCTCCATGAGATACACATGGCAAGCTGCCAGGATTGGGTTTCTCAGGCATGCCATCCATTTGGCATATCCTGTAAAATTGCGGCCATGCAAAATCTTTCTATCGCAGTTATCGAATCTCTCGACCACGAGGCGCGCGGGGTCACGCATGTGGATGGCAAGGCCGTGTTCATCGACGGTGCGTTACCGGGCGAGACGGTCACTTACAAGGCACTAAAGCGCAAGCCCAATTACGATTTCGGCGAGGTGGTGGAGGTGATGAAATCCTCCAATGCCAGAACCGAGCCGAAGTGCGAATACTTCGGCATTTGCGGCGGTTGTGCCTTGCAGCACATGGAGCTTTCGGCACAGGTGGCCGCCAAGCAGCGCCTGCTGGAGGCTAATCTGTGGCATATCAGCAAGGTCAAGTCCGGGCGCATTCTGCCTGCCATTCATGGCCCGGGCTGGGGATACCGGCACAAGGCGCGTCTGCGCGCGCGCAACGTGCCGAAAAAGGGCGGCGTGCTGGTGGGTTTCAATGAAAAGGCCAGCAGTTATGTCGCCAACATGCAAAGCTGCAAGATATTGCCGCCGCATGTGTCTGCCCTGATCGTGCCGTTGCAGCAACTGATCGCTCAACTCACCATTCGCGACCGTTTGCCGCAGATCGAAGTCGCAGTCGGCGAGGCGGCGACCGTGCTGGTATTGCGCATACTCGAACCCTTGCAGCCGCAGGATGCGCCTTTGCTGCGCGATTTTGCCGATGCGCATGGCGTGCAGATATGGACGCAGAGCAAAGGGCCGGACACGGTGATGCCTTTTTATCCGCTCGATGGCGCGGCACTGGATTACACGCTGCCGGAGTTCGACCTGCGTTTTCCTTTCAAGCCGACCGAGTTCACCCAGGTCAATCCGCATATCAACCGCGTGATGATCCGCCGAGCCATGCAGTTGCTGCAGCCGCAGGCAAATGAACGCATCGCCGATTTCTTTTGCGGTCTGGGTAATTTCACGTTGCCGATCGCGCGCAGCGGCAGCCGGGTGTCCGGCTTCGAAGGCTCTGCGGCGTTGGTGGCGCGCGCGGTGGAAAGCGCCCAGCTGAACGGCTTGCAGCACAGTACTGAATTCAGCGAGGCTGATCTTTTTCTGATGACGCCGGAAAAACTGGCAGCGCTGGGCCGTTTCAACAAATGGCTGATCGACCCGCCGCGTGACGGGGCGCTGGAACTGGTGAAGTCCTTGCCTGCTGCCGAAGATCAGGCCGGCACACGGCCGGATCGCATTGTCTATGTTGCCTGCAATCCGGCGACGCTGGCGCGAGACGCCGGTCTGCTGGTGCATCAGAAGGGTTACCGGCTGGCTGCTTGCGGTGTCATCAACATGTTTCCGCATACCACGCATGTCGAGTCGATTGCACTGTTCGAGCGGGTGTAGTTGAATTGGGAACCTTCACCCGGGTTCGCTGAGGCACCATTTGCGCCATTTCATACTTCTGTTTTGTCTGCTGCTGGCCGCTTGCGGCAAGCCCGATACCCATACGGATATCCGCATGGCACTGGCGCAGGCGCCGATCAACCTCGACCCGCGCTATGCCACGGACGCCGCCTCCGAACGCATCAATCACCTGATTTACCGGCCGCTGGTCGATTTCGATGCCAATTCCAGACCGCAGTCCGCACTGGCAACATGGCAGCAACTGTCGCCATTACATTACCGTTTTACCCTGCTGGCCGAACGCGCGCCGTTCCATGATGGCAGCACGCTCGATGCCGCCGATGTGGAGGCCACCTACAGCAGCCTGCTGGCATTGAAGGATTCGCCGCATGCGGCCGAGTTTGCCAACATCCGGCAGGTCAGTGCGCCGGACAGGAATACCGTTGATTTTATTCTGCATGTGCCTGATGAGATGTTCGTTTCGCGCCTCGTCATCGGCATTATGCCGGTAGAAAAAATAGCCTCCGGTCATGACTTCAGCCGTCAGCCGGTGGGCAACGGGCCATTGGGCTTTTTGTCGTGGCAGGGCAGCGTCAGGCTGGAGCGCGTTTCCGACCGCCAGACATACAGCCTGCAGGAAGTACGTGACCCGACCGTGCGTGTGCTGAAACTGCTGCGCGGCGAGGTTGATCTGTTGCAGGGCGATCTGCCGCCGGAGCTGGTGAAGTACCTCAAACAACAGCCCGGCATACATCTGAACGAAGTGCAGGGTTCCAATTATTCCTATCTCGGTTTCAACCTTGAAGATGCAGAGCTGGCCAGGCCGGAAGTGCGCAGGGCGATTGCCCACGCCATCGACCGCAAGAAAATTCTGCAGGAAGTACTGGTCGGCGGCAGCCGCGCGGCGGCGGCCATTCTGCCGCCAGAGCACTGGGCCGGCCATGCTGCGCTGGCGCCTTACGAATACGACCCCGAACGTGCGCGCGCGCTGTTGCAGCAGGCCGGAATTGCGCTGCCGCTGAAGCTGGTCTACAAAACCTCGACCGATGCGCAGCGCGTGCGTCTGGCGACCGTGATGCAGGCGCAGATGCGCGAGGCCGGCATCCAGCTGGAAATCCGTAGCCTCGACTGGGGCACGTTTTTCGATGATGTAAAGCATGGTAAATTCCAGCTGTACGGCCTCACCTGGGTAGGCATCAGGACGCCGGAAATCTACCGGCTGGCATTCCACAGCGCATCGGTGCCGCCTGCCGGGGCCAACCGCGGCCGCTATCGCGATGCGCTGACCGATGAGCTGATCGAAAACAGTGACTGGCAAGGTGTCAGTGAACGCGTGCATCAGATGCTGCCCTATGTGCCGCTCTGGTATGAAGGCCAGTTTGTCGCCATGCGCAGTGATTTGAGCGGGTACAACCTGAAGCCCGACGGCAGCTGGGATGGCTTGGCGACCGTAAAGAAAAAGTCTAAAACAGCGTTGAAACAGCAACCATGAACCTCAACACCACCATTCAAGTGGCACCAAATACAACTAATTCAAGCTTGCGGGTTTTCTCTGTGCGCTCTGTGCGCTCTGTGCGCTCTGTGGCTCACAGTTTTGACGGGATGGTTTCAGACAGATGAGCCGCAATCAAACCAACATGCGCATCGAAATTTCACTTGCCGACCAGGAGCTCCGCCTGCTGAACGCGCAAGGTGAGGTCGCAGCCAGTTATGCCGTCTCCACCGCCTTGAACGGCCCCGGCGAACAGAAGAACAGCGGTTGCACGCCGCGCGGTCAGCATCTGGTACGTGCAAAAATCGGCGCCGGCGCGCCTGCCGGTACCGTGTTCGTTGGCCGCCGCGCTACCGGCGAAATCTGGACGCCTGAACTTGCGCGGCAGTATCCGCAGCGCGACTGGATATTGACGCGCATTCTCTGGCTTTGCGGCCAACAGCCCGGTTTCAACCGGCTCGGGCAGGTCGACAGCATGCAGCGCTACATTTACATTCACGGCACGCCGGACGATCAGCCGATGGGTGTGCCCTGCTCGCACGGCTGTGTACGCATGCGCAACGCCGATGTCATTGCGCTGTTCGATCAGGTAGAAGCCGGTACCGAGGTCGATATCATCGAAACCGGCTTTACGGAATCCGTCCGTGCTTAGGCGTTTGCTCGGCATCGTGCCGGTCGTGTTCGGCGTCTTGCTGTTGACCTTTCTGCTGGTGCATCTGGTGCCGGGTGACCCGGTCGAAGTGATGCTGGGAGAATCGGCCAGCAGCGCTGACCGCAGCGCGCTGAGAGCCGAGCTGGGGCTGGACCGGCCGATACATGTGCAGTTCGGCGCCTACCTTGGCAGGCTGGCACAGGGCGATTTCGGTCATTCCATTCATACCCGGGAGCCGGTTGCCGATATGCTGGCCGAACGCTTGCCGGCCACCATCCGCCTGGCATTGCTGTCGCTTGCCATCGCCATCGCCATCGGCTTGCCGCTGGGCGTGGTTGCAGCCTTGCGCGCCAATCGCTGGCCGGACAAGCTCGCCACATTCAGTAGCCTTGCGCTTTCCGCCATGCCGCATTTCTGGCTGGGGCCGTTGCTGATGATGGTGTTTGCCCTGTGGCTGGGCTGGTTGCCGGTGAGCGGCATGGAGCGCCCGGCTTCCATCGTGTTGCCCGCCCTGACCCTGGGTTTCGGCTTGAGCGCAATCCTCACCCGCATGACGCGCGCCAGCCTGCTCGAAGTATTGAATGAGGATTTCGTGAGAACCGCGCGGGCCAAAGGCCTGCCCGAGCGAGATGTGATTCTCGGCCATGCGCTGCGCGCCGGCATGTTGCCGGTGGTGACCATCGTCGGTTTGCAGCTCGGCAGCCTGCTGGCGGGTACGGTCATCACCGAAACCGTGTTCGGCTGGGATGGCATCGGCCGCCTGCTGGTCGAATCGATCGAGAAACGTGATTATCCGGTGACCCAGGCTTGCGTGCTGGTGATTGCGCTGATTTATGTACTGGTCAATCTGCTGACCGATCTCACCTATGCGCGGCTGGATCCGAGGGTGCGCTATGTCTCGTGAGTTGCCAGGCTTGCGGCACTGGCCATTCTGGGTGCTCGGTTTCTGGTGCCTGGCCGTCGTGTTTGCACGTCTGCTGGATTGGTCGCCGTTTGCGCTTTCACCCGATGCGATCGCGCTTGCGCATATTCTGCAGGGGCCGTCATGGCAGGCCCTGCTCGGCCATGACGATCTCGGCCGCGATATTCTCAGCCGCATTCTGGCCGGTGCCGAGGTGTCGCTCAAGGTGGCGCTGACGGTCACCCTGGTCACCATGACCGCGGGCGTTTTTGTGGGCATGGTTGCAGGTTATTTCGGCGGCTGGGTCGATCGCCTGCTGATGCAGGTTACGGATGTTTTTCTGGCTTTTCCCGGCATTTTGCTAGCGATTGCCTTCGCCGCCGTGCTGGGGCCGGGGCTGAACAATCTGATACTGGCGCTGTGTCTCACTTCATGGGTTGGCTACGCGCGGTTGACGCGTGCGCAGGCGCTGTCCTTGCGCAACCGGCAGCACGTGCAGGCCGCCGAATCGCTCGGCGCCGGCGCGCCGCGCATCATGCTGCGCCATATTCTGCCGTTGTTATCGGCGCCGCTGGTAGTCGAAGCGACTTACAGCATTGCCGGGCTGGTGATCGCAGAGGCCAGCCTGTCTTTTCTCGGGCTTGGCATACAGGCGCCGCAGGCTTCCTGGGGTTCCATGCTGCGCGATGGCGTGCGCTACATGCTGGTAGCGCCGCACTATGTGCTGGCCGTGGGTTTGAGCCTGATGTCGCTGGTGTTGGCAGTCAATGTGCTGGGCGATAAACTGCGCGATGCGCTGGATGTGAAGCGCTGACTGAAATATCCCGAACCCGCGGTTTTTTCCATGCCCTCTGTGGCTTAATTTTGAAAGGTTGAACATGTCGCTTGGCCCCGTCATGCTGGATGTCGAAGGTACCGAACTCAATGCGGACGACATCCGCCGCCTGCGGCATCCGCTGGTCGGCGGTGTCATTCTGTTTGCGCGCAACTTCGTTTCCTGCGCCCAGCTGAAAGCGTTGACCGAAGCCATACATGCAGTGCGGCAACCGCCGTTGCTGATAGCGGTGGATCATGAAGGTGGACGCGTGCAGCGTTTCCGTGAGGGTTTTACGCGCATTCCGCCCATGCGCGAATTCGGCAGGCTGTGGGATCATCATCCGAAGAAAGCCCGTCAGCTCGCGGAAGAAGCGGGCTGGATCATCGCTGCCGAGTTGCGTGCGCACGGTGTCGATTTCAGTTTTACGCCGGTGCTGGATATGGATTACGGCGAAAGCCAGGTGATCGGAGACCGCGCCTTTCATGGTGATACGCAGGCGATCAAGGAGCTGGCGTTTTCGCTGATGCAGGGCCTCAAGCGCGGCGGCATGGCGGCGGTCGGCAAGCATTTTCCCGGCCACGGCTTTGTCGTTGCTGATTCGCATGTGGCGATCCCGGTGGACGATCGCAGTTTTGACGAGATCGCGCAGAACGACATGCAGACCTTCAAGCAGTTGATCGACGACGGTATTGCCGCCATCATGCCGGCGCATGTGATATACCCGGCAGTAGACAACAAGCCGGCAGGATTTTCCGAGCGCTGGTTGCAGAAAGTCCTGCGACAGCGGCTGGAATTCAATGGCGTCATTTTCAGCGACGACCTCTCGATGGAAGGCGCCGTGGTTGCCGGTGATGTGACGCAAAGGGCGCTGGCAGCGCTGCACGCCGGCTGCGACATGGTGTTGCTCTGCAACAAGCCGGAGCTGGCTGACGAGCTGCTGGCGAAGCTGGAATGGCAGATGCCTGCACAAAGCCTGGCACGGCTTGCACGCATGCATGGCGCACGCAAACCGGCCGGTATGGTGGCTCTGCATGAAAATGCCGAGTTCATGCGCGCGGTGCATGGGGTCGGCAATGTCGGCAAGAAAGATGGCGAACTGCCATTTGCTTGAGTGAGTCGCTCAGGCAGCAACCGCGTCATGCAAGCTTTTTCTATCGAATTTTCACAAATTTCAGATTGAAACTTAAAAGGCTTTTCGTTAGTCTTAAGTCTGTTGTTTCAACCACAGAGGAAATCCAGACAATGCAACCCAACTATCAAGTCGCAAGTAATACGCATGCTTTATCGGAAAGTGCCCACAAGGTACTCCGCAATACTTACATGATGCTCGGCCTTTCCATGGTGCCAACCGTCATCGGCGCAATGATAGGCATGTCCATCAATTTCGCATTTGCCGCAGCCAGCCCCATCCTTTTCGCCATCGGCTCCCTGGCGGTGATTTTCGGTCTTTTCTTTGCAATTTCCGCCACCCGCAACAGCAGCATGGGCATCGTCCTGCTGCTCGCTTTGACCTTTGTCATGGGCGTTCTGCTCGGCCCTATCCTGCAAGTGGCCCTGAGCTTGAGCAACGGCGCTGAGCTGGTCGGCCTCGCCGCAGGTGGCACCGGCATCATCTTCATGACCCTGGCCGGTATCGCCAGCACCACCAAGCGCGATTTCAGCTTCATGGGCAATTTCCTGCTGATCGGTATCATTCTGCTGATCGTCGCTTCGCTGGCCAATCTGTTCTTCCAGATTCCGGCGCTTTCGCTGGCATTGTCCGGCGTTGCCGTGCTGTTGTTCTCCGGTTTCATTCTGTACGACGTTAACCGCATCGTTCGCGGCGGAGAAACCAACTACGTGATGGCCACGCTTTCGCTTTACATCAGCATCTATCAGCTGTTCGTCAACCTGCTGCAACTGCTCATGGCATTTGCCGGCAATCGCGAATAAGCCTCGTCAGTCAATACAAACCCCGCTATGGCGGGGNTTTTTATTGACTGAACATTTGTTCTGATCAGAAAGATTACAGGGGCATAAATTTTCATCATGGTTCTTTCCGCAAGGGCTCAAGTAGCGCCGACAGGCCGTTGTGATCTATTTCCTGCATCAAGGCCAGCAAGCGGCCGAGCTCTCCCGGCGGGAAACCTTCGCGGGCAAACCAGTTGAGATAGTGCCCAGGCAAATCTGCAATCGGCCGGCCCTTGTACTTGCCGTAGGGCATGACGGTAGTCAGCAGGTTTTGCAGGGATTCCGGTGTCATGATTGCGCGTCCGGCCGCTTGTGCTTTCTGCGTCCTGCGAAGAAGCGGCTCAGCATTGTGCCGCATTCATCGGCCAGCAGGCCGCCGGTGACTTCGGTGTGGTGATTGAGTTTTTTCTCTGCCATGAGGTCGATCACGCTGCCGCAGGCGCCGGTCTTCGGGTCGCTGGCACCGAATACCAGACGCGCGATTCTGGCGTGCTGGATGGCGCCGGTACACATGGCGCAGGGCTCCAGGGTGACATAGAGGGTGCAATCGACCAGACGGTAGTTGCCCAGCGTTTTCGCTGCTGCGCGCATGGCTTGAATTTCGGCATGCGCGCTGGGGTCATGCTGCGATATCGGCGCGTTGCTGCCACGGCCGATGATGACGCCATCCTTGACGACGATTGCGCCTACCGGCACTTCGTCCTGTGCTGCGGCTTCAGCGGCGAGCGAGAGCGCGATTTGCATGAATTCGATGTCGTTCATCGGATGGATTTGACCATTTGTTCGAGTGTGTTGATGGATCCGGCGTCGTCTTTGCCGCCATAACGCACATGGTTGTAGATTTCCGTGATTCTACCGATTTCACCGGCGTTGTGCGGTAAAGCGGCGGCGGCGCGGCGGCCGAAGTCGAGCGGACCTTCATGTGCCAGACGGATGATGCCACGGCGCCTCATCTTACGCAGGAAGCGGTCGTAGCTTCGTTGCAGCAAGTCCCGCTTCGCCGGTTTGCCGCGCAGGATGAAATAGCTCAACAGCAGGCCTGTCGCAGCGACGACAAGCATCATGCCGCTGACGAGGTCCTGCCAGGAAAGCTTGCGGCCACTCATGTCCGAGAACACTTCCAGCTGCCGTTTCTGGTCGTATTCCAGCACCCAGTGGTTCCAGGCGTTGTCGAGCGCATCCAGATTCAGGAAGGCATTCTTCAGCCAGGCTGAATCCGTCCTCGCCAGCAGCGGCAGCAGATTGCGCTCGCTGACGGCATCGGCGATTCCGGATTCAATGCGCGAAGGTGAGACTGCTGAAGTCGGGTCGACGCGCACCCAGCCCTTTTCCTCGAGCCAGACCTCGGCCCAGGCATGTGCATCGGATTGACGCACGATCAGATAATTGCCGACCGGGTTCAACTCACCGCCCTGATAGCCGGTGACGATGCGTGCCGGCACCCCGGCTGCGCGCATCAGAAAAACAAAGCTGCTGGCGTAATGTTCACAAAAACCGCGCCGCGTGTTGAACAAAAAGTCATCCATGGCCTGCTCGCCGAGCAGGGGCGGCTGCAGTGTGTAGATGAATTCCTGTTCGCGGAACATTTGCAACGCTGTTTCAATGATGGCTTGCGGCGTTTTGCCTGCATCCCGCCAGCTTTGTGCCAGTGCGCGGCTTTTGGGATTGTCGATATCCGGAATCTGCAGATTGAGTTCGAGTACGCGCGGATGAACGTCAGCGGCGAGCCGGTAATCCAGCCAGGACGCGGCGTCAAAACGGATGCGGGCGCGTACCGGCTGGTTCGACAGTACCTGCATGTCGCGTGTCAGGCTGCTCTCCGGCGGCAGTTCCGCCGGCATGTCCAGCAGCAGCAGGGAGCGGCGGTTGCTTGGCTCCATGGTGACGGTGTATTTGGTGACCGGCTGATCCGACCTAACGGATTCGTAAGGCAGGAAAAGCCGCTCGCTGGCCATCGTCCATCTGCGGCCGTCGTAATGCCAGAGCACCGGCCCGCGCCAGTAAAGCTGTCCAGGCGGTGGCGGGGCGCCTTCGAACTCGACGCGGAAAGCGATCTCGCCGGATAGGGTGAGATCACTGATCGTGCCGGGTTCCATCGTGTCCGACAGGCCGCTCAAAGCCTGGCTGGATTCCTGCGGGATGCTCCATAACGGCCCGGGCACGCGCGGAAACAGAAAAAACAGCGCGAGCATGAGCGGCAGGCCCTGCAATAGCAGCTTGCCGGTAATCCGGCTCTGCTTGCGCCAATCGAGACTGCCATTGGGGTGGCTGATGCCGGTGAGTGTGGCTGTGAGCGCGAAGGTGGATGCCAGTATGCCCGCTGCGTAAAGCATGGATTGGGTAAACAGAAAGGCAGTGATGCTGAGAAAGAGGGCGCCGAAGACGAGCACGGTGAGGTCGCGGCTGCTTTTTGCTTCCATCAGTTTCAGCATCAGCATCAGGGCCAGCAGTTCGACGCTCGCATCGCGGCCGAACAGCCCCCTGTGCGTCAGCAGAATGCCCAGCGTGGCGAGCACGGTGAGCGGCAGCAGTAGAAGGGTGCCTGGCGGGCGCCAGTGGTAGTGTTGCGACAGGTAGCGCCAGATGGCCAGCGTGGCGACGAAAATCGTGACCCAGAGGGAGAAATGCGCCACATGCAGCAGCATGACGAGACCGGTGCCCAGCAGCAGCCAGCGCAGATCAGCCATCCTCAGCGTGTTTTCTGCCATGGTCAGAACAGTGCCAATGCTCGCAGGCATTGATGCAGATGAGGTTTGCCGGTATCGGGCGGATACGTGGCAGCGGGTAGCCGCAGGCCGTAGGGCTGCTGTCCGGCGTCGGCATCGATGGCCCAGCGGGCAAGCTGGCGGATGCGTTGCTCGTCGTCGCTGCCAGGCGTCAACGACCATTCGAGCCAGAGTACGCCTTTGCCCGCAGCCGTAAACTGCTTGGTGAACATGCCCTGCTCGCGCGCCGACGCTTTCCAGTCTATCCGCTTGGGTGAATCACCGGCCTGATAGCTGCGATGACCGGAAAAGTCATCATCGCCGCTGCCGCTGTCGGCATGGCCCTGTGCCAGCTGATCGGGAACGGCGGGTAAGGGCAGATGTTTTTCAGCGGGTCGCGGATAAACCAGGCAGAGCTGTTCGAGATCGACATAGGCCCAGACATGAAAAAGTCCGAGCGGGAATTCCGTATGCAGCTTGATGCGCGGAGCCTTCAGCCAGCCGCGCCGCGTAGCCGGCAGATGCAGCCTGATCAGGGTCTGGCCGTTCGCTTCGATATCGACGCAGGCGGGCGGATTTTCCGCTGCCGCTGGTTCGAAGTTGGCTGCGATGGCATAGCGGGGGAGTTGTCTGCGGTCGACCAGCGCAATTTCAAAGATGGCGTCCTTGCCGGCAAATACGGGATCGATCCGGCTGCTGATCACCTGCAGATGCGCCAAGTTGCGCCAGGCATGCAACATGGCCATGTTGCCGATGCCGGTGAGCAAAAAGATCAGCGCAAAGCCGAGGCTGAGGTTGTAATTGATGGCGCCCGCCAGCATCAGCAGCAGCAAAAGCGCAAAAAACCAGCCGGAACGGGTCGGCAATATATAGATGTGGCGTGAACTGAGAATGGCAGGTGCCTGCCCCGCCTGTGCCGCGCGCAACCATTTGGTCCAGTCCGGGAGTTTGAGCGCAATCGCCATAGGCAGCATCAGGGCACGGCAACGCTTTTGAGCAGCACCTCGACATCGTCATCGCCGCTGTTTTCATGACCGGTAGCATGCAGGCGATGACCGGCAACGCCCGGCAGTACTGCCTGCACATCTTCCGGCAGGACAAAATCGCGGCCTTCCATCAGGGCCCAGGCCTGTGCGCATTGTTTCAGCGCGATTCCTGCGCGCGGCGACAGGCCGCCGTTGAAACGTGACGAAGTGCGGCTGAAAGCGAGAATGGCCTGCAGGTAGTCCAGCAGGGCATCGGATACCGTCACACGGGCGGCTTCGGCTTGCAGTTGCATCAACCCCTGCGCGTCGGTGCATGGCGCGATCTCGGCTGTGTGCGCCCTGCCGCCGAGATTTTTCAGCAGGTCGCGCTCTGCATCATGGCCTGGGTAGCCAAGCGCGATGCGCATCAGGAATCGATCCAGTTGCGATTCCGGCAAGGGGAAGGTGCCGATATGGCGGGCCGGGTTTTGCGTGGCGATGACGAAAAAAGGGCGGGGTAAAGCGCGCGTCAAGCCGTCCGTCGTTACCTGGCCTTCTTCCATCGCCTCCAGCAAGGCGCTTTGCGTCTTCGGCGTGGCGCGGTTGACTTCGTCCGCCAGCAATACATGGGTGAATACCGGCCCCGGGTGGAATTCGAAATCGGCCTGATTGCGGTTATAGACCGAGACGCCGAGGATATCGGCCGGTAGCAGATCGCTGGTGAATTGCACGCGGCTGAACTTGAGGCCGAGCACCTGCGCCAATGTGTGGGCGAGGGTGGTCTTGCCCATGCCGGGCAGGTCTTCGATCAGCAGGTGGCCGCGCGCCAGTATGCAGGCCAGTGCCAGGCGAATCTGAGGTTGCTTGCCGAGAACAATGCGGCCAGTCGCAGCGATGATGGTGTCTGTGAGTTTGTGCATGGTGGTGATGTGACCGCGCGCAAGCGGATTCATTTCTTTTCGGTGAATTCTCTGCTCTTCTCGGCAAATTCCCTTCTACCCCAGCGCACCAGCACAAACAGAATGCCGAGCACCAGCGATGCCCCCACCCACATCACCAGTTCCTCGGTGGTCGGCGTGATTTCCTGTACCGGCATGACGATCAGCTTGCGCAGCACGACGACCATGGCAACCTCGACAAAGGTCTCCACTTCCAGTTTGCCATCCTGCAGGTAGCGGATTTCAGCGGTAATCAGGGCCGAGATCGACCACAGCAGCATCAGCGTGCCAAGCGCGTGCAGAAAACCGTGCACCAGATTGTGCGCGTTGATGGCTTCATGCACTTCGGCAAAAAACAGCCAGGTGAACATGATGACGGCAATCGCCAGCGAGAGGCCGATGATGATATGGGCAAGACCGTCGAGCAGCCGCATCGCCTTGATGATGAAGTGGCTGATTTTTGTCATTTCTTCGGGCAGATGGTTCGGCATCTTGGATGTTCCTTGTCAAATCGGAAGCGGGTTGAATGATTCAATTCTGGCATCACATCAGCAAATCATCCAGTGTCAGTTGCTCCAGTCTTTTCAGCAGCCATTGCTGCGCCTTGCCGCCGCGACTGCGCCAGGCCAGAAAGCTGGTGGTCTGCGGTTTTGCTTCGGCGACTTCCTTGATGACCAGCAAGCCTTGCCGCGCAAAGGATTCAGCCAGTTTTTTCGGCAGATAGCCGACTCCGAGCCCGGCAACCTGTGCCATCAGCTTGCTGTGCATGTCCGGCAGGGTCAGCACATCCTGACCGCTGAGGATGCCGGAGGTGCGCGGCGGCAGATTGCGCGAACTGTCGGCTGCGGAGACCGAGCGATAGCGCCGTATGACGTCGTTGCTGAGCGGATCCGGGAGGTTTGCCAATGGATGATGGGGTGCCACGGCGAAGTGAAAATATACGGTATCCAGCGGCTTGGCTACATAGCCCCCGCCGGGTGGTCCTTCGCCGGGGGCACCGATGGAGATGTCGGCGCGCCCGCTGACCAGCGCATCCCAGCTGCCGCCGAATACTTCACGCATGATGCGGATGCGGGTGCCGAAACCCTGATCATAGAATTCCTGCAACAAGGGGTAAATGGCTTCGATTCTGAGCAGGTCGTTGAGCGCAATGCCGAGGTCGGTTTCCACGCCGGTGGCGACGCGTTTGACGCGCTGTTCCAGCTCTCCCGCTGCACGCAGGAGGTGGCGGCCTTCACGCAGCAGTTCTTCGCCGGCTTCGGTCAGCGTGGCACGATGCCCTGCGCGGTTGAACAGTTCGACCTGCAGGCTGTCTTCCAGGTTACGCACAGCATAGGTGATGGCGGACGGTACCCGATGCAGCGATTCGGCAGCGGCGGCAAAACTGCCCTTGCGCGCAATGGCGTCGATGACTTCAAGTGCTTCCAGTGAAATCTTGTTGTTCATATTTTTTGAACGATAACTGCAAAATAATTTGCTATCAATCAATTTATTCAATAAATAAAATACATTCAATCTTCAATTAAGTTGAATTTAAAATGATGTCATTGAGAAAATCTGCGGAACGCGGTCACGCCAACCACGGCTGGCTGGACAGTTATCACTCGTTCTCCTTCAATCGCTATTACGACCCTGCGCACATGCAGTATTCGGTGCTGCGCGTGATCAATGAAGACGTGATTGCGCCGGCGGCGGGGTTCGGCATGCACCCGCACCGCGATATGGAAATCATCACCTACATGCTGAGTGGCGAATTGCGTCATACCGACGACATGGGCAACACGGCCGTCATCCGCGCCGGAGACGTACAGCGCATGTCGGCCGGAACCGGTGTCATGCACAGCGAAGTGAACGCTTCGGACTCGATGCCAGTCCATCTTCTGCAGATATGGTTATTGCCGGAACGCAAGGGGATAACCCCGGGTTATGAAGACATGCATTTCCCCAAGGCCGAAAAGCGCAATCAGTGGCGTCTGATCGCTTCGCGCGAACATCGCCCTGACAGCCTGCTGGTGCATCAGGATGTGACGCTGCAGGCAACGGTGCTGGAACCGGGCAACAAGCTCGATTATGTGCTGGGCGACGGGCGTAGCGCCTACCTGCAAGTGGCACGCGGCGAGGTTGTGCTCAACGGCGAGCGTTTGCTTGCGGGTGACGCAGCCAGGCTGGATGTGCCGCAACGGCTGGCGCTGAAGGCCGTGGCAGAAGTCGAGTTGCTGTTGTTCGATTTGCCGGCCGTCTGAGCCGGCACCGCAACAGCGCATTCTTGCGAAATTGAACGTTTGACCATTTAAAAAAAGGAGCATCAAACATGCAAAAAACCACGGGACCGGGCAGGGCAGCAGGATTAAAGGGATTGCTTGCAATGACGGGATTGATGATGTTTTCTCTAACGGGACATGCCGCACAGGAAACCTATGCCATCGATAACGAGCACAGCTTTGCCAACTGGAGCGTGCGCCATGTCGTTGCCAAAACCACCGGCACTTTCAGCGACGTGCAGGGCAAGGTGGTGATCGACCGCGAAAATCTGGCCAATTCCAGCGTCGAAGCCAGAATCAACATGTTCAGTATCAGCAGTAATCACGCCAAGCGCGATGCCCATATCGTCAAGGATGATTACCTCAACGCAGCCAAGTTCGGCGAAATGACCTTCGTCAGTACCAAAGTGGTTGCCAGCAGTGCAACCGAAGGTGAGATCTCCGGCAAGCTCACTCTGCACGGTGTCACGCGCGAAATGACCTTCCCGTTCAAGGTGCTGGGCTTCGGCACAGATCCCTGGGGCGGCTATCGCGTCGGTCTGGAAGCACATACCGCAATCAAGGCTTCGGATTTCGGCTACAAGTGGGGCGTGAAACCCAACGGTGCGGTTGGCGATGAGGTTGAAATCACCCTGCTGATCGAAGGCAAGCGCCTGTAATCAGCTTGTGCCAACTTCCGTCTAAGTTTTAAAGACTATTAAGCCACAGAGCACACAGAGGCCACAGAGAAAACAACCACGCGCGGGGAACATGACAATCAACCTGGTCATTATTGATGGGAAACGAAAATATCACACCCTACGTCATTCCGGAAACCGCGCAGCGGTTATCCGGAATCCAGTATTTTCAATGGGTTGCTGGATTCCGGGTTCAGATTTCAGCCGCCCCGGAATGACAACATTTTCGTTTCGGTTCAATAAATCTGCCGAGGTTGTGCATTTGCTTTTCTCTGTGGCCTCTGTGTGCTCTGTGGCTTGAATTAAAAATTTCCAGATTCAAACAACATTCAAAAGGATTCCAGATTTATGACCAAAGATTTGTTCAGCCCGATCAAACTGGGCAGTATTGCTTTGAAAAACCGTATCGTCATGGCGCCGCTGACCCGCAACCGCGCGGGTGAGGGGAATGTGCCGCGCGAATTGAACGTCAAGTACTATGCGCAGCGCGCATCGGCGGGTCTGATTGTGACGGAAGCAACACCTGTCTCCGAAATGGCGCACGGTTACCCCGCCACCCCCGGGATTCATAGCGAAGCACAAATTGCCGGCTGGAAGCAGGTGGTCGATGCCGTCCACGCCAAGGGCGGCAAGATTGTCTTGCAACTGTGGCATGTCGGCCGCATTTCACATCCATCGCTGCTGCCGGGCAATGCCTTGCCGCTGGCGCCTTCGGCAATCAAGCCTGCCGGCAAGGCTTTTACCTATCAGGGTTTGCAGGACTTCGTCACGCCGCGCGCGCTCGAACTGGCGGAGATTCCCGGCATCATCGAGGAATACGTGCAAGCGACCAGAAATGCCTTGGCGGCAGGCTTTGATGGCGTCGAGATTCATGGTGCCAACGGCTACCTGCTCGACCAGTTCATGCGTGACGGCACCAACAAGCGCACCGATCAATATGGCGGCAGTATCGAGAATCGTGCGCGTCTGTTGCTGGAAGTGACGGAAAAAGTCGTTGCCATCGCCGGTGCCGACAAGGTAGGCGTGCGTATTTCGCCGTTGAATCCGTTCAACGATATTGCCGATTCCAACCCGCAGGCCTTGTTCAATCATGTGGCCGAGGCCCTGAGCCGGTTTGGCTTGGCCTATCTGCACGTGGTGGAAGGTGGCATGGGCGGCGAAAAGCTGCCGCCGTTCGATTTCATTGCCTTGCGTGAACGTTTCGATGGCCCTTACATGGCCAATCTCGGCTACACCAAAAGCAGGGCCAATGCGGCGATTGCTGCCGGTAATGTCGACCTGGTCGCTTTCGGCGTACCGTTTATTGCGAATCCGGACCTGGTCGAGCGTTTTGCCAAGGATGCGCCCCTTAATCAGGCTGACCCCAAGAGCTTCTACGGCGGCACTGAAAAAGGCTACACTGACTATCCGACCCTGTAAGGAGCTCCCATGCACAAACCTGCCATTACCCAGGTACCGATCGATGCCACGATTGCCAACCGCTGGAGCGGCCGCGCTTATGATGCGGCCAGAGCTGTCCAGCGCGATGACGTTATCGCACTGCTGGAGGCGGCTCGCTGGGCGCCATCCTGCTACGGCGATCAGCCCTGGCGCTTCATGATCTGGAACCGGCATGAAGATGCGGCGGGATGGCAGCGCGCGTTTGATAGTTTGTCGCCGGGCAATCAGGCCTGGGTCAAGGATGCGCCGCTGCTGGTGCTGGTCGCTGCCGACAGTCTGTTCAAGCATAACGGCCAGCCCAACCGCTGGAGCCAGTATGACACCGGTGCTGCCGCGCTCAATCTTTGCCTGCAAGCCGCCAGCGCCGGCATGATGGCACACCAGATGGGCGGTTTTGATGCAGACAGGCTGCGTACGGCGTTTGATATACCGCAGCAATTCAGCCTGATGGCGATGGTGTCAGTCGGCTATCCGGCGGAAATCAGTACGCTCTCGGGCGAGGTGCTGGAACGCGAAACAGCGCCCAGAACGCGCCGTCCGCTAGGCGAGCTGTTTTTCAGCGGCGCCTGGGGCAAGCCGGTGGTGTAGAAATCCGGCTTTCTGATCATGCTGAAAACTGCAGGTTTGTTCTTTCTGACGGCAGTCGCTGAAGTCGTCGGCTGCTACTTGCCCTATTTATGGCTGAAGGAAGGCAAATCGGCCTGGCTGCTGGTGCCGGCAGCCATCTCGCTGGCGCTCTTCGCCTGGTTGCTGAGTTTGCACCCGACGGCTGCCGGGCGGGTGTATGCAGCTTATGGCGGCGTTTATGTCATGGTGGCGATTTTCTGGCTATGGGGCGTGGATGGCGTGCGGCCTACGACCTGGGATATTGTCGGCTCACTGGTTGCAGTCAGCGGCATGGCCATCATCATGATCGGCGCCAGACAGGGATAATCAGGCGGCATTATGGCGATGCAGTTGCATCTGCTAGAATGCCGCTTTCACAGCTTACTGAGAGATTTGTCATGGCGGTTCTGCAACTTACCAAGGAAAACTTCAAAGATACCATCGTCAACAATCCGTTCGTGATCGTCGATTTCTGGGCGCCCTGGTGCGAACCCTGCGTGGCGTTCACGCCGGTGTTTGAAGCGGCAGCCGAAAAAAACCCGGACATCGTATTCGGCATGGTGAATACCGAAGCCGATCCGGAAATCAGCGAATATTTCGAAATCAAACAGATTCCCGGCATTCTGTTTGTGCGCGATCAGGCCGCGATTCATGCCCAGGTCGGCGAGATCGGTGCGCCGGCGCTGGACAAGATCATCGAGTGGGCCCGTACCAAGGACATGACGGTGGTACATGAGCATTACGCACAAGAGGCTGCCAAAGCAAACAAATAAGCGCTACGCAGGCACAGAAAAAAGGGCAATCCCGGCCGGGGTTGCCCTTTTGCTTTTTCAAGCTACCGGCCGCAGGGCCGTCGTCTTATTCCTCGATCTGGCGTATGGTCATGCTGCCCTTGTACAGTCTGACATCCATGCGTCCGAGGAAGGACATGCCGAGCAGCACGTCGCCGCCCAGGCCGGGGGCGATCATGGCGGAAACATCGCGCGCTTCGATACCGCCTATCCTGATGGAGTCGATGCGGGTTGCGTAAGCCACGGTATCGCCGTTGGCGGTGCGGGTACGGATCGCCGCGCGGCTTTGCAACCCGAGCTTGTCGGCCAAATGCTGTGATACGGCGACGCCGGTGGCGCCGGTATCGACCAGCACGTTGGTTTTTCTGCCGTTGATCAGCGCTTCTGCGCGGTAATGTCCGTCAAGACCGCGCTCCAGCACCACCACCCGCGCTTCGCCGAGCAACTCGGCCTTGTTGGGGTTGAGCGCCGCTTCCGCCAGGTAATAGATCAGACCGGCCAGCGCCACCCAGATCAGCCCGAGTATCAGTCTTTGCATGGACATCAGAACGGCAGCCTGACGTCCGGGGCAGCCGCCAGAATGATGGCGCGGAACTGCGCCTGAATGCGCTGCAGGGCTTCGATACTGTCAGCCTCGAAACGCAGCACGATGACCGGCGTGGTGTTGGAGGGGCGCATCAGGCCGAAGCCGTCCGGGTACTCGACGCGCAGGCCGTCGATGGTGATCACTTCTTTGGCGCCCTCGAATGTCGCACTCTTTTGCAGGGCGGCGATCAGCCGGTGCGGTTCGCCTTCCGCCATTGCGATGTGTTGTTCGGGCGTACTGACGCTGTCCGGCAGGGCATTGAGCGCGGCCGAGGGATTGGCCGTGCGGCTGAGAATTTCCAGCATGCGCGCGCCGGCATAAAGACCATCGTCGAAGCCGAACCAGCGCTTGCGGCCATCACGACGGTCGTTGAAGAATACATGCCCGCTCATTTCTCCTGCGAGCGCCGCGCCGGTTTCCCGGATTTTGGCTTTCATCAGCGAGTGGCCGGTTTTCCAGATCAGCGGCTGGCCGCCGCGCGCCCGGATCCAGGGGGCCAGGTGGCGGGTGGATTTGACGTCGTACAGGATGGTGGCGCCCGGGTTGTGCTGCAGCGTTTCAGCGGCGAACAGCAAAAGCTGGCGGTCCGGGTAGATGATGTTGCCGTCGCGCGTGACGACGCCAAGACGGTCGCCGTCGCCATCGAAGGCGAGGCCGATTTCGGCATCGCCGGTTTTCAGCGCTTGTATCAGGTCGGCGAGGTTTTCCGGCACCGAGGGGTCGGGATGGTGGTTGGGAAAATGGCCGTCCACCCGGCAGAACAGTTCTTCGACTTCACAGCCGATTGCCTCGAACAGGGCTTTAGCATAAGCGCCGGCAACGCCGTTACCACAATCGACGGCGACCTTCATCGGGCGCTGCAGACGCATATCGTCGCGGATTCTGCCGATGTAATCGGCGGCAATATCGTAATGGCTTTCGCTGCCTTCGCCCTCGAATAGTTGTTTGTCGAGAATGCGCTGGCGCAGGCCAAGAATCGCGCTGCCTGACAGGGTTTCGCCCGCCAGTACGATCTTGAGGCCGTTGTAGTCGGGCGGGTTGTGGCTGCCAGTGACCATGACGCCGCACTGGGTACCCAGATGCTGCGCGGCGAAATAGACCATGGGCGTCGCCACCATGCCGAGATTGATGACATGCAGGCCGGTGCTGCGGATGCCGAGGGAAAGCGCGGCGGCGAGCTCCGGCCCGGAAAGTCGGCCATCGTAACCGATGCAGACGCGGGTCTGGCGCCGCATGGTGGCTTCTGAACCGATAGCCTGGCCGATGACTTCGACGATCTCCGGCGTCAGCGTTTTGCCGACGATGCCGCGGATGTCGTATGCCTTGAATATTTCCTGCGGGATTTGCATGTTACTCAATTCATGGTTCTGGTCAATAAAGCGGCTTCATCACTGTCGTGCATCAAAGCCGCGCATCAGGGCCGCTCAGGCGGCTTCGTCCATCCAGGCGAGCTGAATGGCTTCAAGGATTTTCTCGCCGCATTTTTCCGGATCATCGTCGAACCCTTCCAGTTCCTGCACCCACTGGTACAGGTCGGTGAAGCGGATGGTCTTGGGGTCGATCTCCGGATATTTGTCGTAAAGTGCCTCGGCGATGCGCAGGCTGTCGGTCCATTTCATGTCGGTTTCCTTTGTTTCAAGTTTGAAAGTGCTCTGTCATTAAAGTTTTGCACGGACGTACTGCAACGGCCAGTCGATTTCCGCTTGTAATTCGCGCGCTGCATGTAGAGGCCAGTAGGGGTCACGCAACAGTTCGCGCGCCAGCAGAACGGCGTCGGCCTGGCCGGTGGCAATAATATGTTCGGCCTGTGCCGGTGAGGTGATCATGCCGACCGTGCCGGCAGCAATGCCGGCCTCGGCACGGATGGCTGCTGCGAATCCGGTCTGGTAGCCGGGGCCGAACGGAATCTTTGCCTCCAGTATGAGACCGCCACTGGAACAGTCGATCAGGTCGATGCCGACTTCCTTCAGCCATTTTGCCAGCTGTATCGATTGCGCCAGATCCCAGCCGCCTTCGACCCAGTCCGTTGCCGAAATGCGCACGAATACCGGTTTGTCCTGCGGCCAGAATTCTCGCAATACTTTGGCGATGCGCAAGGGTAAACGGCAACGGTTTTCCAGACAGCCACCGTATTCGTCGTCACGCTGGTTAGTCAGCGGCGATAGAAAGGAATTCAACAGATAGCCATGCGCGCAGTGCAGTTCGATGACGTCGAATCCGGCATCCAGCGCGCGCTGCGCGGCCGCCATGAACATTGAAAAGATATCCTCGATGCCCTGCCTGTCCAGTTCGACGGGTGGGGCGTGATCGGGCGTCAACGCCAGCGCGGAAGGTGCCACAGTCTGCCAGCCGCCCTGTTGCGGCGCAAGATGGCGGCTGTGATGCCAGGGGGTGTCGCACGAGGCCTTGCGTCCGGCATGCGCGAGCTGAATGCCGGCCAGTGCGCCTTGTTGCTGCATGAATTCGACCATCGGTTTGAGCGCGTCGCGCTGGGCATCCGACCACAGGCCCAAACAGCCCGGGGTGATTCGGCCCTCGGGGCAGACGCCGGTTGCTTCCACCATGACCAGGGCAGCGCCGCCGACTGCGCGGCTGCCAAGATGCACCATATGCCACGCGTTCGCCATGCCGTCGATGGCCGAGTACTGGCACATGGGCGAGACGAAGATACGGTTTCTGAATATGGTTTCGCGCAGCTTGAACGGGCTGAACAGTCTGGACATGGTGAACGTCTGTGTTAAGCAATGCCAAGATTATAACGCGCCATGCTGCCTGAACTTATTGTGGTGGAAACGCATCAACAAGCTTTCTTCAACAACAAGCAAGCGGTGACTGCATGCCTGCGCCCAGCCCGGACGAACATGTTAAAATCACCCTATTTTTTTAAGCCCTTGGATAATGACCGATGTTTAGCAGAGCAAAAACCCTGAGCGTAGTGGACCCTGAACTGTGGCAGCACGTCGAGAACGAGCGCCATCGCCAGGATGAACACATTGAACTGATTGCCTCCGAAAACTACACCAGCCCTGCAGTGATGCAGGCGCAGGGTTCGCAGTTGACCAACAAATACGCTGAAGGTTATCCGGGCAAACGCTTTTACGGCGGTTGCGAATTTGTCGACCAGATAGAGCAGATCGCCATCGACCGCGTGAAGAAACTCTACGGTGCCGAGTATGCCAACGTGCAACCGCACTCCGGCTCGCAGGCCAATCAGGCCGTATATTTCTCCATTCTGAAGCCGGGCGACACGGTGATGGGCATGAACCTCGGTCACGGTGGTCACCTGACACACGGTTCCCCCGCCAATCTTTCCGGCAAATTGTTCAATATCGTCGCTTACGGCCTCAACGATAAGGAAGAGATCGACTACGACGAGATGGAGCGCATCGCTGTTGAAGCCAAACCCAAACTGCTGATCGGTGGCGCCAGCGCTTATGCACTGCGTTTCGACTGGGCGCGCATGGCCGAGATTGCGAAAAAGGTCGGCGCTTATTTCATGGTGGACATGGCGCATTACTCGGGCCTGATCGCCGCCGGTGTCTATCCCAACCCGGTGCCGCATGCCGACTTTGTCACCTCGACCACGCACAAGACTTTGCGCGGTCCGCGTGGCGGCATCATTCTGGCCAAGGCTGAGTTCGAGAAATCGCTCAATTCCAATGTATTCCCAAGCCTGCAGGGCGGTCCGCTGATGCATGTAATTGCCGGCAAGGCGGTGGCATTCCTCGAAGCGTTGCAGCCCGAATTCAAGGAATACCAGCAGCAGGTAGTAAAGAACGCCAGCGTGATGGCGGAAACGCTGGCCGCGCGCGGCGTGCGCATCATCTCCGGTCGCACCGAGTCTCATGTGTTCCTCGTCGATCTGCGCCCCAAGGGCCTGACCGGCAAGGCGGCCGACGCACTGCTCGGCCAGGCACACATCACCGTCAACAAGAACGCGATTCCGAACGATCCGGAAAGCCCGTTCGTCACCTCCGGCATCCGTATCGGTTCGCCTGCAATCACCACGCGCGGTTTCCGCGAAGAAGAAGCAAAACAGGTTGCGCACCTGATTGCCGACGTGCTCGACAACCCGAATGATGAAGCGGTGATCGCAGCAACCAAGGCCAAGGTGCATGCCTTGACTTCGCGCTTCCCGGTGTATGGCGCTTAAATATAGCGAAGAGAGAAGGGTGAAGGGGAATGCACCCACCCCTCCCCTCCCTCTGCCGGGGGAGGGAGTGCGACTTTTACCCTTCTCCCTTTCCCCTTCCCTCTTTACCCTTAACTGCTTGCCTTTTATGGCCTTACCGTCATGAAATGCCCTTTCTGCGGTGCCGACGATACCCAGGTGATTGACTCGCGGGTCAATGACGAGGGCAATTCCATCCGCCGCCGCAGGCGTTGCGCCGGTTGCGACAAGCGCTTTACTACTTATGAAACCGCCGAGCTGCATCTGCCGCAGGTGGTTAAGCAGAACGGTACGCGCGAGGAGTTCAGCCGCGAAAAATTGCGACTTTCGTTTACCCGCGCATTGCACAAGCGCCCGGTGCCGACCGAGTATGTCGACCGCGCCATCGAGCATATCGTGCAGAAGATACTCGGCCAGGGTGAGCGCGAAATCATGGCGCGTAGCCTGGGCGAAATCGTCATGCAGGAGCTGCGCCTGATGGACAAAGTGGCCTATATCCGGTTTGCTTCGGTGTATCGCAGCTTTCAGGATGTCGATGATTTTCATGATGTCATCCGCGATCTCGACAAACAGGGGCAACATGAGGCAAAACCAGCTCCCCGCAGCCGAGCAAAAGCAGGAAAAACCAGCAAACCCGATGTCTGAGGACTGACCGGGCCGCGATGGAAATGAAGCGATGAAGGCGATCAAACTCTTGTGTCTGGCCGGCGCGGTGCTTACTTTCGTCATTTCCATTCTGTTTTTCGGCTGGTGGGCCATGAAGGACTATCTGGTTTTCGGCGACAGCCGTTTCGACCAGGTACGCTGGATTACCAGCCAGGCTACTGCCGCCCAGCCGTGCTATCGCGGCGACATGGCTTATGATCTTAAGCAGCGCGTGCTGTTGCGCGGCATGCCACGCCAGTCCGTGACCATTCTGCTGGGCCGGCCGACCTGGGAGGATTACGGCCAGATCGAGTATGAACTCGGCACCTGCCTCTGGCGCGAGCATGGCCTCAGCATCTATTTCGATGAACACGACAGGCTGATACGCAGCCGTATCGTCCAGCACTGATGCAAACCTTAATATGTTGAACGAGCACGATTACCATTTCATGCGCGAGGCCCTTGCGCTTGCTGCCGACGGCCTCTATACCAGCATGCCCAACCCGCGTGTCGGCTGCGTGGTGGTCAAGGACAGCGTCATCGTCGGCCGCGGCGCCCATCTGCGCGCCGGTGAGCCACATGCCGAAGTGCATGCGTTGCGCGAGGCCGGTGCGCTGGCCCGTGACGCGGATGTTTATGTGACGCTGGAGCCGTGCAGTCATCACGGCCGCACGCCGCCCTGTGCGGATGCGCTGATGGCTGCCGGGGTCAAACGTGTGTTCGCCGCCATGCAGGACCCAAATCCCAGGGTGGCCGGCAGCGGTTTGGCGCGCTTGCAAAGCCAGGGCATCAGCGTGTCGTCGGGTCTGCTGGAAGCGGAAGCAAAAGCCCTCAACCCCGGCTTCATCTCGCGCATGTCGCGCGGACGGCCCTATGTACGCAGCAAGATCGCAGGCAGTCTCGACGGCCGCACTGCGCTCGCCAACGGTGTCAGCCAGTGGATTACCGGCGAGGAGGCGAGGGCAGATGTGCAGCACTGGCGCGCGCGTTCCTGCGCGGTACTGACAGGCATGGGGACTGTACTGCTGGACGACCCGCAAATGAATGTGCGCGATGCTGGACTGCTGGGGCTCAAATCCGGCATACAGCCTTTGCGCGTGGTGGTCGACAGCCGTTTGCGCCTGTCCCCGCAGGCACGGATACTGCACGGCGGACATGTCCTGGTCGCGCATGCGTCACAGGATGAAGCCAGGCTGGCAGCGCTGCAGTCAGCCGGTGCCGACTGCGTGCATCTGCCTGCTGAGGATGGCAGGGTGGATATGCACAAGCTCTTGCAGGTGCTTGCCAGCCGTGAAATCAATGAAGTGCTGGTGGAGGCAGGACAGGAACTAAACGGTGCGCTGCTGCAGGCCGGCCTGATCGACGAATTCATTTTCTATTACGCGCCCTTGCTGCTCGGCAGCGATGCGCGCGGCATGTTTGATCTGCCCGCCATGACGGCGATGTCGCAGCGCATCGACCTGCAGTTGCTCTCGGTCGATCGTGTAGGTGTGGATTTACGGGTGCGGGCAAGCACCGGAGCCTGACCGTGCTGGTCGATACCCACTGTCATCTGGATGCGGCAGAGTTTGCTGCTGACCGCGCGGCGGTGGCGCAGGCGGCGCTGGCGCAGGGTGTCGGACTGATCGTGGTGCCTGCCGTGCACAGGCGCAATTTTGCTGATGTCGAAGCGCTCTCCCGGCAGTTTCCCCATTGCGCGCATGCGCTCGGCATCCACCCGATGTATGTCGATGATGCCGTGCCGGAGGATCTGGTCAATCTGCGCGACAGACTGCCAGTGTCAGGTGCTGTCGCGGTCGGCGAAATCGGGCTGGATTTTTTCGTTGAAGGCCATGACCGTGTGCGCCAGGAGTTCTTCTTCAGCGAGCAGCTCAAGCTGGCAAAGGCCTTGAATCTTCCGGTCATCCTGCACGTGCGGCGGTCCGTCGACATCATTCTCAAGCATCTGCGTGCTCACCGGGTCAGTGGCGGTATCGCACATGCCTTCAACGGCAGTGAGCAGCAGGCGCAGGAGTTGATCAGGCTGGGGTTCAAGCTGGGTTTCGGCGGCGCCATGACCTACGAGCGCGCGCTCAACATCCGCAAACTGGCGAAAATTCTACCGATCGAGGCCATCGTGCTGGAGACCGATGCGCCGGATATTCCGCCGCAATGGCTGGGCCGGAATGGCCGCAACAGCCCCGATCAATTGCTGCGGATCGCACAGATTCTGGCGGAAATCCGTGGGCTGGAATTGTCCCAAGTGGCTGAAATTACAACAAACAACGCGCTTGAAGCACTGCCTGGATTGGGTCAGTTATACACACTAGCTAAAGTATTACATTAAGCTTGCGACAAAAGTCTTTAAATTCCAATGCCGTACAATAACACATTAATTTTATTGAATAAATCAAGAGATTAAAAAATAAGCGATTGTAAAAAACTGTTACAAATTACAAAGTTACAATTTCAAGTCGCAGCAATCCACAAAGTTATCCACAGTATTTGTGGGTGAAAAATTAACTATATGGAACTTTTTGTGAAGTCTATGAGAAATCAATGAAGATCGACGGAAAATCCTGGCGCACTATCTGGCCTGATCGCGCAAGCGATGCTGTATGCATCATTGATCAGACGCTATTGCCGCACCGTTTCGAGATCAGGCAGATAGGCAGCCTGCAGGACATGGTGCATGCGATCAAAACCATGCAGGTGCGCGGGGCGCCGCTCATCGGGGCGGCAGCGGCTTACGGTATGGTGTTGGCCATGCTGGAAAATCAGGCCGACGATCATTTGCAACATGCGGCTCAGTGTCTGATTGCGAGCCGTCCGACAGCGGTCAACCTGAGCTGGGCGGTGAGGCGCATGCAGGCTGAACTGGCTGCCTTGAAAGCGGAAGCGAGAATCGAGCTGGCGTGGCGGGAAGCCGCCAGAATCGCTGATGAAGACGTGCATCTGAACCAGGCGATTGCCCGCCACGGACTCGGTTTGCTGCAGCGCTTGGCGGCGGAGAAAGGCCGCAAACTGAACGTTCTTACGCATTGCAACGCCGGCTGGCTGGCGACGGTGGATTGGGGAACCGCGCTGGCGCCGGTATACGCGGCCCATGACAGCGGATTACCGGTGCACGTTTGGGTCGATGAAACGCGGCCGCGCAACCAGGGCGCCAGCCTTACCGCATGGGAGCTCGGCTGCCACGGCGTTCCGCATACGGTGATCAGCGATAATGCCGGCGGCCATCTGATGCAGCATGGCGAGGTCGATATGGTCATCGTTGGCGCCGACCGCGTGACGGCCAGTGGCGATGTCTGCAACAAGATCGGCACTTATCTGAAAGCACTGGCTGCTTTCGATAATGGCGTACCCTTCTATGCGGCGGTGCCTTCGCCGACCATAGACTGGACCATCCGCGACGGTTTGCGCGAGATCGAGATCGAGCATCGGGATGCGCAGGAAGTTGCCACGATGCAAGGGCTGCTCACTGACGGCAGTGTTGCCGCCGTGCATCTGCTGCCGCCCGGCTCGGCGGCCTTGAATCCGGCTTTTGACGTCACGCCGGCGCGACTGGTCAGCGGCATCATCTGCGAGCGCGGCGTTGTGCGGCCGGACAGCCTGCATGCATTGTTTGAACAAAGTCTTGATTGAACCAGCAATGTTTGAACCAGCAATGTTTGAACCAGCAATGTTTGAAAAGGAGCCGACATGAAAAAGGAACGCGATGAACTGCTTGCCGTCATGCAAAAGCTCGCGCAGCTGGGCTTGAACCGCGGAACCTCCGGCAATGCCAGCGTCCGGATTGAGGGCGGTTTTCTGGTAACGCCATCCGGCATGCATGTGGACGACATGATTGCCGCCGACATGGTGGCCATGAATTTCGATGGGGAGGCTGCGGGCGAGCGGCGGCCGTCAAGCGAATGGCACTTTCATCTGGACATTCTGCGGCAGCGACCCGAAATCAACGCAGTGGTGCATACGCACTCCACGTTTGCCACGACCCTGGCCTGCCTGCGCAAGGGTTTGCCACCGTTTCATTACATGATTGCGGTAGCCGGCGGCGACAGTATCCGCTGTGCGCCTTATGCGCTGTTCGGCACCGAAGCGCTTTCGCATGCTGCGGTGAAAGCGCTGGAAGGGCGGCGCACCTGCCTGCTGGCCAATCACGGCATGATCGCGCTTGGCAGCACTTTACGCCAGGCGCTGGATGTTGCGGTGGAAGTCGAATCGCTCTGCGAACAATATCTGCGCGCATTGCAGGTGGGTGAGCCGGTTTTGCTCAATTCGCATGAAATGGCAGAAGTATTCGAGCAGTTCAAGGGTTATGGCAGCTGGGCCAAGCCCTGAAATGCCGGAGGAATGGCAATAAGGGGCGCGGGTATTGAAACACCTCGCGCCGGTGGAACGACCGGATTACTTGTCCGATTTCTGGCTGCTAAGTTTCATGAACAACCAGGTCAGGTAAGCGGCCATGCCGATGACGAATACGATAATGCCCAAGCTGAGCAGGCCGGAAAAGGTTCCGAATAAATCCATGAGCATCAGAAATCTCCTGTTGTTGTCGACGCGGAACCGCGCTCGTGCGGCAGTTCTGAGGGAGATTCTATTGCGTGCGGGACATTCTGCTTTGATATAGGTCAAGAAGCTGCAAGCAGTCGCAGCTCATCCCGCCATGTCGCCATAAAAGCGCTCGCGCGCCAGTTTTCATTTGTCGCTGATAGGGCTTTAAAGTAAAATTGACTCCCGTCCGCAACACATCATAAGTGCCTTTCATGACCAAATACGTATTTGTTACCGGCGGGGTTGTTTCTTCTCTAGGAAAAGGCATCGCAGCCGCCAGCCTTGGCGCAATTCTCGAGTCGCGTGGCATCAAAGTGACCATGCTCAAGCTCGATCCTTATATCAACGTTGACCCCGGCACCATGAGCCCGTTCCAGCACGGCGAGGTGTTCGTCACCGATGACGGCGCCGAGACCGACCTCGATCTCGGCCACTATGAACGCTTCATCAGCGCCCGCATGGGCAAGCGCAACAACTTCACCACCGGCCAGATCTATGAGACCGTGATCAAGAAAGAGCGTCGTGGCGAATACCTGGGCAAGACCGTGCAGGTCATCCCGCACATTACCGATGAAATCCAGAACCATATCAAGCGCGGCGCCGAGGGCGCCGATGTCGCCATTGTCGAAGTCGGCGGCACGGTCGGTGACATCGAGTCGCTGCCGTTCCTCGAAGCCATCCGCCAGATGGGTATCCGCGAAGGCCGCGGCAACGCCTGTTACATCCACCTGACGCTGCTGCCGTGGATTCCCACCGCCGGCGAGCTGAAGACCAAGCCGACCCAGCACTCGGTCAAGGAGTTGCGCGAGATCGGTATCCAACCGGACATTCTGTTGTGCCGTGCCGACCGGCCGATTCCCGACGATGAGCGTGCCAAGATTGCCCTGTTTACCAATGTGGCGACAGAGGCAGTGATTTCCGCCATTGATGCCAGTTCCATCTATGCCATCCCCGGCTTGCTGCATGACCAAATGCTGGATGAGATCGTCTGCCACAAGCTCGGCATTCTCGCCAAGGCGGCGGATCTGTCGAGCTGGAAAAAAATCGTCGATGCGATCGAGCATCCCAAATATGAGCTCAACATTGCTTTTGTCGGCAAGTACGTCGATCTCACCGAATCCTACAAATCGCTGACCGAAGCGCTGATTCATGCCGGTATTCATACCCGTTCCAAAGTGCGTATCCACTTTGTCGATTCCGAAGACATCGAAAAGAACGGCACCGACTGCCTGAAAAGCATGGACGCGATTCTGGTACCGGGCGGATTCGGCAAGCGCGGTACTGAAGGCAAGATTGCCGCCATCCGTTTTGCGCGCGAAAGGAAAAAGCCTTATCTCGGCATCTGTCTCGGCATGCAACTTGCGGTCATCGAATTTGCCCGTAATGTCGCAAAGCTCAAGGATGCCAACAGTACCGAGTTCAACCCCGATACCCCGCATCCGTTGGTCGGACTGATTACCGAGTGGCAGGATGCCAGCGGCAAGGTCGAAACCCGTTCGGAAGACTCCGATCTGGGCGGCACCATGCGTCTTGGAGCACAGAAATGCCCGATCGAACCGGGCACGCTGGCGGCACAGATTTACGGGCCGGAAGTCAACGAGCGTCACCGCCATCGTTATGAAGTGAACAACCATTACGTCGATCAGTTGAAAGCCGCCGGCCTCGTTATTTCCGCCCGTACGCCGACTGAACAGCTGTGCGAAATGATCGAGCTGCCGCAGGACGTGCATCCGTGGTTTGTCGCATGCCAGTTCCACCCGGAATTCACTTCCAACCCGCGCAGCGGCCACCCGCTGTTCAAGTCCTATGTCGAAGCGGCGCTCAAAGCCAAAGGAATCAAATAAATGAAACTATGCGGTTTTGAAGCCGGTCTCGACCACCCCCTGTTTCTGATCGCCGGCCCCTGCGTGATCGAATCGCAGCAGATGGCGATCGATACTGCCGGTCAGTTGAAGGAGATCACGTCTGCACTTGGTATTCCCTTCATCTACAAATCGTCCTATGACAAGGCCAATCGCAGCTCAAACAAGACTTTCCGTGGCTTCGGCATGGAGCAGGGTTTGAAGATACTGGATGAAGTGCGCAGCCAGATTGATGTGCCGATCCTGACCGATGTTCACACCGAAGAACAGGTGCCGCATGTGGCAGCGGTGGTCGATGTGCTGCAAACCCCTGCGTTTCTCTGCCGCCAGACCGATTTCATTACGGCAGTGGCGACCTGCGGCAAGCCGGTCAACATCAAGAAGGGCCAGTTTCTTGCGCCCGGCGACATGAAACAGGTGGTGCAGAAAGCCAAGGAAGCCAACGGCGGTGCGGATACCATCATGGTGTGCGAGCGCGGCGTATCGTTCGGCTACAACACCCTGGTGTCAGACATGCGCAGCCTGGCCATCATGCGCGAAACCCATTGTCCGGTCGTTTTCGATGCCACGCACTCGGTGCAGCAACCGGGCGGGCAGGGCGACAAGAGCGGCGGCCAGCGCGAATTCGTGCCGGTGCTGGCACGGGCTGCAGTCGCCAGCGGCATCGCCGGTATTTTCATGGAAACACACCCGGACCCAAGCAAGGCATTGTCGGACGGGCCGAACGCCTGGCCGCTGCCGAAAATGCAGGCCCTGCTTGAGGTGCTGGTCGATCTGGACAGGCTGGTCAAAAAGGCCGGCTTTATTGAGCAAACCATTTAAACCGCAAACAAGCCGGAAACCGGGCGAGTCCGATACTCAGCTTGCCCGAACCCGGGGATGCACTTGCGTGCAATCAGTCTTACATCATTAGAGGAAACTAGCATGAGCGCAATCGTCGATATTATCGCCCGCGAAATCATTGATTCACGCGGTAATCCAACTGTTGAAGCCGATGTCCTGCTGGAGTCCGGCATCATCGGGCGTGCCGCAGTGCCGTCCGGTGCATCGACCGGTACCAAGGAAGCAGTGGAATTGCGCGACGGCGACAAATCCCGTTATCTCGGCAAGGGCGTGCTGCAGGCGGTCGAGAACGTCAATACCGAGATTGCCGAAGCGATCGTCGGACTTGATGTCGAAGAGCAGAGCTTCATTGACAACATGCTGATCGAACTGGACGGCACCGAAAACAAGGAGCGTCTCGGCGCCAACGCGATTCTGGCGGTTTCCATGGCCTGCGCACGTGCCGCCGCCGAAGAATCCGGCCTGCCGCTCTACCGTTACCTGGGCGGTTCCGGCCAGATGCAGCTGCCGACGCCGATGATGAACATCATCAACGGCGGCGCACATGCCGACAACAGTGTGGACATGCAGGAATTCATGATCATTCCGGCCGGCCTGCCCAGCTTCCGCGAGGCCTTGCGTGCCGGTGCAGAGGTGTTCCACGCGCTGAAGAAGACGCTGCACAAGAATGGTCTTGCCACTACGGTGGGTGATGAGGGCGGTTTTGCCCCCGACCTGCCGTCCAACGAAGCGGCCATCCAGTATATTCTTGAAGCGATCAGTGACGCGGGCTATGAACCGGGCCGCGATATCCTGCTGGGTCTGGATTGCGCCAGCTCCGAGTTCTACAAGGATGGCAAATATCATCTGGAATCCGAAGGGCTGCAGCTCAGCTCCGCCCAGTTCACCGACTACCTGGCGACCTGGGTCGACAAATACCCCATCATCAGCATCGAAGACGGCATGAGCGAGCACGACTGGGATGGCTGGAAACTGTTGACCGACCGTCTCGGCAAGAACGTGCAGCTGGTCGGCGACGACCTATTCGTCACCAACGCCAGAATCCTGCGCGATGGTATTGCCCGCGGCGTCGGCAACTCCGTGCTGATCAAGGTCAACCAGATCGGTACTCTGACCGAAACCTTTGCCACTATCGAAACCGCCAAGCGTGCCGGTTACACCTCGGTCATTTCGCACCGTTCGGGCGAAACCGAAGACACCACAATCGCCGACATATCGGTCGCCACCAACGCATTGCAGATCAAGACCGGTTCCCTGTCGCGTTCCGAGCGTATCGCGAAATACAACCAGTTGCTGCGTATCGAGGAAGAGCTCGGCAGCGCAACCAGCTACGCCGGTATGGGCGCGTTCTACCACCTCGGCCGCTAAACGGCAGAACGCCTGCCGCTGACCGCCGGTGAAAGCGCTGACCCTGATTTTCGTCATCCTGATTGCCCTGCTGCAATACCCGTTGTGGCTGGGCAAGGGTAGCTGGCTCAGGGTATGGGATTTAAACCGGCAGATCATCGAACAGCAGGAGGCAAACGCCAGCCTGAAAGCGCGCAACGATTCGGTTGATGCCGAAGTGCGCGACCTCAAGCAGGGCTTTGCTGCCATTGAGGAGCGCGCGCGCAGCGAGCTCGGCATGATCAAGCAGGATGAAGTGTTCTACCAGGTGCTGGAGGGCATGATGCCGGCTGCGCCTGCAGTGCCCATGGGTGCGGCTGTCGAGACCAGGCCCGTCGCCCCGTCTGCGCAGCGGAGCAACTGAAATAACAAGCGGCAGTCATGATACACAGCATTATCGACAGTAAGCGCAAGATCATCTTCCTGCTCTGGTTACTGCTGTGCATCGGCTTTCTGGCGACTTCCATCGTCAGCTACGTGGTGTCCAGGAATGCAATTCGCGATGCGATTGTCATCAGCGAACTGCCGCTGACTGCCGATAACATCTATTCCGAAATCCAGAAAGACTTGATTCGCCCCATATTCATTGCATCGATGATGGCGAGCGATACCTTTGTGCGTGACTGGATGGTTTCCGGTGAACAGGACACCGTCAGGATCAATCGTTATCTGAAGGAAATCAGGGAAACCTACGGTACTTTCAGCAGCTTTTTAGTATCGGATAAAACGCGCAACTATTATTACGCCGATGGCGTGCTGAAACAGGTCAGCGAGGATGACCCGCTCGAGGCCTGGTATTTTCGTGTGCGCCAGATGCAGACGCCTTACGAGATCAATGTCGACCCCGATGCCACACATGCCAACGCGCTGACAATATTCGTCAACTACCGCGTGTTCGATTATGCCAGCAACTTCATCGGCGCGACCGGTGTAGGTCTTACGGTCGATGCGGTCAGAACGCTCATCGACAATTACCAGCAGCGCTATCAGCGCAACATCTATTTTGTCGACCCCGGCGGCACCATCGTGCTGTTCGGCAGCGAGACTCAACCGCTCGACAGCAGCATTCACGAGCATCCCGGCCTGAAAGAGATTTCCCGCAAGGTGATGGCGCAGCAGACCGGCACCTATGAGTACCGCTTCAATGATGAACCGATACTACTCAACGTACGCTATATACCGGAGCTGAACTGGTAACTGTTCGTTGAGCGCAACGAAAACGCCGCGGTGAAAAGCATACGGCAGACTTTCTATTTCAACATGTTCGTGTTCATTGTCATCACCGGTATTGCGCTGCTGTTCACCGGCATGGCGATTATGCGCTACCAGGGCAGGCTGGAGCTGATGGCGACTTCAGACAGCCTGACCGGAATGCCGAACCGGCAGGCCTTCGATGTGGTCGTCGGCACTTACCTCAACGACGCCAGACGCAACCAGGAGCCACTTTCGATGCTGATGATGGACATTGATCATTTCAAATCCATCAATGACCTGCACGGCCATCTGGCCGGCGATCAGGTGCTGATCGCGGTGGCAGCATGCCTGCGAGCCAATCTGCGTGAAGTGGATTTCATCTGTCGCTGGGGCGGCGAAGAGTTCCTCATACTGCTGAAAAACTGTGATGCCGAAGACGCCCTGCAGGTCAGCGAGAAGTTGCGTCTGGCGATCGAGACGCTGGTGGTTGAATACAAGAAAGAGCTGTTGCAAGTAACTGCCAGCTTCGGCGTTTCTCAATGGAGGCCGGAGGAACTGGTAGATGCGCTGATCGAACGGGCCGATACCGTGCTGTTTCAGGCCAAATACATCGGCCGCAATCGCAGCCTCGTCGCCTGAGCCAGCCGGCTTGCTTTATCAATCCAACTTATACCGCAGCTCCAGCCGCTGCAATGGGCTGACGGTCTTGTCCAGATAGATGTCGCCCGTCGCGATCGCTTCCAGTCGCAGTTCTCCCAGCAAGTCGATTCCGCCAGCCGGTGAGGGTGCGACGCGCACGACCATACCTGCAGGTTCGTCGCTGTCAGCGGCGTAGAGCGGGCTGCCTGCGCTTGCAGATTGCCCTGCCGGGGCGTGAAGCGGCAGCATGCGGCGTTTGACCTTGCCCAGATAGTGGGTGCGGGCGACGATCTCCTGACCGGTATAACAGCCTTTCTTGAAATTGATGCCGCCGAGCGCATCAAGATTGACCATCTGCGGCACGAACGCTTCCTGTGTTGCGGGGGTGATATCGGCAATGCCGGCCTCGATCTCCAGCCATTCCCAGCATGCGGCGCCGGCCGGTCTGGCATGCTTACTTAATGCCGCCCAGATGCGTTCAGCATGCTGCGGCGTGGTGAATATCTGGTATCGCGGTTTCTTGCCCGGCAGGCGAATCAGACTCGCATCTTCGACACTGGTCAGGCCATATTCCTCCTGAGGAACATGTTTGAAATGCTGTTGCAGAATATCTGCGGCTTGCGGGCCGGCGAAGCCCATGCGCACGATGCTGTCGGAGACATCGCTGATGCTGACTTTGGACCTCAGTATGTACATTTTCAGGCGTTTCATCACCGGCTCCAGCAGCTCCCGGTTGAATTGCAGGTGCATATGGTCATGGTGGGCAAAAGCCAGAAATAGTGCCAGCAGGCGGCCCTTGGGCGTGCAGTAGCCGCTGTAATGGCTGTTGCTGCCGTCAAGCAGGCGCACGTCGTTGGTGACCTGGCCCTGCAAAAACGCCACGCGGTCCTCACCTTCAAGCTGCAGCAGGCCGAGGTGGGAAAGATCGCAGAGGATGTTGCCGTCAGAAGCTGCCTGCAGTTCGGCCAGGGGTTCGCCGAAATGCTGCAGGGTGGTGCCGGAAAAAGTCGCGCCGAGGCCTTGCAGAAATGTATGCCATGGTGTCGTCATGATGAATGGGTCGCTTTCAATCTTGTTTGAATCTTTGACTAATTGAATCTGTGCCTGCTTGAACCTGTGAGTACCTGCGCTGCGTTAGAACATCTTTCATGTTGGACGTAAAGAGCAGCAACAGCGCAGCAGCCGGACATGACATATTATAGCGCCAAGCCAATTCATCTGGACCTGCAGCCTTCACCGTGGCTCGCACGTATGCTGACGTTCGCCAGTATTGTCGCCGCTCTGGCGCTCTTGTTATGGCCGGTCGGGGCGTGGCTGAAAGTATTGTTGATCTTGGCTGTGATAGCTGCAACGGTCTACGCAATCCGCCTGCATGCCCTGCTGACGCTGGCGCATTCAATCATTGCGCTGCACCTTGATCATGATGGAAAAATCAAGGTAACGATGCGCTGCGGTAACGTGCTTGAGGTCGAGGCGCTGGCGAGCAGTTTTGTTTCGCCCCGGCTAACCGTGCTCAATCTGCGCCTGTGCGGACCATTGCCGCCGAACAAGAACAAACACAAACACCTCCTGCTGTTGCCGGACAACAGCGCGCCGGACGCCTTCCGTCAGTTACGTGTCTGGCTCAGGTGGGGGCAGGAGACGCAAGCAAAGTGATCAGCGCTGACGCATCAAGGCCAGGCGCTGGCGGATGCGGCGCATGCCATTGGCGACAGCACTGAACGGATGCCTGGGGAAGTAGGCCAGCAGTAGCAGGATGCCGGCAATGCTCGCCAGTATCCAGTCGATACCATAGGGCGCGACGTCGCGTCGGGCCGGCTTTTGCGCTTTCATGGCCGAGAGAATGTTCTGCAGTTTGTCGCCGCGCACGTACTTGGCGTCGATCTCTTTGGCAAATGTTTTCAGGTAGGCTTCGTCCAGCCTGGAAAGGTAGCGGTCGCCTTCGCTGCCGGCAACGTTGTCATCGCGCGTGCCGATGTTGGATTCCGAGATCTGCGCGATGCCCGGCTGCAAGGCAAAACTGTCGCCTGACCAGTAGCCGATCAGCTGATTTTTTTCATCCAGTTTGGGGATCGGCGTGCCTTGATTGCTGCCGATGCCGACGAACAGCCAGTCATCGCCACCCTGGAATGCGCTGAGGTCGCGCGTGTTGAACACATGCAGTTTCGGCGCTTCCTCGCCATCTGTGAAATAGACGACTTGTGCCGGTTCCGTGAAGGCGCGTAATACCTGTGCCAGCGACAGCATGCTCTCGCGGATACGGCTGTTGCCAGACCATCCCGAACGCCAGTCCAGGTGGTCGATGGTGTCCTGGATGGCGGCGAAATTACGGCAGACCTCGATCGGCGTATACATCGCCGCGACACTGACGCCGGCAAAAAGCCCAATGCTGACCTTGGTGCCGCATGGCAGCGAGGAGATGACTTCCCGCATCATTTTCTGCGTGTGCGCCATGCGTGTCATCGGGTTCGCAACACTGCCCATGTCTTCCACGTTCATGCTCTGTGAAATATCGGCGACCAGAAAATAACTGTAGATATTGCGCTTGAGTGGAATGGTGGGCTGCAACAGCGCGACCAGCAGCAGCACCAGCGCCGACAGCAAAAGCGTCGCATCGCGCCGGTGCACAAGATAACGTTGCAGGTGATGAAAATATTTCACGGCAGACCCACCGGTATGTTGCCCATGATGAGTCCGGGGCTGTCGGATTCGCCGACACCCGGCGTCGGTGTGTCGGGCAGCATGCCGATCACGCGGTCGAGGTTGTGGCGCGTATCCCAGTGGCTGTTATCCAGTTTCACCGATTGCACATAGGCGCCTTTGGCCTGCCTGAACAGGTATTCGCTCTCATGGCGCACGGTCATGCTGTTGCCGTTGACAGTGAGGCCACGCATGAAAAAGATATTGCCGAGATTGTGCTGCACTGCCGAGCGCTGATTGTTATCACCAGTTTCTGCCAGTTGCAGAAACAGGATGGTCGCTTCCTTGAAACGCTCGTTTTTTGCCAGCCAGTAGGCAGTGGCAAATTTGGCTTCATAGCTTTGCCGGTCTGTTTCCGGTGTTTTTGCCGCCAGAACGGCCTGATTGAAAGCAGCAATCTGATGCATTCTGTTCCAGGCATAGGCTGCCGTCATTGCGCTGGCGATGGCGATAAACGCCAGTGTCCAGGTGAGTTTTCTTGCGCTGAGCGCCATTACGCCGAGTGCCATGTGCGAACCTCCAGATATTTGACGCCGAGTAACAAGCCGATCATGAGTGCTGCCAGGATGAAACAATGGCGCGTGTAATTCTTGCCCGGAATTTTTTCCAGATAACTGATCGGCTTCTTTTCCTTTTGATTGATGTCGTTGATCGCGCGTTCGAGTGAAGTCGGATCATCCGCCTCGTAAGCGCTGAACGGCGTTTTCAGGGTCTTGAAGTATTCGTGCAGCTCGATCACCGGCGGCAGCGCTTCGTCTTCCGGCGGTTTGTAGTTTTCGTCAAAGATACTGAGGCCGCCAGGCTGCTTCAGCACAATCCAGTACAGGCTGATTTCCAGCCGGTCGAGCCAGTCGCGCACGCGTTGCTGGACGTCGGCGCTAACACGTCCGGCGCCGTCGGAGACCAGAATGATCGCGCGTGAACCGGAGTTCGGTACTTTCTCGAACAGCCCCGCGCTGCTCGACAATCCGCTGCCGATGTTGGTCTGGAACAGCGCTGCACCGGCGGTGGCGCGCACGGCCGCGAGCACCGCCTCGCGGTTGTCGGTCAGAGGCAAAACATGCATGGCCGAATTGCTGAAGGTAATCAGCCCGATCATGTCGTTTTCGCGTTTGTTGATGAAATCGGTGATCAAACGGCTGGCGGCTGCCGACTTGGTTTCCCCGACTTTGCCACTCTGGCCGGCGCCTGAGAAAGGGTCATCCATACTGGCGCTGCGGTCCAGCACCAGCCCGATCTGAGCACCAACCCCGATTTTCTCGATATGTTGCTCCGGCGTGTGCGGCCCGGCCAGCCCGAGCAGGATGAACAACAGGGCGATGACCGCCAGCAGTTTGAGGAACAGCGCGACGATATTCGACAGCGGGTCGGCCGGCAGCATGGCGACCCAGGAATAGTTGCGGCTATGCGTGCGCTCCAGAAACAGCGGCAGCAATGCCAGCGGCAACAGCCACAATACAAACGGATTGGCAAAAATCATGGGTTCAGGCCTGCTTTTCCGGTCTCAGTCCACGTTCGCAATCGCGGCAGCGGCGGCTGAACTTTTGTAGCCATGCCAGCTGTTCGGCGGCAGTTTGCGCCGCCTGATGCTGTTCGAAAAAAGCCATGCGTGACAGCTCGAAAAAATGCGCGATGTCATCGCGCATGCCGGCAAACACCGGTTTCTGCGCAAGCAGGTCATCCACGTTGTTGCTGAATACGCTGCTGCCCGATGACAGATTGAAAGCCTGGTGCACGCGCGTCAACGCCAGTTTGAGGGTTTCATCATTGGCCGGCAGTTTGCTCAGTTTTTTCAGGTCGCGGCAGGCGCGGGCGAAAGGGCCACCCATGCGCGGCAACCAGGCACGCATGCCGAGGATATAGAGCAGCCCCAGCGCCGATAGTGCGAGCACTGCAAGCGCCAGCTTGAAGATGAGGTTTTCGCGCTCGCTGGTTTTAAGCATGGGGCCGCGTAGCGGGCTCATGTCGCTTTCCAGCTTCACTTCGCCAAACACGGCAATCGGCGAGATGCGGAAATTCCAGCTCGGTATGCGGAAGGAATAGACCTCATTGCCGCCCTGAATCCTGATGAACTCCGGCGGCAACGCGGCAGGTTTGGCGACGACATTGCGGTCGAAAATCTGGTAGGTCAGATGCAAGGTATGCACCTTGCTGTCTGAATTGTCCTCTGCGCTTTTTTTGATGTCACGCAATTCGATGCCGATGACCTGGCCCTGATAGCGCTTTTCGTAGCCGACAATGGGCAGTGAGGTGTCGAGCAGTTTGTAGGGTTTTTTGATTTCCAGCGTGACGACGCGGGTGATGAGGTCGCCGACGGTATAGCCTGAATCGCGCACCGGATCGACGATAGAGAGTTTGACCAGTTTTTCGTCGATGGGTGGTACGGGTTTCTCATCCGCCTGCAGATTAAAACTGGCGAATGACAGCAGCAGGCTCAGTACCAGTGCGGCGGATGACAGGGTGAGTTTTTTCATATCGTCTGGGTGGTCATGATGGCATCAGGCAGCCACGTATTGGTGGAAGTAGTCGGTCAGCATATCGGCATCGTAGCCGTGTTCGATGAACAGGGGCGGCATGTCGAGACGCAGGAACAGCGCCTTGATGGCCTCGCGCCGGGCTTCGAAATGTTCGATGATGCGATCACGGTATTGCTTGCGCAGGAATAGCGTGCGTTTTGCGCCGGATTCGGGATCGGTCACACTGGCGATGCCGAATTCCGGCAGGCTGCGGTATTCGGCTTCGTCCCACAGCACGACGGGGACAATATGATGGCGCAACAGCAGTACCAGCGCTTCTTCCAGATCGGCCAGCGGCATGTGGAAATCCGATACCAGAAATACCAGTGAGCGCTCGCGCGGCAGAAAGCGCGAAACCTGCATAAGACCTTTGCTGCCGACGGCGCGCGGGTGGTGCTCGCGCAGTTTCTCCGCCATTTCCAGCGCGTGATGCGGACGGAAAGAAGGCGTGCAATGCCATGTTTCATGCACGTCGTCGTCGAATCCGATGAAGGCGAACGGATCGGCATTGGCGTTAGCCGATTTCGCAATGGATTGCATGATATCCGCAGCCACGGAAAGCTTGCGCTGGTAGCTGCCGAAATGCATGGAGCCTGACATGTCGCACAGCATGATGACGGGGGTTGCGCTCTTCTGGTTGAAAATGCGCACATAAACCTGTTCGAGCGGGTCGCGTATGGTCTGCCGGATATCGATGCGGCGCGGATCCGGGTAGGACAGCAGGGTGGTGTGCCCGCGAAACTCCATGCCCATGCCGCGCTGGGTGCTGTTGTGGCTGCCGGGCCGGCGGCCGCGCGAGCGCCAGCCGATGTGGTAGGAAAACAGCTTGATCTGGTCGAGTTGCGTCATCTGCCTGCGGCTCAGGGCGCGGAAACCGAGCTGATGATGCCGGAAAGCAGTTCGCGGGCGATTTCCGTGCGGCGCATTTCATACACTGGACTGAATACCAGGCGGTGCGCGATGGTTTCGTGGAATACCGCATGGATGTCTTCCGGCACGACTGCTTCGCGGTTGTTGAGCCAGGCGTTCACCCGTGCCGCCGACAGCAGCATGCCGACGCCGCGCGGACTGGCGCCGGAAATGATGAGGCGGCTCATTTCGACGCCGCTGACCTTGACGCCGAACAGCTCGGGCGACTTGGTCGCAGTCCACAGGTCGAGTGCGTAGCTGCGCAATGTCGGGCTGGCATCAATCGAGTTCTGAATGATGCGGGCGAAGGCATTGAGCTGGTCGAATTGGAGAATGTCTGCCTCGACCGTGCCGACCAGCGCATCGACATCGTGGAATTTTGGGTTGAACATCAGTTCTTCGCGGATATTCGGTTCGGATGGCACCACGATGGGGATTTCCATCATGAAGCGGTCGCGCGCCGCAGAAGGAATGTCGAAGGTTTCTTCCTTCTCCACCTGGTTGCGGTCGGCAAACACCAGCATGTGCGGGAAATGGTGCTCCTTGTTGAACGCAGTGAGTGTGCGTTCTGCCATCACGCGCAGCAGCAGTGAGTGTACCTGCGGACGTGCGCGGTTGATTTCGTTGAAGAAGAACACCGACAGGTTTTCACCCGACATCAGCAGCGGGCCGGGGCTGACGTGCGGCTTGCCGTCTTCGCCCAGGTAGGTATGGTAGACAAGGTCATTCGGCATCAGGTCAATGGTGCCCTCAATACGCTGGTAGCCACCGCCGATGCCGCGCGTAAAAGCCCGCAGCAGCGTGGTTTTGCCCACGCCGACATCGCCTTCGAGCAGCACGTGGCCACGGGCGAAAATGGCTGTGGTGATCAGCCGTACCGGGTCTTGCTGGCCTATGACGACCTTGTTGATTTCTGCTTCTAGTTTCAGCGCATGTTGGCGCCAGTCGGCCAGTTGGCGATCACTCATTGACTTGTCCCTGAGAGGTTGAATGGATGGTTCGGGTAAAATTGTAAAAAAATGTAACAAAAATCTTCAAGCAGCAGTGTAAACAGATTCGATGGTGGTGTAAACAGATCTGTATACCCCAAATTTGCACCTTTCGACGGCAAGGGCTTTCACTCGGCCTCGTTTCCGGCGAAAATAGCGAATAATCTTATTTTCAAAAGAAAAAATTCTCTGATGTCAAAACAAAACAGCTTTACTTATGAGGAGCTTCTGCGTTGCGGTCGTGGTGAAATGTTCGGAGCAGGCAATGCACAGTTGCCATTGCCGCCGATGTTGATGATAGACCGTATTGTTTCGATTACCGAAGAGGGTGGAAAATATGGCAGTGGCCAGATCATTGCCGAACTCGATATCAAGCCCGACATGTGGTTTTTTCAATGCCATTTCGAGGGCGACCCCGTGATGCCCGGCTGTCTGGGCCTCGACGCCATGTGGCAGCTGGTCGGTTTTTATCTGGGCTGGATGGGCGGCCCTGGCCGTGGCCGTGCGCTGGGCGCCGGCGAAGTGAAATTCACCGGTCAGGTATTGCCGACCGGCAAGCTGGTGACCTACAGGATTGACCTCAAGCGCTTCATCATGCGCAAGCTGGTCATGGGCATCGCCGATGCGACGATGGAACTGGATGGCCGCGAAATTTACGTGGCCAACGATTTGCGCGTGGGCCTTTTTACGCGCACCGACAATTTCTGATCCACAGAATAAAAAACAACATGCATAACACTCAATTAGGGGAAGCGCGATGCGACGTGTCGTAGTGACCGGGCTGGGAATCGTGTCCAGCCTGGGCAATAATCAATCCGAAGTGCTGCAGAGTCTGCGCGAGGGGCGCTCGGGTATCACCTATCAACCTGAATATGCAGAAAGAGGCCTGCGCTCGCAGGTGGCCGGCTCCATCCGGAATCTTGATATCGAAGCGCTGATCGACCGCAAGTTGCTGCGTTTCATGGCCAAGGGGCATGCTTACGCCTGGCTGGCGATGCAGGAGGCGATTGCCGATTCCAGCCTGCCGGAAGAGCAGGTCTCCAATGTCCGCACCGGCCTGATCGTCGGCGCCGGCGGCACTTCCACCGAAAGCATGCTGGAAGGCACCAATACACTGGCCGAAAAAGGTATCCGCCGGGTCGGTCCATACATGGTTACCAAGACCATGTCGAGCGGGATTGCGGCATGTCTGGCGACCGGCGCCAAAATCAAGGGCGTCAATTACGGCATCAGCTCGGCCTGTTCCACCAGCGCGCACTGTATCGGCGCCGGTGTCGAGCAGATTCAGCTGGGTAAGCAGGATATCGTGTTTGCCGGTGGCGGCGAGGAAGAGCATTGGACCATGTCCTACCTGTTCGATGCCATGGGCGCGCTGTCGAGCAAATACAACGATACGCCGGAAAAAGCATCACGTACCTATGACGCCAACCGTGACGGCTTCGTTATCTCCGGCGGTGGCGGCATTGTCGTGCTGGAAGAGTACGAACATGCCAAGGCACGCGGTGCGAAAATCTACGCTGAAGTGGTCGGCTACGGCGCAACATCGGATGGCTACGACATGGTGGCACCCTCGGGCGAAGGCGCCGTGCGCTGCATGAAACTGGCGCTGGAAGGGGTCGAAGGTCCGGTTGACTACATCAACACCCACGGCACCAGCACCCCGGTCGGCGACGTCAAGGAACTGGAAGCGATACGCGAGGTGTTCGGTGGCAGCCAGGTTGCGATTGCCTCCACCAAATCGCTTTCCGGCCATGCGCTCGGCGCGGCCGGCGTCAATGAGGCGATCTACAGCTTGTTGATGATGCAGCATGGTTTCATTGCCGCATCCGCCAATATCGAAACGCTCGATCCGGCGGCGCAAGGGCTCAATATCGTACGTAAGCGCATCGACAATGCCAAGGTGCAGACGGCGCTTTCCAACAGCTTCGGCTTTGGCGGCACCAACGCATCGCTGGTGTTTTCCACCAGAAACCTGTAAAAAGATTGGAGAAAAGCCCTGCCTGCCTTCAAACGCAGTCAGGGCTTTTTCATGGGTGCGGATTGTGCCTGCGTATAAGTATGGCGACGCAGGGATTACAGGCTGCAGGGAAGGCGCGTCATAGCATCAAAGCCGCAGCGACATGCCGGCCTTCTGCCATCAGGATGTTGTAGGTGCGGCAGGCGGCGGCGGTGTTCATGCATTCGATGCTGATGCCGCGTGCGGTCAGCGGGGCGGCCAGCCGGGGATGGATGAAGCGGTGCGTATTGCCGGTGCCTAGCAGGACGACCTCAGGCGCCAATCCGGCGATGACTTCGAAATCCGCTTCGCTGAGGGCGTCGAAGTCGGCTCCGGTCCAGTGTTCGATCAGGTGGTTGGGCATGACGATCAGCGATTGTTCGTAGCGTACCGTATTGACCTCGATCCAGGTATCTTCATAGCCGGTAATCAGCTGATTTCCTGCTGCTTGGGTCAGATGTAGTTTCATGAATATATCGGATTGAATGAATTGGGCCAGGGAAGCCCTAATCGCCCGCTTACATTGCTGGCAGGGCCGTGACAATGTAAGATAACACACTTTTTTGCAGTGCAGATTCTGCCTTTTATCGAGCGATCATGGATCCCATACTGAAGTCGACCAAACTCAACAACGTGTGCTACGACATTCGCGGCCCGGTGTTGGCGCGCGCGCGGGAGATGGAAGAAGAAGGGCACCGCATCATCAAGCTCAATATCGGCAATCCGGCGCCGTTCGGTTTTGAAGCGCCGGAAGAAATCCTGCAGGATGTCATCCGCAACATGGATCAGGCCTCCGGCTACACCGATTCAAAGGGCTTGTTTTCTGCGCGCAAGGCGATCATGCACTACACGCAGCAGAAAAAGATTGACGATGTGACGATTGACGACATCATCATCGGCAACGGTGTTTCCGAGCTGATCGTGATGGCCATGCAGGCGTTGCTGAACAATGGCGACCAGATTCTGGTGCCGATGCCGGATTACCCGCTGTGGACCGCCGCAGTGACGCTGGCCGGCGGCACGCCGCGGCATTACCTGTGCGATGAAGAGACCGGCTGGTTGCCCGATCTGAAGGATATTGAATCCAAGATCACCGCCAACACGCGCGGCATCGTTATCATCAATCCGAACAACCCGACTGGCGCGCTGTATCCGAAAGAGACACTGGAAGGCATCATCGAGATCGCCCGTCATCACAAGCTGGTGATTTTTGCCGACGAGATCTACGACAAGGTGCTTTACGACGGCAACACGCATACGTCGATCGCTTCGCTTGCCGACGATGTGCTGTTCGTCACCTTCAACGGGTTGTCTAAAAACTACCGCACCTGTGGTTACCGTGCAGGCTGGCTGGTGGTTTCCGGTGAAAAGCGCCATGCCGCAGATTACATCGAAGGCCTCAACATGCTCGCCTCGATGCGCTTGTGCGCCAACGTGCCGGGCCAGCTGGCAATCCAGACCGCGCTGGGCGGTTACCAGAGCATCAATGATCTGGTGGCACCTGGCGGGCGGCTCTGCAAACAGCGCGACCTTGCTTATAAACTGTTGACTGAAATTCCCGGTATTACTTGCGTGAAACCCGCTGCGGCGATGTATCTGTTCCCGAAGCTGGATCCGAAAATCTACCCGATCAAGGACGATCAACAGTTCATTCTCGACCTGCTGCTGGAAGAAAAGGTATTGCTGGTTCAAGGTACCGGGTTCAACTGGAAAAAACCGGATCACTTCCGCGTGGTATTTCTGCCCAACGTGGATGATCTGACCGAGGCCATCGGCCGCATTGCGCGTTTCCTCGAACAGTATCGCAGGAAGCATGGAAATTAATACAAATTAATACAGTGAAGGGAAAAGGGTTAAGGGGGATGCCCACCCGGCGCCATGCGCCACCCTCCCTGCCGGGAGGGTAGGGGTTTGCCCTTCACCCTTCACCCTTCACCATTCACGGATTTTGATATGAAACCAATCAACGTAGGTCTGTTAGGCATCGGTACCGTCGGCGGCGGCACTTTCAACGTATTGAAGCGTAACCAGCAGGAAATCAGCCGCCGTGCCGGCCGCGCGATTCAGATTTTAAAGGTGGCCGACCGCAATCTGACGTTGGCGCGTGAGGTGACTGCAGGCGCATGCGAGGTGACGGATGATGCCTTTTCTGTGGTCAACGATCCCGATGTCGACGTCGTCGTCGAGTTGATCGGCGGATATGGCGTCGCCAAAGACCTGGTGCTGAAGGCGATCGAGAATGGCAAGCATGTGGTGACTGCCAACAAGGCGCTGATCGCGCTGCATGGCAACGAGATTTTTGCCGCAGCGCAGAAAAAAGGCGTCATCGTCGCCTTCGAAGCGGCGGTCGCCGGCGGCATTCCCATCATCAAGGCCTTGCGCGAGGGGCTGGCTGCCAATCATATCGAGTGGATTGCCGGCATCATCAACGGTACCACCAATTTCATCCTGAGCGAGATGCGCGACAAGGGCCTGGCGTTTGCCGACGTTCTCGGCGAAGCGCAACGCCTCGGCTATGCCGAAGCCGACCCGACCTTTGACGTCGAGGGGATCGATGCCGCGCACAAGCTGATGATACTTTCCGCCATCGGTTTCGGCATCCCGATGCAGTTCGAGCGCGCCTACACCGAAGGCATCACCAAGCTGGAAAGCAAGGACATCCGCTATGCCGAGGAACTCGGCTACCGCGTCAAGCTGCTGGGCATTACCAAGCGCACGGAGCAGGGTATCGAACTGCGCGTGCATCCCACCCTGATTCCGGAAAAGCGGCTGGTGGCGAACGTCAACGGCGCCATGAACGCCGTAGTGGTCAAGGGCGATGCCGTCGGCCCGACGCTCTATTACGGTGCCGGTGCCGGTGCCGAGCCGACCGCCAGCGCGGTGGTAGCCGATCTGGTCGATGTCGCACGTCTGGCGGATGCCGCGTTCGAACAGCGTGTGCCCTATCTGGCATTCCAGCCGGATCAGATCGTCAACCTGCCGATACTGCCGATCGAAGAAATCAGCAGCGGCTACTATCTGCGCATGCGGGCTTCTGACAAACCCGGTGTGCTGGCCGAAGTCACGCGCATACTCGGCGACCGCGATATCTCGATCGATGCGATGATGCAAAAAGAGCCCGCAGATAATGAAACCGAGGCGGATATCATCATCCTCACCCACGTCACGGTCGAGAAAAACATGAATCAGGCGATAGCCGCAATCGAAGCCTTGCCGGCTACAGTCGGTAAAGTTACGCGCATTCGCATGGAAGAGTTGGGCAAATAGCCAGGATGTCATTCCAGCGAACGCTGGAATCCAGAATTTACTTTAACCGGAAAGCAACTTTTGCCGACATGACGGGGTAAGCAGTGAAGCAGCCTTGTGTATACATGTTGGCCAGCAAGCGGAATGGTACTTTGTATGTGGGTGTGACCTCGGATTAGCTGAAGCGGGTCTGGGAACACAAAAATGATCTGGTCGACGGTTTCAGCAAAAAATACAGGGTTCATGATTTGGTCTGGTTCGAAGTGCACGAAGATATGCAGTCAGCTATCATTCGAGAGAAAAATATCAAGGCTTGGAAACGCGCCTGGAAAATTGAATTGATTGAACACGCCAATCCCGAATGGATTGATTTATATAATGGTCTGGTTTGAATGGATTCCAGCTTTCGCTGGAATGACGGTTTAGAATCTATGAAATACATCAGCACACGCGGGCAGTCGCCCGCACTCACATTCAGCGAAATCCTCCTTGGCGGTCTGGCCCCGGATGGCGGTCTCTACATGCCTGAACAGTACCCGCATTTCAATGAGGCCGATCTTGCCGCCATGCGCGGCATGAATTACCGCGACCTTGCCTACGCAGTACTTTCACGCCTGGTAGATGACATTCCGCCCGCCGATCTGAAGGCCATCATCGACAAGACCTACCGTCCTGAAGTCTATTGCCATGCGCGCGCCGGTCAGGATGCGGCCGAGATCACGCCCACCATCAAGCTGGAAGACAAGCTTTATCTGCTCTCGCTTTCCAACGGGCCGACGCTGGCGTTCAAGGACATGGCGATGCAGTTGCTCGGCAACCTGTTCGAATACGTGCTGAACAAACGCAGCGAGGAAATCAACATCCTCGGCGCCACCTCGGGCGATACTGGTTCGGCAGCGGAGTATGCGATGCGCGGCAAGCGCGGCATCCGCGTCTTCATGCTGTCGCCGCACCAGAAAATGAGCCGTTTTCAGTCGGCACAGATGTTCAGCCTGCAGGATGAGAACATTCACAACATCGCCGTCAAGGGCGTGTTCGATGATGCACAGGATGTGGTCAAGGCGGTTTCCAATGACCATGCCTTCAAGAAACAGCACAAGATCGGCGCGGTGAACTCGATCAACTGGGCGCGGGTTGCCGCGCAGGTGGTGTACTATTTCAAGGGCTACTTTGCCGTCACGCAGGACAACAGCCAGCAGGTCAGCTTTGCCGTGCCTTCCGGCAACTTCGGCAATGTCTGTGCCGGTCATATCGCTCGCATGATGGGGCTGCCAATCAAAAAGTTGGTGGTCGCCACCAACGAGAACGATGTGCTGGACGAATTTTTCAGGACCGGCATCTACCGCCCGCGCGGCTCGGCCAACACCTACCACACCTCCAGCCCGTCGATGGATATCAGCAAGGCCTCCAATTTCGAGCGCTTCGTTTTTGATCTGGTTGGTCGTGATGCTGCCAAGGTGCGTGAGCTTTGGAGCAAGGTCGATGCCGGCGGTGCCTTCGATCTGAACGCGCAGGGCTTGTTTGGCAAGGTGGCTGACTACGGCTTCGTTTCGGGCAGCAGCAACCATGCGAACCGCATGCACACCATACGTGCGACGCAAGAGAAATACGGCATCACCATCGACACTCACACCGCAGACGGTCTCAAGGTGGCGCTCGAATGCCGCGAAGCCGATGTGCCCATGGTCGTACTGGAAACCGCGCTGCCGGCCAAGTTTGAAGACGCGATCGTCGAAGCTTTGGGCCACAAGCCGGAGCGTCCCCAGGACCTGGCCGGTCTGGAAAGCCTGCCGCAACGGTTTGTCGTGATGGATGCCGATGTCGATGCCATCAAGCAATTCATTGCAAGACACACCTGATTGTCATTCCGCCAGAGACCGTCATTCCGGCGCAGGCCGGAATCCAGTCTGAATGCGGCAAGCTGTTGAAGTACCTGGCAACACCAATGATGGGGGATGAAATTGAAGGTTTACCATGACTTGATGCGGCACGTGCTGGCACATGGCCACAAGAAGGAAGACCGCACCGGTACCGGCACGCTGTCGGTGTTCGGTTATCAGATGCGTTTCGATCTGGCAGAAGGCTTCCCGCTGCTGACCACCAAAAAAGTACACCTGAAATCCATCATCCATGAGTTGCTCTGGTTTTTGCAGGGCAGTACCAATATCGCCTACCTCAAGCAGAACGGCGTCACCATCTGGGACGAATGGGCAGACGCGCAGGGCAATCTCGGCCCTGTCTACGGTTATCAATGGCGAAACTGGCCGAAGCCGGATGGTACGCATATCGACCAGATCACGCAGGTGGTCAACGCCATCAAGAACAATCCGGATTCGCGCCGTCTGATCGTCTCAGCCTGGAACGTAGCCGATGTCGACCAGATGAAACTGCCGCCCTGCCATGCGTTCTTTCAGTTTTATGTAGCAGACGGAAAATTGAGTTGTCAGCTCTACCAGCGCAGTGCCGATATCTTCCTCGGCGTGCCGTTCAACATCGCGTCCTATGCCTTGCTGACCATGATGGTGGCCCAGGTTTGCGGTCTCAAGCCGGGCGATTTCGTGCATACGCTGGGCGATGCGCATATTTATCTCAACCATCTGGAGCAGGTGAACGAGCAGCTTTCGCGTCAACCGCGCGCATTGCCGACCATGCGTATCAATCCGCAAGTCAATGATATCTTCGGTTTCAGGTTTGAAGATTTCACCCTGGAAAATTACGACCCGTATCCTGCCATCAAGGCGCCTGTCGCCGTTTGAGTCCATTACCCGTGTATCGGGAATTTTTCCCGATACACGGCAGTCCGATCTCGCATACACTTGAATGTCTTTTATTCTGTGACTGCGCCCGTCATTTATCCATGAGTCTGAAGTTACTGCTTAACCTGATGATCACAGCGCTGATGGCAGTTCTGCTGGTTATCGGCGTTGCATTGACGATCCACAATTCGCAGGAGAATATCCGCGCCGAGCTTGAATCCACCTCGGCGCTGGCCTTGCATCTGATCGACAAGGAGTTGCTGTATTTTGCCGATGAGATTGCGGAGCAGAAGCTGAAGACGCCTTTCAGCCTCAGCAGCCTGGGTCAGATCCGCCATCTCAGGGTCGAGTATTACGATGCCAAGGGCAATTTGCGCGACAGCAATCAGACCGAGTTTCAGGCCGCCCTGCAGAATCCGCCACCGCCCTGGTTTGTCTATCTGATGAATGTGTTTTCCAGTGATATCGAGCCGCGCAAACGGGTGATACATGCCAACAACAAGCTGATCGGCGAGGTCGTCATCACGCCAGACCCGACCTACGAAATCACCGAGGTGTGGGAAGATTCGCTCGGCATGTTGAAACTGGTCGGCATATTTTTTGTTGCGGTCAACGTCATGGTGTTCTGGGCAGTAGGCAAGGCATTGAGGCCAGTCGACCAGATTCTTGATGCCATCAATCAGGTCGAGCAGGGCAATCTGGATGCGCGCATGCCACCGTTCCGGTTGCCGGAACTTTCGCAAATCAGCGTCAAATTCAACCATATGGCTGCCACCCTGCAGACAAGCATCACGCGCAATCACAAGCTTTCGCAGCAATTGCTGAATCTGCAGGAAGAAGAAAGAAAAAGCCTGTCGCGCGACTTGCACGATGAGATCGGCCAGTCGCTGACGGCGATACATGCCGATGCGACCGCTATCGTCAATGCAAGCGCGCCGGACACGCCGGTACATCAGAGCGCCAGAGCCATCGTTGCGGTTGCGCGTCAGGTTATCGGCATCGTGCGTCATATCGTCGAGCAATTGCGGCCGGAAACGCTGGACAAGCTCGGTCTCAAGATCGCGCTGGAGGAGCTGGTTTCCAGCTGGCAGCAGCGTTACAAGATGCAGACTTGCGATCTGCAGATTGCCAGCGATCTAGCCGGGGTACCGGAGGCAGTATCGATTATTGCCTACCGGGTGGTGCAGGAGTGCCTGACCAACATCGCCAGGCATGCTGGTGCCAGACGAGTGACAGTAGATGTGTGGACAGAGCTGGGAGAGCTGGCCATCGCCGTGCAGGATGATGGTTGCGGTTTCAATCCGGGACATGCTACGGGTTTTGGCCTCACTGGCATGCGTGAACGGGTCACCGGTGCCGGCGGCGAGCTCGAGATCGACAGTAATCTGGGTAAGGGTACGACGGTCATGGTGCGTTTGCCTCTGCAGGGAGCGTTTGCATGAGCACGGAGCCGATACGCATTTTGCTCGCCGACGATCACGCCGTGGTGCGCTCCGGCTTGCGGCGCCTGCTTGAGCAGAACGCGGAAATGCAGGTGATTGCCGAGGCCGGGAGTGGCGAGCAGGCCTATCAATTGTTCAGCGAGCTGAAACCTGATGTGGTCGTGATGGATTTGTCCATGCCCGGCATGGGCGGGCTGGAGGCGATACGGCGCATTCTGGTGCGCAGCCCGCTGGCGCGGGTGGTGGTGTTTTCCATGCACGAAAACGCTGCCTTTGCCTTTCAGGCGCTCAATATCGGTGCCAGGGCCTACGTGGCAAAATCCGGCATGGCGGAAGACCTCGTGATAGCAGTCAGGAATGCTGCTGCCGGTAGCACTTACATCAGTCCTGCAGTTGCCCAGAAAATGGCCATGCAAACGGTCAGCGGCGATGATGCCTTATCCAAAAAACTTTCCGCGCGTGAGTTCGAAGTGTTCCGCCTGATAGCGGAAGGCAAGAGCGCCGAGGATATCGGAAACCTGCTCAACATCAGCCAGAAAACAGTGGCCAATTATCAGACCATGATCCGCCAGAAACTTGGCGTCAACAGTCCGGTGGAGCTGGTCCGGCTGGCGATCCGCCACGGCCTGATCGAAAGCTGAAGTTCTCCGGTTGAGGTTTCCTTCAGAGCTGGAGCAAGCGCTTGTTCAGTCTTGTCCGCCCACTTTTCAGCGGGTCGGGAAAAATTCCTATACTTATTCGGGATATTCAAGGTATCTGCACGCCGTTCGGCAAATCTAGAATGCAGCTTGATCTTCAGGCCCGTGGCTGCCGTGAACGCAGCTTTTGACAAGCCTGAACATTCTTTAGAAGAAACAGCCAACGGAGTGAGTATGAATCCAAAACCAAAAATGATCGCAATGGCCGTGATGGCTGCGTTTGCCACGGTGCCTGTCTTGGCCAACGCCGAAGAGCCGGTTGTTACAGATACCGTGACGGTCACCGGCATTTTGCCCGAGAAGCTTGAAGCGGTGCCTGGCTCTTTTGATCTGGTGGATGAAAAAGCCCTTGAGGAGCGCCAGCCGTTCTCGATGGAGGAGGCGCTGAATGATGTGCCAGGCGTGAATGTCGTCGGTGAAAGTGCTTATGGCCTCGGTATCAATATCGGCATTCGCGGAATGGATCCTCGTCGCACCGCACGCACGCTACTGATGGAAGATGGCATGCCACTCTTTCTTGCGCCCTATGGCGACCCCAGTGCGCATTACACCACGCCGCTGGAACGTATTCAGCGCATCGAGGTGGTAAAGGGCTCAGGTCAGGTTTTGTATGGTCCACAAACCGTAGGCGGCATGATCAATTTCGTCACCAAGCCAGTACCTACTGATGGCCTTGCCGGTAGTGTGACGCTGAAAGCGGGTACCGATGATTATCGCGGCGGTCACGTCAATTTCGGTTACGGCAACGAGCGCGGCGGTTTCATGATCGATGCCCTGCAAAATCGCGGTGATGGTATCCGCGACAATCATGATTTCGATCAGCGAAACCTGGCGATCAAGGGACAACTCAACTTGACCGAACGGCAGACCTTGATCGGCAAGATCGGTTATTACGAGGAAGACTCGCATATTTCAGAAACCATGCTCAGCACGCGCGAGTATGCCGAAGACAAATTCCAGGCACCGACCGGCAAGAACGACAAGTTCCAGATGGAACAGTGGACTGCCCAACTGCAACATATCTTCCAGATCAGCGACACCATGAAGCTGAGCACGCAGGCTTACTATGCCGATATCGAGCGTGCTTCCTTCCGTCAGGTAGCGGGCCCGGGCACTTGGGAAGATGATGAATTCACCGAGGAAGGCAACGCATACTCCCAAATGATTTATTGCCCTGTCGAAGTGGGTGAAGAGTTTGAAAACGTGCGCGATGTAACAGAAGCCAACTCTGCAGTCTGCGGAGGGCAATGGCGTCCGCGCGAATACCGCTACTACGGCTTCGAACCGCGTCTGGATTTCAGCCACAATCTGTTCGGTATTGAAAACGATGCGGTGATCGGTTTCCGCTATCACCGTGAAGACATCAAGCGTCAGGGCTTTCGCGGTATTGATTCACGCTTCCAGAGCTTGAGCTTCGCAAAAAGGTATGCGGGTATACCAAAATCTGAAGTCGAAAATGTTGATGATGAATGGACCGGAATTGAATCCGGCTGGCATCAGGAACGGCTCGAAACCGACGTGACGGCACTGTCTTACTACGTGCAGAACACTTTCCATGTCGGCAACTGGTCTTTTACACCCGGCTTGCGTTTCGAGGATGTCAAGGTCAAGCAGAACGTTGTATGGGCTGATGGCGAAGCGCAAGGTGTACGTGATACCAACCGTTACAGCGAACTGTTGCCCGGTTTTGGCGTGGCCTGGAACGGTATCGCCAACACCACGGTATTTGCCGGGGTGCACAAGGGTTTTGCGCCGCCACGGCCTGACCGTGATCTGACCGAGGGTGATAACGGTATTGAGATCGACAACACAAAACCGGAAGAAAGCACCAATTGGGAGTTGGGCATACGCTCCAACTACTTCAAGGGTATCGGCTTCCAGGCGACCTTGTTCCGCACCGATTTCGACGAGATCGTGGTGCGTAACGGCAGCCGTTTCGACAATGCCGGCGAATCCCTGATGCAAGGTATCGAATTGGCCGGCCGTATCGATTTCGGCACGATTCTGAACACCGCGCACAATTTCTATGTGTCCGGCAATTACACCAACCTGTTTACGGCCAAGTTCAAGAAAGACAACTTCCAGGACTTTGATCCAGATGATATTGAAAATGAAAACATTGTGGATGTTTGTGATGTTTCAGGTTCCTGCCGCATCATCAAGGATGGCAGCCGTCTACCTTATGCACCCAAGCACATGGCATCGGTCAACTTCGGCTATGAACATCCGATGGGTATTCACGCCCGTATCGGTTGGGATTACGTCAGCAAGCAGGAAACCGATCCGATCGGCCGTTTATCCGATCCGCAAACCGGTGTCTATGGCGACATCCCTTCCTACACGCTGATGAATGCCTCTGCCAGCTACAAGCCACAGGGTACCAAAGCGACTTTCTTCGTCAGCGGTTATAACCTAACGGACCGTGAATACCTTGCCAGCCGCGTCAACGGTATGGCCGTTGGTCGTGGCCGTACAGTGTTCGGTGGTATCCGCTATAACTTCTAACAACTAACTTGGCGTCATCTCCGGGTGCATGAGCGTTACTTTCAACGCTCTACTCAGCGGACCGAAGTTCTCCCCGGATTCGGTCCGCTTTTTTATTTACCACGCTTATGGCACCACGTTTAATTCATGTTCAGTTAAGCCTGCGTGTGTAGCATGAAATGCATAGCTTGCTGATGAATGACGAGTGCATAAGTAATGAAATTATTAACGGTAACCCTTTAAATTGGTAGTGAGGCAAATGATGCAGCCAAACAATTTCGGTATTTTGGAAATCGTGATGATGCTGGCAGCACTCGTTCTGCTATTCACTTATTTCTGCCTGTTGTTTGAGATGACGCACCATCTGTCTTTATTCAATGTGGTGTAAGCCAATGCAACAAAGCAATCGATTCATTAAATACTCGCTTTCAGCGCTTGTGTTGTGTTGCTTTTCTCCGGTTCCGCTAACGCTTGCGCAAGAGCAACAAGAGGGCAAGGCGCTAGACCGTTGCATCAAGTCGTCGCTTCAAGACTTTCCCGGCAGGGTGGTCGCGGTCAGGCACGAAATCGATCAAGGTCGGCTTCAATATGAAGTGGATATTCGAGGCACTGACGGTCAAAGTCGCGAAGTTGAGTGCGATATCGTCAAGGGCAATATATTGAAACGGGAATCTGATGTCGTGGCAGAAGATCCTGCGTTTACCAGTAGAGCGAAATTGAGACTGGATGCTGCACTGAAAATCGCACTGGACAAATATCCCGGGGCGGTCAAGGGCATTGAGTATGAAATTGAGGATGACGGTGTTGCCTATGAGTTCGATATTTTGCTGAGTGACGGCCGCTTGCTAGAAGTTGAGGTGAACGCCATGACCGGGGAGTTGGCAGAGCCTGAAGAGATTGTTTACGAGATCGGTAGTGAAAGTTGAATGATGACAGGCCGGATTTGCGGTTCTGAGGTCTGAAGTTGGCAGCTAATTCATATATAAAAGGACAAGGAGAAAGTCAGGATGAAACTGAACCTAATTTATAAACCGTTGCGTAGCAGATTGATACTGATGGCATGTGCCGGCCTGTTGGCTGCCTGTGGTGATCAAGCAGGCGAAACACCTGTAAGCGATGCCGCAACAACTGATCGCGGCATTGCCTATGTGTCGAATCAGGATGGTGGCGTCACCGTGATCGATCTCAACACCAGAGGTTGTTCTGGATTTTGTGTAAACGGAATTTCGTTTAAAGGTTAGGCATTCGATCCTCGAATTGGATAGTAAACCGGTTCAGCGCAGCTTTCCAGTCTCTTAGTGGCATCGTCCACTTCTGGCTGATATTCATCAGCGCTAGATAGAACAATTTGATCAACGATTCATCGCTCGGAAACGATCCACGGTTCTTGGTAATCTTGCGTAGCGACATATTCACCGATTCAATCGCATTGGTGGTGTAGAT
>MCAW01000007.1 GCA_001704575.1 Methylophilales bacterium LSUCC0135
GTCAGTCATGATGACCTTGGAGCCACGTGAAAAAATCGTACCTTCTGTAATTTCCAGCGTTGCACTTCTCGTCTGATTAATGAAAACCAAAATGCTGTTTCTGGCTTTATTGGATGAAATGACCTGCCAGCCCTGTGCAGGGAAACTGCTCAGAAAATACTGAATTGCGTCGTTAGGCGATTCGCTCAGATGAATCTCCGCACGACCGACCCAAGCATCACCATCACCCAGAATCAATGAAGCTTTGCTGTCTATTTTTGCGTCCTCCGGCAACGGAACACTTTTCCCCAATGTTTTAATGGTCGCCTGCTCGTTGGCAGATTCAACATTAGTGGCGCTTGGGAATGGCTTGCTGGCACAACCAACCAACACAAACACAAAGACCAGCAGGTTTGTAATCATCTGAAAGGGTTTCATCTCTTATTCCTTCATCAACATGTAGGTATTTAATTAAACGCTATTGAAGTGATTTTAACTGCAACCTGCTTCGTGAAAAAACTGAAACACAGATATTCGTAAGACCAGCCAAAGGTTTTAACAGCTTCCTGAAAAGCCTTGAATTCATCCTCACGCCAGTACTGATTACCGATATATTCGTCGAATACGATCACGGTTCCCGGTTTTATTCGTGGGGCCAACAAGTCCAGCACTGTTTTTGTTGAACTGTAAGTATCACAGTCGACATTGATCAGTCGAACATCCTCATCGTGCTGTTTCAGGAACTCTGGCAAAGTCTGGTCGAACCATCCTTTATATAATCTAACATTAGTGGGCACCTCAGGCATCACACCTTTAGTCGTGTAGCTACCCTTCGGCTCATGGTGCCAGACATCCGGCAGCCCTTCGAAACTATCAAAGCCATACACTTCTTGCTCAGCAAGTTCAGCCAATATCCGAATTGAATTACCAAAACGCACGCCGAACTCCAGCACGAGCCCTCGATTATTAGCTTCCTTCATCGCCAGTTTGAATGTGGAGATGGTGCTGCCCAACAGAGGAATTTTATTTTCAGTTGCTTTGAGATATTGCCATGCATCCAAACGTGCTTGATAGAGTGAATGATTTTTGATCAGTGCTAACTGTTGAGAGCCCTTTTCAGTTTCACCAACGTAATCGTTCAGCAAACCCAGCATGAAATGCGCTTCATGATCATGAGGATTTGCTGCCAAGGTCTTCTCTAGGGCAGCGATAGACTTAGACAAATCAACATTATCCAGCAATGCCGCGTGTAAATTGAATAAGGCGTCTGCATATTGAGGTGCGAGTGCGATAGCTTTCCTGTAATGCGCAACTGCCAAATCCATTTTGCAAGGCCGAGATTGTTATAGCACTCCGGGTTTCTGCTGTTTAGCTTGATGGCTTGTTCGCCATATTTAACCGCTTCACGCGTTTGCCCCTGTGTAAGCGCAATTGAACTCAGTAGATGCCATGCATCGGATGAGCTAGCAGACGATGATAGTGAATCTCTGGCAAGCCCTTCCGCATCTTCCATAAACCCTTGTCGAAACAAATTCCATGCAGCTTGCAGTGATTGAGTAACAACTGCAGTTGGTGTTTTCACCACCCCACAGCATTGCTTGTACTTCTTACCACTAAGACATGGGCAGGGGGTATTGCGGCTAACTTTTCGATCATTCATCAAAGAGACTTAGAAAGGACTATTTTAAAATATTTAAATCTTCAATATATTTTTCATAATTTTTAGAAAAATTTATTGAGGAACTATATTGTTTAATTTCAGAAGATATATGTTTAAGCCTAATTTGGTCTACGTTATCATCAGTCGGTATATTAAGATAATTTAGCAATAAATTAAATTGCTTGTTTGGATCTTTAACACTATCCTCAAAAAAAATGTTATTAATACGATTAGGAAATACTGAATACCAATGATCCATAAGCCGCTTATACTGCAAGTAAAAATGAGCAATATCTTTTAAATTATTAGTATATTGATGTCCACTTTTAAATCCCTTGAAATATATTGATAAACAATTATCAACAGGATTTCTTAATGCGTTAAAAAAAAGTGAATTAGGAAAAACAGATGCTATAAACCCAATATTAAAAAAATTGTATGGGAATGTATCAGTAACTATAGAATCTTGATTCTTACATCCATGAGATATAATCTCCAAGTAACCATCTCTTGCATTTTTTGCAAAATTACCCGCTATATAATCAATATTTTCAAGATATTTATTACCTGTCATAACGCTATGATTAAGTATTAAATCACCCCAAAAATTCACTTCATCGAAAAATTCTATACTTTTATGAGATGACAATAATTTTGCAGCAATCGTTTTACCAGATCTTGGCAACCCAAATATAAAAATTATTTTCTTTTCAGAATTATCCTTTAAAAATAATTTAGATATGTCTTTTGAATTGAATACATTTATAATTCTATCAACACTATCTTTTAATTTATTTTGATCATATAATGTTTTGAATTGCTTTGCGGAATGATTTTTTGCCATCCGATAATAATAAAAAGCTTTATCCCAGTTTTTATTATCTTCCATTACCTTTGCCAAGGTATAACAATCAACAAGGTAATCTTTTTTATTTTTATCGAGGAATTTTTCAATCTTTTTTATTTCTGTTGATTCAATTGAGTACTTTGTAACCATAATGTGCATTTTAATCACTTCCATATTTTTAGGAAGTATCTGTATGCAATGATTAATAAATTTTTCCGTTTCTTGTAAGCTTCTATATTTATAAAGGGTATAGAATTTTTCTTTTATAACCGACATATTTTTTGGGTCTGCTATTAATATTTCATCAAACGTTTCTATCGCTTTATCAAAATTCTTTAGTTTTATGTAGGATTTAGCTTTCTCGAATTTGTATTCTGCTTTTTTATTATCGAGGCTTATTAATTTCTTATATATTTCAACAACAGTCCACCAATTTTCATTAGCTTCTTCAATTTGCACGAGCAATTCTAAAGCTTGCAAGTTATCACTCTGTAATGTCAAAGCATGTTCTATTTGTTCTTTAGATTCCTTAAAAAATTTATTCTCATTAAGTAATGTTCCAAACGTCATTCGATATAAAAATTCATTAGGTGCTAAGCCGTTTGCATTTTCTAGACATTCGAGGGCTCTTGGTATATCTCCCATATCTCGATAAGTAAGCCCCATCGCATAAAAAGCTTTGTGATTTCTACGATCGTGATTTAATACCTTTACAAATTCATCTAATGCTTTTCTAAATTTTCTAAGCTTTCTTAATGTTTCGCCATACATGACTGATAGATCAGGAATGTTTGGATTCACACTAAATACTAAATTAAAGTATTTTTCAGCTTCTCTGATTTCATTATTCTCGCTGTAAGCAATTGCTAGATTTGCATTTATTTTTATATCTTGAGGAAATTTCTTTTTGAGTATTTTTAGATGCTTTATAGCAAATTTAAAATTTTTTATTTCCATGCAAAACGCTATCAGTTCAAATCTAATTTGATTTGATTCAAGGGCATTTAAGTATTTTTCATATAAATTAATTGCTTCTTCGTTTCTTTTATTTTTTCTTGCGAAACGCGCAGAATCAATTATCTCGTTTATATTTTTCACATTCATCTCAACACCAATCTAAAAAAAACGGCACCCGTAGGTGCCGTTTCAGCTTTCAATTCAACTAAAATAAATCTTAGAAGAACATGATCGCGCCGAGGGAAACAGTCTTCGCTTCTCCATCAAAACCTTTGATCAAGCCAAGATTTTCGTAATCTGCATCTACATATTCAGCTACGAGATTCAGGCTCTTGGTGAGTGGGTGGTAAACACCAATCATCCAAGATTCAGCTTCAAAGTCGTCAGAGCCAGAAGTACTGTTCTTTTCGTACGTACTGATACCCCAGGAAGCACCGATCTTTGTGCCAGCATTAGGTAAGGTATACATTGCTTGGACATAACCACCATTTACATCATGGTCGCTATCGTCTAGTGCACCCAAAGCGAGGCCAGTTAATACGGTATTGTTAGCTACACCTGGCAGACCAATATTTTCACCGTCGTAGTAGTAACCAACCAGAGTCAGGCCACTAAAGTTAACCTTACCACCGATTTCCCAAGCTTGGGCATCACGGCTGTATTCTGGACTACCTGGACTTCCTGAAAGACGTACAGGATCGCTAAACCAGTCTTGGCATAATCCATTTTCAGTTGAATCAATCAGGTTGCTGCTATCTTGCACACAGATACCTTCTACAGCCGCAACTTCAGCTACACGCATTTTCTGGTGGATACCGCCAACCCAAACCTTACCGGAAACATCGCCAGCCCACTCGTAAGATGCCTTGGCTTCAAAGCCGAGGTCAGAGTTGCTGCTGTTGTTCCATGGCTCACGGACTGCAGCTGCAAAGCTGAAGCCATTCCAGTTTGGAGATTGGTAGGAAATTTGACCAACCCAGTCAGCGTAGAGGTAACCAGAACCGATACGGCCCAAAGTGGAGGAACCAGCACCGCCAGCACCAACACCAACACCCAGCAGGGTCATGTCAGACAGAATAGCGTCAGAACCGAACAGGCCCAGATCACGACCCATCTTGATAGAACCCCAGGAAGCGTCACCAAAAGTCATGTAAGCCTGACGAATATTCAGACTGTTACCATCTGCACCACCGCAACCATAAAGTCCGGAGGAAGAACCGATGCCACCGCAGCTATTACCGCCAGTGAAGAATGTAAACTGGAATGCGATGTCCAGATCATTTTGACGAGTCTTACCACCGATGCCCAGAGCAGATGGCAGCAGACCGGTAGATACTTGATTCGCATTATCAGTTAATGGAGCACCTTGACCACGTGGAACCAGAACTTGGCTTCTTGCTCCAGTTACAGGATCTTCAACAACTGCAATAGCTTGATCTTCAAAATCACCACTAAAACTAGTATTGCTGTAGTAAGCGTTTACGTTACCACCGATATCGATGGTCCAGTCGCCTGCTGGAATGGTGATACCAGCGTTAGCGGCTGTAGCGCCGAATGCCATGACGGCACCAGCAACTGCCAAACCTAATTTCTTATTCATATCTATCTCCTGTTGCGTTTAATTAGCTGTTATCAGGTTCATCATTGCGAACTTGATAACAGAGTTCGCGAACTCCCCTTACGGAAAGGTAGATGTAGTATGCCAAAGCCAAATATGGCATCGCAAGGAATTCTTGGGGTTTTGTGTCTCTTTTTGGTGCAATGTTGTTTTTTTGCAACATACCAGCCTGAAATTCAAGCAGGACAACGAATTGTTCAGTTATGTCGTTCCGGAAAAGGCAGGACCCATGATTACTAAAAGCACTCAATACCGACCTGCTCGGGAATGACTGATGGGTGATTGTCTGCCACTCAACGGCTGCGATGACAGACCGAAAAGAGATCAGAGCGATTGCTCTTCTATCGCAAACAGCCGGCGGTACTCACGTATGGCATAACGGTCTGTCATGCCGGCGATGTAATCAGCCACCGCACGCGGCTGGTCTTTTTCGGCATAGGCGCGGAATTCGTCCGGCATCAGCGCCGGGTCTTCTATAAAAACGGCAAACAGCTCGCGAATGATTAGCCGGGCCTTTGCGCTCATGCGGTTGACACGGTAGTGCTGGTACAGATGCGTGCGCAAAAAGCGCTTGAGTTCGTTCTGTTGCCTGCGCATGTCATTGCTGAATTCAATCAGCGACGGCAGGGTGCGCACCTCATCAATACTGCGCGGGCCAGCATCCGCAATCAATTGTTCACTCCGGCGGCAGAGGTCTACCACCTGTGCGTTGATCATGCGGCGCACGGTTTCATGAATCAGGCGCCTGCCTTCAAGTTCCGGATATAGTTTTTTTACCTGCTGCAGATGTTCGGCAAATATCTGCACTTTAGAGAGCTGCTGCAGCGTAATCAAACCGGAACGCAGGCCGTCATCGACATCGTGATTGTTGTAGGCGATTTCATCCGCAAGGTTGGTAAGCTGAGCCTCCAATGAAGGCTGTTGCTTTTTGATGAAACGCTCGCCGACATCGCCGAGTGTTCTGGCGTTTTTTACCGAGCAGTGCTTGAGGATGCCCTCGCGCATTTCGAAACTGAGATTGAGGCCATCGAACTCGGCATAGCGTTGTTCAAGATAATCGACCACCCGCAAGGATTGCAGATTATGCTCAAAACCGCCGTGGGATTTCATGCAGTCGTTGAGGGCATCCTGCCCGGCATGACCGAAGGGCGTGTGGCCGAGATCATGCGCCAGCGCGATTCCTTCGGCCAGATCTTCCTGCAGGTTAAGATTGCGGGCAATGGCACGGGCGATCTGGGCAACCTCAAGACTGTGCGTCAGGCGGGTGCGGAACAGATCACCCTCATGATTGACGAACACCTGGGTCTTGTATTCCAGCCGCCGGAAGGCGCTGGAGTGAATGATGCGATCGCGGTCACGCTGGAACTGATTGCGGCCGTAAGGTGCCGGTTCGGGATAACGGCGGCCGCGGCTCTTATCCGGGTGGGCGGCGTATGGCGCAAGTTCCGGCATGCGCGCTTCAGCCCTTTCCGATCGCGCTGAGCGTCTGCCGCAGGGCGTCGGCATCGTAATTGCTGGTGATAACCGATTTGCCTATGCCCTGCTGCAACACCAGCCTGATTTTGCCGTCGACCACTTTCTTGTCCATGCCCATCAAATCCACATAACGCTCGACGCCTAGATCAGGCGCATCGACCGGCAATTTTGCCGCCACCAGCAGCTTGCTGATACGCGTGACATCATCTGCGCTGAGCCAGCCCATTCTGCGCGAGAGATCAGCCGCGAGCATGGTACCCGCCGCCACTGCCTCGCCATGCAGCCAGACGCCATAGCCCATGGCGTTTTCAATGGCATGACCGAAGGTATGGCCAAGGTTGAGCAGGGCGCGCTCGCCGCTCTCCCGCTCGTCGGCCGCAACGACTTCTGCCTTGTTGCGGCAGGAGCGATAAATGGCGTAGCTCATGGCATCAGTATCCAGCGCGTTGAGTTTTGCGACGTTCTGCTCCAGCCATTCGAAAAATTCGAGATCACGTATGAGGCCGTATTTGATGACTTCTGCCATGCCAGCCGCCAGTTCGTTGGGCGGCAATGTGCTGAGGGTGGAAATATCGGCCAGCACCAGTTGCGGCTGGTAGAACGCGCCTATCATGTTCTTGCCGAGTGGATGATTGATGCCGGTTTTGCCGCCCACTGAAGAATCCACCTGCGAGAGCAGCGTGGTCGGCACCTGGATGAACGGCACGCCGCGCAAATAGGTGGCAGCCGCGTAGCCGGTGAGATCGCCGATGACGCCGCCGCCGAGCGCGATCAGCGTGGTGTTGCGTTCGCAGCGGTTCTCCAGCAACGCGTCGTAAATCAGGTTCAGCGTCTCGCTGTTCTTGTAGGCTTCACCGTCGGGAAGAATGATCGGTATTACGCTGATATCCGCAGCGCGTAACGTCTGCGTGATGCGTTCAAGATACAAGGGCGCAACTGTAGTGTTGGTCACAATCGCGACCTGTTTGCGCTTGAGATGCGGCAGAATGAGCTCGGCCCGCGTCAACAGATCGCAGCCTATGTGTATCGGGTAACTTCTGTCACCCAGAGCGACGTCAAGAGTTTGCATTTGATGCCTTGGTATTTTTAGCCTGCCGCTGTTCCAGCAAACTTTCTATTTCATGGACAATGGTACCGACCGCCTGCCCGCCGGTATCGACGATGATATCGGCAACTTCACGATAAAGCGGGTCGCGCTCCTCAAACAGTTTTTCCAGCCGCGCACGCGGGTTCTCGGTTTGCAACAAGGGGCGGTTCTTGTCGTTGCGGGTTCGCAACCACAGCTCATTGACATTGGCCCGCAAGTAAATCACCGTGCCATGCGCCTTCAGGTTTTCACGGTTTTCCGGCAGTAACACCGCCCCGCCGCCGGTAGCCAGCACGATATTTTCGGCCTGGGTCAGCTCTTCGATCATGGCGGCCTCGCGACGACGAAAACCAGCCTCACCCTCCAGCTCGAAAATCAGCGGGATATTCACGCCGGTGCGACGCTCGATCTCATGATCGGTATCGAAAAAGTCTTTTTTGAAATGCCGGGCTACCAGACGGCCGACCGTGGTTTTGCCAGCCCCCATCAACCCGACAAAGAATATGTTTGCCAAAATAAAATACCTGCCATAGCGTTGTCAGGTATTTTAAGTGATTAGTTGCAGTCTGCGCTATCAATAGCATCCCGGTACCAGGGAAACACTGATTTATCCGGTTTTTTCGCTCCGGCGCAGGCCGCAACCCGGTCAAACAAAGGCACTGGGACCGGCCTGCGCCGCTATGACGAATCCATCAGCGCTTTTCTAAGGAAGCACTGATTAAATGAGCGAGCGGGATGAAGTGCAACCGCAAGGGGCATGTCCATCAAGGGCCCGCTCCTGCGTCGCGACCTTGATGCCACACCCGCAAGGGTCGTGTCCGTGGAATATATGCGCTGAAGCGCATATATTCACACGCCAAAGGCGGCCGGAACGCAACAGCCGAGACAGTATGCGTTATACGGCGAGGCTGTGACAACGAAGTTGCGGTGCAGACTAACCTTCAGGTTATGTCGCAACCAAAAAACCGCGCAACGCAGCAATTCGCCCGCGTAACCATTTAAGCAGCGTTTCCCTAACGAATGGCAAGGTTTTCATCCAACACTCGGGGCGTGATGAAAATCAGCAGTTCCGTCTTGTTATTGACCTTTTCGGTACGCTTGAAGAGGTGACCGAGCACTGGCAGGTTACCGAAGAAAGGCACCTTGTCCACATCGTTCCGCTCAGTCTGCTCGTAAATACCGCCCAGCACCGCGGTCTCGCCGTTGGCCACCAGCACCTGGGTCTGAACCCGCTGAGTATTGATGGAAGGCACACCGTTGGTCACTTCTCCGCGGCTGTCCTTTTTGACTTCGAGGTCCATCACGATCTTGTCATCCGGCGTAATCTGCGGCGTCACCTTGAGACTTAGCGTTGCATCCTTGAACTGCACGCTGGTAGCGCCGCTGCTGGTCGCCTGCTGATAAGGAATTTGCGTACCTTGCTCGATGACGGCCTCCTGCTGGTTGGCTGTCGTCACCCTCGGGCTGGAAACCACCTTGCCGCGCAGATCAGACTCCATGGCTGACAACTCCAGATTGAGCAGAAAGCCTGCAGGCAAGCGGAACAAACTGAAGGCAAAATTACCGAACGCATTGGCCACCGGCAAGTTGACGTTCAAATCCTGCGCGCCGCCCGGGCTGGTTCCCAGCAGAAAACCATCCGCGGCGCTCGATGTGGCCAGCGCAGTTGATCCTACCGGATTATTGGCAGTCTCGGTAACACCCGTGCCGGATGCAGTCCGCGTCAATGTGCTTCCAAGCGTGCCGCTTGTAGACAACCGCGTATCGCCGGAGGTTGCCTGCTTCTGTACGCCGAATCTGGCACCCAGGCTGCGGCTGAAGCCTTCATCGGCAATCACCAGCCTGGACTCGATCATCACCTGCTTCACCGGAATATCGATCTTGTTGATGATGCTCTGTACATTTTCCAGATTCCTGGTCGTATCCTGCACGAACAGGGTATTGGTCCTGGTATCGACCACCGCACTGCCGCGCTTGGACAGAATGCGCTGCTTGTCGCTACTGATCAGCTTTCTCAGCTCTTCGGCTTTCTGGTAACGCAAGGTGAATACTTCTGTCCGCATTGGTTCGAGTTCCTCGATCTGCTGCGAAGCTTCCAAGGCCATCTTCTCACGTGCGGCAATCTCATCTGCCGGCGCCACCCAGATGACGTTGCCGGTTTTGCGCATCGACAGGCCCTTGCTTTGCATGATGATGTCCAGCGCCTGATCCCAGGGCACATCCTTCAGGCGCAAGGTCAGGTTACCGGTCACTGTGTCGCTGCTGATGATGTTGAGGCCGGTGAAATCGGCGACGACCTGCAGCACCGATCTGACATCAATATTCTGGAAGTTGAGCGAGAGCTTCTCGCCGGCATAGCCCGGCCGACTGCCCTGTACCAGCTTGTTGGGGTCTTCGATCACCGGTTTGACATCAATAATGAATTTCTTGTCGGCCTGATAGGCGGATTGCTCCCACATGCCATTCGGTTCTATCGTCATGCGTACATTGTTGCCCTGCTTCAATGTGTCGATATAAACCACCGGCGTGTTGAAGTTGATGACGTTCATGCGACGCTCGAATTCCGGTCCGACATCGGTGTTCATGAAATCGACCACGATTTTCTTGCCCTGTTGCTTGATATCGATGCCCGCATGCGCATCGGAGAGGTCAATGATCACACGGCCTTCACCGTTTCTACCCCGGGTAAAATCGATGTTGGTAATTTTGTGCCGCTGGTCATCCAGTCTGGCTTCGGCAAAACGGGTTACCGCTCCTGCCGAGCTTGCAGCGACATCATTGGGCTGCAAAGTCACCACCACTTCGCGCCCGGACATTTCTGTCGTATAGCCGGTAGCGCGCGCCAGATTCAGTACCATGCGCGTTCTGTCCTTGGCCTGCGCCAGGCTGATGGTCTTGAGGACGCCCTTGTCTACCTGCAGTGAGTTGGACAACCCGTTCGCAGTGCCAGGAAAATCCAGCGCGATTCTTGGCGGCGTCTTCAGGGAAAACCCGGCCGGCGGATTCTGTAATGGTTCGGTGGTTGTGATGGTGATGGCGAGACGGTCGCCTGGCAGCCCGGCAAACTCGACTTTTTCGATTTTGTTCTTCAGTTCCAGCTCATCCTCAGCCAGGGCAAAAGGCCCGGCAACTACGAGCAAGGCAAGTATCGCTGCCACCGTACTGAAAATTTTGCCCGATTGTCTTTTCATATTTTCCACCTGTTCTTCCCATAGGAAGCGCCGATTGAATCAACGCTTCCTTTACTCTTGCAGCTCAATGCTGGCATCGCGCTCAACCCACTCGCCGCTTTCTTCGTCCTGCACAATTTCCTTCAGCAAGATACCTGTAACCTCGATATTTGTGACCAGCCCGAAATTCTGTCCGATGTAGTTGCCGATTTTTACCTGCTGCACGGTACCGTCCGGTGCCTTGATCACCGCGTATTTCAATTTGGCTTTTTCAATCGAACCGACAAATTTCAGATTCTCCAGCGGATACAGTTCCAGCGGTTCGCGCGGTCGGGTGAGGTTTGGCTGCAAACTGCCCTTGGGCGCGTTGATAGCTTTTCTGGCAACGAACGGGTCGCTCAATATACCGTCTGCGTTATATGGGATTGGCACATAGGGCATCACTTCGGGCAAGGGCTCGATCGTCGCCTTCATGCTCTTGTCCGCATCCCGTATGAACTGATCGAGATCATCCCCGCCGCTGCCCTGACAGGCGGTCAGCACAATGATCAGTAACAGAAGGATCAGTAGCCGCCACTGAAAAATCCCACTTGCCGGGCAGCGCTGCAGCTTCAAAAAACCTGCGCCTTTCATTCACCCCACCTCGTGTTGGTCTGCGCCGTCATCATTTGTTCCTGGCTTTTGCTCTGGCCGCATTTCTGGCCTTGATTGCAGCCGCTTTCTTGCTGGCGATTTCTTCCGCATCCAGGTAGCGGTAGGTCTTGGCCACTGCCTCCAGCATCAATGCCGATTTATCCTCGGATACCGGGCCTGACCTGGACTTCTTCGCAACGGATACCTTGGTAATCACAACATCGTTCAAGGTCACGATGCGCGGCAATCTGGAGATGTCTTCCGCAAAACCGCCGAGATCATGATAATTGCCCAGCACCTTGATCTGTATCGGCAGCTCGGCGTAAAAATCCCCCACCACTTCCTTACCCGGCTTGAACAACTCGAATTCAAGGCCGCGCGCCAATCCAACCTGATTGATGTCGGTCAGCAATGCCGCCATTTGCGACTTGTCCGGCAACTGTTTCAACATTTCGCCGAATGTGCGGTTCACTTCTTCCAGTTGCTTTCTGTAGGCATCCAGATTGATCGCCTGCTTTTTCTTGTCCAGGAACACCTTTCTCAGTTGCTCCTCCTTGTTGCGCGAGACCTCCAGCTGTTCCAGCGCCGGTTTCCAGAAGAACCAGTAGCCCGCACCGACCAGAATTGTCAACAGCACCAGCAGCAGCACGACCTTGACCGGCAGGGGCAAGCTGCCGGTATTCTTGAAATCGATATTGGTGAAGTCCGCCAGTTTCATGACTTCTTTTTCCTTGCCGGCTCGACCGGCAGCGCATCTTCCTGCGGTTTCTTGGCTGTACGCAGCCTGACATTCATCTTGAAATCGTTGTACTTGATATTGCCTATCATCACCGCCTGAATCTGCACGATATTGGGTGAATGCATTACTTTCGAGTCACCCAGATTACGCAGAAGCCCGGCTATTCTTTCGTTCGAATCGGCGACACCTTCGATTTCGACAAAAGTACCTTTCTGTTTGATGGATTTGAGGAAAGTGCCTTGCGGCAATTGTCTGCTGATTTCATCGAGCAAGAGCACCGACTGGCTGCGATTCCTTTGCAGATCCTCAACCACCTCTTTCTTGTCCTTCATCTCCTGAATCTTTTCCTTCAACTCCTTGATTTCGGCAATCTCCTTGTCGAGCTTGGTGATGGCCTTTTGCAGGCGATGATTGCGCTCCTCCTGCGTGTCGATTTTTGCGCTGATGACGGTATGACCGAGAAACACTATGGCAGCGGCCGCAATCACTGTCGCAACTGCCATCAGATTGAATTCGCGCTGACGCTCTGCACGCCTGATCTGCCGGTAAGGCAACAGATTGATGCGCATCATTGGCTGAAACTCCGCATCGCCAGGCCGCACGCAATCAGCAATGCCGGTGCGTCGCTGGCGATCTGTCTGGATTTGACTGCAGAGCCCATCTTCATGCCGTGAAACGGATTGGCAACCACCGTGTTGGCGCGGGTGCGCTCCTGCACCGCCATGCTTAGCGCTGGAATGGCGGCACAGCCGCCGGCCAGCACAATGTGATCAACTTTGTTGTACTGGGTCGAACTGGTAAAGAATTGCACCGCACGTGCGACTTCGGTCGCCAGCGTCTGCACGAAAGGCTGCAGAACATCCAGCTCATAGTTTTCCGGCAAACCACCCCTGAGTTTGCCGATTTCGGCTTCTTCAAGCGTCAAACTGTATCTGCGCTGGATTTCCAGCGTCAACTGTGCACCGCCAAAGCTTTGTTCGCTGGTGTAAACCGATTGGTTGTCGTGCAACACATCGACATGCATCATCGAAGCACCGATATCCACGATCATCACCGTCTGCCCGGCGGNGGCATTCGGCAATTGCCGGCTGATCATGGTATACGCCGCTTCGGTAGCATAGGTTTCCACATCCATGATGACGACCTTGAGCCCTGCCGCTTCGGCTGCTGCAATACGGTCTTCGATCCTTTCCTTGCGCGAAGCGGCAATCAGCACCTCCACCTCCTCTTCAGGGTTGGCAGGCGCCGGACCGAGAACCTGAAAATCGATATTGACTTCATCCAGCGGGAAAGGAATGTATTGATGCGCCTCCGCTTCAACCTGGACTTCCATCTCCTCATCACGCATGCCGCTCGGCATTAACACTTTTTTGGTGATGACTGCCGCTGCCGGCAACGCGAGCGCAATCGACTTCTCGCGGGTGCCAAGCTGCTTCAGCGCACGTCTGATGGCGTCAACAACACTGTCGAGGTTCGCGATATTGCCATCCGCCATGGCGGCTTTTGCCAAAGGCACAATCGCATAACTTTCCAACTTGTATCCGGATTTGTCGGCGGACAGGTCCACCATCTTGACAAAGGCGGAGCTGATATCCACCCCAATCACATGCGGCGTACTGGTTGTAAAAAAGTCAAACCTCAAAATTGAAAACTCTCTTTCATTATTAGTCATTAAAGCGTGATATTAATAATTTACCTTAAACGCTAGCAACAACTACAAATACTGTAAAGTAAATTTTAGTTTTTATTTATTGTTTACGGCACTTATAATGCTGCGTATTCCGGTCTTTTTTTGAATGTATTCAAGTCATGCTCTCCAAAAAATGGTGGCAATTCCTGATCCTGTTGCCCTTGGTACTCGGCTTGCTGATGGCAGCCATGGCCGGCCTGGCGGCGGCGTTGATTTACCCAAGCCTGCCCTCTCTTGAAGCGTTGACCGATTATCGGCCCAAGGTGCCGCTGCGCGTCTACACGGAGGATAACCACCTGATCGGCGAATTCGGCGAGGAGCGCCGCGCTTTCATCAAAATCGAGGATGTGCCTGAATCACTCAAACAAGCCATTCTTGCGGCCGAAGATGAACGCTTTTACGAGCATGGTGGCGTTGATACGATAGGTATCGTGCGGGCGGCGATCTCTAACATCTCGGCTGGCAGTTTCAAGGAAGGTGCCAGCACCATCACCATGCAAGTGGCCCGAAATTTTTTCCTGTCCAGCGAAAAAACCGCCACCCGCAAGCTGAGCGAAGCCTTGCTCGCCATCAAGATCGAGCACAGCCTGAGCAAGGACCAGATTCTTGAGTTGTACATCAACCAGATTTATCTCGGTCAGCGCGCCTATGGTTTTGCAGCGGCGTCACAGGTCTATTACGGCAAACCGCTGGAAAAATGCAGCGTAGCAGAAATGGCCATGCTGGCTGGCTTACCCAAGGCACCGTCACGCTACAACCCGTTCGTCAACCCGAAGCGGGCCGAGGCGCGTCAGCATTACGTGCTAAGACGCATGAATGCACTTGGCTTCATCGACGATACGATCTATCAGGCAGCAATTTCACAGCCTTACAAATTCAAAAAGCAACAATATTCACACGCGGTTTCGGCAGATTACGTTGCCGAGATTGCCCGTCAGATGATGTATGAACGCTATCAGGATGCCATCTACAGCAGCGGCATGAAAGTCTACACCACCATCCGCAAGAAAAATCAGGAAGCGGCCAATCTGGCGGTAACACAAGGGATCATCGATTACGAGTTGCGCCGGGGGTTTCGCGGGCCGGAAAAGGTACTGAGTCACACGGCGGAGGATCTCGGCAACACGGAGTGGCTGGACAACGCACTTGATGACTTTGAACAGTTCAATGGCTTGGTGCCTGCCATCGTGAAGAAAATCAGCGAAAAATCCGTCCGGCTTTACATCAAGAATGTTGGTCCGGCAGATGTCAGTGGTGAAGGACTTTACCTGGTCAAGCGCGACATGGCACTGAAAGACGTAAAAAAACGCAAACTGGTCGCCGGCGCGGTGGTTCGCGTCCATCAATCCGGCAAGGATTGGAAAATCGTCCAGCTGCCCGAGGTTGAAGCGGCGCTGGTCGCGCTCGACCCGAAAAACGGCGCAGTCACGGCACTGGTGGGCGGCTTCAATTTCAACCGCAGCAAATTCAATCACGTCACCCAGGCCTGGCGACAGCCCGGATCCAGCTTCAAGCCGTTCATCTACTCCGCCGCACTGGAAAAAGGCCTGACCCCTGCCTCCATGATCGATGACGAGCCGATTTATCTCTCCGCCGAGGAAACCGGCAGTGGCAAGAGCTGGGAGCCGAAAAACTTCGATGCCAACTACGAAGGCCCGATGCGCATGAGAACGGCGCTGACCAAATCCAAGAACATGGTTTCAATCCGCATACTGGAAGACATCGGCGTCGATTACGCGCGCGATTACATCACCCGTTTCGGCTTCTCGGCCAAGGATCATCCGCCCGTGCTCGCCATGGCGCTGGGATCAGGCTCCGTGACGGCGTGGCAGATGGCAGGCGGTTATGCGGTATTCGCCAACGGTGGCTATCAGGTGCAACCGCACATCATCAGCAAAATTGTCGACAGCAAGGGCAATGTGATTCAGAAAACAAAATTTACTGTCGCAGGCAAGGATGCGAATCGTGTCATCGATAACCGCAACGCCTTCCTCATGAGCTCGATGATGCAGGATGTCGTGAGGGTAGGGACGGCATCTCGTGCAAACAGCCTCGGAAGAAACGACCTCGCGGGCAAAACCGGCACCACCAACGGCCTGGTCGATGCCTGGTTCGCCGGCTACAGCCCGGCACAAGTGGCCGTGGCATGGATGGGCTACGACAAGCCGAAGTCGCTGGGTACTCATGAGACCGGCGGCCGCGCCGCCTTGCCGATCTGGATTGATTACATGTCCAGCGCGCTCAAGGGTGTGCCGGACAATCCTTATTCACCCCCGGAAGGGATCAGTTCGATCAAGATCAATCAGGAAACCGGCATGCGGGTGGACGAGAGCCAGCCCGGCTTCTATGAGTTTTTCTACCACGAGTTCCCGCCACCAGAAGAAACGACGATGCATGAGCCCGGCGGCTTCTCGCCGTTTCCGGGGCATGACACCGGCCCTGCTCCGGCGCCATCCAGAGACGGAGTGCCATCCTTCCTGGATCAGCTGTTCTGATTCGGCCTGCAATCCCGGAAAATCATGGCAAAGGAGAACGGCAGAAACTCGCATCTGCGGCAGCGCATCGCCCAGCTTGCTGCCCGCTTCATGGCGGACGAAGGTATATCAGACTACGCATATGCCAAGAAGAAAGCCGGCAGGCAGCTCGGCATCATGGAAGATCATTGCATGCCGACCAACGCCGAAATCGAGGAAGAAATCCGCATTTTCCATGAAATCTACAACAGTGAAGACCAGCCGGAAGCTCTGCTACAGCTGAGAAAAGATGCCCTTGTCGTCATGGAAATGCTGCAGCGCTTCAATCCACACCTCACCGGCGCGGTGCTCGATGGCACCGCCGGGCGCTATGCAACGACCGATATCCATCTCTACGCGGAAAGCCTGAAGGAAGTGGAGATGTTTCTGCTCAATCTGCAGGTGCCGTATGAAAGCAGCGAAAAATCCTACCGCTCGCAAAAAGACAAACGCAACGGCGACCGCCGCAAAGTGCCGGTATTCACGCTGGAAGGCCCGAACGGCATCATCCGTCTCAGCGTGTTTGATGCCGACGACAGCCGCGCACCGCCCAAAAGTCCGGTCGATGGCCAGAGCATGCAGAAAGCCAATCTATCCGGACTGCGTGCACTGATCGCAAAGGGCTAGCCCAGAGTCCAACAATCCGTTGAAAACACAGGATTCCGGATAACCGCTGCGCGGTTTCCGCAATGACGAGGTTGATTTAAATTCAGGTTTTGTCTGGCCATCTTCAGGCGCTTTTTTCCGGTTCCATTCTCCTGCTTTGCGGGAGATGCCGGGCGATCATCCAGCCTGCTTGAGCCAGCGTGCCGCATCCATGGCAAAGTAGGTCAGAATGCCGTCCGCACCCGCACGTTTGAACGAGAGCAAGGCTTCCAGCACACAGGTCTTTTCATCCAGCCAGCCGTTTTGCGCGGCGGCTTTCAGCATCGCATATTCGCCGCTGACCTGATAGGCATAGGTCGGTACCTGCAGCTCGGTTTTGACGCGACGGACAATATCGAGATAAGGCAAGCCGGGCTTGACCATGAACATGTCAGCGCCTTCGGCGATGTCGAGGCTGACTTCGCGGATGGCCTCATCCGAATTGGCCGGATCCATCTGGTAGGTGAATTTGTTGCCCTTGCCGAGGTTGCCCGCCGAGCCGACCGCATCGCGGAACGGGCCGTAAAAGGCCGATGCATATTTGGCAGAGTAGGCAAGAATGCGGGTGTGAATATGGCCGTTTTCTTCCAGTGCCTGACGAATGGCACCGATACGGCCGTCCATCATGTCTGACGGCGCCACGATATCCGCTCCGGCTTCGGCGTGAGAAAGGGCCTGCTTGACCAGCACTGCGATGGTTTCATCGTTCAGCACATAACCGTTTGCGTCGATCAGACCATCTTGTCCGTGGCTGGTGTAGGGGTCGAGCGCAATATCGGTAATCACGCCCAACTCCGGACACGCCGCCTTGAGCGCCTTCACTGCACGGGGCACCAACCCCTGCGGATTCCAGGCTTCGGCGGCATCCAGACTTTTTAGACCACCATCGACAACCGGGAACAGCGCAAGGGCAGGGATGCCGAGGGCTAGGCATTCCACAGCCGTTTTCAGCAGCACGTCGATACTCTGCCGTTGCACGCCCGGCATGGAGGCCACCTGTTCGATGCGGTTTTCGCCTTCCAGCACGAACACCGGATAGATGAGGTCGTTTGCCGTCAACACGTTTTCACGCATCAAACGCCGGGAAAAGTCGTCGCGGCGCATGCGGCGCGGCCGGATCAGTGGATAGTTGCCGTAGTCACTCATGTCGTCACTCGCTTTCGATACCAGGGCGTATTTGCATGCAATCTACCAAGTTTGCCGGCTCAGCCAAACACCCGCGCCAGTTCGGCACCCGGATCAGGCTGACGCATGAAGGCTTCACCGACCAGGAAGGTGTGTACATCATGGCTGCGCATCAAGGCCACGTCTTCCGGCGTGAATATACCCGATTCGGTCACCACACAGCGATCGTCCGGCATCTGCTTCAGCAGGTCCAGCGTCGTTTGCAGCGTGACTTCAAAGGTGCGCAGATTGCGGTTGTTGATGCCGACCAGCGGGGTTTTGAGCTGCAAGGCCTGCTGCAGTTCTTCGGCGTCATGCACTTCGACCAGCACCGCCATGCCGAGGTCATGCGCGAGGTCTTCCAGTTCATGCATTTTCGGCAGGTCGAGCGCCGCCGCAATCAGCAGAATGCAATCGGCGCCCATCGCGCGGGCTTCGTAAACCTGATACTTGTCGATCATGAAATCCTTGCGCAATACCGGCAGCTTGCAAGCGGCTCTAGCTTCGCGCAAATAATCGGCACTGCCCTGAAAATAAGTCGCATCGGTCAGCACGGAGAGACAGGCGGCACCGCCTTTTTCGTAGCTGCGGGCGATCTCGGCAGGATGGAAATCGGCGCGGATCACGCCTTTCGAGGGGCTGGCCTTTTTGATCTCGGCAATCACCGCAGGTTTGTCAGCGAGGATTCTGGCGTGGATGCTGCCGGCAAAATCGCGTGCATCAGGTGCTGCCCAAGCCTCGTCGCGCACCTTGGATAAAGGCTTGGCGGCGCTTGCCGCATCGACTTCGGCGCGCTTGGTGGCAAGAATTTTTTTCAGTATGTCAGACATCGTCGTTACATCATCCGTGAAGATTATTGATAAGTGCGGCCCCGGTGCTGCAACCAGCCGCCCGGGTGGCGGCCGCGCGGGTCATGATGCGTCCAGTGCAGCACGCCGCCCTTGCTGCTCCATTCGTACTGTCCGCTGAACACCACCTCATCGCCAGCCGCCAGCGATTCGATGCGCGGCGCCAGATCGATGTTGTGTGCCACCAGCACGGTCTGCCGGGGATTCACCCGCAGGATGAAACGCTGGTGGCGCGAGCCGTCATTGTCATCTGCCAGCAGACGAGTCACCACACCACGGCCTTCAACCAGCAGATTGCTGCGACGCTGCTCGAAAGCTTCCTGCAGCAGCGGGTTATCGAGTACGCCAACAGCCGCTGCCGCGCTCTGCTGCGGCGCATTTCCGGCCTGCGCAGGCCGCTCATGCTGGTAGCCCGCATAGAGCAATACCAGCGCTAGCGCGGCCAGCCATATTCTCATGTTGCGGATGTGCGCGACCTCAGTTGTTCAAGCTTGCGCATCGCGCTGCCGTTATCGATCGCCTGTTTCGCCGCCTCGATACCGTCTGCTAGGCTGGCCGCCACATCGGCGACGTAAATGGCAGCGCCGGCGTTCATCACCACGATATCGCGCGCCGGGCCGGGCTTGCCTGCCAGCACGTCGAGCACCATGGCTTTCGATTCCTCGGCGTTGGCGACCTGAATCGTATTCAGGTCGTGCAAAGGCAGCCCGAACTGCGCGGGATTGACGCTGTATTGCCGCACTTCGCCGTTCTTCAGCTCGGCGATATGACTGTCGCCGGTGAAGGAAATTTCATCCATGCCGTCGTCGCCGTGCACCACCATCACGTGTTCGCTGCCGAGGCGTTGCAACGCGCCAGCCAGCAGACCGGTCAGATCGCGGTGAAAGACGCCCATGACCTGCCGTTTGGCACCCGCCGGGTTGGTCAGCGGGCCGAGCAGGTTGAACATGGTGCGCACGCCCAGCTCGCGCCGCACCGGCGCGGCATGCTTCATGGCGCTGTGGTGGTTGGGCGCAAACATGAAGCCGATACCGATTTCGTCGATCGAGGCTGCGACCTGTTGCGGCGTCTGGTTGACATTGACGCCCAGCGCTTCCAGCACGTCGATGCTGCCGCAGGTGGAAGACACCGAACGACCGCCGTGCTTGGCAATGGCGACACCGGCCGCGGCTGCGACAAAGGCGGCAGCTGTGGATACATTGAAAGTCTGTATGCCGTCGCCGCCGGTACCGCAGGTATCGACCAGATGCGCAGTGTTGCTGACCGCGACCTTGGTCGAGAGGCTGCGCATGACGTCGGCTGCCGCAGCGATTTCATCAACCGTCTCGCCCTTGACGCGCAAACCGATCAAAAGACCGGCAATCTGCGCAGGGGTCAGTTCGCCGCCCATCACCTGTTGCATCAGCGCTTTCATGTCCTCATAGGACAGATCGCGGCCATCGATCAGCTGCTGCAAAGCCTGTTTGTAGCTGAGTTGCTTCATGCCCGTGCTCCGGCAGGCCAGGCAGTGAGGAAGTTCTGCAACAGCTCGTGGCCGTATTCGGTCAGGATGGATTCGGGATGGAACTGCACGCCTTCGACCGCCAGCGTCTTGTGGCGCACGCCCATGATCTCGCCGTCTTCGGTCCAGGCGGTAATTTCCAGGCAATCCGGAATGGTCTCGCGCTCAATCACCAGCGAATGGTAGCGGGTGGCGGTATAGGGGTTGGGCAGGCCGCGGAAGACGCCGACATCCTTGTGGAAGATGGAAGAAGTCTTGCCGTGCATCAGCTGTTTGGCGTGCACGATACGGCCGCCGAAAGCCTGGCCGATGCTCTGGTGGCCGAGGCAGACACCCAGAATCGGCACCTTGCCGGCGAATTCGTGGATTAGCGGCACTGAAATACCGGCTTCGTTCGGCGTGCAGGGGCCGGGGGATATGACGATATGGTCGGGCTTGAGCGCCGCGACTTTGGCCAGATCAATCTCGTCATTGCGGTAAACCTGAACGTCTTCGCCCAGCTCACCCAGATATTGCACAAGGTTATAGGTGAAGGAATCGTAGTTATCTATCATCAACAGCATGGCAGTTACCTTTTCTCTTTGCGCTTCGCGGCTGGCTCAGCAATCATCGCTATCGAGCCCGGCCAGCACCATTTCTGCCGCGCGCAAAACGGCGCGGGCCTTGTTCTGCGTTTCCATCCACTCGCTGTCGGGCACGGAATCAGCGACGATACCGGCACCCGCCTGCGAATAGAGCACCTTGTCCTTGATGACGCCGGTACGGATCGCAATGGCGACATCCATATCGCCGTTGAAGCCGAGATAACCGACGGCACCGGCATAGATGCCGCGTCTGGAAGGCTCCAGTTCATCGATGATTTCCATCGCCCGCACCTTGGGCGCACCGCTAACGGTACCGGCCGGAAAAGTAGCCTTCAATACATCGATGGCGTCCATGCCGGGCTTTAGCTTGCCCTCGACGTTGGAAACAATATGCATGACGTGCGAATAGCGCTCGATCACCATGCTGTCGGTCACCTTGACCGAGCCGGTCTGCGCGACACGACCGACATCGTTACGGCCGAGGTCCATCAGCTGCACATGTTCGGCGCGCTCCTTGGGGTCGGCCAGCAGTTCTTCTGCCAGCGCAAGATCCTGCTCGCGCGTGGCGCCTCGTGGTCGGGTGCCGGCAATCGGGCGTGCAGTGACGGTATCGCCTTCCAGCCGCACCAGAATCTCGGGAGAGGCGCCGACCACGTGATGATCGCCCATGTCGTAATAGAACATGTAGGGCGACGGGTTGAGGCTGCGCAATGCGCGATAGAGCGACAGCGGCGGCGCGGCGAAAGGCTGTGCCATGCGCTGCGAAAGCACGACCTGCATGATGTCGCCATCGAATATGTACTGCTTGGCTTTCTCTACTGCGGCCTTGAAGTTCGCCTCGCCGAATTCGGAGCTGGCCACGGTTTTCTGCATCGGCCGGGCCTCGGGCACGCTCACCGGCGTTCTCAGCAAACGGATCAGCGCCTGCAGTCTGGCCCTGGCCTTGTCGTAGGCACCGGCAACTGCAGGGTCGGCATAGACGATGAAATAAAGTTTGCCGGAGAGATTGTCCACCACCGCCAGCTCTTCCGACACCATCAGCAGCACATCAGGCACTTCAAGCGCATCGGGCTTCTGTGTCGCCACCAGCCTGCGTTCGATGTAGCGCACCGTTTCGTAACCGAAATAACCGGCCAGACCGCCGGTGAAACGCGGCAGACCGTCATATGGCGGCACCTTGAAGCGGGCCTGATAGCTTTTGACGAAATCAAGCGGGTTGACGTCGCTGACAGCTTCGACCACCTGCCCGTCCTCGATCACTTCAACCTGATGGCCACGCGCCACCAGCCTTGTTTTTGCCGGCAGTCCGATAATCGAATAACGGCCAAAGCGTTCGCCGCCCTGCACCGATTCAAGCAGGTAGCTGTATGGCTGGTTGGCAAGCTTGAGATAAAGCGAGAGCGGGGTATCGAGGTCAGCGAAAGTTTCGGTGACCAGTGGAATACGATTGAAGCCCTGCTTGGCCAGGGCTTCGAATCCGGATTGATTCATCATTTGCAACATAAAATCTCCAACATGAACATTCTGCGATGGCAGCGCACCGTTGCCGGATTTGCGCTGCGTGGCGGGCATAATTGAACACCCGGTGGTTTCTAGGGCCTGTTCAGGACCACCATCGCCAGGAGGTGTGTTCGAGATTCATGCTGATGTCCATGACGAATCGCCTAGACTTTTGCCAGTTCGGCGCGCAGGGCGCTGACAACCGTATTGTAGCGATTGGGATCGGTGTCCTTGCCGGCACCGAAAATCGCGGAACCAGCAACAAAAGTGTCGGCACCGGCGCGGGCGACTTCAGCGATGTTGGCAGCGTTGACGCCACCGTCGACTTCCAGCCAGATTTCGCGGCCGGTCTTTTCGGTGTAGACATCGATGCGGGCGCGGGCAGCTCTGAGCTTGTCGAGCGTGCTGGGGATGAATTTCTGGCCGCCGAAGCCAGGGTTGACCGACATCAGCAGAATCATGTCGACCTTGTCCATCACGTAGTCCAGATAATCGAGCGGCGTTGCCGGGTTGAACACCAGACCGGACTTGCAACCGTGGTCACGCACCAGCGAGAGACTGCGGTCGATATGCTCGGAAGCCTCGGGGTGGAAGGTAATGATGTTGGCGCCGGCCTTGGCAAAATCCGGAATGATGCGGTCAACCGGCTTCACCATCAGGTGCACGTCGATAATGGCATCGGTCACCGGACGGATGGCTTCGCAGACCAGCGGCCCGATCGTCAGGTTGGGGACGTAGTGGTTGTCCATCACATCGAAGTGAACGATATCGGTACCGGATGTAATGACGTCGGTAATTTCCTGACCCAGTTTGGCAAAATTGGCGGAAAGAATACTTGGTGCGATTCTGAATTGTTTGGCCATGATGTGAATTCTAAAATTTGCGGATAAAAAGGCATTTTAACCGCAAACGTCAGACAAAAACACCGTTGGACGCCGGTTTGTGTTGCTTAAGAATCAGCGATACAGGAAAATTACGGAATGCATTTATTCACAGTCGGCGTTAACCACAACACCGCACCCATATCCATCCGCGAACACATTGCCTTCCAGAACGAACATCTGGCCGATGCCCTGCGCGACCTGACTTCGCGCGGCAGCGCCTTTGGCGTCAAGGAAGCGGCGATACTCTCGACCTGCAACCGCACGGAGCTCTATTGCAACACCGATGATCCGCAGCGCGCGCTTGAGTGGCTGGCGAATTACCACAGGCTCAACCCTGAAAATATCGAGCCGTATGCCTATACCCTGCCGCAGCAGGATGCCGTCAAACATACTTTCCGCGTCGCATCGGGTCTGGATTCCATGGTGCTGGGCGAGCCGCAGATTCTCGGACAGATGAAACAGGCGGTGAAAATCGCCGATCATGCAGGCACCTTGGGTACGCTGTTGCACAAGCTGTTTCAGCGCACTTTTGCGGTAGCAAAGGAAGTGCGCACCAACACCGATATCGGCGCCAGCTCTCTCTCCATGGCCGCCGCTTCGGTCAGGCTGGCGCAGCGCATCTACGGCAAGCTCGAAGGTCTCAGCGTGCTGTTCATCGGCGCCGGGGAAATGATCGAGCTCTGTGCCGAACATTTCACCGCGCAAAAACCGGGCAAGGTCACTATCGCCAACCGCACGCTGGACCGCGGTCATGAGCTCGCTGATCGCATCGGCGGCGAAGCCATTCTGCTGTCGGAAATTCCCGAACGGCTGGCCGAGTTCGATATCGTCATCACCTCCACCGCCAGCCAGCTGCCAATTGTCGGCCTCGGCATGGTCGAACGTGCGATCAAGGCACGCAAGCACCGGCCCATTTTCATGGTCGATCTCGCCGTGCCGCGCGATATCGAACCGGAAGCGGGCGAACTGGAAGACGTCTATCTCTACACCGTCGACGACCTTGCGCAAGTGGTGCAGGAAGGTCTCGGCAACCGGCAGGAAGCCGCCGCCGAAGCTGAAGCGATCATCGAACTGCGCGTGCAGAACTTCATGCAATGGCTGAAGACGCGCGATGCGGTGCCGACCATACGTGCCTTGCGCGAGCAGGCCGAGCAACACCGCCGCTACGAACTGGACAAGGCGCAACGCATGCTGGCACGCGGCGAGGACCCGGCGCTTGTGCTCGAAACCCTCAGCAACGCGCTGACCAACAAACTCCTTCATGGCCCCAGCCATGCCCTCAACCACACTCACGGCGAAGACCGCGAACAGCTCGAATCGTTGTTGCGCCAGCTTTACCAGATACAAGACTGAACCATGAAACCTTCCATGCTGAAAAAGCTCGCTTCACTGAGCGAGCGTCTCGACGAATTGAACCGCCTGCTTTCGAGCGAGACCGCGACCGCGGATATGGATAGCTTCCGCAAACTGTCGCAAGAGCACGCCGAGATCACGCCTATCGTCGAGCAATACCACGCCTTTGAACAATGTGAAGCCGACATTGCCGAAGCGCAGAAAATGCTCGCGGACCCGGAAATGAAAGCCTTCGCGCAGGAAGAGATCGAGGCCGGCAAGGAAAAACTGGAAACGATCGAAGCCGGGCTGCAGAAACTGCTGTTGCCGAAAGATCCTAACGATGAGCGCAACATCTTCCTGGAAATTCGCGCCGGCACCGGCGGCGACGAGTCCGCGCTGTTCGCGGCCGATCTGTTCCGCATGTATTCGCGCTACGCCGAACGCCAGCGCTGGAAGGTGGAAATCGTTTCCGCCAACGAATCGGAACTGGGCGGCTACAAGGAAATCATCGCCAAGATCATCGGCCACGGCGCTTATTCGAAACTGAAGTTCGAATCCGGCGGCCATCGCGTGCAACGGGTGCCGGACACCGAAACCCAGGGCCGCATCCACACCTCGGCCTGTACCGTTGCCGTCCTGCCCGAAGCCGATGAAGTGAGCGATGTCGTCATCAACCCGGCTGAAATCCGCATCGATACTTATCGAGCCTCCGGCGCGGGCGGTCAGCACATCAACAAGACCGATTCGGCCGTGCGCATCACGCACCTGCCGACCGGCATCGTCGTCGAATGCCAGGACGACCGCAGCCAGCACAAGAACAAGGCACAGGCGATGAGCGTGCTGGCGGCGCGCATCAAGGCGGCGCAGGTCAATGAACAGCAGTCCAGAATCGCCAGCGAACGCAAATCGCTGATCGGCTCCGGCGACCGTTCCGAGCGCATCCGTACCTACAACTACCCGCAAGGGCGGATTACCGACCACCGCATCAATCTGACCCTCTACAAGATCGACGCCATCACCGAGGGCGATATGGACGAGCTAATCAACGCCCTCTCGGCCGAACACCAGACCGATCTGCTGGCCTCACTTGGTGAAGAATGAGCATTCATGCGCGGCTGACCGTAGCGCAGAAACTGCTCACTGAAGCACTCAAACTGGATGCGTGCGAAGCGCGGCTGGAAGCACGCCTGCTGATGCAGGAAGTATTGGGCAAAGACCATGCCTGGCTGCTGGCGCATCAACACGACCATCTCGATGCGCCAGCAGCATCGCTATTCACTACCTTACTCGAACGCCGGCTCAAGGGTGAGCCGATAGCCTATATTCTGGGCAAACGCGAATTCTACGGGCTGAAGCTGCATGTCACGCCCGACACCCTGATTCCCCGGCCGGATACCGAAACACTGGTCGAAGCAGCGCTCAAGCTGACGCCCGCGGACAGCAACTGCAACCTGCTGGATCTCGGCACCGGCAGCGGCGCCATCGCACTGGCGATCGCTGCAGCGCGCCCCAGGGCCGCTGTCACCGCCGTCGATGCATCGGCAGCCGCGCTGGAAATTGCAACCGGCAATGCCGCCGCGCTGAAAATCGGCAATGTGCGTTTTATCCGCAGCAACTGGTTTTCAAACCTGCCGGGGCAATTATTCGACCTCATCGTCAGCAACCCGCCTTACATACGCTCGGCCGACAAGCATTTAAGCCAAGGCGATCTGCGCTTCGAGCCCTTGAGCGCGCTGGCTTCCGGCATCGATGGTCTGGACGACATCAGAAAAATCGTCGCGGCCGCACCGCAACATCTGCACCCGGGTGGGTGGGTGTTGCTGGAGCACGGTTATGACCAGTCAGCACAGGTGGCAAATATCATGCAGCTGGAAGGGTTCGTGGATATCACCCACCACCCTGACCTGGCGGGCATACTGCGGGTCACGGCGGCGAAGTGGAATCAGCCGCGCAGGTAGTCGTTCTTGAGCTTGATGTAGTGCCTGGCCGAATACATGAAGTGCGCGATCTCCGCCTCGCTCAGGGGTCGCACTTTTCTCGCCGGGCTGCCGTAATAAAGAAAGCCGCTTTCCAGCACCATGCCTTCCGCCACCAGACTGCCGGCACCAAGCAGCACATGCTTCTGCACCACCGCCTTGTCCATGACGATGCTGCCCATGCCGATCAGACTCTCGTCTTCTATCGTACAGCCGTGCAATATAACCTTGTGGCCGATAGTCACATTGGCGCCAACAATGAGCGGCGAGCCGGCTGGATCCCGGCTCGATTTGTGGCTCACATGCAGAACCGAAAGGTCCTGCACGTTGGTGCCGCTGCCGATGCGGACATGATGGACGTCGCCGCGAATGACAACGCCGGGCCAGACTGAGACGTGATCGCCGATGACGACATCACCGATTACGGATGCGGTAGGATGCAGATAAACGCTGATGCCGAATTGCGGGGCAATGCCGCGATAGGGTGCGATATTCACTGACATAAGCCGTAGTATAATCGGGCCATGCAAGAAAATTCATCCGTCGGCCTGGTAGCCCCGAAAATCGCACACTTCACGCAGCCACTCACGCTCAAAAGCGGCGAAGTGCTGCCCGCCTACGATCTGGTGTACGAGACCTACGGCACCTTGAATGCCGACAAATCCAATGCGGTGTTGATCTGCCACGCGCTTTCCGGCAATCATCATGTTGCCGGCAAGTACAATGAAACCGATAAATATCCCGGCTGGTGGGACAATCTGGTCGGCCCCGGCAGACCGCTGGATACCAACCGCTTCTTTGTCATCGGCGTCAACAACCTTGGCGGCTGTCACGGCAGCAGCGGCCCTTCCAGCATCAACCCCGCCACCGGCAAGCCCTGGGGCGCGGCCTTTCCGGTGGTCACGGTAGAAGACTGGGTGGCCTCGCAAGCCCGGCTCGCCGACCAGCTCGGTATCGAGCAACTGGCAGCCGTCATCGGCGGCAGCCTCGGCGGCATGCAGGCGCTGCAATGGACCATCAGCTATCCGGAGCGTATCCGTCACGCGCTGGTGATCGCCTCCGCGCCCAACCTCACCGCACAGAACATGGCGTTCAACGAGGTCGCCCGCCAGGCCATCATGACCGACCCCGAGTTTTACGACGGCGACTACTACGAGCACAACACCGTTCCGCGGCGCGGTTTGCGCATCGCCCGCATGCTGGGGCACATCACCTATCTCTCGGACGACGCCATGGGTGCCAAATTCGGCCGCAAGCTGCGCGACGGCGAGATCAAATACGGTTTCGGCGTGGAATTCGAAATGGAATCCTATCTGCGTTACCAAGGTGACAAATTTGCCGGCGAGTTCGACGCCAATACCTATTTGCGCATGACCCGCGCACTGGATTATTTCGACCCCGCACTGGCGCACGGCGGTGATCTGTCTGCCGCACTGGCGAAGGCAAAGGCGAACTTTCTCGTCGTCTCCTTCACCAGCGACTGGCGCTTCTCGCCTGCCCGCTCGCGCGAAATCGTCAAGGCCCTGCTCGATAACGAACGGGCTGTCAGCTACGCGGAAGTCACCGCCGCCCACGGCCACGATGCCTTCCTGATGCCGGATCCGCATTATCACGACATCCTGCGCAATTACCTGCAGCGTATAGATACAGGGAGCGCATCATGAGTTCTGCGCAAAATATAGCTAAATTTTCTCAATTCAGACAAGATTATGCGATTATCGCAAATTGGTTGAAGTTCGGTTGCAAGGCGCTCGACCTTGGCTGCGGTGATGGCGAGCTCTTGCGCTTTCTGCAAAGTTCGATGGAAGTGCGCGGTTATGGCGTAGAGAAGGATGACGGCAATTTGCTGACCTGCATGCAGAATGGCATCAACGTCATCCAGATGGATCTCGAAGACGGACTATCCGGTTTTGAGGCCCAATCGTTCGATGTCGTCATTCTGTCGCAAACCCTGCAGGCGATGCACAACACCGAACGGATCGTGCAGGAAATGCTGCGGGTAGGCCGCGAGGCCATCGTCACATTCCCCAATTTCGGCTACTGGCGCAACCGCTTTCAGCTGATTGCCGGCCGCATGCCTGTCTCCAGGGACATTCCGTACCAGTGGTACGACACGCCCAACGTGCACCTTTGCACGATTACTGATTTCGACAAATTCTGCGAAAATCACAATATCCGGGTAAAAGAAAGACTGGTACTGACCTACGGGGAACGCATCAATTTCATGCCCAACTTGCTAGGCAGCCTCGCCATGTACCGTCTGGAAAACAAATAGACGGTACTTCAGAGCAATCGCAACAACCCCAGCAGTCCGAAACCCGCGATCAGCAAACCGCTAGTCCGCCGGAACCAGAGATTTTGCAGCACCTGCTTCAGCTGCACGGCAGCCATGCCCATCGCCAACAGCGCCGGCAAGGTACCGAGCCCGAAGGCCGCCATCAATAATCCGCCCCGCAACGGGTCAGCACTGGCGAGTGCCGCAACCAGCACGCTGTAGACCAGACCGCAGGGCAGCCAGCCCCATAACATCCCCAGCACGAACGACTGCCGCACGTTGCGCACCGGCAACAGGCTAGCGGATAACGGCTGAATGCGCCGCCAGAGCCTGCCGCCCAACAACTCAAGCCCGGCCAGCACGCGCCAGATACCCGCCAGATAAAGCCCAAGCAGAATCAGCATGAGATTGGCCAGTGTGTAGAGAATTTGCTCCATCGGCAGCACATGTTGCAGAAACAGGCTGGACGAGCCCAATGCCCCGGCAATCACCCCGGCCAGAGCATAACTGCCGATGCGGCCGCTGTTATAACTGAACAGAAATGGCATTCTCGGACGGTCTCCCGGCAGCGTCATGCTGACGGCGCCGACAATACCGCCGCACATACCGGCACAGTGGCCGCCGCCAAGCAGGCCGACCAGAAATGCTGCCAGAAGGGAAAGCTCAAGCACGGTGCATCTGCTCGATATTGCGCCGCATCAGGTAGAGCAGCACCAGGCCTGGCAAGGCGGCGAGAAAGGTAAAGCCGAAGAAGGTGGTCCAGCCGATGGCTTCGACCATATAGCCGGAAGCCGGTCCGACATACACCCGGCCGACCGCCGCCAGCGCGGACAACAGCGCGAACTGGCTGGCGGTGAAGCGCTTGTCGCACATCGCCATCAGCAATGCCACGAAGGCAGCCGTGCCCATGCCACCGGCCAGATTCTCGAACGCAACTGCCAGCACCATGACGCCGTAATCCTTGCCGATGGCCGCCAGCCACATGAAGGTGAGATTGGAAATCGCCTGCAGCACGCCGAACGCCAGCAGCGATCTGAACAGGCCCAGCTTCGCCATCAGCACACCGCCGAACACCACGCCAACCAATGTAGCCGCCAACCCCATGCCTTTGTTGATGGCACCCACCTCGGTGGCGGTAAAATCAACGCCGCGGATCAGAAATGCCGTCGTCAGCGAACCGGCAAACGCATCGCCGAGCTTGTACAGCACAATCAGCAGCAGCAAAGCCCAGGCGCCGTTTCTGGCAAAAAACTCGCGCAGCGGTTCGACCACGGCTTCAGTCAGCGTTCTCGGCGGCTTCACTGCAACTTCCGGCTCCGGCCCAAACAGGGTGGCGCCGATCGCTGCGATCATCAGCGCTGCCATCAACCAATAAGTGTTCTGCCAGCCGATCTGATCGGAAAGTATCAAGGCCAGCGCACCGGAAACCAGCATCGCCAGTCGGTAACCGAGCACCGACACGGCCGCGCCGATGCCGCGTTCGGCCGGGCGCAGCACATCGGCGCGATAGGCGTCGAAAACGACGTCCTGCGAAGCCGATATGAATGCCACCATCAGCGCCAATGCCGCCAGCGCCCACGGCATCGTCACCGGGTCCAGCGCACCCATGACAGCGATAGCGACACCAAGAGCGATCTGCATCGCAGCGATCCAGCCGCGCCGACGGCCGAGAAAAGGCGGTACATAACGATCCATCAACGGCGCCCAGAGAAACTTCCAGGTATAGGGGAGACCGACCAAGGTAAAGATGCCGATGGTGGCCAGATCGACGCCGGAAACCGTCATCCAAGCCTGCAAGGTACCGCTGGTTAATGCCAGCGGCAAACCGGAGGAAAATCCGAGCAAACAGACCACGGCTACGCGACGGCTACGAAAAATCTCTAGATAGGCATTCATGTCATTGTTCTTGATGGGTGGGCCAACGCGTGGCGACTATGGCGATTATAGGATGTGTTGAAAACAGGTAGTGAAATTCATGCGAGTGAGTTAAATTATCCCGGCAGACTTGCCAGCTCCGGAGAGAAGACCCATGCAGAAGATCGAGATCAGGATACTGGATAACCACAGCTTCGAGGTACGCGTGGAAGCTAAAAACCCCACCATCCACGTCGTCACGCTACAACCGTCTTACGCCGAAAAACTGTCTGGCGGCAAAGTATCAGCCGAAGTCCTGATCGAGAAATCCTTCGAGTTTCTGCTCGCGCGCGAATCCAACACCAGCATACTGCGCAGCTTCGATCTCGCCGTCATCGCCCGCTACTTCCCGGATTACGAAGACGAAATTGCCCGTCATCTAGTCCAGCACTTTCATTCAAGCTCGTAATCGATACTCAGCGGTGCATGGTCGCTGAAACGCTCATCCTTGTAGATCGAGGCATGCTGCGCCTTGGCCGCCATGCCCGGCGTAGCGATCTGATAATCAATGCGCCAACCAACATTTTTTGCCCAGGCCTGACCGCGGTTGCTCCACCAGGTATAGCAGGCATCGGTAGTGTCGGGGTACAAACTGCGGTAAACATCGACCCAGCCGACGCGATCGAACAGATCGCTCATCCACGCGCGCTCCTCGGGCAGGAAGCCTGAGTTCTTCCTGTTGCCTTTCCAATTTTTCAGGTCGGCTTCCTTGTGCGCGATATTCCAGTCACCACAGATGACCACTTCACGACCGGAGGCTCTCAAGGCCTCCAGATGCGGCATGAAACGGGCCATGACACTGAATTTGAAAGCCTGCCGCTCCTCGCCGCTGGAGCCGGAAGGCAGATAGAGCGAGACCACGGAGAGATTGCCGAACTGCGCTTCGATATAGCGCCCTTCGGCATCGATATCCGGAATACCCAAGCCTTCTATAATCGCATCCGGCTGTTTTTTGCTGTAGATACCAACGCCGCTGTAGCCTTTTTTTTCGGCGTAGTGAAAATAGCCGTAGAGATTGTCCGGCTGCAACATTTCACGCGTCATATCGGTGGCCTGCGCTTTCAGCTCCTGCATGCAGATGACGTCGGCGTCCTGCTTTGCCAGCCAGGCATAAAATCCCTTGTTGCTTGCCGAACGGATGCCGTTCAGGTTTACAGATATAATTCTCAACAGAATATTCCTTATCAAGTGCAAAAAGATGACTGAGTTCACCCGGGATTTTATCCGCTTCGCGATCAACAAGCAGGTGCTGCGCTTCGGCCAGTTCACCACCAAGGCCGGACGCCTGAGCCCCTATTTCTTCAACGCCGGGCTGTTCAACGATGGCGAGAGCCTGATGAAACTGGGCGAATTCTACGCCGCGGCCATCCTCAAATCCGGCGTTCAGTTCGACATGCTGTTCGGCCCCGCCTACAAGGGTATCACGCTCGCAGCCACCATATCGATCGCGCTGGCACGCCAGGGCCACAACCTGCCATATGCCTACAACCGCAAGGAAGCTAAAGACCATGGCGAGGGCGGCACCATTGTCGGCGCGCCGCTCGCCGGTCGCGTACTGATTGTCGATGACGTCATCTCCGCCGGTGTTTCCGTTCGCGAATCGGTCGATCTGATCCGCGCCCACAACGCCACGCCATGCGGTGTCGCCATTGCTATCGACCGCCAGGAACGCGGCCAGGAAGCCCTCTCGGCCGTTCAGGAAGTGCAGCGCGATTACGGCATTCCGGTCATCAGCATTGCCACGCTGGCCGATCTGATCGGCTATCTGGCAGACGATGCAGAGCTGGCCGCCTACCGCGACGAGGTGGAAAAATACCGTGCGCTGTATGGCGTTTGCTAATGATATTGACAACGATTCTCATTTAGATATAATGGCACCATAGATTATTAAGGTTGAAGTCGTATTGCGCTATCTTCGACCGCATAAACTTCGATCAAGGGGTGCCATTTTGTACGTTTGTGTCTGCAGTGCAGTAACCGATAGCCAGATTCGCGAAGCGATCTGCGAGGGTGCATGCTCGATGCGCGAGCTGCGTCAAAAACTCGGCGTCGCCTCCGAATGCGGCCGCTGTTCGCAGTGCGCGCTCGGCATCCTGCGCGGCCAGCAGAGCGCCAGCCAGCCCAGCCCGAGCGAACACGCCGTCGCTTTTGCCTGAATTCCCCGCCTTCGCCTGAAACTTCCGCCTTTACTTGCAACGGTCAGTTGGCAAGTTTATCCTTTCTGCTTCAGTCATCAATTACGGAAGACCCGATCATGAAAGGCGACAAGAAAGTCATTCAATACCTCAACAAGGCGCTCACGCTTGAACTGACTGCCATCAACCAGTATTTTCTGCATGCCCGCATGTACAAGAACTGGGGGCTGATGGCGCTGGGCAAGAAGGTCTATGAGGAGTCCATCGAAGAAATGCGCCATGCCGACAAGCTGATCGAGCGCATCCTGTTTCTCGACGGCTTGCCCAACCTGCAGGATCTCAACAAGCTGCTGATCGGCGAAAACGTGCCCGAATGCATGAACTGCGATTTGCAGCTTGAAATCGGTGGCCGCGCCCATTACGTGGAAGCGATTGCGTATTGCGAATCGGTCCGGGATTACGTTTCGCGCGACATTCTCACCGGCATTCTGGACGACACCGAAGAACACATCGACTACCTGGAAACGCAACTGGGCCTGATCGAACGTCTGGGCCTGCAGAATTACCAGCAATCAGCCATGGGCGAAATGGAAGCTTGACCGGCAGAACCGGCAAGGATTACAAGGCGATGCATTGGCATCGCCTTTTTAATTTCCAGCGTTCATGATCGTCCGCAGTTTCCCGCCGCTTGCTCGCAGCGATGCGAGGCTGTTGATCCTCGGCTCGATGCCGGGCAAGGCCTCGCTCGCCGCCAACCAGTATTACGCGCATCCGCGCAACCTGTTCTGGCCAATAGTTATCGAAACCTTCTCTGCACCCGCCGGCGCATCGTACGAAAACCGTCTGGAACTGCTCCGAACGCACGGGATTGCCTTGTGGGATGTATTGCAGCAGTGTTACCGCAAAACCTCCCTGGATGCCGACATTACCGCAGATTCAGTGGTCGTCAACGATTTCCGCCGATTTTTCGCTGAGCATCCTCACATACGCAGGATTCTGTTCAATGGTGCCAAGGCCGAGCAACTGTTCCGCCGTCTTGTGTTGCCGCCACTGTCAGACGCCGAAAAATTCGAAATGATGCGCCTACCGTCGACCAGTCCAGCCAATGCCGGCATCACCGGCGAGACGCGAAAAAAACAATGGCGCAACGCCCTGATGGGCGTTACGCCGGATTGATTGCCCCCGACAAAAGTCTCAGGAAAGTTTCTTTTTCAGAAGCTCGTTGACCTGCGACGGGTTGGCCTTGCCACGGCTCGCCTTCATGCACTGACCGACCAGGGCATTGAAAGCTTTCTCCTTGCCGGCCTTGTATTCCTCGACCATCGCCGCGTTGGCGGCCAGCACTTCATCGATAATGGCTTCAATCGCACCGCTGTCGGTTACCTGTTTCAGCCCTTTCTTTTCGATGATGGCATCGGCATCACCTTCGCCCGCCCACATGGCATCGAACACTTCCCGCGCGATCTTGTTGGAGATGGTGTTATCGGCGATGCGTTTCAGTAGCCCTGCAAGCTGCATGGCCGAGACCGGCGAAGCGGAAATATCCTTGTCTTCTTCGTTCAGCTTGGCCGCAACACTGCCCATCACCCAATTGGCGGCCAGCTTGGCTTCGCCGACGAACGCGGCCACGGTTGCCTCAAAATATGCGGCGATCGCTCTGGATGAAGTCAATGTCGATGCGTCGTAGGCCGAGAGCTTGTACTCACTGACAAAACGCGCCTGCATGGCTTGTGGCAGCTCCGGCATGGTAGCCTTCACTGCGGCCTTGTCGGCTTCGCTGATCGCCAGCGGCAACAGGTCCGGATCGGGGAAATAGCGGTAATCGTTGGCTTCTTCCTTGCTGCGCATGGCGCGCGTCTCGCCGGTATCCGGGTTGAACAGCACGGTGGCCTGCTCGATCTTGCCGCCGTCTTCCAGCGTCTCGATCTGCCAGCGCGTTTCATATTCAATCGCCTGCTGCATGAACTTGAAGGAATTGAGATTCTTGATTTCGCGCCGCGTACCGAGTTTGTCCGAGCCTTTTGGTCTGACCGATACGTTGACATCACAACGGAAGCTGCCTTCCTGCATGTTGCCATCGCAGATGCCGATCCACTGCACCAGTTCGTGCAGCTTTTTGGCGTAGGCCACCGCCTCTGCCGCAGAACGCATGTCCGGCTCCGTAACGATTTCGAGCAATGGCGTACCGGCACGGTTGAGGTCAATGCCGGACATGCCCTCGGCAGCGCCGTGGACCGACTTGCCTGCATCTTCTTCCAGATGCGCGCGCGTGATACGGATGGTTTTTTCCGTATCGCCCACCTGTATCGTCAAAGCACCCTTACCGACCACGGGCAACTCGTACTGGCTGATCTGGTAACCCTTCGGCAGATCAGGATAAAAGTAGTTCTTGCGCGCAAATACAGACACCGGCGCAATCTCGGCATCCACTGCGAGACCGAACCTGATCGCACAATTCACCGCTTCCTTGTTCAGCACCGGCAGCACACCGGGCAATGCAATGCTGATCTCGCAAGCCTGCGTATTGGGCTCGGCACCATAAGTCGTTGAAGCGCCAGAAAAAATCTTGGATCTGGTTTGCAGCTGCGCGTGCGTTTCCAGCCCGATGACAACTTCCCATTCCACCTTAAATACCCTCCGGCATGCGCTGATGCCAATCCGTCACTTGCTGATAGGCATGGCCGACATTCAGCATGCGCGCTTCATCGAAATAATTGCCGATCACCTGCAAACCGACCGGCAGCTGTTTGCCATCAACTTCGGCAAAGCCGGCCGGAATGCTCATGCCGGGCAAACCGGCGAGGTTAACGGCAATGGTGTAGATATCCTGCAGATACATGGCAACAGGATCATCCGCCTTTTCACCGGCCCTGAAAGCAGTGGAAGGCGCGGTCGGGCCGAGGATGATGTCGCACTGGCGGAACGCCTTGGCAAAATCCTCGGCAATCAGGCGGCGAATCTGTTGCGCTTTCAAGTAGTAGGCATCGTAGTAGCCCGCGCTCAGCACATAGGTACCGATCAGGATACGGCGCTTGACCTCGGCGCCGAAACCCTCGGCGCGCGTCTTGCAGTACATGTCCATGAGATCGTCGTATTGTGCTGCGCGGTGACCGTAGCGCACGCCGTCATAACGCGAAAGATTGCTCGACGCCTCGGCCGGGGCCAGCACGTAATAAACCGGGATTGAAAGCTGCGTGTTGGGCAGGCTGATATCGACGATCTCGGCACCGAGCTTGCGGTATTCGTCGATGGCCTGCTGCACGACCTTCGCCACAGAAGCATCCAGCCCCTCGGCAAAGTACTCTTTCGGCAGGCCGACCCTGAGTCCGGCCAAGGGCCTTTCCCTGCCTTCGAACTGCTGGAGGCCCCGGGTGTAATCTTCCCGTTCGCGCTGCAGGCTGGTGGAATCGCGCTCGTCGAAGCCGGTCATCACATTCATCATCAGGGCCATATCCTCGCAGGACTTGGCCATCGGACCAGCCTGATCGAGCGATGAGGCAAAGGCAATCATGCCGTAACGCGACACCAGACCGTAGGTAGGTTTCAGGCCGGAGAGCCCGCAGAGGGAGGCGGGCTGGCGTATCGAGCCGCCGGTATCGGTGCCGGTTGCCGCCGCACACAAGCGCGCAGCCACCGCTGCCGCGCTGCCGCCGGAACTGCCGCCCGGTACGCGCGTTCTGTCCCAAGGATTTTTCACCGCTCCGTAATAGGATGTTTCGTTGGAGGAACCCATGGCGAACTCATCCATGTTGGTCTTGCCCAGATTGACGGCACCGGCTGCATCGAAGCGCTCGATGATATCGGCATCGTAGGGGCCGATGAAGTTTTCCAGCATGCGCGAGCCGCAGGTGGTACGCCAGCCACTGGCGACAAAAATATCCTTCTGCGCGACCGGAATGCCGGTCATAGCCCCGGCCTTGCCCCCGGCAATCAGGCGGTCTGCAGCGGCGGCCTGCGCGAGCGACTTTTCCGCATCAACCGTGATATAAGCGTTGATGTCAGGATTATGCGATTCAATCCGCTTGAGAAACGCCTGCGTCAGTTCAACGCTGGAAATCTGTTTGCCGGCAAGCATCGCTCCCAGCTGTTTGAGGCTGCTGTTGATCATGACACGCAGGCCCTCCGGGTCAGGGTGGGCGAAATGGCCGGCAAGGCGCTGCTCCATGAGTAGCGGGACATGGTAATAAAACAGGCGAGAAACGAACGGGCACGTGACACAGCGACTCGCCCGCGCAGACGGGTTATGGAGGTATGCATAGGATTATTCGATGACTTTGGGGACTAAATAAAGACCGTTCTCGACGGCCGGCGCAATTTTCTGAAATGCTTCTCTCTGGTTGGTTTTTGTGACGACATCTTCGCGCAGCCGTTGCGTCACATCCTGTGAATGCGACATCGGCGCGATGCCTGTCGTATCCACGGCCTGCATCTGCTCGATCAGCCCGAGAATGCCAGAAAGTTTATGGAGTGTGGCTTCAGCTTCAGATTCGCTGATTTCAATGCGTGCCAGATGGGCGATACGCTTCACATCTGCAGTATTTAAAGACATCGTTGCACCCTGCTTGCATATTTGATTGGTAATTTCATTTGAATCTTAATTTTCAATACGATATCGGGTATTATAGCCTGATTTAATGCGCTTCTTGCTGATTCACGCCGCTCGAATCCACAGCTTGAGTCTTAGCGCAAATCAAAAGCAACCAACGGCAGGCACGGGAATAAAACAATGTTCGGCATTCTAAATAGTTATTTTTCAAACGATCTGGCCATCGACCTCGGTACAGCCAACACCCTGATTTACGTGCGCGGCAAGGGCGTAGTACTGGATGAGCCTTCCGTCGTCGCCATCCGTCAGGAAGGCGGTCCGGCTGGCAAGAAAACCATTCTCGCCGTCGGTCTCGAAGCGAAGCGCATGCTGGGCCGCGCACCTGCCAACATCACTGCGATCCGTCCGATGAAAGACGGCGTAATTGCCGACTTCACCGTCACCGAGCAAATGCTCAAGTACTTTATCCGCCGTATCCACGAATCCCGCCTGTTTTCGCCCAACCCGCGCATCATCATCTGCGTGCCGGTCGGCTCTACCCAGGTTGAACGCCGCGCCATCCGCGAATCCGCCATCGGCGCCGGTGCGAGACAGGTCTATCTGATCGAGGAACCGATGGCTGCAGCCATTGGCGCCGACATGCCGGTTGCTGATGCCACCGGCTCCATGGTAGTGGACATCGGCGGCGGCACCACCGAAGTCGGCGTCATCTCGCTCGGCGGCATCGTCTACGCCAAATCCGAGCGCGTCGGCGGCGACAAGTTCGACCAGGCCATCATCGACTACATCCGCCGCAATTACGGCATGCAGATTTCCGAACCGACCGCCGAGCTGATCAAGAAAAAAATCGGTTCCGCCTTCCCCGGCTCAGAAGTGCTGGAAATGGAAGTCACCGGCCGCAACCTGGCAGAAGGGCTGCCGCGCAAGTTCACCATCTCCAGCAACGAAATTCTGGAAGCCCTGACCGAACCGCTCAACGCCATTGTCGGCGCCGTCAAATCAGCGCTGGAACAAACCCCGCCGGAACTCGGCGCAGACATTGCCGAAAAGGGCATGGTGCTAACCGGTGGCGGCGCATTGCTGCGCGATCTCGACCGCCTGCTGGTGGAAGAAACCGGCCTGCCGGTGATTGTTGCCGAAGACCCGCTGACCTGTGTCGCACGTGGCTGCGGACGCGCTCTCGAAGAAATGGACAAACTGGGCAATGTATTTGCCAGCGAGTAATTACAACCTCTTTTTTTCAACACAGCAGACAAGCCGCTTTAGCTTCAGGCGGCTTGTTTTTTTCTGAAAGCCCACAGGCCAAATGCCTCGCGTTCTGGAACCTCAGCAAACACCGTCGTTTTTCGTTCGCGGCCCGAGTCCCTTCACCCGGCTGGTATTTTTCTCCGCGTTTTCCATCGCACTGATCGCCACCGACGCCCGCTTGCATTATCTCGATGAAGTACGGCAAGGTTTCGCTGCCCTCACGCACCCGCTGCAAACCATCGCAAATGTTCCCTCCGGCTTTTTCCATTCAACTTCAGACTACATCACCACGCACACCTCGCTGGTCAGCAAAAACCGGCATCTGGAACAAAAAGCGCTGGAGCAAGACAGCAAACTGCAGAAGCTGCAGCTGCTGGAAGCCGAAAACGAGCACCTGCGCAATCTGCTGGGTGCTTCACAATCGCTATCCCAGCCCGCGCGCCTGGGCGAAATATTGCATATCGGCCGCGACCCTTTCTCGCACAAAGTCATGGTCAACCTCGGTACGCGGCAGAACATCGCGCCCGGGCAGGCGGTGGTCGATGGCGACGGCGTCATCGGCCAGGTCACCCGCGTCTATCCGTTCTCCAGCGAAATCACGCTGATCACCGACAAGGAACTTTCCGTCCCCGTGCAAATTGAAAGAAACGGCCTCAGGGCGATTGCCTTCGGCCTCGGCAAAGACAACGTGATCGACTTGCCCTACCTGCCGGTCAATGTCGATATTCAGAAAGGCGATCGCCTGATCACATCAGGCATCGACGGTGTCTACCCGGCCGGGCTGGCAGTAGCCGAAGTGGTGAGCATTGACCGCAACCCTGACCTGTCGTTTGCCCAGATACGTTCCAGGCCTCTCGCCGGCGTGAAGAACCATCGCCAGGTGCTGCTGATCAGCATTCCCGTGACCGAACCTGCCACCGGCGAAGTCGTCAACAAGTCCGCCAGGGGTGCTGACAGAACCCTGAAGCTGCAGCCTGCGCTGCCACAACCCACCGCACAACCAGTTCCGGTCACTCCCGATGCAAACCGTTAGCCTTAAAAACGTCTACCTTTCCATGCTGCTCGCGCTGATCCTGCAACTGGCGCCCTGGGCCGGCTACGGTCTGCTGATACGTCCCGACTTCATACTGCTGGCGGTCATCTACTGGCTGCTGCGCGCACCTCACCTGTGCAACATCGGCACCGCCTGGTTCGCCGGCCTGGTCGTTGATCTGATCAGCGGCGGGCTATTCGGCCAGAACGCGCTGGCCTACGCCATCACGGGGTTCTTTGCCGTCAGCTATCAGCGCAGACTGGCCCTGTTCAATATCTGGCAACAGGCCGCCTACGTATTTGTTTTGCTGGTATTCACGCAATGCGTGGTCATGGTGCTGAAATTGTTCGCCGGGGACGATGTACCACAATGGAGCTACTTTCTCCCCAGTGTCAGCGGCATTCTGCTCTGGCAGTTTGTCATTTTCACGCGCCTTGGTATTGAACCTGCTTCCGGCAAAAACTAGGGCCTGCCGATGCGATTCCGTTCAGAACTGAAGAACTATCAGCAGGAAAGTCATTATTTCCGCTTGCGCCTCTGGGTTGGCGCCCTGCTGGTGCTGGTCTGCTTCGGCATACTCGCCGCACGCATGTTCTATCTGCAGATGATCAGGCACGAGCATTTTCACACCCTGGCGGAAAGTAACCGCATTTCGCTGGTGCCGGTTCAACCCAATCGCGGCATGATCCTCGACAAGAACGGCGTGATTCTGGCGCACAATTTCTTTGTCTATTCGCTGGAAATCACCCCCGCCCGCGTCAGAAATGTGGAAGAAACCGTCAACCAGCTTGCGGAACTGGTGTCCATCGACGCGCTGGACCGCAAGCGTTTCAAGAAAATCATGGCCGAGAGCGAGGAATTCGAAAGCATCCCGCTGCGTACCCATCTCAACGAAACCGAAGCCGCGCGTTTCGCCGTCAATCGCTATCGTTTCCCCGGTGTGGAAATCAAATCCAGATTGTTCCGCCAATATCCGCAAGGCCCGCTCGGTTCGCATCTGGTCGGCTACATCGGCCGCATCAACGACAAGGACATTGAACAACTGAAGGAATCCGGCCAGCTGTCGAACTACAAAGGCTCCGATCATATCGGCAAAACCGGTCTTGAGCAGTATTACGAATCGACCCTGCACGGCAAAACCGGCTTCAAGCAGGTTGAAGTAGATTCCGGCGGACATGCCGTGCGCGTACTGTCCAGCACGCCGCCGGTACCCGGCGACAATCTCATTCTGTCGGTTGACAGCAAGCTGCAGAAAATCGGCGAGGAAGCCTTTGGCGACCGCCGCGGTGCACTGGTCGCCATCAATCCGAGAAACGGCGAGGTGCTCGCCTATGTCAGCATGCCGACCTTCGACCCCAATCTGTTTGTCGGCGGCATCGACACGGAAAACTGGAAACTGTTGAACGAATCGCTCGACAAACCGCTGATCAATCGTCCGTTGCGCGGCATCTATCCTCCGGGTTCCACATTCAAGCCATTCGTCGCACTGGCCGGTCTCGAAGCCGGTAAACGGCTGCCGCCATTCAGCATCAAGGACCCCGGTTTCTTTATGTTACCGGGCAACCGCCACCGCTACCGCGACTGGAAGCCTGAAGGCCACGGCGTGGTGGACATGCAAAAAGCCATTACCATTTCCTGTGACACCTTCTTCTACGGCCTCGCCCATGAAATGGGCATTTACGCGATGACGGATTTTGTCCGCCATTTCGGTTTCGGCCAGAAATCCGGCATCGACATCGCCGGTGAACTGGAAGGCCTGCTACCTACCCCTGAATGGAAAAAACGGCGCTGGAAGCAACCGTGGTATCCGGGTGAAACCGTGATTTTCGGTATCGGCCAGGGCTACATGCTGTCAACGCCGATGCAGCTGGCACAGGCAACCGCCATCTTCGCCAATAATGGCGTAGCAATGAAACCGCGCATCGTCGCCAGCATTCAGGACGCACGCAACGACAGCATTAGGCCGGTCGACCCAGTCATCGTCGACCGCGTCGAGTTGCACGCCGACAACGTTGCCATTGTCAGAAAAGGGATGGAGGACGTCACCTTGCCTGGCGGAACCGCTGTCGCGGTCGGTGCCGGGGCGCCCTACACAGTCGCCGCAAAAACCGGTACGGCTCAGGTGGTCGGCATCAAACAGGGTGAAAAATATGACGCCAGCAAACTGGACGAACGCCATCGCGACCATGCCCTCTTCATCGCCTATGCGCCGGCAGACGACCCCAAGATTGCACTGGCAGTGATCGTCGAAAACGGCGGCGGCGGCGGCGCGACTGCCGGTCCGATCGCACGCAAAGTGATCGATTACTACCTGCTCGGCAAAGAGCCAGCCCCTGCCGAAATGCCTGCAGCTGCCGCGACTGCGGAAACAGCGCCTGCTGCTACAGGAGCAGCCTTAACACCTGCGGCAACGCCGACGGCAAACGGAGACCATCAACATGATTGAGCGGCTGATCAACCGACTGTTCAAACATATCGACGGCTTTTTGATGGGCAGTATCGCCATCACCATGCTGCTCGGACTTTTCGTGCTCTACAGCGCTTCAGGCGAAAATCCGGCACGCATGATGGCACAGCTGACCAACATCTCGGTCGCGCTGGTAGTGATGTGGGTGGCTGCCAACATCCCGCCCCAGCATCTGGAGCGGGTGGCCTTGCCGCTCTATCTGCTCGGCTTGGTGTTGCTCACCGGGGTTGCCATGTTCGGCGAAATTACCAACGGCGCCAGGCGCTGGCTCGACCTCGGCGTCGCCCGCATTCAACCTTCCGAACTGATGAAGATTGCAGCGCCGATGATGTTGGCCTGGTATTTCGCCAAACGCGAGGCGTCGTTACAAATGGTCGACTACATCATCGCCGCGATCTTTTTGGCAATACCGGCCGCCTTCATTCTCAAGCAACCGGACCTCGGCACCACCCTGCTGATTGTCGGCTCCGGTATCTTCGTCATTTACCTGGCAGGCTTCAGCTGGAAACTGATTCTGGCCTTGTCTGCCACCTTTGCCGCATTGGCCCCGATATTGTGGGGTCTGTTGCACGACTATCAGCGCCGCCGCATCATCATTCTCTTCGACCCGCATCAGGATCCGCTGGGTGCCGGCTACCACACCATTCAGGCCAGCATCGCCATCGGTTCCGGCGGACTGGCCGGCAAAGGCTGGCTCAGCGGCACGCAATCGCAACTGGACTTCATCCCGGAACGCACCACGGATTTCATTCTGGCGGTGTTCGGGGAGGAATTCGGCCTGCTCGGAAACCTTTTCCTGCTGCTGCTGTTCACACTCATCATCGGACGCGGCATGCTCATTGCAGCGCAGGCACAGAACACCTTCTGCCGCCTGCTGGCCGGCAGCATTGCGCTGACCTTCTTCACTTATGCCTTCGTCAACATCGGCATGGTCAGCGGCATATTGCCCGTGGTCGGCGTACCGTTACCGCTGATCAGCTATGGCGGCACATCGCTGGTGACGCTGATGCTGGGCTTTGGCATCCTGATGAGCATACAAACCCATAAAAAACTGGTAGCAACCTGATGAAACAGATCAAGATCACGGCAATCGTTGTATTGAGCCTTGTTCTCGCCGCATGTAGCAGCAGGCCGGTGAAGCCTGAGTCACCCGGCACCGCCGGCAGTGATAGCAGCCAGGGCTCAGCCAGGGGTGGCGGCTATTATCTGGATGATGGACCCGGCAGTATTTCCGAAGCTGAAATAGCGCGGATTCCTGATGCCGTACCGCGCTCAGAAAACATACGAGCGGCCAACAGCCGTCCGTATACCGCACTCGGCCGTCAATACGTGCCGATGAAGAACTATCAGCCGTACCGCGAGCGTGGCGTTGCTTCATGGTATGGCAGGCGCTACCACGGCAACCAGACCGCCAGCGGCGAACCTTACGACATGTATGCAATGACTGCTGCCCACACGACGCTGCCGATTCCCAGTTACGTGCGCGTCACCAATCCGGAAAACGGCCGCAGCGTTGTCGTGCGCGTCAACGATCGTGGGCCATTTCTCAATGACCGTTTGATCGACCTTTCCTATGTGGCTGCGCACAAGCTCGGCATCGTGCAAAAAGGCAGTGGACTGGTCGAAGTCGAATGGATAGATACCCGCCCGGAAACCATGGCACGTGCAGCTACTGCAAGCGGTAATACTGTGACCAATAAGTCAGCCGGTGTTTATGTGCAAGTAGGCGCATTCAAATCGCAGGAGAATGCCGACAAGTTGCGCGAAGACCTGCAAAGCCGCAACCTGACGACAGCCGGGAACGGCCGCAGTGTGCCCATCCAGAGCTGGTATAATGAAAACACTTACCGCGTCAGGCTCGGGCCTTACATGAACCGCTCGGAAGCAGACCAGGCCGCTGCCAGAATCAATCAGTCCGTTGGCATCAATGCCATCGTTGTTTTTCATCAATAATTCAATTTGAAACCAAGAACATGCAAATACTGAAATCCGCCTTTCTTTCCGCTCTGTTACTTGCTGTACCACTCCAGGTACTGGCAGCCGACATTCCGCCGCCGCCTGCGCTGGCGGTCAAATCCTATGTTTTGCTGGACGTCAACAGCGACAACATCATCGCAGAAGAGGGTGCAAGCAGCAGAATAGAACCTGCCTCGCTGACCAAGGTGATGACCGCCTATCTGGTGTTGAAGGCATTGAAAAACGGTCATCTGAAATCCGATCAGGTGCTGCCGGTCAGTACCGCTGCCTGGCAGGCCGAAGGCTCCAGAATGTTTATCGAGCCAAACCGGCCGGTTACCGTGGAAGAACTGTTGCACGGGCTCATCGTGCAATCCGGCAACGATGCCTCGATTGCGCTGGCTGAAGGCGTTGCCGGTTCAGAAGAAGTGTTCGCCCAACTGATGACCAAGGAAGCCAAACGCCTTGGCATGAACAACACCAACTTCGTCAATTCCACCGGTCTTCCGCATGAAGCGCATTACACTACCGCGCATGACCTTGCCCTGCTGGGAGCCGCATTGATTCAGGATTTTCCCGATCATTACCAGCGCCATTATTCGGTCAAGGAATACACCTACAACAACATCACCCAGCCCAACCGTAACCGCCTGCTATGGCTCGACCCTTTTGTCGACGGTATCAAGACCGGTCATACCAAATCTGCCGGTTACTGCCTGATGACCTCAGCCAAGCGCGGCGACATGCGGCTGATTTCCGTGGTGCTGGGCGCCACATCGGAAAATGCACGTGCAACCGAAAGCCAGAAACTGCTCAACTACGGCTTCCAGTTCCACGAATCGCAGTTGGTCTACAAGGCAGGCCAGGCGGTCAACCAGCTCAGGATATGGAAAGGCATCGACAGTATCCTGGCCGCTACCGTTGCCAAGGATCTTTACATCACGCTACCTAAAGGCGAATACAGCCGGGTAAAAGCCAAAATCACCAGCAGGCAGCCGCTGATCGCTCCTATCAAGGCTGGTGATGAAGTCGGCACCATCGATTTCATACTGGACGACAAGGTGATCGACAGCCAGAAGCTGGTCGCTGCCGAAGATGTGGCGATCGCCGGTTTCTTCGGCCGTCTGTGGGACACCATCCGGCTGTGGTTCGCATAAGCGCAAACATGGCGAGGACAGCAACTTGAGTCAGATCGTCTACCTGAACAATCAGTTTCTGCCGATAGAACAGGCATGCGTGCCGGTGCTCGACCGCGGCTTCATTTTCGGCGATGGCGTCTACGAAGTGATCCCGGTCTATTCCAGACGCGCCTTCAGGCTGCGCGAGCATCTGCAGCGGCTGCAGCACAGTCTGGCCGGCCTCAGGCTGGAGAACCCGCACAGCCTCGATGAATGGGAAGCGCTGGTGCTGACCCTGATCGAAAAGAACGAGGCCGAGGATCAGTCCGTCTATCTGCAGGTGACGCGCGGGCCGGCGCCGCGCGATCATGCGTTCCCCGAACATTCGGTGCCTACCGTCTTCATCATGAGCAACCCGCTGGTGACACCCTCGTCCGCGCAGGTCGAACAGGGCGTAGCCGCCATCAGCGCGCCAGATATCCGCTGGGATCATTGCGATCTGAAGGTGATCGCTCTGCTGCCAAATGTTCTGTTACGGCAGCGGGCTGTCGATGCCGGTACCGTCGAAACCATACTGTTCCGTGACGGCATCCTCACCGAAGGCGCTGCCAGCAATATCTTTGCCGTGGAAAACGGCGTCATTCTGGCGCCGCCCAAGGATCAGCACATGCTGCCCGGTATCACTTACGATGTCGTGCTGGAACTGGCCGCAGCCAATCACATTCCGCTACAGACCGGTTATTTCGAGGAGGCGCGCATCCGCGCTGCAGACGAGCTGTGGATCACTTCTTCGACCAAGGAAGTGCTCGCCATCGTCACGCTGGACGGTAAACTGGTAGGAGACGGCAAACCGGGGCCCGTGTTCCATCGCATGTACCGGCTTTATCAGGATTTCAAGAACGAGGTGATGCGCCGTGGCTGAAGAACAGACGCTGATCGAGTTCCCCTGCAGTTTTCCGATCAAGGTCATGGGTGAAACGCAGGACAGCTTCGCGCAAACCATCATCGACGTCATCCGCGTGCACGACAGCGGTTTTGATGCCAGCAAGGTAGAAATGCGTGCCAGCTCGGCCGGCAAGTACCTGAGCCTGACCTGCACGGTATACGTCACTTCGAAACCGCAACTGGACGACATCTACCGGGCGCTGACCTCGCACCCGTTGGTCAAGTACGTGCTCTGAGCCATGCCACAGCGGCTTACCATACGGCGTCTCGGCCGGACCGACTATGAATCCGCCTGGCGCGCGATGCAGGCGTTCACAACCGCACGCAGTGCCGATACGATGGATGAAATCTGGGTCACCGAGCATGCCCCGGTCTACACGCTGGGGCTCAACCGGCGCGGTGTTGCACTGCCGACACGCAATGACATTCCTCTGGTGCTGGTCGACCGCGGCGGCAAGATCACCTACCATGGCCCTGGGCAGGTGGTCATTTACCTCCTGCTGGACCTCGGCCGCAAAGGGCTCAAGGTACGGCAACTGGTCAGCGCGATGGAGAATGCCATCATCGACCTGCTGGCAGCGCATGGCGTCATTGCAGGGGCGTTGCTGGATGCGCCGGGCGTCTACGTTGGCGGCAGCAAGATCGCCTCGCTGGGCCTGCGACTGAAGAAAAACCACTGCTACCATGGTCTTGCGCTCAACATTGCCATGGACCTGAGCCCCTTCGACGCCATCGACCCGTGCGGCTATCGCGGGCTGCGCGTCACCGCACTGTCCGAACTGGGCATTGCCATGACTCAGCAGGCGGCCGCCGATGCGCTGCTGCTGAACCTGTGCCATGATCTCGCCTATACTGATATACGATATACCGACGAAACAGCCGCATGAGCGAACACACCTACAAACCGGACACCTCCGGCAAACCCGGCGCCAAACAGGCCGGCATCAAGGAAACCGGCGCAGCCAAGACGGCGCGCATACCTATCAAGATCGTACCGCAGGCGCCACTGCGCAAGCCGGAATGGATACGCATGAAAGTGCCGGACAGCGCCCGCTTTCAGGAAATCAAGCAGGTGCTGCGCGACAACAACCTGCACACTGTCTGCGAAGAGGCCTCCTGCCCGAACATCGGCGAATGCTTCAGCGGTGGCACCGCCACCTTCATGATACTCGGCGACATCTGCACGCGGCGCTGCCCGTTCTGCGATGTCGCGCATGGCAAACCGCTGCTGCCGGATGTCAACGAACCGGAAAATCTGGCCCGCACCATCGCCCGGATGAAACTCAAATACGTCGTCATCACCAGCGTCGACCGCGATGACCTGCGCGATGGCGGCGCGCAACATTTCGTCGACTGCATCCGCGCGGTGCGGGAGCAATCGCCCGAGATCAGAATCGAGATTCTGGTACCGGATTTTCGCGGCCGCCTCGACCGCGCGATGGAAATACTGACGCACGCGCCGCCGGACGTGATGAACCATAATCTGGAAACCGTGCCACGCCTTTATAAAGAGGCCCGCCCCGGTTCGGATTACCACAACTCGCTCAATCTGCTGAAAGTCTTCGGCGAACAGCACCCTCAGGTGCCGACCAAATCCGGTCTGATGTTAGGGATCGGCGAAAGCGATGAGGAAATATTGCAGGTGATGCAGGATCTGCGCGATCACGGCGTCACCATGCTGACACTGGGCCAGTATCTGCAACCAAGCCCGCATCATCTGCCGGTCAAACGCTTTGTCGAACCTGCCCTGTTCAAGGAATTCGAACAGAAAGCGCTGGCAATGGGTTTCACCCACGCCGCCTGCGGCCCCATGGTGCGCAGCAGCTATCACGCCGACCAGCAGGCCCATGCTGCAGGGGTTTAAAAGCCCTGATCAAAAATCCGGGGCGCGCTCAGGCTAGCGTATCGACCGGTACATGGGCTGACGCCCGCGTTTGCTCAGCACCAGTTGCCATAGCTGACCCTGGCGGCTGCGGAAATAGCCGGCGCAGCACATCAGGTAGTACTTCCACATGCGGTAGAATTTTTCGTCGTATCGGGCCTGTAGCTGCGGCCAGGCCTGCTCGAAGTTGTCCCACCACGCCATCAGTGTGCGGTCATAATCGCGACCGAAGTTATGCCAGTCCTCCAGCACGAAGCGCCCTTCGAGATTGCGCGTAATTTCGTGCAGTGATGGGATCTTGCCGTTGGGAAAAATGTAGCGGTCTATCCAGGCGTCGGTATGGGTGATGGCCTTGAAACTGCCGATGGTATGGAGCAGGAAAAGGCCGTCGTCGCGCAGCAGCTCGAAGGCCTTGCGGAAATAGACCGGGTAATTCTTGGGGCCGACATGCTCGAACATGCCGACTGAAACAATCTTGTCGTATTGTCCTTGCAGCAGGCGGTAGTCCATCAGCACGATCTCTACCGGCAGTCCGGCGCAACGTTCTTCCGCCAGTTTTTTTTGCTCCTTTGACACCGTGATGCCGACAATTTCGACACCGTAATTGGCCGCCGCATGCCTTGCCAGCCCGCCCCAGCCGCAGCCGATTTCCAGCACGCGCTCGCCCGGTTTCAGCTCCAGCTTGCGGCAGATCATGTCGAGCTTGTCATGCTGCGCCTGCTCAAGACTGTCGGCCTTGGCCCAGTATGCGCAGGAGTAACTCATGCTGGAATCGAGCATGGCTTCGAACACGTCATTGCCGATGTCATAGTGACGTTCACCGACCTCGAAAGCACGCTTGTAGGATTGCAAATTGAAAAAGCGGTGACGCAAGACTTCGGCCACCAGCCTGACCCTGGCCCAGCCTACGGTTTTGCTTTCGACCCCGGCATCGAGCAGATATCTGATGGTTTCATCCAGTTTTGCGGCGTCCCACAAACCATCGACATAAGCATCGCCAAAACCCAGCGTGCCCTTGTGCAGTATTCTGCGGTAAACATCTGCATCATGCACCTGGATATCCCAGGGCCGGTTGCCGTTGAATTCGACATCAGCAAGCCCGAAAAGCTTGCGTAGCACTGTCGGGGGCGACAGTTCCAAAGCTGACTTTGCCAATACTGATCCTCCTGTTTTACACCATGGCTGGCATCTTGATGACAGGCAAACTTTACCAAGTTAACTCAATCTCTCCTGAGTCCGGTTAAGTGTCGTCATGAATCAGCCATCGTGGTTTTCATGAGGCTGTAACGGAAAGCCTATCGCAGCATGCAATCAGGCGTGTGATCGCAACTTAGCCCATAATATAAATAAAATGTGACGATTATCAAAGGAGAAGGGGCTGTGGCAGATTGCGAGTTATGCCGTGATCCCGGTGGCGAGCTGATTTGGCAGGACGGCTTTTGCCGCGTGGTTCGAGTGGAGGATATGGACTATCCGGGCTTTTGCCGCGTGATCCTCACGCGCCATGTGAAGGAAATGAGCGATCTCGACCGGCACCAGCGCGAACGGCTGATGTCGGTAGTGTTTGCCGTGGAAGAAGCCGTTCGCGAGATTCTGCTGCCGGAAAAAATCAATCTCGCCTCGCTCGGCAATATGACGCCTCATCTCCACTGGCACATCATTCCGCGCTTCAGGCGCGACCGCACTTTCCCCGCCCCGATCTGGGCAGCAAGCCAGCGCGAGACGGTAGCCATGCCGCTGGACGCCAATACCGCGCGTCGTCTGAAAACAGCAATTCAGACCAAGCTAGGCGGAATTTAGGCCAGTAGCCGTTCTACCGTTTTACCGCCGATGAGATGCGAATCAATGATCTCGTCGATATCATCGGTATCGACAAAGCGGTACCAGACCGCCTGCGGATAAATCACCAGCAAGGGCCCTTCGCCGCAACGGTCGAAGCAGCCGGCGCGGTTGATGCGCACCTTGCTCTCGCCGTTGAGATTGAGCTTCTTGACGCGCGCCTTCATGTGATTGAAGGCCGCTTCGGCACCGTAATCAGTGCAGCAAACGGCGCCGTCCTCGCGTGTGTTGAGACAGAAAAATACGTGTTGCTGGTAATAGTTCATGATTTGTGCTCTTCAAGTATTTGCCATGCGTTTCAATTGCCGGCTGCCAGGCTGTCTTCGCGCGTGAAGGTCCAGGTTCTGGTAATGCTGAGAATGTCGGTATCCTTGCGGATGTTATCGGGAAAAGGCGCATAGGGCGCGGCCAACTCGACGATGCGGCGAGCGGCGTTATCCAGTATCGGGTGCCCCGAGCTCTGATTGATCTCCACGCTTTCAATCGAACCATCGGCATTGATCGAAACCGTCATGCGCAACTGGCCGTAAATTTTCTGCTCCTTGGCCGCTTCCGGGTAATTCAGGTTGCCGACGCGTTCCACTTTCTGGCGCCAGGATTCGACATAGGTGGCAAACCGGTACTCCTTAGTACGAGCGCCGATAAATCTGCGCTTGGGGCGTTTCTGGTATTCGTCCTGCTGTTTGGCAATCTGTGCTTCCAGCCTTGCCATGTCGGCAATTGCCGTTGCCAGTTGCGCGCGATCCAGGGTCCGCGACATGGTCTCCGGTTCCGGTCCTGATTCCGATTGTGGCAGCTCGGCTTTCGTTGTCGGCACGGTTTCTATCGCTTTTTTTGCCCGCGCCTGGGTCATCAAGGCTTCCGCCTGTTTCTCCAGTTCGGCGACACGCTGCCGTTTGCGTTCAGCCTCTGCCTCCAGCTCTGCCTGTTTGGCTGCCTCGCGTGTCTGTTCTGCAGGTTTGACGCGGATGTCGGCCGGTTTATCTTTCGAAGCCGGCAGCGCCGTTTTCGCGCGCCGTTCGTCTTCGGTATTGCCACCCCGATCGAGATTGGCCTGCGCCAGCGCATCGGCCTTTTCGGGGCTGGCTTCGGTCTTGGCATTGACCAGCACCACCTCCAGCGCGGGCGTCTTGTCCCTGAACACCTTGAGTTCCGGCGGCTCGAACTTGATGACGGCAATCACCACTGCGTGCAAGAGTGCCGAAGCGAAAAGGGTCAGCGTGAGCGGATCTTGCGATTTGAAAAATGCTGATAGTTTCAATCGTCTACCTGTCAGTAACGAGCCGCCAACTGATCGAGCAATTGTTGATGAATACCGCCGAAACCGCCGTTGCTCATGATGAGCACGTGATCGCCGGGCCGGGCTTGCTGCACGATTGCTTCAACCAGACGATTCATGTCGTTAAAGGTTTCGGATTTGTATGCGACAGGCGCCAGCGCTGCTGATGCGTCCCAGCCGAGATTGGCCGCGTAGCAGAATACTCGGTCTGCATCGGCCAGACTTTGCGGCAGCGCCGACTTCATGACGCCCAGCTTCATTGTGTTGGAACGCGGTTCCAGCACTGCGAGAATACGCGCTCTGCCGACCTTGGCGCGCAGTCCCGCCACCGTGGTGGCAATCGCAGTGGGATGGTGGGCAAAGTCGTCGTAAACGGTAATATCGTTGATAACGCCGCGCGTTTCCATGCGCCGTTTGACGTTCCTGAATTCGCCGAGCGCCGCAATAACAGCTTGGACCGCGACGCCGGCATGGCGTGCAGCTGCCAGTGCCGCCAGTGCGTTCATGCGGTTATGCTGGCCGAGCAACTGCCATTGCACGCGCCCCTGCAACTCATCATGCAGCAGCACATCGAAACTGCCATCGGCAGCGGCGTTGATTGCCTGCCAGCCGCCTGCGCTGCCGAACGTCTCCACCGGCGTCCAGCAGCCGCGCTCGATCACCCGTTGCAGGCTCTGCTCGGTGCCGTTCGCCACGACCAAGCCCTGACCCGGCACTGTGCGTACCAGATGATGGAACTGGGTTTCGATGGCGGCGAGATCGGCAAAAATATCGGCATGATCGAATTCCAGATTGTTCAGCACTGCCGTGCGCGGCCGGTAATGGACGAACTTGGAGCGTTTGTCGAAGAAGGCGGTATCGTATTCGTCCGCTTCAATAACGAAAAACGGGGAAATACTGTTCGCGTCCTGCTGCGGCACCCCAGGTAGCCGCGCCGACACGCCGAAATTCTGCGGCACGCCGCCGATGAGAAAGCCAGGCGCCAGTCCGGCGTATTCCAGTATCCATGCCAGCATCGAGGAAGTCGTCGTCTTGCCGTGCGTACCGGCAACAGCGAGCACCCACTTGCCTTGCAACACCTGCTCTGAAAGCCACTGCGGGCCGGAGATATAAGGCAGGCCGCGATTGAGAATTTCTTCCATCAGCGGATTACCGCGCGAAACGACATTGCCGATGACGTAGATATCCGGATTGAGGCTGGTCTGTGCGGGATCAAAACCCTCGATCAGTTCAATACCCTGTGCTTGCAGTTGCGTGCTCATGGGCGGGTAGACATTGGCATCGCTGCCGGTCACCTTGTGTCCGGCAGCTTTGGCCAGCACGGCGATTCCCCCCATGAAAGTACCGCAGATACCGAGAATGTGAATATGCATAGTGATGACTTCAGCCCAATGTTTGCCTAAATTTCAACCGGCTCTGCATGCCGTCCCATGCCAGCCGTGTTCCGTCTCCGCGACTTTTGCCCTGACCCGGAAATGCGCTGATTTATTCGTCATACCGGCCTGCGCCGGAACAACAAAACCCGATAAATCAGCGCTTCCCCTACAGATTCGGCGCCAGCCAGCGCTGCAGGTATTCCAGCGGCAGATGACGGCGCTGGGCCATATCCTGCAGCTGATCTGCGCCGATCTTGTCGACGCTGAAATATTTCGACTCCGGATGGGCAAAATAAAAGCCCGAAACCGATGCCCCCGGCGACATGGCGAATGCATCGGTCAGCGTCATGCCGATGTCTTCCGCCTGCAACAGTTTGAACATGTCGGCTTTTACCGTGTGGTCCGGGCAGGCAGGATAGCCGGGCGCCGGACGGATGCCGAGATATTGCTCCTTGATCAGCGCCTCGCTGCTCAATACCTCGTCTGCGGCATAGCCCCAGAGATCCTTGCGCACGCGCTCGTGCAGATACTCGGCGAAGGCTTCGGCCAGACGGTCGGCCAGCGCCTTCAGCATGATGCTGCTGTAATCGTCATGGGCGGCGAGAAAACGCTGTTCGTGCTTCTCGATGCCAAGGCCGCCTGTGACGGCAAAGAGGCCGATATAGTCGGCGATGCCGCTGTCCTTCGGCGCTATGAAATCGGCCAGGCACTGGTTCGGCCTTGCCACGCCGTCGATCACCGGTTTTACGCTCTGCTGCCGCATGCCGTACCAAGTGAAAGCCACCTCACGGCGCGTGTCGTCGGTATAAATTTCGATATCGTCTTCATTCACGCTGTTGGCCGGCATCAGCGCCACCACACCGTTGGCTGTGAGCCAGCGGCCATCGATGATTTTCTTCAGCATGGCCTGCGCCTCGGCGAACACCTTGCGTGCCGAGTCGCCCACCACCGCGTCTTCCAGAATGGACGGATAGAAACCGGCCAGATCCCAGGTCTGGAAAAACGGGCCCCAGTCGATATATTGGGCCAGCAAGGATAGATCGGCATTGCGGATCTCACGGCGGCCGATGAATTTGGGCTTTTGCGGCGCATTATCTCCGCTGAAATCCAGCTGCATCTTGTTGGCTCGGGCCTCGGCAATGGTCAGCAGCGGCGTACCTTTCTTGTTGGCATGCTGCGAGCGCACGCGCTCGTAGTCGGTGTTCACTTCGCTGATGTAAGACTCGCGCAGCTCCGGGCTGAGCAGGGATTGCATGATGGACACCGAGCGCGAGGCATCCGGTACGTAAATCACCGGGCCGTCGTAATGCGGTGCGATCTTGACTGCAGTATGCGCACGCGAAGTGGTTGCGCCGCCGATCAGCAGCGGTGTTTTCAGGCCGCGAAAATGCTCGTCGCGCTGCATCTCGCGCGCGACATGGGCCATCTCTTCCAGCGAGGGCGTAATCAGGCCGGAAAGCCCGATGATGTCGGCATTTTCCGCCTTGGCCATGGCCAGAATCTCGCTGGCAGGCACCATGACGCCCATGTTCACCACTTCGAAGTTATTGCATTGCAGCACGACGGAGACGATGTTCTTGCCGATGTCGTGCACATCGCCCTTGACCGTGGCGATCACCACCTTGCCCTTGGGCTTGGCAACGACGCCGGTGCGCTGCTGTTCGAGCAGTTTTTCCTCCTCGATGTAGGGAATCAGGTGCGCCACTGCCTGTTTCATGACGCGTGCCGATTTCACCACCTGCGGCAGGAACATCTTGCCCTGGCCGAACAGATCGCCGACCACGTTCATGCCGTCCATCAAAGGTCCTTCGATCACATGGATCGGGCGGCCGCCGTTTGCGGCTACCTGCTGCCTGGCTTCTTCGGTATCTTCGACAATGAATTCGGTAATGCCATGCACCAGCGCATACTCCAGCCGCTTGCTGACCGGTACCGGATTTTCCGGCGTGCCGCGCCACTCCTGCGTTGTCGCTTCCTTCTTGCCGCCGGCCTTGAGCGTTGCGGCAAATTCGATCATGCGTTCGGTCGCATCGGGCCGCCGGTTCAGCACCACATCCTCGACGCGCTCGCGCAGCTCGGGGTCGAGATCGTCGTAGACGCCCATCATGCCGGCGTTGACAATGCCCATGGTCATGCCGGCCTTGATCGCGTGATAGAGAAAGACGGTATGGATGGCTTCGCGTGCCGGATCGTTGCCGCGGAAGCTGAAACTGACGTTGGAAACGCCGCCGGAAACCTTGGCATGCGGCAGGTTTTCCCTGATCCAGCGCGTGGCGTTGATGAAATCGACCGCGTAATTGTTGTGCTCTTCGATGCCTGTCGCAATCGCGAAAATATTCGGGTCGAAGATAATATCCTCGGCTGGAAAATCGATGGTATCAACCAGCAACCGATAAGCCCGCTCACAAATCTCGATCTTGCGCTCGAATGTGTCCGCCTGCCCCTTCTCGTCGAAAGCCATGACGATGACCGCTGCGCCGTAGCGGCGGCACAACCTGGCCTGACGCAGGAATTCCGCCTCGCCTTCTTTCATCGAGATGGAGTTGACGATGGCCTTGCCCTGGACGCACTTGAGTCCGGCCTCGATGACTTCCCACTTGGAAGAATCGATCATGACCGGCACGCGGGCGATATCCGGTTCGGAGGCAATCAGGTTGAGGAAGTGCGTCATCGCCTTGACTGCATCCAGCATGCCCTCGTCCATGTTGATGTCGATCACCTGGGCGCCGTTCTCCACCTGTTGACGCGCCACCTGCAGCGCTTCCTCGTACTGCTCGTTGAGAATCATGCGGGCGAAGGCCTTGGAGCCGGTGACATTGGTACGCTCGCCGACGTTCACAAAGAGTGAATCGTCGTTGATGATGAATGGCTCCAGCCCGGAAAGCTTGGTCGCATGATCGGACTCCGGCAGCTTTCTCGGTGGCAGGGCCTTCACCTGCTCGGCGATCGCCCGGATATGCGGCGGCGTGGTGCCGCAACAACCACCGGCGATATTGACGAAACCGCTCTCGGCAAACTCCTTCAACAGCGATGAAGTGACGTCCGGCGTTTCATCGAAGCCGGTATCGCTCATCGGGTTGGGCAGACCGGCATTCGGATAGATGCAGATATAGGTATCGGCGATTTTCGCCAGCTCCTCGGCGTAGGGCCTCATCAGGGCAGCACCGAGCGCGCAGTTGAGGCCGATGGTGAGCGGCCGCGCATGGCGCACGGAATGCCAGAACGCGGCGACGGTCTGGCCCGAAAGAATACGGCCGGAAGCATCGGTCACCGTGCCGGAAAGCATGATAGGCAGGCGCTTGCCGGTCTCATCGAAGAAAGTATCAATGGCGAACAGGGCGGCCTTGCAGTTGAGGGTATCGAAAATGGTTTCGACCATCAGAATGTCGGCACCGCCCTCTACCAGCCCGCGCGTCTGCTCCAGATAGGCCGCCACCAGCTGATCGAAGCTGACGTTGCGCGCAGCCGGATTGTTCACATCGGGTGAAATGGACGCGGTTTTCGGCGTCGGCCCCAAGGCACCGGCAACGAAGCGCGGCTTGTCCGGGCTGCTGTATTTGTCGCAGGCGGCGCGCGCCAGTCTGGCTGCCTCCAGGTTCATCTCGTAGACCAGATGCGCCATGTAATAGTCGTCCTGCGCGACCGAGGTAGCGCCGAAGGTATTGGTCTCGATGATATCGGCGCCGGCATCCAGATATTGTTCATGTATCTGCTGGATGATGTGGGGCTGGGTCAGGGTAAGCAATTCGTTGTTGCCCTTCAGGAACAGCTCGCGCACGCCTTCCGGCGCCTTGAAACCGGCAAAACGCACGCCGCGGTAATCAGCCTCCGTCAGCTTGTACTGCTGAATCATGGTGCCCATCGCGCCATCCAGAATCATGATGCGGCGCGACAGTATTTCGCGCAGCCGGATTTCAGTAGCGGACATCGGGTGGTGGGAAGCGAATTGCAGATTCATTCAGATCGTCTCAAGAAGCGCCGGGCGGATACCCGTATAACATGCCAATTATAAAGCAGAAAGCCTGCCTTTGCCCGGATTGAGCCGGGCATGGGACGGTTTGACGCAGCGGCTTCAAGCGATGGAGGCGCCCACCAGACCGCCGATCAGATAGGTCATGCCACCCGCCGCCGCGCCGATCAGCAACATACGCACACCACCCATCCAGGCTGATTTGCCGCTGAACAACGACAGCGTGGCACCGACCGCAAACAGCGTCAACGCCGACAGCCCCATGGTCAACGGCAGTGCAAGCCGTCCGAGCCCGAGAAGATAAGGCATCAGCGGTACCAGCCCGCCGGCGACAAAAGCGAGGAAGGATGAAACGGCGGCAATCCAGGGCGAACCGAGTTCATCAGGATTCAGCCTCAGTTCCTCACGCGCCAGCGTGTCGAGCCCCAGCTTCGGATCGGCAATCATGTGCTGCGCCAGCGCGCGCGCCTGTTCGGGCTGCATGCCGCGCGCCATGTAAATCAGCGTCAGCTCGTGAGTTTCTTCCTGCGGATAATGCGCCAGCTCCTCGCGTTCGAGATCAATCTGGTGCTCGAACATCTCGCGCTGCGAGCGCATGGAAATATATTCGCCGGCAGCCATCGAGAACGCACCTGCCATCAAGCCCGCCATACCGGTCAGCACGATGGTCTGCTGCTCGCTGGCGGCACCGGCCACCCCCAGCACCAGACAGGCGATCGACACCAGGCCGTCATTGACGCCGAACACCGCTGCGCGCAAGCCACCGCTACTGCTGGTGCCGCGATGACTGGCGCCCACCTCATCGACTGTTGCGGGCAAAGGGTGCGTGCCTGCCAGACGGCGGCCCGAATAGACCGAAAGCCCGCGGACCTTGCTTGCTGCCAACACACCCCTCACTCTGACCGGGCCGAATGTTCGCACCAACGCCGCCACCAGCCGCAGCCGCAAACCGGGATCGAATGGCCGCGCAGGCAGACCTTGCTTCTGCATTTCCGCGGCCCACAAAGCTGCCTGTTTTTCGGCTTCTTCTGCCAGCTGACGAAAAAGCTGACGTTTATCCGGGTCTCTTTCTTCAGCTGCGATTACGCAATAAAGATAAGCCGAGCGCTTTTCTTCCTGCCAGCCTGAAATCGCAGCCGCCGTCATGCTCAGCCGAACCTTCTGTACTGCACCGCTTCGGCAATATGCGTGGGCTTGATGCTCTCTTCAGCAGCGAGATCGGCAATCGAGCGCGCAACCTTGAGAATGCGGTGATAAGCGCGCGCAGAAAGATTCAGGCGGCTGATCGCCTGCTTGAGCAGCGTCATGCCGGCCTCATCAGGCGCACAGTAGCGGTCGATCTCCTGACTGCCGAGCAGATCGTTCGGCTTATCCTGGCGGGCAATCTGTAATCGCCGCGCCTGTTCGACACGGGCGCGTATCTGGTCACTGCTTTCGCCGGATGCCGCTGCGGTTAACTCATCCTCGCGCAGCGCGGGCACTTCAATATGCAGGTCGATGCGGTCCAGCAAGGGTCCGGAAATCTTTGCGCGGTAACGTGCCACCTGATCCGGCGTGCAACGGCACTTGTTGTTGTAATGACCCAGATAGCCACAGGGGCAAGGATTCATGGCCGCAATCAGCTGAAATCTGGCTGGAAAATCGGCCTGCCTGGCAGCTCTTGAGATGGTGATACGGCCGGATTCCATCGGCTCGCGCAACACTTCCAGCACAGCGCGTGAGAATTCCGGCAGCTCATCGAGAAACAGCACGCCGTGATGCGCCAGCGAAATTTCACCCGGTCGCGGGATGCCACCACCGCCGACCTGGGCGACCGCCGAGGCGGTATGATGCGGCGAACGGAACGGTCTGCGACCCCAGACTGAGGCTTTGAATGCACTGTTGAGCGATTGTATGGCAGCTGATTCCAGCGCCTCAGCCTCGCTCATGGCAGGCAGAATGCCGGCGAACCGTGCCGCCAGCATCGACTTGCCGGTGCCCGGCGGGCCTGACATCAACACACTGTGGCTGCCGGCCGCCGCAATCTCCAGCGCCCGCTTGGGCATCAGCTGCCCTTTGACCTCACTGAAATCCGGGGTTGCGTCTACAAGTGTTTCGGCAATCGACTGCTGGCGCACCAATTCGGCATGGCCGCTCAAATGTGCACACACCTCCAGTAGCGTGCCGGCTGGCAGAACAACAGCGTCCTGCACCAGCGAAGCCTCTTGTGCACTATTTCGGGGCAGAACGAAAGCACGTTGCGATCGGCCGTTCTGCAGCATGTTGGCTGCCATCGCCAGGGCGCCGCGTATCGGCCGCAACTCTCCGGTCAGCGCAAGCTCACCGGCTATTTCGTATTGATCCAGCGATTTGGCAGGAATCTGGCCGGAAGCCGCGAGGATGCCGATAGCAATCGGCAGATCATAACGCCCGCTTTCTTTTGGCAGATCTGCGGGAGCGAGATTGACCGTGATGCGCCTGGCGGGAAATTCGAATTGCGAGGTTTGCAGCGCGGCGCGCACGCGGTCCTTGCTTTCCTTGACCTCAGCCTCGGGCAAACCGACGATGGTAAAACTGGGCAAACCGTTGGCCAGATGGACTTCTACCACCACCTCCGGCGCATCCATGCCGGACAAGGCCCTGCTGTAGACAACGGCCAGGCTCATGATTTTTCGCCTTATTTGTTGTTTTTATGCAACATCGATTCCAGCTCGCTGACTTTTGCTTCGAGCTCGGCCAGCTTTTCCTTTGTATGCCGCAACAGATCGGCCTGTACGTCGAATTCTTCCCGGTTCACCAGCTCCAACTTGGTGAATGCGCCCTGTAACAGTGCGCGCAAATTCTTTTCAATGTCTGCCGCCGGACTGGATTCTGCCAGGTCTCTGATTTTTCTGGATAAATCTTCCAACACCTGCTTGTTCATGAGGTTTTTCTCCGTATTTTTTCTTGTTGCCTCGCCACCAGATAGTGCATGGAGTTGGCATATATTGCACCAAATAAGTGCAAATAGTTAATATAAACAATAACATAATTTTATTTATTTATTAAAATTTTTACTTTAGCATCGTAACTTCATGTTTTTAATGTCTTTGATTTTCTGGCATGAGTGTTGCTTGTTGTTCGTTGCTTAAACTTGTTTCATCAGTTTTATCCGTTTTAATCTTTTGAAAGGAAATACCATGCGTAAATCGCTACTACTGGCCGCTGTAATTGGCACCTTCGCGGGGACCAATGTTGCCTTCGCCGAAGAGGCCGCTCCGGCAGCACCGGAATCCCCCCACAGCTTCTCCTATAACATCGGCTTGCACAGTCAATATATCTGGCGCGGCATGACGCAAACCGACGAAGATCCAGCACTGCAAGGCGGCATGGACTACGAACATGCCAGTGGCTTCTATGCCGGCGTATGGGCGTCAAATGTGAGCTGGCTCACGGACACCAATGTCTATGATTCTGGCGGTAGCCTTGAAATCGATCTGTATGCAGGTTTTGCCGGCGAGTTCGGCGAAACCGGTATAGGTTATGACGTGGGTGTGCTTCAGTACCTTTATCCCGGTAACAGAACATCTGGCAAACCAAAATCAGATGCAACAGAGTTATACGCCGGGCTCAGCTACGGTTGGCTTTCAGGCAAATATTCATACCTGGCTTCAGATGAAGGCTGGGCATTTGGTAATGCAAGAGGTACTTGGTATGCCGAGCTGAATGCAGATATTCCAATTGCTGAGACCGGTCTCACCGTTAATCTGCATGTTGGCCGCTTTGAGTATGATGGTTCTTTTGATGGAATATCCAACAGCATCTATGACTACACTGACTGGAAAGCCGGCCTGACCAAATCATGGGATAACGGCGTTGATGTTGGTGCTTATTACACCAAAAACAATGCTTCTGCTACTGCATGGACTACCACCTATCCATGGACTGACAGCCAGACCGTGTTCTTCGTATCCAAGAGTTTCTAAAACGTATCAAAGCAAGGCAGTGGCGAAGCAGCAAGCAACCTGTTTCGCCGCTTTTCAACACTCACCAGGAGACAAACATGAAATTCGTATCCGCTATCATCAAGCCGTTCAAGCTTGACGAGGTACGTGAAGCCCTCTCCGCCATTGGCGTGCAGGGCATCACTGTCACCGAAGTAAAAGGTTTTGGACGTCAGAAAGGCCACACCGAACTCTATCGCGGCGCTGAATATGTCGTCGATTTTCTGCCCAAGGTCAAGCTGGAAGTCGCCATTGCCGACGACATGCTGGATCAGGTCGTCGAAGCCATCGAAAAATCCGCCACTACCGGCAAGATCGGTGACGGCAAGATTTTTGTCTTCAATCTTGAGCAAGTTTACCGCATCCGCACCGGCGAAACCGGCCCGGACGCGCTATAAGGGGAATGCCATGAAAAAGATACTTTCCATGATTGCTCTGATGAGCATGCTGGGTTTCAGCGGCCTTGGCGTCGCAGAAGAAGCCATGCCGGCTGAAGAGCCGGTAGCAGCGGTTGAAATGGTTGTTGAAGAAGTCCCTGCCGCCGAGGCAGTTGCGACTGAAGAAGCAGCCGTTGAAGAAGAAGTCACGCTCGACACCGGCGATACTGCCTGGATGATCGTGGCGACCGTTCTCGTCGTACTGATGGCCATCCCCGGCCTTGCGCTGTTCTATGGCGGCCTGGTGCGTGCCAAGAACATGCTGTCGGTGCTGATGCAGGTGTTCGTCACCTTCTCGCTGATCTCGGTGCTGTGGGTCATCTATGGCTACAGTCTGGCCTTCACCGACGGCGGCGGGCTCAACGGCTACATCGGCGGCCTGAGCAAGGCATTCCTTGCAGGCGTTGGTGCAGACAGCCTGAGCGGCACCATTCCCGAGTTCATCTTCATCACCTTCCAGCTGACCTTTGCAGCCATTACACCGGCCCTGATCGTGGGTGCCTTTGCCGAGCGCATCAAGTTCTCCGCGCTGCTGGTATTTGTCGCACTGTGGGTCACCTTCGTCTATATCCCGGTCGCACACATGGTCTGGGGCGGCGGTATCCTGTTCGCTGACGGCGCAATGGACTTCGCCGGCGGCACCGTGGTTCACATCAATGCCGGTATTGCAGCACTGGTCGGTGCCATCGTAGTTGGCAAACGTATCGGCTACGGCAAGGAAGCCATGCCTCCGCACAGCATGGTCATGACCATGATCGGCGCCTCCCTGCTGTGGGCCGGCTGGTTTGGCTTCAACGTCGGTAGCGCGTTGGCTGCCAACGGCACTGCCGGTCTGGTCATGGTGAACACGCAAGTAGCAACTGCTGCTGCCGTGCTGGGCTGGATCTTCATCGAGTGGCTCATGAAGGGCAAGCCTTCCATGCTGGGCGGTGCTTCCGGTGCAATTGCCGGTCTGGTCGCCATCACACCGGCCTGTGCCTTCGTCGGCCCGATGGGCGCGATTGTGCTCGGCTTTGTCACCAGCATCATCAGCTTCTGGGCAGTCACGTCGCTCAAGAGCAAGCTTGGTTACGATGACTCGCTCGATGTCTTCGGCATCCACGGCGTCGCCGGCATTATCGGTGCCATCGGCGTAGCGGTTCTGGCAGCGCCTGCTTTCGGCGGTGTCGGCTTTGCTGAAGGCGTCACCATGGGCGCGCAACTTTACACCCAGGTTTATGCAGTCGTGGTCACCATTGTCTGGTGTACGGTCGTCAGCTACATTCTCTACAAGATTGTCGATCTGCTGATCGGTCTGCGTGTCTCGGAAGAATCCGAGCGCGAAGGTCTGGATACGACATCTCACGGCGAGCGTGCGTATCACAGTTAATCCGGCATCATCCGGTTAGAAAGGCGGGCATGCGTGCCCGCTTTTTTATTGCCCACCGACAGCGCCGCCTGCTTTCGGTGCAGCGTTTTCACTCATGGTACACATGTGATGGCACTGCCCCCGCATTAAAACCGTTTTACGTAATAAACCGGCTGGCACAAGTATTGCTGCATTACAGGAAAGCATGGTGTTTTACAGGTTGCAAAACCTCCGTATACCGCTTGCTTGATTTCCATGTTTACCTCCTCCTCTTTCCGGGCGCATGGCGCCCGTTTTTTTAGCGTCGTGTTGGGCGGACAATATGCGCTAAAATCTTACGACACCTTTCTCAAGTGATCTCACATGGTTCCTCATCTGACTACCGCCCTCAACGGCCCATTGCTTGATCTCGAAAAACGCATGCTGGATGCCATGCCGAGGATCGAACACTGGTTCCGCACGCAGTGGCTGGAGCATGCCTCGCCCTTCTATGCATCGGTCGATCTGCGCAATTCAGGATTCAAGTTGGCGCCGGTGGATACCAATCTGTTTCCCGGCGGTTTCAACAACCTCAACCCCGACTTTCAGCCGCTTTGCGTGCAGGCAGCGATGACCGCAGTGGAAAAAGTCTGCCCGGAAGCCCATCGCCTGCTGCTGATTCCCGAGAACCACACGCGCAACATCTATTACCTGCGCAATGTGGCGGCACTGCACACCATCCTCAAGCAGGCCGGTCTGGATGTGCGTATCGGCAGCCTCAATCCTGAAATCACCGAACCAACCACGCTCGATACGCAGGATGGTCATCATCTGCTGCTGGAGCCGGTGAAACGCAAAGGCAACCGGCTGGTACTGGAAGGCTTCGACAGTTGCGCCGTGCTGCTCAACAACGACCTCTCCGGCGGTGTGCCTGAAATTCTGCAGAACATCGAACAGAATCTGATTCCGCCCTTGCACGCAGGCTGGGCGACGAGACGAAAATCCAATCATTTCGCCGCCTACAACCGGGTGGCAAAAGAATTCGCCGAGCTGCTGGAAATCGACGAGTGGTTGCTCAACCCTTATTACGAAACCTGCAGCGGCATCGACTTTCAGGCCCGCACCGGTGAGGACTGCCTGGCCGGCAAGGTGGAAACCCTGCTTGCCAAAATCACCGAAAAATACCGGCAATACGGTGTCGATCAGGAGCCCTTCGTCATCGTCAAGGCGGATGCCGGAACCTACGGCATGGGCATCATGACCGTAAAAAGCCCGGACGACATGCGCGACCTCAACCGCAAGCAGCGCAACAAGATGTCGGTGGTGAAGGAAGGTCTGCAAGTCTCGGAAGTGATCCTGCAGGAAGGCGTTTATACCTTCGAGAGCATCAACGATGCGGTGGCCGAACCGGTGGTCTACATGATGGATCACTTCGTCGTTGGCGGTTTTTACCGCGTGCATACCGGCCGCGCCATCGACGAGAACCTCAACGCCCCCGGCATGCATTTCGTGCCGCTGGCATTCGAGGCTTCATGCACGCTGCCCGATGTCAGCAGCGCGCCCGACGCCGCGCCCAACCGTTTCTATGCCTACGGCGTAGTCGCCCGGCTGGCGCTGCTGGCCGCTGCCATCGAGCTGGAAGAAACCGACCCGCTCAACTGATCATGCGCTTAGCCTTCATCCTCGACCCGCTTGCCAGCCTCGCCACATACAAGGACACCAGTCTTGCCATCATGCGGGTCGCGCAGGCCCGTGGCCACAGTCTGTTCGTCGCCGAACAGGGCGGCCTGTTTCTGCGGCATGACCGCGCCCGGCTGATCACGCGCCCGTTCAAATTCATCGAGGGGCGCGACTGGTATGAAATCGATGCGCCACAAGAACACGCACCCGAGGATTTCGATGCGCTACTGATGCGCAAGGACCCGCCGTTCGACAACGAATTTCTCTACAGCACCTATCTGCTTGAATTCGCCCGCAATCAGGGCGCGCGCGTACTCAACGACCCCGGCTCCGTGCGCGACTGGAACGAAAAACTGGCCGTCACGCATTTTCCGCAATTCGCGCCGGAATTCCTGGTCACCCGTGATCAAAGCCTGATACGCCAGTTTCTCGCCCAACATGGCGACATCGTCGTCAAGCCGCTGGACGGCATGGGCGGCAGCAGCGTATTCCGCCTGACCGGCACCGACCCCAACATCGGCGTCATCCTCGAAACCATGACGCAATTCGGTACCCGCACCATCATGGCACAGCGCTATCTGCCGCAGATTAGCGAGGGTGACAAACGCATCATCGTCATCGACGGCAAACCTCTGCCCTGGGCGCTGGCACGCATTCCGATGGCCGGAGAAACGCGCGGCAACCTTGCGGCCGGCGGCAAGGGCGTGGCGCAACCGTTGAGTGCGCGCGACCGTGAAATCGCGCTCACCGTAGGCAAGGTGCTGAAGGAGAAGGGCCTGTTTCTGGTCGGGCTCGATGTGATCGGCGACCACCTGACCGAAATCAACGTCACCAGCCCGACAGGCATGGTTGAGATCGCCGCACAGACCGATTGCAAACCGGCAGAGATTTTCATGGATGCGCTGGAAAAACAGATTTCAGCCACACAGAAAACCTGAACCCTGATGCAACACATGATGACTCTACGATGTTTATACGCATCGATACGCTGGCGTAAAAGTTTTAGCCACAGAGATCACAGAGATCACAGAGATCACAGAGGACACAGAGAAAACCAGCTGCCCTCCCCATATAGTGAATGCTCTCTGTGGTCTTTGTGTGCTCAGTGGTGGAAGGTTTTAACACGCTCGACTCATGGCCGTGAACCGGTGTATCCGTCGCAGAAATCCCGGAAAAATGGATTTTCTCTGTGGTCTCTGTGTGCTCTGTGGCTAATGGTCTTTGCCCTTTCCGCATGCGGCCGCGAACCGGTCTATCAATCGCAAAGCTATGTATTCGGCACGCTGGTGGATATCACGATTTACGGCGAAGAAAAAAACCGTGCCGCAGAACTTGCCAGCCGGATTCAGCAGGATTTTCAGCGCCTGCACCAGAAGCTGCACGCCTGGGATGAGTCGAGCGAGCTGAGCCGCATCAATCGCGCAATTGCAGCCGGCGAAAGTGTCAACATCGACAGCGAGATGGCCAACATTCTGGAACACGCCGGTAAACTTTCGGCAGTTTCGAACGATCTGTTCAATCCGGCCATCGGCGGACTCATACAGCAATGGGGCTTCCAGCGCGACAGTTTCAGCGCCGTTGAAATCGATCCGGATGCCATTAAAGCCTTGGTCGCAGCCAACCCGCGCATGGAAGATATCCGCATCGAACGTCATGACGATGGAATAACGCTCAGCAGCCGCAACCCTGCCGTACGGCTCGATCTGGGCGGCTATGCCAAGGGTTATGCGCTCGACCGCGCAGCAGCGTATCTGAAATCGGAGCAGGCCAAAAATGCCCTGATCAACATCGGCGGCAACATCATCGCGCTGGGCAAACACGGCGAACGACCTTGGCATGTTGGCATTCAGCATCCGCGCAAATCCGGCGCCATCGCCTCGCTCGATCTGGAAGACGGCTGGGCGATCGGCACATCGGGCGATTATCAGCGCTATTTCGAGCTCGACGGAACCCGCTATTGCCATGTGCTGGATCCGCGCAGCGGCTACCCGGCCCGTCACCTGCAAGCGGTCACCGTATTGCTGCCGCCGGACGCGTTGGCTGGTACGCACTCCGATGCAGACTCCAAACCACTATTCATTACCGAACCGGAAAATCGCAAAGCAATGGCGCAACAACTCGGCCTGACGCATTACATGATGATCGACCGGACCGGTAACATCAGCGTGAGCGCGCCCATGCAAAAACGCCTGAAATGGAAAACCGATGCCGGTACCCGCATCCAGACCTTACCGTGATTTGAAGCGTGCCATCCGGCCGGGCGACTGGCTTACCATGCTGGCCGCCGTCGCCGTGATTCTTGTGCTGTTCGAGAGTCTCTGGTTGGGTGAAACCGCCAGCAAGGTGCAAATTCGCGCAGGCAACCAGATTCATTCCACTCTCAGTATCAACCAGCAGCGCGTGGTGGAAGTGCCCGGCCCGCTCGGCATCACCACCGTCGTCATCGACCACGGCAAGGCCCGCGTCGCCAGCGATCCCGGCGCACGGCAGTATTGTGTCAAACAGGGCTGGCTCGATCAGGCCGGACAGGTCGCCATGTGTTTGCCCAATCAGGTCAGCGTTGAGCTGCTGGGCAGCAGGAAAATTCATGACTCGCTCAATTATTAGCCCGCACGCAAGCCAATCCCAATGCGTGACAAGTCTCATGAGTGGCAAAGCTGATGACTGAAAAGCCCGGCCATATCCTGCAGGCCAGTGCGGACGACCACCGCATTGCCAAACTGGCCGCCATCGCCATCGGCCTGCACCTGATCGAGGCCGTGCTGCCTTCGCCGTTGCCGGGGGTCAAACCTGGCATCGCCAATATCGTCACTCTTTATGTGCTTTACAAATTCGGCATTGGCACGGCGGCCTGGGTGAGTCTGTTGCGGGTGTTTGCCGGCAGCCTGTTGCTGGGACACATGCTGTCACCGACTTTTGTGTTGAGCCTGAGCGGCGCCATCGCCAGCCTGCTGGTGCTGTTTTTTGCCATACGGCTGCCGCATCGCTGGTTCGGCCCTGTGAGCCTCAGCATACTCGCCGCGTTTGCCCATATCGGCGGCCAGCTGCTGCTGGTCTGGCTCTGGCTGATACCGCACGCCGGGCTGGCCTATCTGACGCCGCTGTTTGCGCTAGCCGCGCTGGTCTTTGGCATCATCAACGGGCTGGTCACCGCCAGACTGCTGTCGCAAACAGACGGCCAGCGCCAATAAATCAGGGACAAATACCGGATTTTGTTCTTTTCACCGACGGCTTGCCGGTCATGCTGACACTGACGATGCTTTCCTGTGCGCCTATGGTCGGCGCGGCGCGGCAAACAGTAAACTGCACCTGCGTTGCCGCCAGTCCGGTAGGCTGAAAACTCAGGGTTTCCAACCCGCCCGACGCGCTGATCCTGAAACCATCGACCACTGCCTGCTGCCTGTACAGCACCGTTTCATCCACCAGCACAATCCAGCCCTGCTCCCAGCCGCCCTCACCGCAAGTACTGCCGTTGATTGAGACGCACATCTCGACCACCTGATTGCGCTTGATGGCCTCGCTACGGGTCAGATGGACGCTGGCAACCAGATTGTTGGAATAGGCACGCAGCTTGTTCGCCAGCGCAAACTCGCTGAAAGAGGGAATCGCAACCGTTGCCAGTATGGCCAGTATGGCAATCGCCAGCATCAGCTCGACAAAACTGAAGCCGCGGCTTGAACCAAAGCGTGTCTCAGTATCGGATGCGCACCGTCTCATCTGCCATGCCTTCATTTACTTTTTGATATTCCAGTACACCCGGCCTTTGGGTCTGAACACATCGCTGGGCGGTGGCGGCTCGGCCCCCTCCAGCGCCGAGGTCGGTTTGGCGCCGATGATAAAGGGAATCGTCCTGCCATCGTCCAGCGTCACCATCCCCGCCACCGGCGAAGGCGGCAAACCGCCGCCGACGATCACCTGTTCGCGTGTCAGCGTACCGTTACGGCTCGTCGCATTGCGGTAGTTGATGTTGTAGACACGCGCCGTACCAAGATTGGAGCCGCAACTTCCCGCCTCTGGTGGTGTTGGCTGATGCGTACTGAACGTGACGGTGCCGAACACGGTGATAGCTGTCGTCACCACCTGCTCCTGAGATTTCAGTGCCAGGTACCAGCCCTTCTTCTGTTTCAGCTCGGTGTCGGTCGGCGTGTCATTGCTGGTGATGGCAACCAGCGAAGCATGGCAAATCATATCGGCGCCGCAATTGAAATTTTCAGATGCCAGCCAGCTGGAATCCCCCGGTTTGTCCTTGATCATGTAGAAGCGGTTATTGACCATGGTCGCCGTGGTGTAGCTGGTGAGCGGTTTTTCGCGGTCGCCGGAACCCAGCAAAAGTACATAATTGCCGCCGCCCTCATCCAGCACATCGGGGGAAAACATGAATTTGCGGTTGTCGACTCCGGCACCGCCGAATGCTGCGATTTTGGTCATCGTCCAGTTGGCGGGTGGCGTTGTTCCGATCTCGCTGTTGGCCGTTGCCCCGGAAATACGATAAACATTACCGCCGAGATCTGCGGCATACGCATATTTGATCAAACCGCTTTCGGCATCCGGCACGATGGCGATATCGCCGACTACGCTGCTGTCGGTATTGAATGCCTTGACCAGACTGCCGTTACCGGCATCGATCAGGTAGATTCTGCGACCCTTGCTGCCGCAACTGCCGGTGTTCTGGTCGTCCGTATTGTCATGACAGGTATCGTAGCCGCCGCCCACCATCAGCAATGGCGTTAAACCGTCGTTGTATCCGCTGGCCTTGATCGGTCTGAGTGCGGACCAGGATTGCCCCATGTCGCTGAACCCGGACGTGCAGCCGATATCATCACCCGCATTCGGGCAGCCGATACGCCATTTGATCAGCGGACTTGACGGCGTGCTGACATCAAGGGCATACAGGGCTCTACCGCCACGCCGCAATGTCGCAAAAACCCAAGCATCGTTTTGGTACTGATAGGCCGTCACCGAGCCGTCTACGCCATAGTCTTTGGGCTGTGCGGGGGTCAATGGCGGCTCGCGCTCGATTTGTCCAGGGAAGCTGATTGGCGGATCGTCCCGATAAAGCCGTTTGATTTTGTCGAAAAACTCCGGCACGACGAAACTCCAGAGCTCCTGACCAGGTGACGCGCTGCCGATGGTGGCGCCACCTTCACGGTTACCGTTGACGGCGCGCAGGATACCGTCGTTGCCGCCGTAGAAGACCACTACCTGACGGTTGGTATCGTCACCATAATTGATGGCGACCGGTCGCGAATGCACGACATCGCCATGTACGGAAGAGCGCATTTCCGTCGTTGGCTTACTCAACTCGGCGGCCAGATTGTGACCACGAAGCCAGTTGATCAGTGTGTTACGTTCCGTCGTATCAGTCGAGATACGGTTGTCGCTGTAGCCGCTGGCAAAATTGACAACTCCGGTACAAGCGCTGCTGGAACAGGTTTTGATATTCCGGTTGGATGGTGTCATGCTGCGCAGCATCTGCGCCTGACCACCCTTTTCCACCAGATTGCCGTCCGGTGCGTTCGAGGCCGCGCTGGCCGTTAAACAATTCGGCCGGCCGAGGTTTAGCCAATAATTGTCCGGCACGGTCCAGTAGCTGCGCGCGCATTCGGCTATGAAGCCGGTACTGGAATTGATTGCAGCTGCATTATTGGCATCCAGCAACTTGAGTTCGCCGGCAGCAAAGCCGAGGCGATATTGCTTCAAATTGCCGGGCCAGCGTGGCAGGGCAATTCCATCAGGGCGGAACATGCCGATAAAGACCTGATTGAGGTAAGTGCCCTGCGTATTGACGCTGATCGGCAGGCTGACCGAGGCAAACACGCTGTTGACCGACTGGATTTCGGAGAATATCAGGTTGAGCGTGTCGAGAATCTGTGTGCCGGTGCTGGTGACATCAAAATACTTGCCATCGCTGACATTGGCCATGCTCTTGAGCAACGCTGTCCAGCCGGGGCCCTGGCCGGTTGTCACCTTGTTCACATCGATCGTGTAAGTGGTAATTTCTTCATTGCTGGATTTCATGAAGCGTGCCCATTCGTCGCCCATGTTACCCATGGAACCGCTGGGCGAGATGGGAATGGTGGTCGTGCTGCCACCAGCAGCATTCAGCAGGTTGGCAGCTGCTACCGAATCGGCATTGCTGTCCTGCGCAGCACCGTTACTGATGTAGATGATGTAGTTCTTGGCACAGGCGTCGCCTGATATGACGGGGCTGATATATTTGTTCGAGGGTGAACCACTGAAGGACTGCAACGCATTGCCGGGCAATGCCCAGATAGCTCGCGAAGCAGCCAGCGCAGTGCCACTCTGGACGTTGCCGGTGTAGTCGGTTTTGAGCTTGTTGTGACCGGCATAAGGTGCCTTGCCGGCAAAATAGAAATAAGCCTCAGCCATGGTCTTGCCCAGTTTCCCGCTGTTGGACCGATCCTGAATCGAATCGAAGCTGTCAATCAACCCAGCGTATTTGGTCTTGTTGTCAGGCGTCATGGTGCGAATGGCGGCACGCACGTAACCACCGTCGACGTTGCTGTTACCGCCGCCGGTCTCCGTAAACATCATGAGACCGACACGCACCTTGTCTTCCGGCAGGCCACTGAAGGCCGCAACCAGGGCATCGATCTCGTTCTGAAAAGGTGCGCTCCAGTTACCGGTGTTATCAAGCAATATCAAGACGTTAGGCTTGGGCGCTTCGCCCGGAGTCGCGCCTACAAATAAATCGATATCTTCTGCATGGGCATAGGGCTGGAAAATCAGCGCCGCCGCAATTATCAGGGTCTTCATGGCGTTTCTCAGCATGGCGTTATCCAATCATCTTTCGGGCCAATCTTTGCTCTGGTCAAGGGCATACCGCATCCTTTTGCGCCTGGCTCATGGTAACGCGTATGCCTGAATTGACGACAGTTCTGGCGCCACTGCGGTTGTCTTCGACTTCGGCTTCAACATCCCATACCGTGTTCCAGGTGGAGACGGAGGACAAGGCCGTACCAAGCGATACGCTACTGACGGTTGGTGGCGTGTCCAGCGTAGCCCGTATGCAGGTCGGGGTGGCGATATTGACGACGTACTCGATATTGCCGTCATTATCGATATCGACATTGATGGCTTCCGCCACCGGCGCGGCAGTGAAATTGGAGCTGAATACCTGCTCGACCGCCTTGTTGGCGGCGGCAATCGCTTCATCGCGCGCCTGCATGTTGGCAACCGCCTTGAGGTTGGTCGTGCTGAGCGTAAACGCGGTCGTCACGATCAGGGTGATCAGCACCAGCAGAATCAGGCTCATGACCAGCGTGGCACCGCGCTGGGTTTTCTGGCGGGCCGGCATCATGGCGTTTCTCTCCGGCCGGAGACGTTATTCAGGCGGACGCTGGTTGAGAACACATGTCGCTTGTAGCCATCGTTGAACGGCCCCAGAACGGTATCGCCAAGGTTGTAGGTCTTGCTGTCGATATAGCCCAGCGTCGGGCTGTCGGAGCGGGCAAGCACATGTATCCTGGCGGCAACTACGTTGGCCAGTTCTTCAGCAGTGCAGGGCACGGCGGCGGTACAGCGCACATAGTAATCCGGTGAGCCATCGCCACGATTGACCGGCGAGATCAGGTTGTAGCTGTCGTTCCAGTTGACTGGGTCGATATAGCGATTGGGCGCGGGATCGCCGATGATATCAATGCCGGTATCGCTGATACTGTCGATACCCAGCTCGACGACAAAACCCTCAATGCCTTCGATCAGGGGCACCGCTGTCTGGTGAGCCAATATGCCGCCGGCAAGGTCGAACTGCGAGACCATCAGGGTCGGAATGCCATCGCCGACGGTATTGGCGTAGTTGCGCACATAGTAGATGTTGGAAACGAATTTGCGCTTGGCGGCCGGCGTGATGCAATCGCGCTGCAAAAAGATATGGCGGTCGGTATTCAGCGCGTAACTGAAAGTATAGACAGAAGAAATCTTCGGTGCCTTGCCGGTTTCCCATGCAGGGTCAACCGTGGCAACGCGGCTCGCACCATCGTAATCGGTGATGGTGCGGGTTTGACCGATACCGATGCCCCAGACGATATTGATCTGAAATCCGTTATAGAAGTTGTTGATGCTGGATGCGCTGTCACTCAGTCTTATCGTGTTAAGCGTGTTCGGCTCCTGCGGGTTGCTTTCGCACTGCGACGGCTGAAAATAGAGTCTGCCTGCCGTCTCTGCCTCACAATTGACTTCACCCGGTATGCAAGTTTCCGCATGACGCACCACCAGCACATCGGTGCCGGACTTTTTGTTGCTGGCGAGGTTGGTCACACAACCGGCACCTGCCGGTACCGTATCGCCATACATCTGTAGCGGAATACCAACCAGATTGCTGATGTGTTGCGCTGTCCATGCGGCATGCTGCAAACAGGGGTCGGGCACGGCAGCGGGAACATCGGTCGGTGCCGACACCCAGGTCAGATCGTTGAACTGCGGCATGAAATCGCCCCAAAATCCGGCATGTGCCACATCGTGCTGCAATATCTGCATCGCAAAGCGGCCATTCTCGATCTGGGAGTTCATCTTCGCCATTTCGCTGTTGGTACGGCTGATGTTGATGAACAGGGTCACCAGTGCCGCCAGAATCAACAAGCCCAGCGTCATCGCGATCATCAGCTCGACCATGCTGAAGCCGGCCTGCTGAGTGCCGGTTGATGAGCCCCGTTGGGCTTTTTTAACCGAAAAGTACTGTGCGTACATCGTCCTGGCCTAGCCCAGAGTGGCGATTCGCACAATGGTGGTCACGGCTCTGCGACAGAGATCATTCTTGCAGGCCGCATTTTCACTGACCGTGTCGTATTCGCCCTGACCGCAACTGACGCTGGCCGGCGGCGCGGTGAGCGGCACCAGGCCCTGCCATGCCACCGTCACCATATACTCGTGATCGGCGATATTTTCCACGCAGCCGCGGCCGCCTATCATGGCGCCGACATTGCTGCCGCCACTCACTTCTGCAGCGCCTTTCAGCGCCATGCACCACTCATTGAAATCCGCTTCCTGCCGGCTTGCCCCTGCAGCCGGGCAGTCTTCTCCCGCGCCCAGAGGCGTGGCGGTCTGATAATTGTCCGCCTCGTTGCGGTTGGTGCTGATCCTGTTGGCCATGTCGTTCAGCAACACCAAGGCCTGTGCCCGTTGGTACGCCTCCATCTCGGAAACCTGCAATCGCGATTGCAAACCCGCCAGACCGAGCAGGCCGATGGTCAGGATAACGATGCTGACCAGCACCTCCACCATGGTGGCACCGCACTGCTGTCCCGCAGAAGAAAAAGTTCGCATGTTTACCATTTTTCGGCCGGCGTCTTCACGCCGGTGCTGTCCAGTGTCAGATCGCCATCGGCCAGCTGCGGCCCCTTGGCGCTGAAGGTAATGGTAAAGACCGGGGGTGCCGCATCGTTATCAACCACGATCGAATAGCCATAGCGGCTGCTGATCTCTGCCGGCAACGCATAACCGCTTGCTTCCAGCCCGGCTTTGTCAACATAACCGCGGTCGGCGGTCAGAAACTGCTGTTCGCGGTTGGCGATATTCATCATTTCAGACTGTGCAGCCGCACGGTTGCTTCTGATGATGTATTCCTTGTAGCTGGGCAAAGCAACAGTCGCCAAGATGCCTATCACCAGCACGGTGATCATCAACTCGACCAGTGTGAATCCTCTGATAAATTGCAGCTGCGATTTCCTCATGAGCCTCAATCCTGTTTACAGATTTCATTATGCGTCAGAGCCAAGCCTCGAATCCAGTATGAGCTGATTACCGGCAGCCTGCGGCCGACAAGCGGTCTCTCGCTATGTTAAACTGCGCTTTTTTCAATCAATAACATCATGCGGCTGATTTCATTCTGTCTGTTGATCGTGTTGGCGCTGGCAGCATGCGGCACCAAAGGTTCGCTCTATATTCCGGAGCAGCAATATCCGCAAGACCCGCCCAAGCGCGATGCGCAAGGCGGCAAATAACCAGCGGCCTGTTGCACTGATTCCTGACAACGCAACCATTCAATATCTGACGTGAACCCATTTACCTTTAAAACAGGCTCCGGCCAATCCGGGCTTTATGCCGAAAACGTGCCACTGGCAGAGATTGCCACCACCTATGGCACACCCTGCTACGTATATTCCAGAGCCGCGCTCGAATCCGCTTTCAAAAGCTTTGACGCCGGGTTTGCCACGGCGCACCGTCTCGTCTGCTTTGCGGTCAAGGCCAACCCCAGTCTTGCGATTCTGAATCTTTTCGCCAGACTCGGTGCCGGTTTCGACATCGTTTCCGGCGGTGAACTGGCACGCGTACTTGCTGCCGGCGGCGATCCCGGCAAGATCGTGTTTTCCGGCGTGGGCAAGACAGCCACAGAAATGCAGGCTGCGCTCGCAGCCGGGATTTTCTGCTTCAACGTCGAATCCGCGGCCGAACTCGACCGCCTCAACAGCATCGCCGTTGAAATGGGCAAGGTTGCACCGGTTTCGTTGCGGGTAAACCCGAATGTCGATGCCAAAACGCACCCTTACATTTCCACCGGACTCAAGAACAACAAGTTCGGCGTTGCCTATGAAGACGCTTTCAGCCTCTATCAGCGCGCTGCTGCCATGCCTGGCATCGCGGTGCATGGCGTCGATTGCCATATCGGTTCGCAACTGACCGAGCTATCGCCATTCCTCGACGCCTTCGACCGCGTACTGGCACTGGTCGACCAGCTCGAAGCGGCCGGCATACATATCCAGCACATCGACGCTGGTGGCGGCATCGGCATTTGCTACAGCGACGAAACACCGCCGGATTTCAGCGAATATGCTGCCGCCATGCTGCGGAAACTCGGCGGGCGCAAAGTCAAACTGGTGTTCGAGCCGGGCCGCGCGCTGGTCGGCAACGCCGGCTTGCTGCTGACCCGGGTGGAATATCTCAAGCACACCGAAGCGAAGAACTTCGCTATCGTCGATGCCGCCATGAACGACCTCATGCGCCCGGCATTGTACGACGCTTATCACGACATTGTGCCGGTTGCCGCCCGAAGTGGTGAGACGCAAATCTATGAAATCGTCGGCCCGGTCTGCGAGAGTGGCGACTTTCTCGGCCATGACCGCAAGCTCGCCCTGCAACAGGGGGATCTGCTGGCCATCATGTCGGCTGGCGCCTACGGCATGAGCATGAGCTCCAACTACAATACCCGCCCGCGCGCTGCCGAAGTCATGGTGGACGGCGACCGCCACCATTTGATCCGTCAGCGCGAGACGATAGCGCAGTTGTACGCGCTGGAATCCGTGTTGAAGGACTGACAATCCAGCTGTAGAACGCACCTTTTCCCGAGAAAATGGCTTACAAAAAGCCCGCCGGGAAATGGGCATGCTGACAGACTGAAGCTTTATTTCAGTCAGATGAAGCAATAAAAAAAGGAGGCCCGCGCCTCCTTTCTTTTTTCTTTTTACTGTATCAGTCGAACACGACCGTCTTGTTGGCATAGACCAGAATACGGTTCTCGATGTGCCAGCGCACGGCGCGCGAGAGCACGACGCGCTCCAGATCGCGGCCCTTCTGGATCAGGTCTTCGACCTGCTCTCGATGGGAGATACGGGTGATGTCCTGCTCGATGATCGGGCCTTCATCGAGCACTTCGGTGACGTAATGGCTGGTAGCACCGATCAGCTTGACCCCACGTTCGAAAGCGCGGTGGTAGGGTCTTGCGCCGATAAAGGCGGGCAGGAAGGAGTGGTGGATATTGATGATACGCTGCGGATACCGCTGCACAAATTCAGGCGACAGGATCTGCATGTAGCGTGCCAGCACGATCAGGTCGATCTGGTGCTGGTCGAACAGGGCGAATTGTCTGGCTTCGGCCTCGGCCTTGGTCTCCTTGCTGACTTCGATCAAGTGAAAGGGAATACCGTAGAACGCGGCCAGCTTTTCCGTATGTCGATGATTGCTGATGATCAGCGGTATTTCACAGTTCAGCTCACCGCTCTGATGGCGATGCAACAGGTCGGCCAGACAGTGATCATACTGGGACACCATGATGGCGACGCGCGGACGCTTCTGCGTCGATTTCAGCTGCCAGTCCATCTCGAAGCGGCTGGCAATGGGGGCAAAATGTCCGGCAAAATCATCCAGACCCAGTGAAGCTCCTTGCAGATCCCACTCGACCCGCATCAGAAAAAGATTGTTCTCGCTGTCCTGGTGCTGGTCTGCGTGAAGAATGTTGGCATCATGCCGGTAAAGAAAATCGGCAATGGCGGCAACCAGCCCTTTGCGGTCCGGACAGGTGATGAGCAATGTGGCGGTATTTTTCATGTTTGATACGGGCGTCAGTGGTCTGATTTCACGTCTGATTTTTTAATCAGGCGATTATACCAACAATGCCCGCATCAAGCCTCCGATTCGCGGCGGCATAGTGTATGGGCCTTGCAGATTGTGGTATCTTTTGGGCTATTCATTCATCGGTGGCACCTGCGGTGTCAACGCGCATTACATGAAAAAACACTGGCCGTATTTTCTGATTGTTTTCCTGCTCCCCGTCATCGCCATTCTATGGTGGTGGGGCCTGTTCTCGTCGGCCAGCGTCGAGACTGCCGAGCGCGGCGATTACACTTATGCCTATCTTGATGCCGAGGGTGCTTATTCCAAACTCGCAGCCCGTCAGAATGAAGTTCTGTTTTATCTGAAACAGCAAGGCATAGTGCCGGGCGCGCAGGTGTCGCTGATACTCTCCGACCCCAGAACAACGCCGCATGCAGCGCTGAAAGCGCGCGCCGGATTCCTCATCGACAAGGATGCGATGCCCGCCGCACCGCTCAAGATCGACACCATACCCGTCAGAAAAGTGGTCGTCGCCGAGATCAAGGCACATCCGCTGTTCGCCTATGGCAAAGCCTATTCCGCGCTGCTCGAATATTCGGAAAAGCATCAGACTACACTGCACCTGCCGACGCTGGAGATTGTCAAATCCAGTGTACTGCATGTTGAAATGCCGCTGGAAGAACCCGTGCCATCCTTTATGCCGGGAGCAGACGCATGAATTTTCTCGCCCTGATCGCCGCGCTTCTGCTGACCTACTACCGACCACACCGCCAGCTCGATCTGCTGCAGCGCTACTACCAGCCTTATGCGCAGTGGCTGGAACGCAACTTCAACGATGGCAAGCAGTTGCACGGCATGCTCGCCTGGATGGCAGGTGCATTGTTGCCGGCCCTGCTGACCGGCGTGGTCTATTTCGTACTGCTGTCCATCAATTTCCTGCTTGGCCTGCTGTTCTCTCTTGCCGTGCTCTATCTTGTGCTGCGCTTCAGCCAGTTCGAACGTCGCGCCGAGCAGATCGTCGCTGCACTGCGCGACCAGAATATCGATCTTGCACGTGAACTCTTTAGCGGTTGGGAAGGCACCGATGCAGATCACTATACCCACGCACAGCTCTGCCGTGTCAGCATAGAAACCGCCTTGAAACGCTCGCATCACGGGCTGTTCGGCCCGGTACTCTGGTTTGCCGTACTGGGCCCGGCAGGTGCGGTGCTTTACCGACTGAGCTATCTGCTCAGGCTCGAATGGCAACCACTGAACGGCAACACTTTCAGCCAGTTTGCCGTGCGAGTGTTCGATTGGATCGATTGGCTGCCGGCACGCGTGACAGCCGTCAGTTTTGCCATCGTCGGCGATTTTGAAGACGCCATTTATTGCTGGCGCACACAGGCATCCACCTGGCCGGAGAAAGCGCTGGGCATCATACTGGCCAGCGGTAGTGGCGCGCTCGGCGTCCGGCTGGGCGAGCCCTTGCCGGACAAGGGCATTATCGTTTTCCGCCCGGAACTGGGCCTGGGCGACGAAGCCGATGCGGATGGCTTGCAAAGCGCCATCGGCCTGGTCTGGCGCGTGCTGTTCCTGATGGTGGGCTTGCTCATGCTGCTGACCTTCGCACATTGGCTCGGCAACTGATCAGGATTTTATGCATATGACCAAGAAGGAATCCATGGATATTCTCCTCGCCAATCCACGCGGCTTTTGTGCCGGCGTTGACCGCGCGATTATCATCGTTGAACAGGCGCTGGAAAAATTCGGCGCGCCGATCTACGTGCGGCACGAAGTGGTACACAACAAATTCGTCGTCGATGAACTCAAGCGCAAGGGGGCGATATTCATCGAGGACCTCGATGAAGTCCCTGCCGGCAACACCCTGATTTTCAGTGCCCACGGCGTTTCCAAAGCGATTCGCAGCGAGGCCGAGAGCCGCGGTCTGCGCGTGTTCGACGCTACCTGTCCGCTCGTGACCAAAGTCCATATCGAAGTCGCCAAGATGCACGCCGCCGGGCGTGAGATCGTCATGATCGGCCACAAGGGGCACCCGGAAGTAGAAGGCACCATGGGCCAATCCGATGGGGGTATCTACCTGGTGGAAACGCCTGAAGATGTCGCCGGGCTGAAGGTCAAGGACGAAAGCAAGCTTTCCTATGTGACACAGACCACACTGTCGATTGATGACGCCGCCATGATTGTGGATGCATTGAAACGAAAATTTCCGCTGATTCAGGGGCCAAAGAGCGACAGCATCTGTTACGCCACACAAAACCGGCAGGATGCGGTCAAGATCATGGCGAAAGACTGTGATCTGGTCATTGTGGTCGGTTCACCCAACAGCTCCAACTCCAACCGTCTGCGTGAAGTCGCGCAGAATCAGGGCGTGGAAGCTTATATGGTCGACAATGCCAGCCAGTTACAGCCTGCATGGCTGGGCGGCAAAAAACGCATCGGCATTTCTGCCGGCGCCTCGGCACCGGAAGTGCTGGTACAGGAAGTGATTGCCCGTTTGAATGAACTGGGCGATGCAGAAGTAAAGGAATTGCAGGGCGTAGTGGAAAACGTGGTTTTCCAGTTGCCAAAAAACCTCACCGCTGCCTGACGCAGCACCTGTCACGCTGACAGATACAAAAATGCCATTCCCACAATGGCGGGAATGGCACTGAAGTTGCAGTGTTTATTTCTTCAGATTGTCCAGACTGAACGGAGTATCCGGATTCAGCGCCAGCATCACCAGACCGCCGGCAATACCCATGTAAAGGAACATGACTTCCGGCTGCATGCGTCCCAGCACGAACGCCAGAAACAGGGCAAACGCCGCAAGAAAGAATGCCACGAAGCGTGTGCCGTAACCAAGTACCAGTGCACTGCCGCCCACCAACTGTATCAGGATGATGACCGGCGCAAAAATACCGGGCAATCCAAGATGACCCAGCAACGCCTGATAGGCTGCATACCCATCCGGCTGGCTCATGATTGACGAGAGCCGGATGATAACCGGACCAAGGAAAATCGTACCGAGAAAAATGCGCGAAATTGCTGCCAAATAATGATTCATCTTATTACCTTTATTCATTGCATCAACAAGATGCTGCATAATGCCTTTAAGTCACTGTGGCTGCAAGCCTGCAGCAAGGAGAACATCATGAAGTCGCCACATTATCTGCTGTTGCTTCCCGCCATGTTTTTAGCCGCCTGCTCGCCGAGCGACCCTGCCATACCGAAAATAGACGAAGAACCACGCGAGGTCATGCAGAATGCGGAAGACGTAAATATCATCATTGATCAGGCGGCCGAGCGAACGCGAACTGAAATCGAGGCGCAAACGCAAACCAAAGCGGACACCGAATAAAACAGCAACATCCATCAGCCTCGCTGAACAGGCGGAATCAAAACCGCACACCAGGCCTTTAGCTGCTGCAGAATCAGAAAAGCCCGCTTTCGCGGGCTTTTCCTTGCTACTACTGCACAGCAGTTACGCATTCCGGGTAAATTTAAAACGGCCCCGGAATGGATACCTAAAGGCGGGCTGCTTCCGTTACTCGCCGGTTTCTTCGGTCTCAGCCTTTTCTTCTGCCGCAGGCGGATCAATCAGCGCTTTCATGCTCAGACGTACTCGGCCTTTTTCATCAGCCTCGACCACCTTGACGCGCACTGCCTGACCTTCCTTGAGGAAGTCGGAAACTGCATTGACGCGCTGATGTGCGATTTGCGAAATGTGCAGCAGGCCGTCCTTGCCCGGCAGCAACGATACGATTGCGCCGAAATCCAGCAGCTTGGTGACGACGCCATCGTAGCTCTGCCCGATTTCCACTTCGGCAGTAATCGCTTCAATACGACGCTTGGCTTCTTCGCCGGCTTCTGCATTTACGCAACCGATCTTGATGGTGCCATCGTCCTCGATATCGATGGTTGCACCGGTTTCTTCTGTCAGCGCACGAATCACTGCACCGCCCTTGCCGATCACGTCGCGGATTTTTTCCGGATTGATCTTCATGGTGATGATGCGTGGTGCAAATGCGGAAAGCTCATGGCTGATACCACCGGTCGCTTCCTTCATGATGCCGAGAATGTGCATGCGGCCTTCTTTCGCCTGCGAAAGCGCAACCTGCATGATTTCCTTTGTGATGCCGGTAATCTTGATGTCCATCTGCAAGGCAGTCACACCTTCTTCGGTACCAGCCACCTTGAAGTCCATATCGCCCAGATGATCTTCGTCACCCAGAATATCGGTCAGCACCGCAACGCGGTTGCCTTCCTTGATCAGACCCATGGCAACACCTGCGACCGGCGCCTTGATCGGCACGCCGGCATCCATCAGTGCCAAAGAACCGCCACAGACCGAAGCCATCGAGCTGGAACCATTGGACTCCATGATCTCGGAAACCAGACGGAAGGTGTAACCGAACTCTTCCTGGCTTGGCAGCACGGCAACCAGCGCACGCTTGGCCAGGCGACCGTGACCGATTTCGCGACGCTTCGGCGTGCCGACGCGGCCGGTTTCACCGGTGGAGAACGGCGGGAAGTTGTAATGCAGCATGAAGCGGTCTTTATATTCGCCCTGCAATGCATCGATGATTTGCTCATCGCGGCCGGTACCGAGGGTAGCAACAACCAGCGCCTGAGTCTCACCGCGGGTAAACAGCGCGGAGCCATGGGTACGCGGCAACACGCCGGTACGGATGCGGATCGGACGCACGGTACGGGTATCACGGCCGTCGATGCGCGGCTCGCCGTTCAGAATCTGGCTACGCACTGTCTTGGCTTCGAGATTGAAGAACTCGGTCTTGATCTTGTTCGCTTCTTCAGTCGAGGTTTCTTCAGTAATCAGCTCGGCAAACACACGGTTTCTGATTTCATCCAGCTTCGCCGAGCGCTCACCCTTGGCCTTGATCTTGAAAGCTTCGTTGATGTCGGCAGCCGCCAGCGCGGTCATCTTTTCGACCAGCGCGGTATCGGCAGCTGGCGGCTCCCAGTCCCAAGGCTCCTTGGCAACTTCGGCGGCCAGTTCATTGATCGCCTTGATCACGGCCTGCATTTGCTCGTGGCCGAAGACGACGGAACCCAGCATGACATCTTCCGGCAATTCCTTCGCTTCGGATTCGACCATCATTACAGCCGTTTCGGTAGCAGCCACAACCAGATCCAGTTCGGAATCCTTCAGCTGGCTGGCTGTCGGGTTCAATACATATTCACCATTCAGGTAACCGACGCGTGCGGCACCGAGCGGGCCGTAGAACGGAATACCGGAAATCGCCAATGCGGCGGAAGCACCAATAATGGCCGGGATGTCGGAATCAATTTCAGGATCGGAAGACAGAACGGTTGCGACGACCTGCACTTCGTTATAGAAAGCTTCCGGAAACAGTGGACGCAGCGGACGGTCAATCAGGCGGGAAGTCAGAATTTCCTTTTCGGACGGACGGCCTTCGCGTTTGAAAAAGCCGCCCGGAATCTTGCCGGCGGCGTAGGTTTTTTCCTGATAATCAACCGTCAGCGGAAAGAAATCCTGACCGGCCTTGACGGAACGGTTACCGACAACGGTAACCAGCACAACGGTGTCACCATAACTGACCATGACTGCGCCATCAGCCTGGCGAGCAATCTCGCCGGTTTCCAGGGTGAGCTGATGCGCACCGTACTGTATGGTCTTTTTCACGATATTGAACATTTTCTATCCTCTTCTCTTCTATCTACACAATTCACTCTTGCTGCTCTAGAGTGTCTTCATCCAGTATTTTTCAAAATACCTTACAACGAAAAAGCCGAAAGCATCGCTCAACTTGGTGTTGATGCGATGCTTTCGGCTTGATATCAATTCACAAAGATAACGACTGTCTTGTGAATATGAATTTATTTACGCAGACCCAGACGCTCGATCAGGGAACGATAACGGTCAACATTTTTGCGCTTGAGGTAGTCAAGCAGCTTGCGACGCTGACTGACCAGAGCCAGCAGACCGCGACGGGAGTGGTGATCCTTGGCGTTGACCTTGAAGTGTTCTGTCAATGTGCTGATACGGCTCGTCAGCAAAGCCACTTGAACTTCCGGGGAACCGGTGTCATTTGCTGCCTGTTGATAATCGGCCACAATCTTGGCTTTTTCTGCTGTCGTAATGGACATGTTTTCTCCTGGATATTCTTTACCTTCAGTAACCGCGCATTTTAACCTTAAAAGTGCCGGCTTATCAAGTCAGTATTGATTAAATATTCAACCAATTGCGTGAACTGGGCTAATCCCGGATCGCCAGCAGACGCTTGGGCGCCACTTTACCGTCTGCATCCAACTCGCCCAGACCAAGAAAACGGCCATCTTCATGATAGATGCGGAACAAACCATCCATGTTCACGCCGGATTTCCAGATGCTTTGGCCTTGCAACAGATAATAGGCACTATCGGCATCCAATGTCAGCGACGGCAAATTCTGCACCGGCGATTCGACCGTAAGCAGCACCTTGTCCCGTTGCTCCATGCTCATGGCCTCCAGCTGCTCCAGCGTACAGGCATGCTGCAGGCTGAAATGCGCCGTCGTCAGCCTGCGCAACCCGGCAAGATGGGCACCGCAGCCGAGCGCTTGTCCGATATCCTCTGCCAGCGTACGGATATAGGTGCCTTTACTGCACACCACATCGACTTCCACCCTATTCAAGGCTGGGTCAAAGCTGTTCAACTTGATGTCGAAAATGGTGACCGCTCGCGCGGGCCGCGCGACTTCCTGACCGTCGCGTGCGTATTCATAAAGCGCTTTGCCCTGATGTTTGAGCGCCGAATACATGGGCGGCACCTGCTCAATTTGCCCGACAAACTGGCTGATCGTTTCCTGCAGGAATGCAGACGTGACGTTGACCTCATTGCGGGTCAGCACTTCACCTTCTGCATCGCCGGTCGTCGTCGTGCTGCCAAGTTGTATCAAGGCGCGGTAGCTTTTATCAGCATCCAGCAGAAAATGGGAGAACTTGGTAGCCTCGCCCAGACAGATGGGCAGCAAGCCTGTGGCCAACGGATCGAGGCTGCCGGTGTGACCGGCCTTGGCGGCCTGGTATAACCGTTTGACCTGTTGCAACGCCTGATTCGACGAATACCCCAGCGGTTTGTCCAGTAGCAGCACGCCATCAATGGCACGCTTCACGCGTTTGAATTGCATTTGAATACCATTAACGGCGGTTATTTGGCAGGTTTGTTTTTTGAATCAGAAGATTTCTGATCCGGCTGCGGGGCCAGCGCTTCATCTATCAATTGCGATAATCGCATGCCACGATCAATCGAAGCATCGTAGATGAAATGCAACTGCGGCACGGTACGCAACAACATGCGTTTGCCGAGCTGGCTGCGCAGAAAACCGGCAGATTTCTCCAGCCCTTTCTGCAACTCGGCAGTACCGGCCTTGGCACTGTAATAAATCTTGGCATGCGCCATGTCGCCACTGACTTCGACTTCGGTAATGGTGACCATGCCGACGCGCGGATCCTTGACCTCGAATTGCAGCAGATCTGCAATTTCCCGCTGGATCTGCTCGGCGACACGGTCGCTTCTGGAAAACTCTTTAGCCATCCGCAGGGTGCTTTACAGTGTTCTTGCCACTTCAACAACCTCGAACACTTCGAGCGTATCGCCAACCTCGATATCGTTGAAGTTCTTGAGCGAGAGGCCGCATTCAAAATTGGCCTTCACCTCTTTCACATCATCCTTGAAGCGCTTGAGCGAATCGAGCTCGCCTTCATGGACCACGACATTGTCGCGCAACACACGCACTCTGGAGCCGCGCTTGACCATGCCATCCAGCACGTAACAGCCAGCCACTGCGCCCACCTTGGAGATACGGTAGACTTCGCGAATCTCGACCAGGCCAATGACATTTTCCTTCTGTTCCGGCGCCAGCATGCCTCCCAAGGCCGCACGGACCTCATCCACCGCCTGGTAGATAATGTTGTAATAACGCACATCCACACCAAGACTTTCGATCAGCTTGCGCGCGCCGGCGTCAGCCCGCACGTTGAAGCCGATCAGCACCGCCTTGGAGGCAGAAGCCAGATTGACGTCGGATTCGCTGATGGCGCCGACGCCAGTATGAATGATGTTGACTTTGACTTCATCGGTAGAAAGCTTCTGCAGGGATGTAGCCAACGCTTCGTAAGAGCCCTGTACGTCGGATTTGATGATCATCGGCAAGGTCTTCACTTCGCCCTCGGCCATCTGCTCGAACATGTTTTCCAGCTTCGCCGCCTGCTGCTTGGCCAGCTTGACGTCGCGGAACTTGCCTTGTCGGAACAAGGCAATTTCACGTGCCTTGCGCTCGTCATTGAGCACAATCACTTCCTCGCCTGCATTGGGGACATCGGACAGACCAAGAATCTCCACCGGTATCGACGGGCCAGCTTCCCTGATTTCCTGACCACTTTCATCCAGCATGGCGCGCACGCGGCCAAAGGCACTACCGGCCAACAACATGTCGCCGCGCTTCAAGGTCCCTGCTTGTACCAGCACGGTGGTAACCGGGCCACGGCCCTTGTCGAGGCGGCCCTCGATGACGAGACCCTTGGCAGGAATGTTCTTCGCCGCTTTAAGTTCCAGCACTTCTGCTTGCAACAATACGGCTTCCAGCAAACTGTCGATGCCCTGGCCGGTCTTGGCCGACACTTCGACGAACATGGTGTCACCACCGTATTCTTCAGGAATGACTTCCTGAGCAACCAGTTCCGTCTTGACGCGGTCCGGGTTTGCGCCCTGCACATCGATCTTGTTGATGGCAACAACCAGCGGTACTCCGCCAGCCTTGGCATGGTGAATGGCTTCGATCGTCTGCGGCATGACACCGTCATCGGCGGCAACGACCAGAATCACCACATCGGTGGCTTTCGCGCCTCGCGCACGCATTGCAGTAAATGCTTCGTGACCCGGTGTATCGAGGAAAGTCACCATACCGCGCGGAGTTTCCACATGATAAGCACCAATGTGCTGGGTAATGCCGCCCGCTTCGCCGGAAGCGACGCGGGTACGGCGGATGTAGTCGAGCAGAGAAGTTTTACCGTGATCGACGTGACCCATGACGGTCACCACCGGAGGACGCGCTTCAAGCACAGCCTCTGCATGCTCGGTGTCTTCCAGGAAAGTTTCCGGATCGTTTGGCGCAGCAGCCTTGGAGATATGACCCATTTCTTCAACAACGATAATCGCTGTTTCCTGATCCAGCACCTGGTTGATGGTGACCATCATGCCCATTTTCATCAGGGTCTTGATCACCTCGCTGGCCTTGACCGCCATTTTATGGGCAAGGTCGGCAACGGAAATGGTTTCCGGCACTGTGACTTCATGAACTACAGGTTCAGTCGGCGCATTGAAAGCATGCGGCCCCTCATCACCATCCTTGTGTGATTTTGGCTTGCCCTTATGCCCGCGCCATGCCTGATTCAGGGCGGTATCGCCACGTGTCTTGATGCCACGCTTCTTGTTCTGGGTATCTGCCCAATCCTTGTTTTTGCTGGATTTCTTTGCAGCCTTGTCTGCATCCTTGGCGCCTTCCTTGGCAGCCGGCTTGTGCAAAGTGCCCTCGGAAAGCTTGGCCGCTTTTTCAGCGGCAGCAGCAGCTTCTGCCGCTTTTCTTGCTTCCTCTTCCTGTCTCTTTTGAATCAATGCCTGCTTCTTCTGCAGCTCTTCGGTCTGCAACGCCACCAGGTTGGCATGACGCTTTGCTTCTTGCTCGCGCAAAGCAATCTGCTCGGGCGTCAAGACGGTCTTTCTAAGTGTACGCGTTTCGACTACGGCGATAGGGGCTTCGACTGCAGGAGCAGCCTCGGCAACAGGAGCAGGAACCTCTTCCTGCACGGGCGCAATTTCCGGCTCCGTCAGAATTTCAGCAACAGGTACCGCCTCGGGCTCCTGGGAGGCAACAAGAGTTGCCGGCTCGATTACAGCAGGCGTTTCTTCAGGTTGTTCCAGATCAGAAATATCACGACGTACCAGCACACGCTTTTTACGTACTTCGACCTGAATCGTCCGAGCCTTACCGCTACTGTCAGTCTTCTTGATTTCCGTACTCTGCTTGCGCGTCAGCGTGATCTTGTTCTTAGGCTCTTCGGCGCCATGTTCCTTGCGCAGATAGTCCAAAAGTGAGGTTTTGTCCTGCTCAGTCAGCTCATCATCATGCGCAGCCTTGTTTACGCCAGCACTTCTGAGCTGCTCCAAAAGCAACTCCGCCGGCAAATTTAGCTCACTGGCAAATTGTGCTACGCTTGATTTTCCCATACTGCTACCTCTCCAGTTGTTTCCTCTGCGCTTGCATGCGCAATACAAATATTTGATGCATCAATCAGCTGGTCACCTCAGGCAAACCAGGGCGCACGGGCCGTCATGATCAAAGTCTTGGCACGTTCCGCATCCATGCCGGTTAACTCCACCAGATCATCGACTGCCAGATCGGCCAGATCCTCAACGGTGGACACACCCTGAGACGCCAGCTTGTGTGCCGTTGCATCGTCCATACCTTCCATCGCCAACAGATCGGCACTCGCTTCTTCGACCTTTTCTTCCTTGGCAATGGCCTCTTTCAGCAACGCCGCCCTGGCGCGTTTGCGCAATTCACTGATGGTATCCTCATCGAACGCTTCGATTTCGCTCATTTCAGATAGCGGTACATAGGCGATTTCTTCCAGTGTGCTGAAACCCTCTTCCACCAGGATATCGGCCACCTCTTCGTCCACATCCAGCTTTTCCATGAACAGGCCACGGGTGTTCGTATGCTCTTCCTCATGTTTTCTGGCAGCTTCTTCTTCCGTCAGGATATTCAATGTCCATCCGGTCAGCTCCGAAGCCAGGCGCACATTCTGACCATTACGGCCAATCGCTTGCGCCAACTGGTCTTCGGCGACCACTACATCCATGCTGTGCGCATCTTCATCGACCACGATACTGCTGACTTCCGCCGGTGCCATCGCATTGATCACAAACTGCGCAGGCTCCATCGACCACAGGATGATATCGACACGTTCGCCAGCCAATTCGCCTGTCACTGCCTGCACACGTGAACCACGCATGCCGACACACGTACCGACAGGGTCAAGTCGCTGATCGTTGGTTTTGACTGCGATCTTCGAACGCAGACCGGGATCACGCGCTGCCGCCTTGATTTCGAGCAGGCCTTCATCAATCTCCGGCACTTCAAGCTCAAACAGCTTGATCAGAAATTCCGGGGTAATACGTGACAGAATAAGCTGCGGGCCACGGCCACCTCGCTCGATACGTGACAAATACGCGCGCACGCGGTCACCCACGCGCAGATTCTCTTTTGGAATCATCTGTTCACGTGGCAAGAGGGATTCGATCCTGCCAACTTCGATAACAGCATTACCCTTTTCCATGCGCTTGATGACCCCGGTCACCAAATGCTCCTTTCGAGCGAGAAAGTCGTCCAGAATCTGCTCACGTTCAGCCTCGCGAACTTTCTGCAGGATCACCTGCTTGGCGGCTTGCGCACCGATGCGGCCAAACTCGATGGACTCCAGCGGCTCCTCGACATACTCTCCTTCTACCAAACCCTTTGCCCGTTCATCGGACAATGCGATTTGTGCGGCCGGATTTTCCAGCACATCGTCTGCAACAATCTGCCAGCGACGGAATGATTGGTACTCCCCATTGTCACGATCAATGGCAACACGGACGTCAGCATCTTCGCTGAAGCGTTTCTTGCTGGCAGAAGCAAGTGCCAGCTCAAGTGCGGTAAAAATCACTTCCTTGGCTACATTTTTCTCATGTGCCAACGCATCCACCAATAATAAAATTTCGCGACTCATTTCAATCTCCGCCTAAAATTCCGTGTTTTTAAAACTCGGGCGCCAGCCTGGCTTTGTCGACATTATTCAGCGCAATTTTATGAATCACGCCTTCACATTCAATCAACAAGTTCTCCGCGTCCAATCCACGCAAAACGCCTAAAAAATTCTTTCTGTTCTCAACCGGCACCCGCAACTTGACTTGCGCACGCTCACCGGCAAACCTTTTAAAATCGCTGTGTTTCTTCAGCACCCGGTCGAGCCCCGGGGAAGAAACTTCAAGCCTGTCATAATCAATATCATGTTCTACCGCCAGAAGGTTACCGACCTGGTTGCTCACAAGAACGCAATCATCGATTGTGATGCCCTCGGGCTTGTCGATAAAGAGACGCAACAACTTGCCACGATTGGATATCTCAAGCTCAACCAGCTCATAACCGAGCTGAGTCAGCGATCGCTCCAACAATGCTTGCAAATCCTGCATCAACTTTTCCTCGACAAATTGCAGAAACAAAAAAAGGGCTCGACGCCCATCAAAATAACATTATATCAACCAATTCAATCAATTGGTATTGATAACTGGCACAAACACAAAAGCCCTCGACTGAGGGCTTTTGCACTAATCTGGATTAAGCAGACTTTATAAGGAGCTTGGCGGTGCCCTACTTTCGCATGCGAGAAGCACACTATCATTGGCGCAGATTCGTTTCACGGCCCTGTTCGGGATGGGAAGGGGTGGGTCCAAATCGCTATGGCCGCCAAGCATAACCGGTGTGCTGATGATGTTTTCATCAGCGGATATGCTGTCTCTGAACACTGTTTCGTTCAGCTTTAACAAATTGGAAGAAGTAAAGATATTGAGGTAATTGATTGCTGCTTTAGAACAC
>MCAW01000008.1 GCA_001704575.1 Methylophilales bacterium LSUCC0135
GAGGGCAAGACAACCAGTACCCTGAGCATTGCCATTCAGCTGGCGCAGTCGGGCAAAAAGATTTTGAGGGCAAGACAACCAGTACCCTGAGCATTGCCATTCAGCTGGCGCAGTCNGGCAAAAAGATTTTGCTGATCGATGCGGATTTGCGTAACCATGCCATGCACAGGCAGCTCGGTTTACCGCCGCATACCGGCCTGACGAATTATCTGGCCGGCGGCGCCGAACCTGTCGAGATTACGCAGAATACACCGGTGGCAAACCTGTTCTTCATGTCTACCGGACCATTGCCACCCAACCCGGCAGACTTGCTGATGAGCAACAAGATGCATCAGATGCTGGATGTAGCAAAAACCCGCTTTGATCACATCATCATCGATTGCCCGCCCATCCTTGGTCTCGCCGATGCGCTCATCATTTCCAGCATGGCGGATGCCGTGGTCATGGTGGTGGCGGCCGGTCATACCCGGCGCGCCAGCGTTGAGGTGGCCTTCAAGCGTCTGCTTGGCGTGCGCAGCCGCATTCTCGGCGTGGTGCTCACAAAAATGAAGCACCAGAGCCAAGGTTATGGCTATGAGTACTATTACGCTTATGGCGGCAAGGGAAACCAACCTAAAGAGCAAGAACAACTTGCCGGCTAGTCATGGTCAGTATTGAGCAGCAACAAGCGGGTTTAAAACTCATCAGCCGGTTGCTGAGCGATTACCGGCAGTCTGGTCAGGCCATGGCGCAGGCCGGCTTCGAAGACACACCCGCAGGCATGTTGTTTTTGTTGCGCGTGGCCAACGGTGAAAGCGAGCCGATTGCACTGGCAGTGCAACATACCGGTCACAGCGCGCAATCCATCAAAAGCGCGTTGATCGCCTTCATCGAGCAGTTCAGTCTGGCAGGCGAGGGCGATCACTATCGCGTACTCAGTCTTAATCCATGGTGTACGCTCGATGAAGCCAAGGAGCATTACCGCCTTTTAATCCGCCTGTTTCATCCGGACCGCGCGGTCGTTAGCCGCGATCTGGCAGAACATTACGCGGCGCAAATCAATCAATCCTATCTTGCCGTCAAACAGCAACTGAGCGATTCATCAACCGTATTTGTGCCTGCAGCAGCCAGTGCGCCAATGCGCGGCCAGCCCGGTGCGCCAATGCACGATCAACCCAGAGCACAAAGCAAAGCGCAAACCAACCACCCGACCAAAGCCCAACCCAAACCGGTTATCCGGACAAGACCACACCACCCTGCGCCTGCGCTGGCTGCCATCCCCGCCTGGATGCCGGTTTGGCTCACACCGACGCGAATCTGGCTGCTAATCCTGCTGCTGGTAACGCTGTTGCTCCTGGCTGTTTACCTGATCAACAAGCCGCATCTAAAACTTAATGGCCAGCCTGCTGGCCTGCTTGCAGATCAACGCCTTTCTGCCAAGGACACCATCGTCCAAACGGACGCGCAAGCCCCTGCAACCGGGCTGCCGGAAAATACGGTCACCGATTACAAGGCCCTGTTATCCGCGCGGGCGCCATCCGCCGACGAATTGGCAATGATTGCCGCCATCGGTCGTCACAGCCCGGAAAGCCATGACCTCGATACGCCCGGCATCGAGACAGCCAGCCCGCAGGGCAGCAAGTCTGATTCTGGCCAGGCGCTTCAACAGCATGCCCGCCAAGCTGAATCCGGCCTGGCCTTGAAAGCGCCTGTCACCTTGCAGACACAGGGTAACGGGCAGAATAAAGTTAACGTACAAAACAAGGCTGATTTGCAAAACAAGACTAACGAGCAGACGCAGGGCAAAGTGCAGGGTGAGCTGGCGCGCGCCTCTGCCGCGTTGCCGGCGTTCGCCAACCGGCGGCAGCTGTCAGATAAAGCGCCGCCTGTGCAAGCCGCTGCTGTGGCCTTGCCGCCCCAGCTATCAATAGCGCCAGCCGACCACGCCCTGACAGCGCCCCCATCGTTCCCCCTGTCGCAAAAGCAGATCATTGATACCCCGCGTCAGGCGCAAAATACCGTCAAGCCTGCCCGCATTGATCAAATGCTGCCGCCCGCGCAGGCCGACAAAGAAAGCACGCATCAGGCTGTGACCGAAGAAGAACTGTTCAATCTGGTGTCGCATCTTGTAATCACCTACAACAAGGGCGATCTTGAGGGTTTCATGGCCTTGCTGGCTGACAATGTGCAAAGCGAACAAGGTGTGGGCAAGCAGCATTTGCGGCAATCCTACGCGGAGGTGTTTTCCGGTTCGCGCGAACGTGAAATCCTGCTGAAAAATCTGCAATGGCAAACCTCTGCGCTCAGCGCCGTGGGGATGTCGAACTATCAGGTCAAGTTGGTAAAAAAAGGGGAAAGCAGGCAACAGCAATACGCCGGCACGCTCAGACTTGAAATCCTGAAAACGCAGGATCAATTGAAAATCAGTGGTTTTTATCATCTTCCGGACATGAAATGACTGCGCGCCATCCCATGCACACGACTGCACAACATAGCGCTGAAGAATCGCAACCCGTGGCAGACGATTCAAGAACCCGGGCCACACCCCTATGGGTCTGGATCATCGCCAGTCTGCTGTTGCTGTATGTGTTGAGTCGGGTATTCAGCGTCAATATTGCTTACTTTCTGGCTGAGCAGAAAAATCCTGCGGCACTCGAATGGCATGCCGGCATGCCCGCTACGCTCTATCAGCAAGCAGTCAAGCAGTATGAAACCAGTCCGGCAGAGGCCAGAAAAATGGCTATCGACGCCTTGCGCAACAATCCGACAGACGGCAGGATATTTCTGCTACTGGCCATCATCGCCGAGCAATCTGAAAACAATACCCTCGCATCAGCCATTGTTGAATCCACCGAGTTTCTGCATCCCAGACGTGCCGAACACCAATTCCAGGTCGGCAACTTCTGGGCGCGTCAGGGAAACATTACCAAAGCCATGGAGCATTGGTCTGTGGCCTTGCAGATGAGACCGGAGCTGGGCAAGACCCTTTATCCGCTGTTGCTTACCATTGCTGAATCCTCGACCTACCGCACGCTGTTTACGCAGATGCAGGCGCCCATGCCGAAGTGGACCGAGGCATTTTTTCAGTACGCCATCAAGAATGCGATCTCGCTGGACACCATCCGCGCTTTGTATCTGCCCTATGAGCGTCAACAGCAAATACCTCCCGATGCAGTGCGCAAGGCCTACCTCAATCGCCTGATGGCTGAAGGTCTCTGGACCGACGCTTATTTTGTCTGGCTCAATACGCTGGAGGGCCCGCAACTGAATAGTCTGGGCAATATCAACAATGGCGGATTCGAGCAGGAATATGCCCAGGATGGCTTTGCCTGGCAGTTTACCCAGAGCCGCAATGTGATGGTCAATCCGCAACCGACCTATGGCATGACCGGCGCCAAGGCGCTGCGCGTCGAGTTTCTGGGAACTGCGCCGGCCGTGACCCGCCTTGCCATGCAAAACCTGTTGCTTGACGCTGGCGCATACCAATTCACCGGCAAATACAGAATTGATGGTCTCGCCACTGTCACCGGCTTCAAGTGGCGACTCAGTTGCAGTAACGGCGCACTGCTGGCAGAAACGCCTTACCTGGTTGGCAGCATGCCCTGGAGCACCTTTCGGCTGATGCTTGAAGTGCCGCCCGAGGGGTGCAGCGCGCAACGTCTGGAGCTGGTGATGACCCCTGCAGACGCACGCATTGCAGGGCTATCGGGCACGCTCTGGTTTGATGATCTGGCCTTGGCCGTCATCCGCTGAGTCACACAACATTAACACTATGATTAATATAATATCGTGGTAGAATTTAAATTAAATTAACTGTAAAAGGAAGCAAAATGACAGTTGCCTCAAAAATTGCGGTTTCAGTGGCTGCATGCCTGTTCACCTTGTCGGCTGCCAGTGTCATCGCAGCGCCAACTCAGCCGGTAGCCAAACTGGTCAACATCAAGGGCAAGGTGCTGATTCATAACGGTACCAACTTTGTCGAGGCTGTCCCCGGCCAGCCGATACCTGCGGGTGTCAAGGTCGTCACGACCAAAGCTTCTTCGGTCACCATTGCTTTCGATCAGGGTTGTAAAAAAGAACTGAACGAAAACAAGCTGGTCACCATCGGTACCGGTAAGGATTGCGCAGCAGCCTTTGTTGAGCAGAAAGAATATGTTGGTTCCGCTGTAGGCGTCGATAACACCACCACCGGTACCGGCTTCACCGGCAAACAGATTGGCGCAACCGTGCTGATCGTGGGTGGCGTTGCTGCATTGGCAGCCAGCGGTGGCGGTAGCAGCGATAATAATGCGTCAGCAGACCCACAACCACCTCTATAAGCGTTAACCCAATTGGCAGGTTTTTATGTATTGGCGCTGATGCTGGTCATCGCGCCAATTCTGATGATTTTCGATTATCAGATCGGCCTCATCATCCTCGAAGCACTGGCGCTCGTTCTCGCCGCCAGTCTGGTCATGCAACCCCGTTTCACCGAACATTTGCCGCGCGCCATGCGCGGCTTTTTGTTGTTGCTGTTTTTGCTTCCGCTATTGCATTTGATCCCGATACCGCTCTTGCTCTGGCAATGGCTGCCGGGTCGCGCTGAGCTGGCCCAGGCTGTGTCACAGGCGAGTGGCGCTGAAGTGCAGCTACTGACGCTGAGCCTGGTGCCTACGCTCACGGAATACGCCTGGCTGGGCTTGCTGCCGTCGTTGATGGTGTTTCTGTTTGTCGTCGGCCTGCCATCCGAGCGCATCCGTTCGCTTTGCTATGTGTTTCTCGGCATGGCCACCTTTCAGGCCCTGCTCGGACTCATGCAATACGGCGCAGGCGCTGCCAGCCCGCTGCGGTTTGACGGCAGAATGGGCAGTCTTTCTGCCAACGGCACCTATCCGAATTACGACCATCTTGCCGGTTTGCTGGAGATGGCCCTGCCCATGGCGCTGGCGATACTGGCAGCCTCTGTCGGCGTCACGCACGGCAAACGTCGGCACCTGCGCGACATGCGGCAGAAACTNTCNTTTTTTCTGCAGAAATACGTCAATATCAGCGCCATCTACGGCATGGTCGCCATCATACTGCTGCTGGGTCTCATCTTNACNNAATCCAGAACCGGCGTCATGCTCGCCATGCTGCTGATTGCATGCACTGCGGTGGCTTTTTCCCGCCGTCTTGGCGGTTCCAACGTNTTTGGTGCGNTGGGTACCTATGTCGCCATNGGGCTGTCTTTTGCCTTGATCGCCGGCCTCGTGCCCGTGCTNAATCGATTTGCTTTGAACGATCCGCTACAGGATGGCCGCTGGATTATNTTTCAAACAACATTTGATGCCATNCTCAAGTATTTCCCCTTGGGCACCGGCGCCGGTACCTTCCGTCAGGCCTATCTGGAATTTCACCCGCTTGAATTACCCGGCGTCTTCGTCAATAGCGCGCACAACGATTATCTCGAATGGATCATGGAGGGCGGCATCGTTGCCGTGATCCTGATTATCGGCTTCATGTACTTCTATTTCAGGCGCTGGACAGAGGTCTGGGTTGGCGGACACTGGTCGAAATTCCGTTCACTGCAAGTCGGTGCCGGCATCGGTATGCTCATGCTGATGCTGCATGGACTGGTCGATTTCAACCTGCAGATTGTCGCCAACCAGATTTACTTCGCCTTTCTGGCGGCGGTATTTTTTCATCACTCCCACGAAAAATTGCATCACCAACCGGTGCCGCAATCAGCGCCGGAGGCACCTAAAGCCCCGCCACCGGTCAAGGTATTTCCGGTACAGCCCGGCAGCAATCCTTTCGCTGATTAGTCAGATTTTCGCTATCCAAACCGGTTTAATTATTATTTTTGGATCATGACTAGAATAGAGGGGTTAAAGAAAAGTTAACCTTCTGTTATGTCGTTAATAGATTCCCCCGGCTAACGCGAGGGTTCTTACCGTTACAGCTCCATCCGGAGCTGACCTAAATCATGCTTTCCTTGTTGTTCAATATAGCTTCGGATAACTTCACATCAGCTACGTCAGCGGCAACATTCTCGATCAGACGGACTGCGATGCGATAATCAATTCGCCAACTCCAGCCTTAGGGCCGGGAGTGCAAGGTGTTTCCGGATACTTGCGCCGAAGATGGTGTTGAGCCGCGGAAGTCCTATTCCGGCAAATTCGTGCTAAGACTTGATCCTGAGACGCATGAGGCTGCGACCGCCGCGGCAATTGCTGAAGGTAAGAGCCTGAATCAGTGGGCAGCCGAAACAATCCGCGAAGCGGCTTCGGCTTGAGGTTTTTACTGCTTAAAGACTTTTCTGCAAAAGTCGTGGCAAGACAAACAGCTTGACCAGGTATAGGACCAAGCCGGTCCCGATCAGGTCGCCAATAAACATAGGGATAAATTGCAGAAAAACATTCTCTGCAAGCCCGTGCATCAAAAAGCTAGTGCTGTGCAGCAAGGCGCTGAAGAAAGCACTTGCAATCGCATAAATGACAATATCAAACCCGCTCAAGCCGAATAATTGATCGTTGAGACCCAAGAAGTTTCTGACCAGATAAAACCCGATAAGCGGTCCAAGCGCTGAAATAATCGCAGTTTTAACGGTCAAAATCGCTGAAAATTCAAGATACAGGATCGACGTAACCACCGTGCCCAATATCAAGCCTACTGCAGCCGTAGGCCCGAGAATTAGGATGGCCAACATTCTGATGCTTGCAGGCAGGAACACCCAATTTGCAACTGGATTGTGCTCGAAAGACTCAAGCAGGAAATGGTTTGCTGAAAAGAATAAAATCCATGCGGCGGCTACAAAAGCCACATCCCACAGCAAAAAGTGTTGCATGGTTTTACTCATGCTGAAGAGCGCGTGTCATGCAGCTGCCAATTTGATGGAAATAGGCATCGGTTTTCTTGGTCGATTTGACATGCTTGACCCGTCTATCCTTTGGATCCGTTTCCAGATGGATGACGCCTTTATCTTCAAGCGATCTCAGTTTGCGCAGCATGGTACTGCGTGAGATGCTATTGTCGAGACTTATCGCATCAACGACCGTCAGTGGCTCATTCTTCAGCCATTCAGCGCCCAACAGATTTAAAAAATGGTTTTCAATACAATCTAGGTCAGGAAAGTCAGGAAGGTCGTTGATCGCCTTGATCGCGTTCAAAAAACGCAGATATGACTTTTTAGCTTGTGTGTTTTCCATCTTAATTTCCAAGTTTGAGTGCAGCTTCTAGCGAATGTTAAAAGCGAATTAATTCAAAGCGACATATCACTTTAATATTTTACCCAGCATTTAGACAGTATCAATCCTTTAGGGTAATTTATTTTCAAATTGACCATCTTTAAACAGGTGGCCGAGACCTTTAATGTAAGCCCCGCACTCAGGGAAATACGCTATGTGACGTATCAAACAAAAACGGCACCCGAAGGTGCCGTCTCTGAAATACTTTGAAACCGAATTAGCGGTTGCAAACGTACATAGTCACTTCAAAACCGAAACGCATTTCAGTAGCAGCTGGCTTGGTCCACATGGTAATTCTCCTGTAATCGTTGTTGAGGTGTTTCACGAGATGACGATTCACATCATACCGATGGCTCCTAGAAATTCTGTATGCAGCATCATGAATGCGGGGTACGGATTTTCATGAAAGGGTGAGGCGTGCCGATAGCGCGTATTTAGCTTCGCTGTCTATTGGGTTGAGGATTGAGGCTGTCGGGGTAATTCGATTTCTGTGGTGATCGTTTCAGGTGCTGTTCTGAACAGCGAGATGATGATGTATAAGAGAATAAGCAGGGCAGCAGTACCGGTTACAGCCTTCAAGACTTTGGCCCAAGGTATTGTTGGCTTTTCTTCATCAAGAATCACATATTTCTGCTTTTTCTTGTAATCCTGCATTCGATCTCCTCTCTGGCCATGCTCCCGTTTGGCCATCATTAGACAAGATTGCGCTGGTTGGATACTGCCAGTTACTCGACATCAATGCATACATACTAAAACAAAAACGGCACACAAGGTGCCGTTCATTTATTCCGATTTACTGCCTCTTCTAGCGCGATCTTCAATCTTGAGGCCTGTGCGTTTCAGCCTAGATGCGAGCTTGATGATCTCGGCCACTTTGACTTTGTTGTTTTCTGCAGCGGCGTCAATTTGATTCAAGAGTGCTGCGATACCTGGGGAATCTTTACCGAGTTCCGGCTTGGAAGCCTTGGGGGTTACGGCTTTTGCTGCCAGTTTCTTTTGCAGACGAAGTTCTTTCATTTTTTGCTTCATTTCTGCGATTTTTTCGTCAATGGACTTAGCCATGATGCATTTGCTTTCAGTGAATTTGAAAGCGCCATAATAAAGAATTACTCCGAAGAATCCAATAAATTAATGATTCTGATGCGTCTATCATTAAGTGCCTGATATGTCGGATGTGTTTGGCGAACCGGATCATCAAAGTTCATGCAAGCGTTAATCAAATGCAAACACTCTCTATAACGCCTGTTCTTTTCCAGTAGAAAACTCAATCGACTGATCGGAAGTGGGATTTTCCGATATTGTGATATGTTTGGATTTGTAATGGTCAAGTGTTTGACTGTATTTACGATTTTGAAGTAAGCATCTATCTTTATTGCATCATTTTCGCCATCCTCCATGTTTGTAACCAATTGAATCAATCGGTCACAATATGCGGCTTTTTCTTTATCTTCTATTGGCATATTCAAAAGAAACATTGTATTTAATATGAAAAATATACTTCATATGCAAATAGTATTCAATTTGATTTATTTCGTAGCGATCATTTAAATGTCGCAGATCAGGCAAGGATTCAACAAATAGGTTTTGGGGAAATAATGCAGACTTCATGCTGGATAAGCTCTCAAAGATTCAGCTATCCAGTAAGCCAAAGAAGCAGGATCAGATTAAGGTTTGTGATTAGGATTGATCGATCTTTTAGATATTTCCTTGGACAGCGCCTTATTTCTCTCCGTGACAGTTTTACCAAAGGCATCGCGCGTAGCTTGATTACCTTGCTTTGCATTAACACGATGCACACAGCTCAAGCGCCTTTCACCTTTTGCTGTCGTGATGATGACTTTCTCGGATTGCGGATGGTATTTGCCGCAGCGTAGGCAATAGAATTGATCTTCCATTAGTTATCCTTGCTGATTGACCCGGTCACGAAGCTCTTTACCCGGTTTGAAATGCGGTCTGCGTTTTTCTGGCACTTCTACACCTTCCCCGGTTTTAGGGTTCCTGCCAATCTTGGACGGAGTGATATTGTTTTGGAAGCTGCCAAATCCTCTAACCTCGACTCGACCATCCTTGGCCAGGTGATCACCAATCGATTGCAGGATGGTTCTTACAATAGCATCCATGTCGCGATGGCTGAGATCAGAGTACTTGCTGGCAAGGCGCTGAATGAGTTCACTGCCGGTCATGATGGGGTGAAATAGTAAAAATGATACTTGGATACTAGCCCATTTTACTTCTTATCGGTAGTGCTATTACAAATAGAATCAGTGGGATGCAATAAAAAAATGGCACCCGCCAACAAGGCTGCCAGACCAACTTGTTCAACTTGGCTGCCAGCAACCACGCAACGCATGAAAAATCGAGCAAACTCATGCATGCCCTCGACAGTATCAACAACAAGATGGGCCGGGATACGATGAAGCTGGCCGGTGAGGCAACAAGACGCCCATGGAGAATGCGGCAGGAGAGCAAGACGACGGCTTATACGACGAGGTGGAAAGAAATACCCGCTATTAAATAGATGATAAAATAACCATTTTTTAACAATAGGTTACGATGCTCACCCCCCGTAAACTCCGCTTCGCCAAGGAATATGTGCTGGACCATAACGGCGCTGCTGCCGCTGTGAGGGCTGGGTACGCACCGAACACTGCGAAGGTGTCAGCGAGCCGCCTGATGCGTGAGCCGGAAGTTCAAGCTGCTGTGCGCGACAATGAACGGGCGGTTGAAGTGAAGATTGGCATGAGCCGGGATAAGGTCATTCAAGGACTGCTGGACGCGATAGCCATTGCAGAAGTAGAAGCGAACCCGCACGCACTGATCGCTGGGTGGAGAGAGATCGCCAAGATGCTGGGCTATTACACCCCTGAACGCCAGGTGATGGACGTTACTCTTGATACCGCGCGAGTCATTCGACGGTTTGAGCAGATGAGCGACGCTGAACTTCTTTTGCATCTAGGTTAGACTGTGCTGAATTTGTGCCTACACTGGGCTGTAAACCGCTACACAACGCTGCACAAAATTCCGGCAAGAATTTGTAAGCTATTGTTTATAAATAATAATTAATGCATTAAGCAAGGTTCATAATCCGTAGGTCGAGGGTTCAAGTCCCCCCATCACCACCAGAAAAATCAAGGCCTCCAGATTTTGGAGGCCTTTTACATTTTCTGGCATACGTTACAAGTATCTTACTTTTTCACGTTCTCGCTGTTTTCAAACTCTTCCCAGGATACTTCTGAAACATTGTAATCAACCTTGGCTTTAGCCTGTTCGCCCACATCGGAAAAATAGACATCGTTGTTTTCCGCGCTGACTTCAGCCTGAACCGGAGCTTCATAATCGCGCAGTTGTATCGGGAAGCGCCAATAGATTTTCTCGACGCTGTGACCGGTGACTTGTTCGATATGCGAGATCAGGCTGGTTTCCAGAAGATTGGAATAGCGAAAGCTTTTCAGCGGGTTTGATTCTATAAAGACGATAAAGCTGATGTGGCTGTCGAGTTTGACGCAGTTGACCTTGACCTCGGTGCCGGTATTCATGAAATATCCTTTGACGAACTGGCTGATTTTCTCAGCCGCCTTGTCGAGACGTTTTTTCTTCTGGCGCAGATAAAGTACGTAGAGCAGCAGCGCTATCACATCTGCGAAGACGACATAGACGGAAAATGCGTCCAAGGTTAAATTCAGGGTAAACATGTTCTTTTCATCCCGGTACTGTTTGCAGCTTTGAGGTTACCAATAAAAAAGCACCTATGGTAGGTGCTTTTTTACAGATTATCGCGAATTGAATCCAGTTTGCGTTTTAAAGTGCCGGCTTTCGTTCTACTTCGGCCTGTTTGCTCTTGATTTTAGGCCGCCGGCTTTGCTTGCTGGAGAGCTCGGCTTCTTCAGCTTTTCTGGCTTCTTCCAGCTCGGCTTCCCGCGCCTGTTGCATACGTAGCTCAGCAGCGTATTGACGTTCGATCAGCTTGGCCTGGAAAGCCACCAGTTCCTTGATCGAAATGAAGCCATCGCTGTCGAGATCAACCTGATTGTAGTGTCTGGCGACCTGCGGCAGACTGTCGACGACTTCCTGTCGGGAGAGCAGGCCGTCGTTATCCTTGTCGGCACGGAAATAGCGGTCCTGGATATCCTTGCTCATGATGCGGCGACGGTCTTCGATCTTGCTGTGAATCGGGTCGCTGGTGCGGGAATAGTGGTTGAGGTCCATGCGCAGCCGCATGCGCTCTTCGACACTGACGCCGCTGAGGCTTTGCAGTTGTTCGTTGCCGGCATCGTCTGAGGGTTGTGCAAAACGGTCATCCGGCACTTCCGGAACGGCCATGATTTCCCGCGGCCCGGCAACACCAGCCTGGGAAAGGCCAAGACATACGCACATGAGAATGAATGCGTGCTTCCCGGAAACGGGAGAATGATGTCGGAACAACATGTATTGATTAATTCGCCAAAGACAAAACAAATTGGCTGAATGGGTATTGCATCACGCTTGCTCTCCTCTTGAGTTGGCTACCGCTTGTATTTTCTTATGATGCCCGGGAAGATTAAAAGTTTTTGCCCGTTCCACTAAAGCAAAACCGCTCTCTGTTTGTACTTGTTTTGCGGTTTGTACGAGCCTGCCCCCCCGTTCAGGAGGGATTATAATGACGCAAGAATGTAAATCGAATGTTTCCCGCATTCTTCTGATTGTAAAAAATTGTAACAAAGAACTTTTGCCCGGATATTTTTGCAAGCAACTTTCTTAGCTCTTTCATTCAATTGGATTTATGCCCAAAATAGCATTATGCAAAACAACATGAAAAAAGTTTTACTGGTTGATGACGATTTGCGCATGCGCGAGTTGTTGCAGCGATATCTGGGCGAACAGGGGTTCAGCGTGAAGGCTGTTTCGGATTCTACCGAAATGGACACAGCGCTGGCGCACGATCATCCTGATCTTCTGGTACTCGACCTCATGCTGCCGGGAGAGGATGGCCTTGCCATCTGCCGTCGTCTGCGCGGCAGCAACAACACCATGCCCATCATCATGCTGACCGCGCGCGGCGACGAAGTAGACAGAATCATCGGCCTAGAAATGGGTGCCGATGACTACCTGCCGAAACCTTTCAACCCGCGTGAATTGCTGGCGAGAATCAACGCTGTCATGCGCCGGCAGGAGCAGCGCATTCCGAGCGCCCCGACAACAGATGCCGCCACTGTGAGTTTCGGCGATTTCACTTTCGACCCATCCACCCGTAGCCTGAGCCGCAACGGTGAGGCAATTACCATCACCAGCGGCGAGTTTGCCCTGCTCAAGGTTTTTGTCGATCACCCGCGCCAGCCGCTCTCGCGTGACCGCCTGATGCAACTGGCACGTGGCCGCGAGTTGGACGTGTTCGATCGCAGTATCGACGTTCAGGTATCGCGTCTGCGCCGGCTGATCGAGCCGGACCCGGCACATCCGCGCTATCTGCAGACCATGTGGGGCTTCGGCTATGTGTTTGTTCCCGACGGTGAAGTACAAAAAAGCTAGCCTCAGTAAAATGGCCGCGCTGCCTATTTCCGTCCATTCTGCCCCAACTGCACCTTGAGATTCTTTCCCCGCACCCTCCTCGCCCGCATCATGGTGCTGATCGCCCTACTGTTGGCGATAGGCCAGTTCAGCGCGCTCAAGATTTTCGATTATTTCGAGCGTGAACCACGCGCGCAGGCGGCCGCGCTTCAGGCGGTCACCGTCGTCAACTACACCCGCGCATCGCTGCTTGCTTCTCATGAAAACCGGCGTATCGCACTGTTATCGGAGCTCTCCGGCCGCGAAGGTGTGCGTATCTACGCCGCCGATCTGCTGGAAATCATCGAGCCGTTGCCGGAAGACCCTTTCATCCGGCTGGTCGCGGACAAAATCCGCGAAAATCTCGGCGAAGAAACGCTGGTCGCCATCAACCACCTCGGCGTCCCCGGTCTCTGGATCAGCTTCAGCATCGGCCAGGACGATTACTGGGTGGTCATCCCGCGTTTCGTCGCCGAACGCCCGTTCCCCTGGCAATGGTTCGGCTGGGCAGCACTGGTGGCACTGCTTTCCCTGTTCGGCGCCTATCTGATCGCAGCCCGCATCAATCGCCCGCTACGTTTTCTGGTAAAGGCGGCAGACCGCATCAGCCATGGTGAACAGCCGCCCCACCTGCCGGAAGAGGGCGCGGACGAAATGCGCGAAGTCCAGCGTACGTTCAACGAAATGGCAGAGGCACTGGCACGGTTGGACAGCGAACGCACACTACTGCTCGCCGGCATTTCGCACGACCTGCGGACGCCGTTGGCACGGTTGCGGCTGGCGGTCGAAATGCTGCCCGGCGAAGTCGGCGACAGCATGCGCGAAGGCATGATTCAGGACATCGCCGACATGGACAACATCATCAATCAGTTTCTTGATTTTGTGCGCGGCGTGGAAGGCGAACCGGTGCAGATGGTGGATATCAACGCCTTGCTGAAATCGATTGCCGATCGTCACGCACGCGCAGGACGGCATGTCGAACTCAACCTGTCTTCAGCACATCAGGTACCGTTACGTCCGCTCGCCATGCACAGATTGATCGGCAACCTGATCGACAACGCTTTCGCCTACGGCAAGGGCCGGGTGGCGGTCAGCACGCGCATCACGGCCGGCAACATTGTCATCAGCGTGCTCGACAACGGCCCCGGCATTCCGCCGGCCCACATGTCGCGCTTGCTGCGGCCGTTCGAGCGCATGGATACGGCGCGCGGCAACGAAGGCGGCAGCGGTCTCGGTCTGGCCATTGCAAACCGCATCGCCAAGCTGCACAAAGGCAAGCTGGAATTACTCAACCGCCCGCAGGGCGGTCTGGAAGCCCGGCTGACGCTGCCGCTTTAAACGCTGGATTCCGGCCTGAACCAGGCCAGTTTTTCCCGCAGGGCGACCACACCGCCAATGATAATCAGGCAGGGCGGTTTCAATTGCGCCGCTTCGACTTTCTGCGCCAGCGTTGCCAGATCCGCGCTCACCACGCGCTGCCTTTGCGTCGTGCCTTGCTGGACGACAGCAGCAGGCGTTCCGGCGGGCATGCCATGCGCCACGAGCTGACGGCAGATTTCGGGCAGCCCGACCAGCCCCATATAGATCACCACGGTCTGATTCGGCCGCACAAGCGCCGGCCAGTCGAGTTCAACAACGTTCGGCGCACCCTCGGCAGCAGCCTTCAGATGACCGGTGGTGAAAATGCAGGACTGTGCATGATCCCGGTGCGTCAACGGAATCCCGGCATAGGTTGACACGCCGTTCGCAGCCGTAATGCCGGGGACGACCTGAAACGGCACGCAGTGCTCCATCAGGGTTTCGATCTCCTCGCCGCCACGGCCGAAAATGAAAGGGTCGCCGCCTTTCAGGCGCAGCACACGCTTGCCGGATTTTGCAAGACGCACCAGCAATTGATTGATTTCATCCTGCGGCAAAGTGTGACGGTCGCGCGCCTTGCCGACATAAATCAGCTCGGCATCGCGCCTGACCAGCTCCATTACCTCCTTGCTGACCAGCTTGTCGTAAACGCAGACATCGGCCTGCTGCATCAGGCGCAAGGCGCGGAATGTCAGCAGGTCGGGATCGCCCGGCCCGCCGCCGACCAGATAGACTTCACCCTGCACCATGTCTTCTGCAGGATTTTCCAGCAAGGCTGCCAGCGATTTTCTGGCGCTATCCTCCTGTCCGGAAAACACCATTTCTGCTACCGGCCCGGCCAGCGTTCGTTCCCAGAACATGCGCCTTTGCTGCGTGGTCGCGTAACGACGTTTGACCGCATCGCGAAAATCGGCGGCAAGGCTGGCGAGCCGGCCGTAGCTGGCCGGGATCAAAGTCTCCAGCCGCGCCCGGATCATACGCGCCAGCACGGGCGCCGAACCGCTGCTGCTGATGGCAATCACAACCGGCGAACGGTCGACGATAGAAGGCATGGTGAAGGTGCACAACGCGGGCGCATCGACCACATTCACCGGGATATTGAGGGCTTTCGCCTGTGTAGAAACCGCCTCGTTCACCGCCTCGTCATCGGTGGCGGCGATCACCAGACATGCGCCTGCAAGCTGTCCAGGTTCGAATTCCGCAATCCGGTAATGTATGCGTCCCGCTGCCAGCAGGTCAGCCAGCTCATGATGCAGCTCCGGTGCAATCACTTCCACCTGCGCCTCCGCCTTCAACAGCATATTGACCTTGCGCGCGGCCACTTCACCGCCGCCGATGACGACGCAACGACGGCCCTGCAGTTTGATAAAAATCGGTAAGGCTTCCATGACGCATATTTTACGCGCAGATTCGCTTTTGGCTTCCGCTTGGAGTAGAATTTGGGCTTACTTATTGTTTTACAGTACAAATTTGCACCCCTCGCCTGCATTAATTCCAGCGCAATGAACCCCTCAGACAAGCCAGCGCTGAAGGCTCACTGTCAGCATCAAACCCCATCGCCGAAAAAAGTGTTCATCAAGACCTTCGGTTGCCAGATGAACGAGTACGATTCCGCGCGCATGGCAGATCTGCTGCACGCCGATAACGGCATGGTGGAAACGCAAAACCCGGAAGAAGCCGACGTCATCCTGCTCAACACCTGCTCCGTGCGCGAAAAAGCCGAAGACAAGGTCTTCAGCCATCTCGGCCGCTTCATTCCGATGAAGGAAAAGAATCCCGACCTGGTGATCGGCGTCGGCGGCTGTGTTGCCAGCCAGGAAGGCGAAAACATCGTCAAACGCGCGCCCTATGTCGATCTCGTGTTCGGCCCGCAAACCCTGCACCGGCTGCCCGACATGATCGAATCCCGCCGCAGGGCCGGAACCCCGCAGGTGGATATCCGCTTCCCGGAAGTGGAAAAGTTCGACCACTTGCCACCGCCCCGCGTCGAAGGCGGCGCAGCGTTTCTTTCAGTCATGGAAGGTTGCAGCAAATACTGCACGTTCTGTGTCGTGCCTTACACACGCGGCGAAGAAGTCTCACGCCCGTTCGAGGATATCCTGCTGGAAGCAGCAGCGCTGGCAGAACAGGGGGTGAAGGAAATCACCCTGCTGGGCCAGAACGTCAACGCCTATCGCGCCGAAACAAAAACCGGCGAAGCCGCCGATCTCGCCATGCTGATCGAATATGTCGCCGAAATCCCGGGGATTGAACGCATACGCTTCACCACCTCGCACCCGAACGAGATGAGCGATGCGCTAATCGACTGCTTTGCCCGCATTCCCAAGCTGGTGTCACACATTCACCTGCCGGTGCAGGCTGGTTCGGACCGTGTGCTGATGGCGATGAAGCGCAACCACACGGTGCTGCAATACAAATCCATCATCCGCAAGCTGCGCGCAGCAAGACCCGGCATCTGCCTCTCCTCCGACTTCATCGTCGGCTTTCCGGGTGAAAGCGAGGCCGATTTCGAGGCCACGATCAAACTGATGGAAGATATCGGATTCGATTATTGTTTCAGTTTCATTTACAGCCCCCGCCCCGGCACACCCGCTGCGTATCTGGCCGATGACACCCCGCAGGAAGTCAAGCTGGCGCGTCTGGCACGCTTGCAGGCGCTCAACGAGGCGCAGGGGAAAGCCATCAGCGACAGCATGGTCGGTAGCGTGCAGCGGGTGCTGGTCGAAGGCCCCTCAAAGAAAAATCAGGCAGAGCTGGCGGGCCGCACCGACAATAACCGTATCGTCAACTTCCCCGGCAGCATGAATCTCATGCACCGCTTTGTTGAGGTAAAAATCACCAAGGCCGAAACGCACACCCTGCGCGGCGAATTATTGAAAGACTAGTTTGGACATCACTCTCAGCCCTGAAGACAACATCCGGCTCGCCAACTTGTGCGGCACGCTGGACGAAAACATCAAACAGATCGAGGACGCGCTCGACGTGACCATTTCGAGGCGCGGCGCGCATTTCCGCATCAGTGGCGAAAAACACCACACCGAGTTGGCCGCCCAGCTGCTGGAAAGTTTTTACGACCGCGCGAAGAAACCGGTAGAACTGGAAGAAATCCAGCTCGGGCTGGTCGAGCTGGACAAACTGAACCCGGAAGCGGTCGCCTCGAAGGCGATGCCGGTACTGATGACGCGCCGGCCCGACCTGCACGGCCGCACACCGCGCCAGGTGGAATATCTGCAACAGATTCAGGATTACGACATCACCTTCGGCATCGGCCCGGCCGGTACCGGCAAGACTTATCTGGCCGTCGCCAGCGCAATCGACGCCTTGAGTCGCGACCGCGTCAAGCGCATCGTGCTGGTCCGGCCTGCGGTCGAAGCCGGTGAACGTCTGGGCTTTTTGCCGGGCGATCTGGCACAGAAGGTCGACCCTTACCTGCGCCCGCTCTACGATGCCCTCTACGACCTCGCCGGTTATGACAGCGTCAACAAGATGTTCGAGCGCGGCGCCATCGAAATCGCCCCGCTCGCCTACATGCGCGGCCGCACCCTTAACCAGAGTTTCATCATTCTGGATGAAGCGCAGAACACCACGCCGGAACAGATGAAAATGTTTCTCACCCGCATCGGTTTCGGCACCAAGGCTGTCGTCACCGGCGATGTCACCCAGATCGACCTCGCACGCCACCAGAAAAGCGGCCTGGTCGAAGCGCAGCAGGTCCTCAGGGATGTGCGCGGCATTGCCATGACACGCTTCCTTTCCGAGGATGTGGTGCGTCATCCGCTGGTGCAGAAAATCATCAATGCCTACGAAAAATTCGATCAGTCTGCGAATGAAACAACACCCGTATCCGGGCCGAAGGAAGCGCAGAAATAATGCCGGCCCTGTCGATGGATGTTCAATTCGCGTCGGCACTCGCCGGCCTGCCGTCAGCCGCAGAGTTCCGCCGCTGGGCGCGCAAGGCTCTGCGCGTGGATGCCGAGATTGCACTGCGCATCGTCGATGAAGAAGAAGGCCGCGCGCTCAATCGCGACTATCGCGGCAAGGACTATGCGACCAATGTGCTGACCTTTCCCCTGACTGAAGAACCATATCTGATGGGCGACATCGTGCTGTGCGCGCCGGTCGTGCTGCGCGAAGCACTGGAACAGAACAAGGCGCCGTCAGCGCACTTTGCACACCTGACCGTGCATGGTGTGCTGCACCTGCATGGCTATGATCACGAAACCGAGCCGCAGGCAGAACTGATGGAAGCGCTGGAAACTGAAATTGTCATGAAACTGGGTTACTCTGACCCCTACAAGGAACATGCTTGAAATGAACGAAGCCGATAAACAAATTCCGCATGAAAAACCGCGATGGCTAGAGTTGCTCAGCAACTTTCTGCTGCGCGAGCCGGAAGACCGCGAGCAGCTGATCGAAATGCTGCACTCCGCCTACGAGAACAGTCTGGTCGATGCCGACGCGCTGTCGATGATCGAAGGCGTGCTGCAAGTCTCTGAAATGCAAGTGCGCGACGTGATGATTCCGCGCTCGCAGATGGATGTCATCGACATCACCGACCCGCCCGAGAAATTCATTCCCTTCGTCATCGAAACCGCGCACTCGCGTTTTCCCGTGATCGAGGAAAACAAGGATGACGTCATCGGCATCCTGCTCGCCAAGGACTTGTTGCGCTATTACGCCGGCGAAGATTTCGAGGTGCGCGACATGTTGCGCCCGGCCGTTTTCATTCCGGAATCCAAACGCCTAAACGTCCTGCTGAAGGAGTTCCGCAGCAACCGCAACCACATCGCCATCGTTGTCGACGAATACGGCGGCGTGGCCGGAATGGTGACGATCGAGGATGTGCTGGAACAGATCGTCGGCGACATCGAGGACGAATACGACTTCGATGAAACCGAGGACAACATCATCCGCGATGCCAACGGCCGCTACCGGGTCAAGGCATTGACCGAGATCGCAGACTTCAACGAGGCGCTCGGCACCAACTTCAGCGATGAGGAATACTCCACCATCGGCGGTCTGGTCGTGAGCAAATTCGGTCATCTGCCGAAGCGGGGAGAGCAAGTCACTTTCGACAATCTCTGCTTTACTGCGTTGCGCGCGGACAGGCGTCGCCTGCATTCGATCAGCGTCGATGTGCTGGAGCAGCCTGGCCCGGCTGAAGACGAAAACGTCTGATCGAGGCCGCCCGGAAGCACCGGGAACTTATCCGGAAGCAGCCCGCTCCTAGCTGCATGGCCTCCCGGTAAGTGATTGATCCCGGAGGCATTCGATCAACTTCCAGGAGCACCGGCATGCGCGCATTATTCCTTTCTTTCCTTCTTGTCTTTTCCGGCGCTGCAATAGCCGGAAACACGGCGGACAATCCGCTTCCCAGCGAAATACCTACCAGCGAAAAAGAATTTGTCGCCATCATCAACCAGTATGACAAGGCGAAAATCATCGAACAGTTCGGCGAACCGGCCAAAAGGGAGGACATGAAAATCGCCTCTTCCGGTGAGATCGTAGCTTCGATCTGGCAATACCATTTCATCAATACCAATTCCGATGGCGCTTATTACGAAACCACGGAACTCGATTTTCTCGGTGACAAGGTCGTCATGGTCGTTTTCATGAACCACGATGGTCAGGAAAAGATTACCGCAGAACCCCCTCCCGCAATGCCTGAGCCAGAAGCCCTGCCACAGATGTAATACGGGGCAGATGTAATACGGGCCTTGGTTAGCGACGCGGTGCAAAAAAACAAAGGGCGATTTCATCGCCCTTTGTTTTGGTCTCAATTTTTTGTCTCAAGCTTTGTTTTTCTGTCTGCGGATGACGCCTGCTATTTTTTCAGCGCATCGCGAATTTCACGCAACAACAATACGTCTTCCGGCGCAGCGGGCGGTGGCGCCGGGGGCTCTTCAGTGCGTAGGCGATTAATGGTGCGTATCAGCATGAACACGGCAAATGCGACGATTGTGAAGCTGACCACGGCATTGACGAAAAGACCGTAATTCAGCGTCACGGCACCTGCCTCCCTAGCGGCGGCAAGTGTCGCATAGGGCTCGGCGACAGCGCCTTCCTTCAGCACGAAGAACAGCTCGCTGAAATCTACATTGCCGAGCAGCAGGCCGATCGGCGGCATGATGATATCATCGACCAGCGATTTGACGATAGACCCGAACGCAGCGCCGATAATGATACCAACCGCCATATCGACGACATTGCCACGCATGGCGAAGGCTTTGAATTCTTTTAACATGTTATCCCCTGTTGATGATGAAACCTCTGACGAGAGGCCTGCCGCTATAATGCAAAAACAATTCATTATCGTCCAGGATTTCAATTGAGCCGCCTTTTCCATTCAGACCACTTCCGCCTTTTATTCGCAACGCTGTTGGGCAGCTTTTCAGTGCTCGGCTTCGCGCCTTTTCATGTATTTCCGGCGACCATCGTCGGCATCGCCGGTCTTTTTTATCTGTGGCAACAGGCGCCGGGCGCAAAACAGGCGGCATGGTTGGGCTTTTTTTACGGACTCGGCTTTTTTATCAGCGGGATTTACTGGATCTACATCAGCCTGCACGATTTCGGCGGCATGCCCTGGTGGATGGCCGCATTCTCGACGTTCTGCCTGTGCGCTTTTCTGTCGATTTTCCCGCTGCTGACCGGCTGGCTCAGCAAACGCTCATCTCTCGTGCTGTTCAGTGCTCCGCTGCTGTGGGCATTATCGGAATGGATACGCGGCTGGATATTTACCGGCTTTCCCTGGCTGGCCATCGGATATTCGCAAACCCCCAACAGCCCGCTGGCCGGTTTTCTGCCCGTCACCGGCGTTTACGGCGTTTCGTTGCTGACTGCAGCCGCCGCCGCATTACTCGTTCTGGCAGCCACGCGCTGGCGCAGAAAGCTGGCGCTCGCCTTGCTGGTTGTGATTTTGATCAGCGGCGCCTTGCTCAAAATGCTGCCCTGGACCTCGCCTGTCGGCACGCCGGTCAGCATCGCGCTGCTGCAAGGCAACATTTCCCAAGACCTGAAGTGGCAGCAAGGCGAGCTGCAACGCACACTCGATATCTACCACCAGCTGGCGACCGACACAGCGGCAAAGCTGATCGTGCTGCCGGAAACCGCCTTGCCCATGCTATCGCAATATGTGTCGGCAGATTATCTCGCCAGCCTCGAAGCACACGCCAGAAATCAGCAGGGCGATCTGCTCTACGGCGTCGTCGAATACGAAAATGAAGCCTTCTACAACAGCATGCTGAGCGTCGGCAGCTCGCCGCGCCAGCATTACCGAAAAACGCATCTGGTACCGTTTGGCGAATTCATCCCGCTGAAACAGGTGTTCGGCTGGATCTACCGGGACTGGCTCAACATTCCGCTCACCGATCTAGCACGCGGCGGCTTTCATCAACAACCACTTGCCATCGCCGGTCAGAAAGTCGCGGTCAACATCTGTTACGAAGATGTTTTCGGCGAAGAAATCATCCATCAGCTGCCGCAAGCGACGCTGCTGGTCAACACCAGTAACGACGCATGGTACGGCCAATCGACGGCGGCCTACCAGCATTTGCAGATATCGCAGGCACGCGCGCTGGAAACTGGCCGCATGATGCTGCGCGCCACCAACACCGGCGCCACCGCCATCATCGACCGTAACGGCGAAGTGCTGGCGCAGCTGCCGCATTTCCGCACCGGCATTCTCGAAGGCGAAGCCCAGGGTTACGCAGGCAGCACGCCATACATCCTTTTCGGCAACTGGCTCTTTCTGCTGATCACCGCATCAGGCCTGCTTTACCTTTTGTGGCGCGGTAAAAAGAAGTAAAATCAACCCCTTTCGCCAACCCTGAACAGCTTGCATAACAATGGCACTCACATTTCAAGAGATCATTCTCACGCTACAACAATATTGGGACAAGCAAGGCTGCACCTTACTGCAACCCTACGATATGGAAGTCGGCGCCGGCACCTCGCACACCGCCACATTTCTGCGCGCACTCGGCCCCGAGCCATGGAAAGCCGCTTACGTACAACCGAGCCGCCGCCCCAAGGACGGCCGCTATGGCGAAAACCCCAACCGTCTGCAGCATTACTATCAATATCAGGTCGTGCTGAAACCGGCCCCGGCCAATATTCTTGAGCTCTATCTGGGTTCGCTGGAGGCGCTCGGTTTCAACCTGAAGGAAAATGACATCCGCTTCGTCGAAGACGATTGGGAAAACCCGACACTGGGCGCCTGGGGGCTGGGCTGGGAAGTCTGGCTCAACGGCATGGAAGTCACGCAGTTCACCTATTTCCAGCAGGTCGGCGGCATCGACTGCAAACCCATCACCGGTGAAATCACTTACGGTCTGGAACGCCTGGCCATGTATCTGCAAGGCGTCGAAAATGTCTACGACCTCACCTATTCGCCCGGCGTCAGCTATGGCGACGTTTTTCTGCAGAACGAAAAAGAGCAGTCCGCCTACAACTTCGAACACAGCGATGTCGATTTTCTGCTGACTGCATTCAACGCCCACGAAAAACAGGCCAAACACCTGATGGAGAATCAGCTCGCCCTGCCTGCTTACGAGCAGGTGTTGAAAGCTGCGCACACTTTCAACCTGCTGGACGCGCGCGGCGCCATCTCCGTCACCGAGCGTGCCGCCTATATCGGTCGCATCCGCAACCTCGCCCGCAGCGTCGCCGCCAGCTATCTGGACAGCCGCGCCCGGCTCGGCTTCCCGATGGCCCCCAGGGATTGGGCTGATGAAGTGTTGGCAAAACTCGAAAAAGAAAAAAAGGCGGCCTGAGCATGAGTCACAAGAATTTATTGGTGGAATTGTTTGTAGAAGAACTGCCACCCAAAGCCTTGAAAAAACTGGGCGAGGCGTTCTCCGCATCGTTACTGGAATCTCTCAAGTCGCAAGGCCTGACGGCAGCACAATCCCAAGTCACCAGCTTTGCCTCCCCGCGCCGGTTGGCAGCGCATATCACGGATGTCGCGACCAAAGCTGCAGATAAACAGGTCGCGCAAAAACTGATGCCTGCCAGCGTCGGTCTGGATGCCGATGGCAAAGCGACTCCGGCCCTGGTCAAAAAACTGAATGCGCTGGGAGCCGACGAATCAGCCGTGGGCCAATTAAGAAAAGAGCATGATGGAAAAACTGACGTGCTATTTCTGGATGCCATGCAGGCAGGTGCCACATTGGCTGCAGGCCTGCAAAAAGCGATCGAAGAATCCGTTGCCAGGTTACCCATACCCAAGGTCATGACCTATCAACTGCACGACCATACAGAAAACCCCGGCTGGGATAGCGTCAACTTTGTTCGCCCCGCGCATGGCTTGGTCGCGTTGCATGGCAGCGATGTGGTGCCCGTCAGCGTACTCGGTCTGCAAGCCGGCAACACAACCCAGGGCCATCGTTTTGAGGCCAGCCAGTCTGAAATCACAGTTCAGAGTGCAGACAGTTATGCGCGACAACTGCAGGAAGAAGGCGCCGTCATCGCCGGCTTCGAGCAGCGTCGTGCCGAGATCGTGCGTCAGCTGAATGAGGCTGCCGCCAGGGAAAGCCTGAAGCCTATCGAGGACGAGGCGCTACTCGATGAAGTGACGGCGCTGGTGGAGCGCCCCAATGTGCTGCTCGGCCAGTTCGAGCAAGCCTTTCTCGAAGTGCCGCAGGAATGCCTGATTTTGACCATGAAGGCCAACCAGAAATACTTCCCGTTGCTGGATGCCGCAGGCAAGCTCACCAACAAGTTCCTCATCGTTTCCAATATCGCACCGCAAGACCCATCCAAAGTGATCGGCGGTAACGAGCGCGTCGTGCGTCCGCGCCTCGCCGATGCCAAATTTTTCTTCGATCAGGACCGCAAAAAGCCGCTGGAGTCGCGCGTGCTGGGGCTGGCCAAAGTGGTGTACCACAACAAGTTGGGCACCCAGGGCGAGCGCGTGCAACGTGTTTCCGCCATAGCCCGCGCCATCGGCCAGCAGCTCGGCGGTGATGCGCTGGCACAGCAGGCTGATCAGGCCGCGTTGCTGGCGAAGGCCGATCTTCTGACCGATATGGTCGGAGAATTCCCCGAACTGCAGGGCATCATGGGCCGTTATTATGCCCAGCACGACGGTCTGCCGGACGATATTGCCTGCGCAATCGAAGACCACTACAAACCACGTTTCGCCGGCGATGAGCTGCCGCGCAGTCAGGTCGGCCTCTGCGTCGCACTGGCCGACAAGCTGGAAACGCTGGTGGGACTGTTTGGTATCGGCGAAAAGCCGACCGGCGACAAGGATCCGTTTGCCTTGCGCCGCCATGCACTGGGCGTGGTGCGCATGCTGAGCGAACGTCAATTGCCGCTCGCACTCGACACCTTGCTGCAGCAAGCTGCTGCCGCGTTCGGCAAGCAGATTTCAGACCCCACAACAGCGTTGGCCGATTTCATTTACGAACGTCTGGCTGGTAGCCTGCGCGAACAGGGTTACCAGCCCCAGGAAGTGGATGCAGTTTTGAGCCTGCGCCCGCAGAATCTGGGTGATGTCGCCAATCGCCTTGCCGCCGTGCGCGCCTTCGCCGCACTGCCTGAAGCTGCCAGCCTCGCTGCTGCCAACAAGCGCGTGGGCAACATTCTGAAAAAATCAGAAGTCACTGTCGCGCCGACGATCGACAGCGCCAGACTGGTGGAACCCGCTGAAAAATCCCTCGCAGCAGCCTTGTCGCAAGTGAAACCTGTTGCAGACAAGGCTTTTGCAGCCGGCGACTACACGGCTTCGCTACAAGCATTGGCAGCATTGAAAGCACCGGTTGATGACTTTTTCGACAACGTCATGGTCAACGCAGATGACCCGGCACTCAAGGCCAACCGCCTCGGGCTGTTGGCAAGTTTGCACGAATCCATGAACCGGATTGCTGACTTATCCAAACTGGCGGCGTAAGCTCACGTTATGAAATTAGTGATTCTCGACCGCGACGGCGTCATCAACTACGACAGCCCCCACTTCATCAAGAACCCGGATGAATGGAAGCCCATCCCAGGCAGTCTTGAAGCGATTGCGCTGCTGAACCAATCCGGCTTTCGCATCGCGCTGGCGACCAACCAGTCCGGCATCAGCCGCGGCTTGTTCGACATGGCGACGCTGAACGCGATTCACGACAAGATGGTGCGCACGCTCGGGCAGTTCGGCGGGCGTATCGATGCACTGTTCTACTGCCCGCACGGGGCCGACGACAACTGCGATTGCCGCAAACCGAAATCCGGCATGATCGAGGAAATCGGCCGCCGCTTCGCCATCGATCTGAATACGGTGTACAGCGTCGGCGATGCGCTGCGCGATCTGCAGGCCAGCGCCAGGTATGGTATCCAGTGCATTCTGGTGCGCACCGGCAAGGGCGAAAAAACCCTGGCGGAAGGCGGCTTGCCGGAAGGCACCTGGGTCTGTGCAGACCTTGCAGAGGCCGCTCAGCGCATCATCGCGCATGATCAGAGCAAGAGCCTGATTCATCCGCCCATGTCTCTGGTTTGAACGGGCCAGCATGCTGATTTTCCTGCGTTCCTTGATCTTTACGCTCGGGCAGTGGTTGTTCACCCTGTTTTTCGGCCTGTTCGCCATTCTCACCTTTCCGTTTCCGCCCGTAACCCGTTACCGCATCATCTCGATGTGGGCGCGTTCCATGCTCTGGTGGTTACGGGTGACCTGCAACGTTCGCTATCGCGTCATCGGCCGCGAACATATCCCGCAAACGCCCAGCATCGTGCTTTCCAAACATCAGTCCGCCTGGGAAACGCTGGCCTTTCAGGAGATTTTTCCGCCGCAAGTATGGGTGCTCAAACGCGAATTGTTGTGGGTGCCTTTCTTCGGCTGGGGACTGGCGATGACTTCGCCGATTGCCATCAACCGCAGCGCGGGCCGCGAAGCCCTCAAACAAATGGTCGAACAAGGCAAGGACCGCATGAAAAAAGGCTTCTGGGTCGTCATCTTCCCCGAAGGCACGCGCATGCCGCCGGGCCGGAAAGGCAAATACCACATCGGCGGCGCCTGGCTGGCGACGCACACCGGGACAACGGTTGTGCCGGTGGCGCATAATGCCGGCGAATACTGGCCGAAGAATGCCTTCATCAAGCGTCCTGGCACGATTACCGTCAGTATCGGTCAGCCGATTGAAAGCGCGGGCCTAAAACCGGACGAACTCAACCAGCGCGTCGAACAATGGATAGAGCAGGAAATGCCGCGCCTCTCGCAACCATGAGCGAATATCACCTGGCCTTGCCGGATGGCGAGTGCATCCCTTACCAACTCGAACGCAGACCGCGCAGAACCATCGGCCTCAAGATAGGCAGCAGCGGTCTGATCGTGCATGCGCCCAAACGCATCAGCCAAACGGCGCTGGAAAGCGCCCTGCTCGACAAGGCCGGCTGGATCAGAAAAAAACTGCAGCAGATGGCTGCAAGCCGTCCGGCGCCGATACGTTGGGAAGACGGTGCCGCTTTGAAACTGCTCGGTAACGATATTCGCCTGAGCCTGCGTGCGGACACGCGCAACAGAAAAGTGACATTCGAACAGGGGGCGCTGCATGTCAGGCTGACGGACACCAGCGACAGTGACGCGATTGTTGCCAGGGTCGTGCAATGGTACAAAAAGGAAGCGCTGGCCGACTTCGAGCGCCGTTTGCAGCTCTATGCCGCAAGGCTGGGCGTGCCGGTGCCGCGACTCTATCTCTCCAACGCCCGCTCGCGCTGGGGCAGCTGCAACTCACGCAGCGAAATCCGCCTCAACTGGCGCCTGCTGCAAGCGCCGCCGCATCTGATCAATTACGTCGTCTGCCACGAACTGGCGCACCTGAAGGAAATGAACCATTCAGTCAGATTCTGGGCTGTGGTGGAAAGCCTTTACCCGGACTACCGGACTGCCAAACGCACGCTCAAGCAACGCTCGGCGGATCTGCATCAGTTCTAACCCGGATATTTCACCGGATCATGGTTCGATAAAGATTAGATTTGCGCGCAGATTCGCGCATCTCGTTTCGCCGGTTTGGTGAAATATCCGCGGCAACCTCCGACTAAGCTTATTCAAAAGGCTGCTAGAGGTGGATTCTTGAGCCAAGTTCAATCACGTTATTGACAGGAATGTTGAAATATTCAACCACGCTACCTGCATTACGCGACATCACGGCAAAAAGACTATGTCGCCATTTTGCCATTTTGCCGCCTGCCGATGGCACAACGACCTCTCTGCTGAGGAAATAAGAAGTAGCGTAAGGATCCAACACAACGCCTTCTATATCGACCAAGGTCAACGCAGCAGGAATATCCGGCCGCTCCATAAAACCATAATGCAGAGTAAGCTGCCAGAAACCTGCGCCAATGCAATCAATGTCTGTCCGCGAGGCTGCTGCAACGACTGGAATATCCTCAAATTTTACCGTGACAACCAGGTTGGTACGGTGCAATACATGGTTGTGCTTAAGATTATGCATCAGCGCTTGTGGTGCGCTTCTCGGATCGGAAACCAGAAAAACTGCAGTGCGCTCGACACGCTGGATATCCGCAGCGGCAATATTGGCGACAAAATCCTGCAGTTTCGGATCATCCTCACGAATGCGCTGCAGCAGCTCATCTCTGCCTTGTTTCCAAGTCCACATCATCACCAGCAATAGGCTGCTCAGTGCCAGCGGGAACCAGCCCCCATGGACAAACTTGGCTGAACATGAAATCACCAGCATCGCATCCAGCAGAATAAAAATGCCAGTTGCACTTGCGGCCAGCCAAAGCGGATATTTCCATCCGTAATGAATCACAAAAAAGGTCAGCACTGTTGTGATCAACATGGTGCCGGTAACAGCAATACCATAAGCAGTCGCTAATGCTGATGACGTCTGAAAGCCGAGCACAACGATTACGACTGCAGCAAGTAATGCCCAATTGATTGCCGGAATATAAATCTGTCCAGACTCGGCAGCAGAGGTATGAATAATCTGCATTCTTGGCAACAGCCCTAATTGAATGGCTTGCCGCGTCACAGAATACGCACCTGAGATGACCGCCTGCGAAGCAATAATGGTCGCCATAGTCGCCAGCATCACTGCCGGGATCAGAAGGGCTTGAGGAAACGAAAGATAAAACGGATTAATCACTGCCTCTGGCTTGGCAAGCAACAAAGCGCCCTGGCCAAAGTAATTGAGGGCCAAACCAGGTAACACCAGAAAACTCCATGCCAGTCTGATCGCCGGTTTGCCAAAGTGCCCCATATCTGCATACAAGGCTTCAGCCCCTGTAACGGCAAGCACAATAGCGCCAACCGCGAGAAAAATCCCCCAACCGCGCTCAGCCAGAAATGCGAAAGCATACACAGGGTTAAGTGCGGCAAGAATTGCAGGCGTTTGGATAATATGCCATATACCGATTGAACCAAGCACAAGGAACCAGGCGACAATGATGGGACCAAAAAATCTGCCCACTGCGGACGTTCCGAACCGCTGAAATGCAAACAAGCCGATCAGAATCGCCACCGAGATTGGAATGACATATGCAGCTAGCGCCGGGGCCGCTATTTGCAAGCCCTCAACTGCTGATAAAACAGAAATAGCCGGGGTAAGAATGCTATCCCCGTAAAAAAGAGCAGCGCCAAAAACGCCCATCATCAACAGCACCCGCCTGCGTTTTGGCATATTTCGTACTGTGCGCAAAGCAAGTGCCAGCAAGGCCATGATACCGCCCTCGCCTTTATTATCGGCACGCAACACCAGAATGACATACTTCAGGGTCACGACCAGCATCAATGCCCAGAAAACAGCAGAAACAGAACCCAGAATATTGGCCGTGTTTAATGCAATCCCGGTTGCCGATGCAAATATTTCCTTGATCGTGTACAAAGGGCTAGTGCCGATATCACCGTAGACCACCCCGATTGCTCCTAATGTCAGAGCTGCAGTACTGCTGGGTTTCGTTTGCATATCCACCTCAGGAATATTGAGATGGCGCAATTAATTCATATCCCGTATATCAATCGCATAAACGATGATGAAAACAGTCGATTCAACGGTGTGTCAGTCCGTTGCCAGTCGATATCCAATGCCCAGTTCCGTGAGTAAATAGCGCGGTTCGGCCGGATTGGTTTCAATTTTTGCCCGTAATCGGGCCATGTGAATACGCAGATAATGGGTTTCGTCGATAAAATCGGCACCCCAGACTGCAGAGAGTAGCTCACGATGTCTTGCAACCCTCCCCGCATGTTGTGCAAGGTACAGCATCAGCTTTTGCTCAATCGGGCTCAAATGCAACCGTTTGCCATGCATGCTGACAGTGCCTGCTGCCAAATCAATACATAACTGTTCCAGCTGATATATACGGTCACGAAGCGTCATCATATCGAGCCTGCGCAAGGCGACCCTTGCGCGCGCGAGCAGCTCCTGAACGCCGAAAGGCTTGGCCAGGTAATCATCGGCACCCTGATCCAGGCAATTGACTTTCTCTGTTTCTGATTGTCGTGCCGAGAGAACAATGACGGGAATATCCGAACGACCGCGTATGCACCTGATAAAATCAATACCGTCTCCATCCGGCAATCCCAAATCAAGAATCACCAAATCAGGTTTTTGCATAACAAATTGTTGTGTTGCAGCTGCCATGTTGCTGGTCAATATTGGCTGAAAACCGCCAGCACGAAGTGAGGCCTGGAGAAAGACGCTTATTTGCCTGTCATCCTCCACAACAAGAATTTTATTTTGCCGAGAGTCCATCAACAGCTTTCCATTTAGACAAAAGGATACTGACGGTCGAACCACCCCCCGGTCGCGGTTGCACTTTGAGCGTCGCTTGATGCAGGTCAACGATGGTTTTGACAATCGCCAGGCCAAGACCCAATCCTTTGGAGGAAGATGCGTTACGTGCGAATTTCTCTATATTTTCAAGCGACCAGCCTGCTGGAAAGCCAGGGCCTCGATCACTGATACTTATCGCAAGATCGGTATTCGCTTGTGCTATCCCGATTTCGACGGGAATGTAGTCAGGCTGCACTGAAAATGCATTATCAAGAAGATTGGCCAGTGCCTGAGAAATCATTACGGCATCAGCAAAAATCAATACTTCCGCATGCATCTGCGGCCTGAATTCAATGGCCGATTCACGCTGACGATATCTTGCAAGCAGCGTGCCAACAATCTCTTCAGGAGATTGCCAGTCAAGCGCCAGACTGCTTTCGCTGACGTGACTCAAACGGGCCATTGCAAGAATATTTTCCGTTGCCTGACGCATGTATCCGGCTTCAGCAGAAATCGCATTGAGAAGACGCTCCTGCTCGCTTTCGGATAACTCGGGTTTCTGCGTCACAAGGGTAGTAGCCGCGCCAAGAATGGCTGTCAGAGGAGTGCGCATATCATGCGAAAGGGATGACAGAAGTGCATTGCGGACGGTTTGATCATGCACATGCAATTCTGCCAGCCTTACTTGCTCCCGGCTCTTCAGTCTTAGATAAGCAATTGAAACCTGATCCACCAGTCCGCGCAAATATTCGAGTGCTTCGTTTGCATTTGCACCCACTTCCAGGATCAGGGCCGGAGAATCGCTGGGCATTTTTTCAAAAGGAATGATCCAGAACGTGGATGCTTGCCAATTTGTTGTCCCGGGTCCAATCGCTCTGCCATGTTCGATGACCCATCGGGTTGCATCGGACTCTGGCGCAAATTCACAATCATCGCTTCGACAAAGAATCGGTACGGAAATACTAGCGATAGCAACCGGTTGATCAAAATGTTCAGCAATCAAATCAACACTGGTTTGCAACAAATTCAAGACATCTTCTTCGGCTGCCAGATGCTCCGCCAGTTGCTTGGAAAACGCTGCGCGCCCGCTTGCAAGATTCGCCTGGGCAGTCTGATTACGCAATTTTCTGACTAGCGATGCAATCACGATCGAAACAAGCAGAAATGTCGTCAAGGCAACCCAGGAATCAAAATCTGATACCTGGAACGTATATCGTGGTGCCGTCTGAAAATAATTGATGGCGGCAACAGAAACCAGCGAGGTCAAGACTGCAACCCGGAAGCGCAGGTAATAAGCGGAAAACACGGAAACGGCCAGATGCATCATGACAATACCGGTCATGCCAAGACTGCGGTCAAAGTAGTAGCCCAAAGTAGTGACCAAGGCTACCAGGGCTATCGACAATGTCAGTTGAAAAATAATATGGCGCATCTGCCAAATATGCGCCTGACCTGCGGGCTAACGCAAGAGCAAGTCTCAACGCAAGCGCAAGGCGTTCAGCACCACAATCAGCGAGCTCACAGACATGCCGATTGCAGCCATCCAGGGTGAGATCATGCCGGTTGCGGCAAATGGCAGCGCCAACGTGTTGTAACCCAGCGCCCAGGCGAAGTTTTCGCGGACGACGTTGCGCGTGAAGCGGCTGGTTGCAATGGCATGGTCGATTTCGAGCAACTGCTCGCTCAACAGGACAATGTCACCGGAGGCACGCGCCATTTGAGTACCGCTTCCCATGGCGATGGAAACCTGCGCTTTCGCCAGCACCGGCGCATCGTTGATGCCGTCGCCGACCATGGCGATGACTTCGCCCTGCTGTTGCAGACGCTCGATCGCTGCCAGTTTCTGCTCTGGAGAAGATGCCGCCTGCCAGCTGGAAATACCCAGCTGCCGGGCGTAATTTTGCACTGCCGCTTCGGTATCGCCGCTCAGAATCGAAACCACCAGACCCTTGGCCTGCAGCGCTTCGACCAGTGCCATGGCATGCGGGCGCAAGCTGTCCGCCATGACAAAGGCAGCCAGATAGCGTTCGTCATCGCTGAGCCAGATGACGGTGGAGCTTGCATCGAGCGCCGGTAGCGCCGGCACTTGCCCAGGCACTGCGTGCAAGCTCAGATTGCCGAGATAATAGCGTTTGCCGCCGAGGCTGCCGGTAACTCCCCGGCCCGGCTTGTTGGCGGCATCGCTCAGCTGTTCAAGCGCCTCGCCCTGCAGTTTCTGCGCATCAAGAAAACTTCTGGCGTAGGGATGTTCGGAATGCTGCTCCAGGCTGGCGGCGAGGCGCAGGCACTCTGCCTCGCTCAAGCTGCCGAATGTCAGGGTCTGCTGCAATTGTGGACGGCCTTCTGTCAGGGTGCCGGTCTTGTCGAACACCACATGCGTCACTCTTGCCAGCGCTTCAAGCGCATGGCCGCGCGTCAGCAACACCCCGCGCTTGACCAGATGCGAACCGGATGCAGCAAAAGCGGCAGGGGCTGCCAGCGACAGCGCACACGGACAGCTGACGACCAATACGGTGAGCACGATTTCCAATACACGCGATGTGTCGATCTGCACCCAGACCCAGGCAATCAGCACGACAGAGAACAGCAGCGCGTAAGTGAACCAGGCGGCAATATGGTCGGCCAGCTCTGTCAGCCTGGGCTTTTCTGCCTGCGCACGGTCGAGCAGACGGCTGATACTGGCAATCACCGTCTCTTCGCCAAGCGCGCTCACGCGCACCGTCAACGGGCTTTCGTAGTTGATGCTGCCGGCATACACCGTGCTGCCGGCAGTTTTCAGCAACGGCCGACTTTCGCCGGTCAGCAACGATTCATCGGCACTGCTCTCGCCCGCCACCACGACGCCATCGGCAGCGATGGTTTCGCCGGGTTTGCAGACGATGAGATCGCCGGTTTTCAGCTCAATCAGCGGCACCAGTTCAGGCTGTCCGTCAGCATTGAGGCGGGAAGCGATGGCCGGCACCAGCCTGAGCAGGTTTTCAGCCGATTCAACCGATTTCTCGCGCGCGTTGCGTTCGAGGAACCGGGTCGCCAGCAGAAAGAAGATGAGCATGGTCAAGGTATCGTAATAGACCTCGCCCACCCCCTGAAAGGTGGCCCAGATACTGCCGGCGAAGCCGGTGATGAGGCCGAGGCTGATCGGCACATCCATCCCCAACCGGCCGGTTTTCAGGCTGCGCCAGGCCACCTGATAAAACGGCCAGGCGGCGTAGAACATGGCAGGGATGCTGAGCACCAGACTGAACCAGCGCAGCAGTTGCGCGGTGGCGAACTCCAGCCCCTGCGCGGGGCCGGCATACAGGGCAACGGCGATCATCATGACCTGACCGGCGGAAAGACCGGCAACGGCAAGCCGGCGGAAATCCGCCTTGCGTTGCTTGAGCCGCATGGCTTCCTGCTGCTGTGCGCTGAACGGGTGCGCGTGGTAACCGAGTTTGCGGATCTCGGTCAGGATATCGCTCAGCTTGAGCTGACTGTCATCCCAGCTGATGCGGGCACGGTGCGAGGTATAGTTGATACTGACCTGCAGAATGCCGGGCAGCTGCCGCAGGTGGCGTTCGTTAAGCCAGATGCAAGCGGCACAGGTGATGCCTTCGAGAATCAGGGAGGCTTCCTTGCGCTGGTCCTGCGCCACCGAGACAAAGCTCTTCTGCACTTCCGGGTGATCGTAGAGCTGCAGGTCGCGAAGCTCGTCCGGTACCAGGTCTTCGACATTCTTCGGCAGCTCGGTTCGATAACGGTAATAATCTTCCAGCCCGTTTTCGACAATCGCCTGCGCCACCGCCTGGCAGCCATGACAGCACATGTCACGCGGTTGCTGCAGCACGACCGCCGTATAACGGGTGCCGGAGGGCACAGGCAGGCCGCAGTGGTAACAACCGGGTTGCGTATCTTGCAGAGCGCTCATCGTGACTTCGGGTGAAGGCCAGTTTAATTATCGAGAAACAGCTCGTGCTGGCTGCGGAACTCTACCTCATCATGGCGGATGACAATTTCAGCCAGCCAGCGTCCGGCCTGCGGCAAAGTCAGTTCGCCCTGATAGCGGCCCGGGTCAGTTTCCTGCAAAGTCAGCGAACGATCATCCCGGCTGTTGGCCACGCGCCACAGCCCGAGCGTGACGTCGGCTGACTCGACCGGCGCACCTTCGCGATCCAGCAGGACGATGGCAATGGTGCCGGCTTGGCGGCTTTGCAGGGCTTGCACGCCTTCCAGACTGACTTGCCAACCCAGCTCCCGCTGCTGCTCGATTCTGGCCAGATGGCCCTGATAGCTTTTGTTCTTGTCGTGCGGCACGGTACCGGGAAAGGCGGTATGCACTTTCTGCTGCTCCGGATTGGGCAGCACGAGTTGCGCCAGCATGTCAGGCACGCCGCGGCTGGCGATCGAAAGCAGCACTGCGTTGAGCACGACCAGAAAAATGAAGAAGGCAATAATCAGTCTGGGCGCCCAGTGCATGGATTGTTTCTTCTGCTGTAGGCTGCCGAATACCGAGAGCACGCCTGCGTTGGCCAGATAAACGGCAAAGTGGATGGCCAGTACATCGCCACCGGCCCAGTGCCGGCTGGCATACACCAGGTAGAGCAGAAACGGCAGCATGCCACTGAGCACCCCGGCCCAGAAATTGGGCAAACCGAGCCGCCGGCTGACGAAGAACAGCGCCGCCGCCAGTATCAATCCGCCGAACAGGGTTTCAGTCATGGAAATTTCCGGAATCATCGCCAGCATGCTGCCGCCTATCGTTTGCTGTTGAAATTGGTCTGCACCACCAGCGGCTCTGCTTCCGGGCTGGCAGGCTGAATGACGAAATCGAAGGACTGCGTGGCGATGGCTATTTCACGCGGCAAATCGATGCGAGCGCCTATGGTCAGGCTCTTGCCTGCCCGCACGCGGATTTGCGGGATGTCGCCGATGTTGAGAGATTCGGCAGGAATGCCGCGTACCGTCAATTCGTAGATTTCTTCATGCTCGGTCTTGTTGACGATATGAATCTGGTAGCGATTGCGGAAACTGCCGTCCGACAATGTGACGAACAGCGGCTGGCGCGTCTGCTGCACGGTCACTTCGGTATCGCTGCGCGTGCCGATGTTGTAGAACAGGAATGCGGTCGCAACGATCAGCGCCAGCGCGTAACCCCACACCTTCAGACGCTTCCACTCCAGATGCGGTCTGGAAGGATGCTCGCTGCTCAGGTTGCGTTCGGAATCGTAGCGGATCAGGTCGCGCGGATAACCGACAGAATCCATGATGTTGTTGCAGGCGTCGATGCACAGACCGCAGGAGATGCATTGATACTGCAGGCCATCGCGTATGTCGATGCCGGTCGGGCAAACCTGCACGCAGAAGCCGCAATCAATGCAATCGCCGTGTCCCTTGGCCTGGCGCTCCTCGCGTGTTTTCAGCCCGGCTTTCGGAATCATACGGCCCGCAGTGCCTTCTCCGCGCCGCGCATCGTAGCTCACTGCCAGCGTATCAGGCTCGTACATGACACCCTGAAAACGCGCATACGGACAGCCCATGGTGCAGACATGCTCGCGAATGACGCCGGCGGCAAGATAAGTGGTGATGGTCAACACCACCACCGTGATGTAGCCGGCCTGCGCCGCTTCGCCGCTGAACAGCCTGACGACGAATTCAGGCGCATAACTGAAATAGGCAGCAAAGGTGACAGCGGTCCAGAACGATATCAGTATCATCAGGGCGTGCGAACTGCCGACCTTGAGCAGCTTTTCAGCATTCCAGGGCTGGTTCTTCAGGCGCAAGCGGGCCGGGCGCTCACCCTGTATGCGATGCTCGATCCAGATAAAGAGGTCCGACCAAAGCGTCTGGAAACAGAAATAACCGCACCATGCACGTCCGATCAGGCCGGTGGTGAAGAACAGCAGCGCTGCCGCTATGAACAACAGCATGGCCAGCCAGAAAATATCCTGCGGGTAGACGATCAGATCGAAAATGAAGAAGCGGCGCGTATCGAGATCGAACATGACGGCCTGATCGGCTGCGCTGTTGCGCGACCACGGCATCCAAGGCAGCAGAAAATAGACGGAATACGCCAACAGCATGATGGCCGTTTTGAAGTTGCGGAACTTGCCCTTGACCGAGCGCGTAACGATAGGAATATGCTTAAGTGCTGGCTTGGCGCTGCTGACTTCCATGGCTATGACTCACCTGTTGATAGATTGCTGCTGAAACAGAGGTAATTCGCGGTTAAATGTAGACACTGCAAAAAGCATAAAGGCTCACGGCAGCGTGAGCCTTTATGCAGATGAAACCCGATTACTTGCCGCCGCCCAGGCCTTGATGCACGTAAACCGTGAGCAGTTTGATCTGGTCGGGCTTGAGGCGATCTTCCCAGGGAGGCATGACGCCACGATTGAGGCCGCCGGAAATGATGGTCTTCACTGCCTTCAGTTTTTCTTCGGGCGTGCTCATTTCAGGGATGTTGGCCCACAACCAGATCTTGTCAGTCAGGTTGGCCGAACCGATGCCTTCGATACCCTTGGCATCAGCGCCGTGGCAGGCATAGCAGCCGGCAGTGTTGGTCTGGAACAGCTTGGCGCCGGAACTGGCGCTACCGGCATCATGAGGTTCGCCGGAAAGGTTCAGCACGTAGTTTGCAAGCTGTCCTATTTCCTCATCGGAAATGATTTCCTTGAACGGCGGCATGTAACCGCGACGGCCATGCACGATGGTGGCTTCGATCTGCTCGTAAGCGCCGCCATACTGCCAGTGGTCGTCGGTCAGGTTGGGCGCAAACCCAATGACCCCCTGTCCGCCGGCCTGGTGGCATGGCGCACAGTTATCGGAGAACAGCGTCTTGCCTGCGGAGGTGACGAATTGCATGAGCTCGGCATCCTGCGCGATCTGTTCGTACGGCGTTGCCGCCACCTTGTCGAACCACTGTTTCTGTGCGGCATGCAGTTCATTCATTTCCACCATGAACTTGGAGCGCATGTTCCAGTGCGTGGTTTTCTCGACTTCGGTACCGTCGACCTGGGTTGCCGTGTAAGTGATGCTGTTGAGACCCGGCACGCCCTTGGTGTAGGTGTTGCCGACCGGCCATGCCGGATAGAACAGCCAGTAAACCACGGTAAAAATCGCGGTGATGTAAAACGCCCATACCCACCATCTCGGCAACGGGTTGGTCAGCTCACGGATGTCACCATCCCATGAGTGCCCGGTGGTTGGCACGCCGCCTTGGCTGAATACTGGCTTTTGTTCGGCTGTGCCGCTATCTTTTGTATTTTCCTGACTCATATCACTTGCCCTTGAACTCTGTTTCGTCATCTTCCAGCGGGATATTTTTGTAACTTTCCAGTCTCTGACTGCGCTTGCGGCTACCGTACACGTAGAACAGAATGCCGCAGAACAGGGTGAAAAAAATCAGCAATGCCAGCGGCTTGGTGTTCTCAAACTGGGTAAACCATAAAAGCAGTTCCATGATGTAACGGCCTTAACGGAATTTCACAAAATAATCGTCGTCGTATTTCTTGAAATCGACCAGTGTGCCCAGCATCTGCAGATAAGCCACCAGGGCATCCATCTCGGTCAGCTTGTCCGGGTTGGTATCGTAATTACCTTGTTGCGCCTGTTCGATCAGATTCTTCTCGGCATCCGGAATGTGCAGGTACTTGGCCACATCAGCGCCGAACTCCTCGACGTTGCGGTCGTACTCGGCCTGGGTTTCCGAATACGGCACGCCGGTCTTACGCAAGGCGCGCAGTCTGAGGCTAATATCGGAATAATCCAGATCGTTCTTCGCCAGCCACGGATAATTCGGCATCACGGATTGCGGCACCAGCGAGCGCGGTGCGATCAAATGCTGGGTCTGCCAGTCATTCGAGTACTTGCCGCCGACACGCGCGAGATCAGGGCCGGTACGCTTGGAACCCCACTGGAACGGATGATCGTACTTGGATTCAGCCGCCAGCGAGTAGTGGCCGTAACGCAAGGCTTCATCGCGGAACGGACGGATCATCTGCGAGTGGCACAGATAGCAACCCTCGCGGATGTAGATGTCGCGGCCGCGCAGTTCCAGAGGTTTGTATGGGCGAACACCTTCGACTTTTTCCACGGTTTCCTTGATGAAAAACAGTGGAACGATCTCGACCAGGCCGCCCGCGCTGATGGCGACCATGGTCAGGACCAACAAAATACCCAGGTTACGTTCAATCTTGTCGTGCTTCATGCTGACTCCAGACTCTTAATCTTTACAATTTTGCCGCTCAGGCCGCATTGGCGCTCAGCTTGCCTTCGATCTGCTGTTCGGCAGTCGCTTCGACGCTGCCCTTGCGTATGGTCTTGTACATGTTGTAGCACATCAGAATCATGCCGGCGAGGAAGAAGGCTCCGCCGACTGCACGCATGATGTAGAACGGATGTGCGGCCGCCACAGATTCGACGAACGAGTACTGCAGGTTGCCGAAGTCATCGAAAGCGCGCCACATGAGACCCTGCATGATGCCGGAGATCCACATCGCGGTGATGTAAAGCAGGATACCGATGGTCGCCAGCCAGAAATGCACGTTGATCATTTTCAGGCTGTGCATCGGCGTATTCCACAGACGCGGAACCAGATGATACAAACTGCCGAAGGTAATCATCGCCACCCATCCGAGCGCGCCGGAATGCACGTGGCCGACGGTCCAGTCAGTGTAGTGCGACAGCGCGTTGACATCCTTAAGCGACATCATCGGGCCCTCGAAGGTGGACATGCCGTAGAACGACAGTGCAACGATGAGGAAACGCATGACCGGGTCGGTGCGCAACTTGTCCCAGGCACCAGACAAGGTCAGGATACCGTTGATCATGCCGCCCCATGATGGCAGCAACAGCATGATGGAGAAGGTGGCTGCGAGGGTCGATGTCCAGTCAGGAATCGCTGTCCAGTGCAGGTGGTGAGAACCGGCCCACATGTACAGGAAAATAATGGCCCAGAAGTGAATGACGGAAAGGCGGTAGGAATAGACCGGACGGCCGGCTTGCTTCGGTACGAAGTAATACATCATGCCGAGGAAGGCCGCAGTCAGGAAGAAGCCCACTGCATTGTGACCGTACCACCATTGCGTCATGGCGTCCTGCACGCCGGCAAACAGGCTGTAGGACTTCATGGAGAAGAGCTCGACCGGAATGGCGAGGTTGTTGAAAACGTGCAGCAGTGCGGTTGCCAGAATGAATGCGAGGTAGAACCAGTTGGCCACATAGATGTGCGGCTGTTTGCGCTTCATCAGGGTGCCGACGAATACAGTCAGATAAGCAACCCAGACAAACAGGATCAGGAGGTCGATCGGCCATTCCATCTCGGCATACTCACGGCCCTGGCTGTAACCGAACATGTTGCCGAGCGCTGCAAAGACGATTGCCGCCTGCCAGCCCCAGAACGTGAAATTGGCCAGACCATCGCTAAACAGACGCGCCTGACAGGTGCGTTGAACCACGTAATAGGAAGTCGCAAACAGTGCGCTACCGCCAAACCCGAAAATCACTGCACCTGTATGCACCGGACGCAAACGACCGAATGTAATGTACGGATTATCAAAATTAAGTACCGGGAATGCGAGTTCGGAGGCGATATATACGCCAACAAACATGCCGATTGCACCCCAAACCAATGTCATGATGGTGAACTTGCGGACAATATCGTAATTGTATTGTTCGTTACTGCTCACCGTTGCTGCTGTACCCGTCGCTGCCATCACTACGACTCCCGAAAATCAAACTCGACAATAAAAACCTGTAACTCACGCATGGAAATTTACAACGAACTGCTCAAGACTGGGCGGATCAGCCGCAAACCCCGCATTTGAGCCCGACATTATAGTCTTCATACAAGCCGCTCAACAACCGGAAAATGACCGGACAAGCCCTAAAGCAAACGGCTCAAATCGTGGGCAATCTCGACCGGCTTTTGTCCGTATTTCAGATAGATGCGGATTTTTCCTTTTTTATCATAAACATAAATTCCGGCACTGTGATCGAAACTGTAGCCTGTCTGACCGGCCTCCTGCTGTTTGGCATAGAATATCTTGAAGGTTTTGGCAGTCTGGTCGATTTCCTCTGTCGTGCCTGTCAAGCCGATAAAACGGCTGTCGAAAGAAGGCACGAACTTCGCCAGCACATCGGGGGTGTCACGTTCTGGGTCGACAGTAACGAACAGCACCTGCACGTCATTGCTGCGCTCGCCCATCAGCTTCATTGCCGCGGCGAGGTCCGCCATCGTCGTCGGGCATATATCAGGACAATGGGCAAAGCCGAAAAACAGCGCAACCACCTTGCCTTCAAAATCAGCCAGCTGCCTTTTGTTGCCCTGGTGATCGGTCAGTTCGAAGCCACTGGCAAAGTCTGCTCCGGTAATGTCGGTGCCGAACAGGGACGACTCATCACCAGAAGGCTTGCAGGCCGTCAGAACAAGCATCAGAAATAAGGCAACGAGACGTGTGATTGATTTAAGCATTTTCAGTCATCCTTTTAATCCTGAAATGATTCTAGCACGCTGCCACAGCGATTATTTGTGCAGAAAAACCGATGCAGGCATAACAAATCGAACATCTGCGACGCGTCCGGACAAATTCCCTGCAAAGACGCCAAATCCCGCTATTCAATTCATCAAAGTTACGTTTACAATTAAGGTTTTGCTTTTCAGGGAAATTCAAGATGGCTGTAGCCAAATCCATGGCCGACCGCGATGGTCTGATCTGGTACGACGGTAAGATGGTTCCGTGGCGCGATGCCACGACGCACGTGCTGACGCACACGCTGCATTATGGCATGGGCGTATTCGAGGGCGTCAGGGCCTACAAGACCGACAAGGGCACTGCCATTTTCCGCCTGCAGGAGCACACCGACCGCCTGTTCCGTTCAGCGCACATCCTCGGCATGAAGATGCCATTTGACAAAGCCACCCTGATGGAAGCGCAAAAGGCCGCCGTTCGCGAAAACCATCTCGAATCCGCCTACCTTCGCCCGATGGCGTTTTACGGCGCCGAAGCCATGGGCATCTCGGCCAAGACCCTATCCACCCACGTCATCGTAGCGGCATGGAGCTGGGGCGCTTACATGGGCGACGAGGCTCTGGAAAGAGGTATCCGCGTCAAAACCTCATCCTTCTCGCGTCACCATGTCAACGTCACCATGTGCAAGGCCAAGGCCAACGGCAACTACATGAACTCCATCCTCGCGCATCAGGAAGCCGCTCAGGACGGCTATGACGAAGCACTTCTGCTGGATGTTGATGGCTTTGTGGCTGAAGGCTCTGGCGAGAACATCTTCATCGTCCGCAAAGGCAAGCTGATCACGCCCGACCTGACCAGCGCACTGGAAGGCATTACACGCGATACCATCGTTCAACTGGCCGGCGAAATCGGTCTGCAAGTCGTGGAAAAGCGCATCACCCGCGATGAAGTCTACTCCGCCGACGAGGCCTTTTTCACCGGCACTGCCGCCGAAGTCACGCCGATCCGCGAGCTTGACAACCGCGCCATTGGCGCAGGCGGCCGTGGCCCGATCACCGAGAAACTGCAATCGCTCTATTTCGATGTGGTCAAGGGACGTTCCGCCAAGCATGCGGATTGGCTGACGCTGATCTGACCTCCGGGAATGTCGCCGACCGTATTTCGCGAAGGTGGATTCAGGTTCTTTTTCTTTTCACGTGAAGAACCGCGCATTCATGTTCACGTCACCCATACGGACGGCGAGGCCAAATTATGGCTGGAGCCTGACATTGAAATAGCCATGACTTGCGGGCTGAACAGCAAACAGGTAGCCGAAGCCATGTCGTTGGTACAGCAGCATAAAAAGGAGATCGTAGATGCTTGGCACAAACATTTCCCAAGCTAAGGACTGTAGCCGGTCAGCGCCGGAAATCGAGGTTACGCTCGTATCAAAAGCAGGCTTCTGGCTGCTGATTGAAGGAGAAGAGCTCTTTTTGTCCTATGCCGACTTCCCCTGGTTCAAGGCTGCCACGATTGAACAAATCACAACTGTCGAACACCCAGCTGCAAATCATTTATATTGGCCGGCATTGGATATTGATTTGTCGGTCGAGTCCGTGCGCAGGCCGGATCTCTTTCCATTAATTGCCAACATCTCAAATCACTGAGTAAATACGATGTCCAGCGAAACAATCAGCCAGAACTCCATTATCGAAATCACTACGAAAGAACTGCCGTTGCACTGCCCGACTAAAGAAGTCGCGCTCTGGTGTTCGCACCCGCGCGTTTTTCTCGATATCGCAGCCAGCGGCCATGCCATGTGTCCCTACTGCGGGACGAAATACAAACTCAAGGCAGGCGAAGTGGTGGGGCACCACCACTGACCCCTTACGCTCAGACCGGCCCGGACCTTAGCGTTTCCGGCAGAACGTGAAAATCTGCCACGGCGCCGGGTACCTGCGTCTGCCACAGGGCTGAAATCACTGCGACTGTATCCTCCAGCTCCCGGCTGCCGGCACGGTTAATCCAGAACCTTGTCCGTGGCGATGCCTGAATGCCATCATCCCGAATCTCGTCATTGAGCAAACCGGCCTCGCGCAAGCGCCGCTCTACCTGCCTTGCAACCGCTTCACCGGTATCGATCAGCGTCACTGACGGCCCGGCTTCAGCTTCAATCAAAGACCGCAAAAAAGGATAATGCGTGCAGCCGAGCACAATGGTGTCGGCGCCCGCGGCCAGCAAGGGTTGCACATACTGCGCGACCAATGCCCGTGTCGCCGCGCTTTCCAGCTCACCGCGCTCAACACATTCCACCAGCCCGTGGCAGGCTTGGGTAACCACTTCAACGTTTTTGCCGTAGCTTTCCAATAGCGCAGCGAACTGTGCGCTTTTGAGCGTGCCGCTGGTCGCCAGCACCCCAACCACCCCGCTGCGCGTCGCCGCGGCCGCCGGCTTGACGGCCGGCTCCATGCCAATCACCGGCAACGAGAAATGATTGCGCAGCGTCGCTATTGCGGCCGCTGTCGCCGTATTGCATGCCACGACAATCGCCTTGGCACCTTGCTCAACCAAAAATCGGCCAAGCTGCAACGAACGTTCGCGTATGAATTCAGGGGATTTGTTGCCGTAAGGCGCATAGCCGGAATCGGCACAATAGAGCACAGCCTCGCGCGGCAAACATTCGCGGATATGCTTCAACACGGAGACACCGCCGATGCCCGAATCGAACACGCCGATGGGAGAAGTCTTGCCCGGTGCGGATAGATGGCTGGTCACGAAAGGCGGCTTTGCATGAAAATCTGAATTGCACAGGAGTTTAGCTGAACTGCGCGCAGGCTGTCATGGTCTTGTCACCAGCTACTTTATAATATTGGACATGAATAAGGGAAAAGCATGGCAAATCGACTGAGCAAAATCTACACCCGCACCGGCGACGACGGCACCACCGGTCTCGGCGATGGCAGCCGTGTCAACAAGGACAGTCTGCGTATCGAAGCCATGGGCGATGTCGACGAATTAAATGCACTCATCGGTATCCTGCTGACCGAGCCGCTATCTGAAAATATTGCCGCCGTGCTTACCCGTGTACAGCATGATCTCTTCGACCTCGGCGGTGAAATCTGCATCCCCGGCTTTGAAATGGTCAAGCCCGAACGCATTCAGGCGCTGGAACAAACCCTTGACCGGCTCAACGAACAGCTCGAACCGCTGCAGGAATTCATTCTGCCGGGCGGCAGCCGCGCGGCCGCCTATTGCCATCTGGCAAGAACCGTGTGCCGCCGTGCCGAGCGCCAGCTCACCCGCCTGAGCCGGGAAGAAGCGGTCACGCCGGTTTCCCTGCAATATCTCAACCGCCTCTCCGACCTGCTGTTCGTCATATGCCGTACCCTTAATAAGGACGCCGGCAAAGCGGATGTGCTCTGGAAAAATGAATCCAATAACAACTGATTGATTTTGCAGGCAAGCACGCAAGCCAAAACCCAAACGCGCGCTTTACGTTATAATTCGGCCACTTGGCTGAATGGATTCAGGCTGCATCTCTGATGATCAAAAAATTGCTGCAACGGGTATTCAACCCTGGCAAAAAAACCGAAAAAAAACCGCACACCGCTTTTGGTGGCAAAGGCAAGCATATATCCGCCAAAGCCCATGGCATCAACCGCAAACTATTGAGTAATGCTGCGCTGAAGACTACCGAAGGCCTGCAGAAAGCAGGCTATGAGGCTTATATCGTCGGCGGCGCTGTGCGCGACCTGCTGCTGAAAAGGCAACCCAAGGATTTCGACGTCGCCACCAATGCCACGCCCGAAGAGGTCAACCGCGTATTCCGCCGCTCCCGCATCATCGGCCGCCGCTTCCGGCTGGTGCATGTTATGTTCGGCGATGAGACCATCGAAGTATCGACCTTTCGCGGCAGCCATCTGGCGGAAAGCGATCACGCCAGGATTGCCGATAGCGGGCGCATTCTGCGTGACAATGTATTCGGGAACCAGGAAGAAGACGCCGTCCGCCGGGATTTCACCGCCAATGCGCTGTATTACGACCCGGCGACCGAGGAGCTGATCGATTTTCATCACGGTGTCGCCGATATCGAAAGCGGCGTGCTGCGCATGATCGGCGATCCGGCCACGCGCTACCGTGAAGATCCGGTACGCATGCTGCGGGCGATCCGGCTTTCGGCCAAGCTCGGGCTCAAGCTTGACCGCGCGACCGCAGCGCCGATTCCGAAAATGGCCGATCTTTTGAAAGACGTGCCGGAATCGCGCCTGTTCGATGAAATGCTGAAACTCTTTCTCTCAGGCCATGCGCTGGAAAGCGCCCGCGAACTGCGTAAACACGGACTGCATCACGGTCTGCTACCGCTGCTGGATGTCGTGCTGGAACAACCGGCCGGTGAGCGCTTCGTTAATCTGGCGCTGAAAAACACCGACGAGCGCGTGTTGAGCGACAAGCCGGTTTCGCCCAGTTTTCTGTTTGCCACCCTGCTCTGGCATGAAGTACTTGCCGCCTGGAAGAAATATCAGGCTGAGGACGAACGCCCGATCCCGGCGCTGCACATGGCCATGACCGAAGTCACCGAAGTACAGGCGGAAAAACTCGCCATCCACAAACGCTACAGCAGCACCATGCGCGAAATCTGGGGGTTACAGCCGAGATTCGAACAGCGCGCAGGCAAGCGCCCTTACGGGCTGATCGAACATCCACGCTTCCGTGCCGCATACGATTTTCTGCTGCTGCGCTGCGAATCCGGCGAAGCGCCCGCCGAGCTCGGCCAGTGGTGGACGAATTTTGCCGAAGCCGATGGCGAAACCCGAGCCGCCATGCTGCTGCCGGACAACGAACCGAAAAAACGCCGTCGTCGCCGTCGCAGCAAATCGGGTGCTTCCGTTCCTGCCGAGCCTGCAGCATGAGCCGGGCTTTTGTTGCACTAGGCAGCAATCTGGAGTTCCCCCAACAACAGATACTGAAAGCATTCGAAGAACTGGCAGCATTGCCGCTGACCGAAATCGTGAATAAATCCTCGCTATATCGCACGGCACCTGTCGGCTACGATGATCAGCCGGATTTCATCAATGCCGTTGTCGAACTGCGCACAGAACTCGACCCTGACAAACTGCTGGGTTATCTACTGGCGATCGAGAATCTGCATGGCCGCAGGCGTCCTTTCCCCAACGCACCGCGCCAGCTCGACCTCGACCTGCTGCTCTATGACGACCGGCAAATGCAGACGCCGGCATTGACCCTGCCGCACCCCCGCATGCACGGGCGCGGCTTTGTGCTGTTACCATTAGCGGAAATCGCACCGGATCTGAGCATCCCTGGCCTGGCTGACGAAGAAGACTCGTCGGGTATGTCGGTCGCACAGCTGGCAGCCGCATGCAGTGATCAGGGCGTAACCAGAATAACCCCTTGAGGGTGTGAAGCCATTAATCTATGACCATCATCAAGACAGACCTGACCGACAGATACCCGTATATCGTCATCGAAGGGCCGATCGGTAGCGGCAAGACCACGCTGGCGCGCAAACTGGCCGAGCGCCATGCGGCTACACTGCTGCTGGAGAATGCCGAAGCCAACCCGTTCTTGCCGCGTTTTTATCAGGATTTGCAACGTTATGCGCTGCCGACCCAGCTGTTCTTTCTGTTTCAACGCGCCAACCAGCTGAGTGAACTGAACCAGCGCGACATGTTCTCTCAGGGAGCGATTGCTGATTTCTTTCTCGAAAAAGACCCGATTTTCGCCCGCCTCAATCTAGACGATGAAGAGTTCGCCCTGTACCGGCAGATTTACCAGCACCTGCATCTGAAGGCTTCGACGCCGGATCTGGTGATCTACCTGCAGACACCGGTGGACGCCTTGCTGGAACGCATTGCCCAGCGCAACATCAGTTACGAACAGGAAATCCCGCGCGAATATCTGGTAAGACTGGCTGATGCCTACAGTGATTTCTTTCACCAGTATGATGCCTCACCGATTCTCATCGTCAACAATGAGAAACTCAATACGGCGGCTGATGAATCCTCATTGGATATATTGATAGAACGCGCACTGCAGCTACGCAGCCGCCGCGAATTCTTCAATCCGAATCTGGCCTAGCAGAGGACCCCCTGATGAATCTGGTCACCCTGCAACAAATGAAGACGCAAGGCAAAAAAATCGCCGTGCTGACCTGTTATGACGCCAGTTTTGCCAGCTTGCTGGAACAGGCCGGTGTCGATGTGCTGTTGGTCGGCGACTCGCTCGGCATGGTGCTGCAAGGCGCCAGCAGCACGCTGAGCGTCACCCTGCACGACATGCAGTATCACACCCGCTGCGTTGCCAGAGGCAGCAAGAGCGCCTATATCGTCACCGACATGCCATTCGGCAGCTATCAGCAATCACCGGAACAGGCTTTGCGCAATGCCGCGCGTCTGATGGCTGCGGGTGCGCACATGGTCAAGCTCGAAGGTGGCGCCGTAATGGCGGAAACCGTGCGTTTTTTGGTGTCGCGCGGCATCCCGGTATGCGGACATCTCGGATTCACACCGCAATCGGTGCACCAACTAGGCGGCTACCGTGTACAGGGGCGTGACGATGCCGATGCCGCAAAACTGATGCAGGACGCCAAAGCACTGGCTGATGCTGGCGCAGGCCTGCTGGTGCTGGAAATGGTGCCGGCGGCGCTGGCGGCAGACATCACCGCTGCCATTGGCATTCCGACCATCGGCATCGGTGCCGGCCCGGATTGTGACGGGCAGGTGCTGGTATTGCAGGACATGCTCGGCATCTACGCCGGCAAATCACCGAGGTTCTCGCGCAACTTCATGCAAGGTGCACAGAACATACAGTCAGCCGTGCAGCATTATGTGCAAGCGGTCAAATCGGGTGAGTTCCCCGCTGCGGAGCATTGTTTCTAGATGCAGGTCATTCATGCGGTTGACGCCCTGCGGCAAAGGTTGAAGGCCGAACATTCCATCGCCTTCGTGCCGACCATGGGCAACCTGCACGCCGGCCACCTGCATCTGGTCGAGTTGGCCAAACAGCACGGCCAATGCGTGGTCGTCAGCATTTTTGTCAATCCGCTGCAGTTCGGCGCCAACGAAGACCTCACCAGCTATCCGCGCACCCTGCAGGCCGATTGCGAGAAGCTGCAGGCAGCCGGCGTCAATGTCGTCTTCGCCCCTTCTGAAGCCGAAATGTACCCGCAGCCGCAGACCGTCACCGTCAACCCGCCGCCTGTCGCCAACGAACTTTGTGGCGCCTTGCGGCCGGGCCATTTCGCCGGTGTCGCCACCGTTGTTCTCAAGCTGTTCAACATGGTACAGCCGCAGGTGGCGGTGTTCGGCAAGAAGGATTTTCAGCAGCTGGCCGTCATCCGGCAAATGACCGGGCAGCTCGACCTGCCGGTCGACATCATCGCCGGTGAGACCATGCGCGAAAACGACGGTCTCGCCATGAGCTCACGTAACGGTTATCTTTCTGCGGCAGAAAGGCTTGAAGCGCCGCGCTTGTACCGCGCACTCACGCTGGCCGCCGAAGCGGTCGAGCAAGGGGAAGACAACTTCGCGGCAGTGGAGTCGCAAACAACGCAATATCTGACCCAGCTCGGCTGGATCGTCGACTACATCAGCATACGTGCCAGCAATACGCTCGCCCGCGCGACAACGGAAAATCATGAGCTGGTCATACTGGGTGCCGCTCGCCTGGGCAGAACCCGCCTGATCGACAACATCGAATTCAAGAGACCATGAATGCACTTTTTGCACCGGCGACGCTAAGTGAATATAATGTCAGTCCTTTTGAATCGACAAGGTTGTCCATGCAAAGAACCATGCTCAAATCGAAGCTGCATCGCGTGCGGGTAACGCACTCGGAGCTCGACTACGAAGGTTCCTGCGCCATTGATGAAGCCTTGATGGAAGCAGCCGATATCCGCGAGTATCAGCAGATCGACATCTACAACATCAACAACGGCGAGCGTTTCACCACTTACGCCATCCGTGCCGAGCGCAATTCCGGCACGATCTCCGTCAACGGTGCCGCTGCGCGCAAGGCCAGCCCGAACGATCTTCTGATTATCGCCACCTACGCCAGCTATAACGAAATCGAGCTTGAGAAATTCAAGCCGCAACTGGTTTACGTCGACAGCCAGAACCGCATCAAGGATCAACGTAACGCGATTCCGGTGCAAGTATCCAACCAGGCAGCCTGAAAGTTTTAATGCTTGATCTTGAAGATATGAAGCTGGCCGTCATCGACGCGCTGGAAGATATCAAGGCATTTGATATCACCGTGATGGATGTGCGCAAACTCACGGAAATGACCTCCTACATGATTGTTGCCAGCGCCAACTCTACGCGCCAGGCCAAGGCCATCGCCGACAACGTGCGCGAAAAGCTGAAGGAAAAAGGTGCCGAACTGCGCGGAACCGAAGGCGACAAGGAAGGCGAATGGGTGCTGGTGGACTTGAGTGACATCGTTGTTCACATCATGATTCCGAGCGCGCGCGCCTACTACAATCTCGAGCAACTCTGGGGTGAGACGGAAACCCGTCGATCTTCGAGCAAATCCGCCGCCGCATAAACCCATCTTGAAACTGCGCATTCTCTCGGTCGGCCATAAAATGCCTGATTGGGTAGAGAAGGCCTGCGCCGAATACCTCAAACGCATGCCGCGCGAAGCCAGCGTCGAAATCATCGAAATCAGGCCGGACAAGCGCGCTTCCGGCAAAAACGCCGAAGTCGTGCAAGAAGCCGAAGCAGCAAGAATCCTCGATGCTGCCGGCCGCGATTATCTGGTCGTGCTGGACGAACGCGGCGAGGAAGTCACCACCACCCGGCTGGCGCAACGCATGGAACACTGGCTCAGCGGCGGCCGCGATGTTGCGCTGGTGATCGGCGGTGCCGATGGTCTGCACCACACCCTCAAGCAAAAAGCCGACTGGCTCTGGAGCCTTTCAAAACTGACGCTGCCGCACGGCATGGTGCGCGTGGTGCTGGCCGAGCAACTTTATCGCGCCTGGTCGGTCATCCATCATTATCCCTACCACCGCGAGTAGTTCATGAACAAAACCCTGGTCTGGTTCCGTCGCGATTTACGTGACTATGACCATGCTGCGCTATACCACGCATTGAAATGTTCCGGCGCGGTCTACTGCGCCTTTATCTTCGACACTGCGATTCTGCATCAGCTGCCGGACAAGGCAGACCGCCGCGTCGAATTCATCTGGGAAAGCGTACGGGAATTAAAGCAACTGCTGCAGGCGCATGGTGGCGATCTCATCGTGCAATACGGCGATGCACGCGAGGAAATCCCCCGCCTGGCGCGAGGGCTGAACGTGGATGCCGTGATGGTCAACCGCGATTACGAGCCTGCTGCCAATGCACGCGACACTTTCGTCGCGGAAAGTCTCGCAGCAGATGGCATCAGCTTTCACGCGTTCAAGGATCAGGTCATTTTCGAACAGGATGAAGTGCTCACACAGAGCGGCAAGGCATTCGGCGTCTTCACGCCTTACAAAAACGCCTGGCTAAAAAAGCTCAACGACTTTTATCTGCAGCCCTATCCGGTCGATCATTACATGCACCACTTGGCCAAGGTCAGCCCCACACCTCTGCTTGCACTGGAAGACATGGGGTTTGTACGCACCAATCTGGCCGCCATGCAGTTGCCGACCGGCGTTTCCGGCGGTAGCAGGCTTTTTATGAATTTCCTCGAACGTATCGGCCAGTACAAGGCAGCACGTGATTTTCCCTCCATCAAGGGACCGTCCTATCTGTCCGTGCATCTGCGTTTCGGTACCGTATCCATCCGTCACCTGGCGCGCACGGCATGGCAGCTGGGCGGCGCCGGCGCAGAAAGCTGGCTGAGCGAACTGATCTGGCGCGATTTCTATTTTCAGGTGCTGCACCATCATCCGCGCGTCGCCGCCGGGCACGCATTCAAACCTGAGTTCGAGCATCTGGCTTTCCCCAACGACGACGCATTGTTCAAGGCCTGGTGCGAGGGCAGAACCGGTTATCCGCTGGTTGATGCCGCCATGCGGCAGATCAACCAGACCGGCTGGATGCACAACCGTCTGCGCATGGTCGCCGCCAGTTTTCTGGTCAAGGACCTGCTGATCGACTGGCGCCGGGGCGAACGCTATTTCGCCGACCACCTGATCGACTTCGACCTCAGCGCCAACAACGGCGGCTGGCAATGGGCAGCCTCGACCGGTTGCGATGCGCAACCCTGGTTCCGTATTTTCAATCCGGTTACACAATCGGAGAGATTCGATGCAGATGGTAAATTCATCCGCAAATACGTGCCTGAGCTCGCCGCCTGCAACAACAAGGAGATCCATGCGCCCTGGCTGATGCCGGAAATGCGGCAAACCATGCTGGGCATCAGAATCGGTCGCGACTACCCGTTACCGGTGGTCGATCATGCCATGCAACGCACGCGTGCACTGGCAATGTACAAGCAACAGACAAATCCGGAATGACTGGCCGGCACAGCCTGCGGCGCCGTGCCGCCTGCCCGGAAAGCCCGGTCAAAACAGTAGACAAGCCCGCATCACTCGGTTAGAGTTCGCCTTAATTCTGCCGCAATTTTCAGAAACAAAAATGGCTGGAACAACGGCTATAGAAAGATAATGGAATATCACATGCAGACCAAATTAAAAGCCTTGTTGCTCGCGACCTTGCTCGGAGGCATGCTTTCAGGCTGTGCTTCCACGGCCAACAATGATCCGCTCGAAGGCTTCAATCGCGGCGTATACAAATTCAATGATGTCGCCGACAAGGCTGTCATCAAACCAGTTGCCGGCGCTTACAAGGCCGTTGTGCCGAGCCCGGTTCGTAGCGGTGTCAACAATTTCTTCAGCAACCTGAATACCTTTGTCTCCGTCATCAACGATTTGCTGCAATTCAAGTTCAATAAGGCGGCAGAGGGTGCTGGGCGCTTTGTCATCAACACCACCTTCGGTGTGGCTGGTTTGATCGACGTTGCTTCCATGGATGGCATCGAGAAACGCAATGAAGATTTCGGCCAGACATTAGGACATTGGGGTGTTGGCAATGGCGCGTACATCGTGCTGCCTTTCCTCGGACCCTCAACCCTGCGAGACACTGCAGGCCTGGTCGTTGATCTTGCGGCATTTGATCCGATCGGTTATGTAGATGAACCGGCGACGCGCAATTCCATGCTCGCTCTGAAGTTTATCGACAGACGTTCACAATATCTTCCAGCCAGCGATTTGCTTGATGAAGCCGCGCTTGACCCGTATGCATTCATGCGGGATGCCTACTTCCAGCGCAGAAACAGTCAGATTCATGATGGCAACGTACCGATGCTGGAAGAAGACTTCAACTGAGCAAGCACTGATTCAGCCTGTTGTACAAGCAGGCAGCAATATGTAAAAAAGCCCTGAAAATTCAGGGCTTTTTTACTTCTGCAACACAGCGTCCCGCAGCCTGCCTGGTTATTCTCCAGCCACCGTCATGCGCTCGATCAGAATCGAGCCGACCTGCCTGGAGCCCTGCACCAGCACATCATTACCCAGAGCGACAATACCGGTCAGCATTTCCTTCATGTTGCCGGCGATGGTAATCTCTTCCACCGGATAGGCAATGACACCGTTCTCCACCCAGAACCCGGCAGCGCCGCGCGAATAATCGCCGGTGACCATATTCAGACCATGCCCGAGCAACTCGGTCACCAACAGACCGGTCCCCATTTCCTTCAGCATCTGCTCAAAATCGAGCTGGTGTTGCTGCCCCTGTGCATGTCGCACCAGCAGATTGTGGTTGCCGCCGGCATTACCGGTAGTCTGCATGCCGAGTTTGCGCGCCGAGTAGCTGGATAAAAGATAACCCTGCAAAATGCCGCGCTCAACCAGCATACGCCGTTTGGTGGCGACGCCTTCATTATCAAATGCCGAGCTGGCCAGCCCCCTCCTGAGATGCGGCTGCTCCTCAATGTCCACAATCGGCGAAATAACCTGAGTGCCCAGATTGTCCAGCAGGAAAGACGATTTTCGGTAAAGGCTGCCGCCCGACACCGCGCTGACCAGGCTCGATATCAGCCCCGATGCCAGCGGCGCCTCGAACAGCACCGGCACTTGCGCCGTTTTCAGCCGACGGCAATCAAGCCGCCTGACGGTGCGTTCGCCGGCCAGACGGCCGACCTGTTCCGCCGTATCCATGTCTTCTGCTGCACGCGCAGTGGAATACCAGTAATCACGTTGCATGCTGCCGTCAGATTCAGCGATGACCGAGGCGCTGATGCTGTGGCGCGAGCTCGGGTAACCGGCGCAAAAACCGTTTGAATTGGCATAAACCGAAAGACCTTCATAAGTCGATACGCCAGCGCCTTCGGAATTGGTGATGCGCGGGTCGACCGCGCGCGCGGCCGATTCGCAGCGTCTGGCAATATCGACCGCCTGCTCCACATCGATTGTCCATGGGTGGTACAAATCAAGATCAGGGAATTCAGTTGCCAGCAGACTGGCATCCGCCAGACCGCAGAAAGCATCCTTCGCGGTGTAACGGGCGATATTGCAGGCAGCGGCCACCGTATCTGCCAGGGCTTGCACGGAGAGATCGGAGGTGCTGGCATGGCCGCGTTGCTGGCCGAAATAGACGCTGACCGAAACGCCCTTGTCACGGTTGTATTCTATGGTTTCAGTCTCACCCATGCGCACCGAAACGTTCTGGCCGATGCCGAGACTGATGTCGGTCTCCGCCGCAGAAGCGCCTGCGGCACGCGCAAGTGCAAGCACATGGGCAGCCATCTCCTGCAATTGCTCCAGAGAATAGCTGAAACGCGATTCGCTCATACATTCATGTCCAGAAAAATCATTTCAAAAGAAGCGCAAAAGCGCCGCCGGGAGGCGTAGTCAAAAAAGCTGTTATCATACCTCACCACTCTACCTCTCACAGCCAGCATGTCAGAACAAGCGCAGGAACCGATCAGCAAGACCCGTCGCAAGGCCGAAATGGATGCCCTGCAGGAGCTGGGCGTCAAACTTACCGAACTGCCGAATGACAAGCTGGCGAAGCTGGATTTACCCGAACGCCTGCTCGAAGCCGTCAAGGAAGCCAAACGCATTACCTCCAACGGCGCCCTGCGGCGTCAGCGCCAGTACATCGGCAGCCTGATGCGCGAAGTCGAAACCGCGCCCATCATCGATCAAATCAAGCGCTGGGAAGGCAAGCATACTGAGGAAAACGCCCACTTTCACCAGCTGGAGCGCCTGCGCAGCCGTCTACTGGAAGATGAAAACAGTCTTTCCGGTTTTTTGCGCGACTATCCACAAGCCGACAGCCAGCAGATCCGCACGCTGATACGCAACCATCACCGCGAAATCAGAGCCAACAAGCCACCCAAAAGCAGCCGTGAATTATTCAAACTCCTGCGCGAAATCGTCGAAGCAAAACCTGCCGCTGACAGCCATCCGCAGGCATCGGAAGATTAGCCGGCGCTCTCTTCCGCCTTCGCCATATCGGCCCTGGGCGGCATAAAGAAGTCGCGCGGATTGCGACACAACCGTTTCACCAGCACAACCCCGAGGCGTCGCCACTGCACGAAACCCACCTTGCGCGACTTCATGGCAACATAAAGCGCCAGACTGAAACTCACCAGCAGATTCATGGTGCCGATCAGGAACACTGCCAACGCCGCATAAAAGGCGACCGCCAGCGTGATATCGAATTCGAGCCCGACAAAGGAAAATCCGACGAAAGCCGATGAAAAGGCAATATGACGGATATCCACCGGCAAACCTAGCAAAACGCCGACCGCCGCCATGCCACCGAGCAGACAACCGAAATAAAAATTACCGGCCAGCGCGCCGAGATTGTTTTCGACATAGCGCGCCACTTTGTCCAGCCGGTTTTCACCCAGCAATATCCGCAGCCAGCCCAACGCACGCAAGCGCTGGGGTATCTTGTTGTAGATGGCCATATTGTCGTGATACCCGGCAATCAGGCCCGAAAGAAACAGGCAGACACCAGCGATTCCGGCATAGAACAAGGCGCCGCTGTGTGTCGGGTCGATTTCGGCAAGCAGTTGTTGCGCCTTTTCCTGTGAGACGAAATGTTCGCCGGCAAACAGGTAGAACAAGCCTGCGATCAGCATCGCTGTCGGCACTGCGAGCGCCACATTGCCGATGATGGCGATGGTCTGGCTGCGCACAGTCTGGGCAATGATGCTGACCAGATTATCCATTTCCCGGCTTTTGCCGTCAGAGGCGTCTATACTTGCAGCAATCGCAGCGGCAGTCATCGCCGGTTGCTTGGTAGCCACAGTGAAATGCAGTATGTGTATAAGAACGAAACCGAGACCGTAATTGAGGCTGAACAATATCGCCTCGGTCAGCGGCGCATAATGCTGGTCGCCGGTAATGATCTTAATCATGGCCATCACGCCGATGATTCCTCCCGCGCCCATGGCAGAGCGCATCAAGGCAAAATATTCACTGCGCGTCTCGGTAATGTAATGCTCACCTGTACGGCTGGCATTTTCCGTCACCCGTAACGCCAACAACTCCATATTCTCGCGCCAGTGCTGACTGAGGTCATTCTTGTGGCATTCACCCTGCACCAGCTTCTCGAACAGCTCAACATAGTCGGCAACCGGGAATTCTCCCGCACGCAGGCTGACTACTATCACCAGTAGCAACTCCAGCCGGCTGATCTGTTGAGAGACTCGCTGCAGCAGAAAAGTAAGCGCAATACTGGTACCGGTTTGCGAGCTGTTGCGGCGGATCTTGCCGATCACCTCGCGGCACTGGTCCAACATGACGAGAATCTGTCTTGCATCCGCCTGCCCGCTATCCGTCGCCGAAAGAAACTGCCGGGTTTCAATATTTTGCGTAATGAATGGAGAATCGTGATCTTCCAGCTCGGGATGATTGCGCAACAACTCAGGTTCCAGCCCCAGCGCGGAAATGCGGTAAGACAGCACTTCCACTGCGTCCAGCAGATTTTCCTTGCAGGAGACCAGCAGCGTGGACGAGGCTTCGTTGAAGCGCAAAGAAGTAATCAGCTGCTGCCAGACTTCACCCGGCACCGCACCGACCCAGCGTTCATCGCTGGATTTTGGAAAAATGGTAGCGAACATATCCTTCAGGTAACAGTTGTCGATCGCCGCCGGCAACAGCTTGTGACCGAGACGCCGCCACAGCTCGGAGAAAAAACCGCTGCTCGGCTGAATACCGGAATCGACATACAAGGACACCGGTCTATGCATGGCAAGCAGCCGCAAAATGGCGTCGCGCAAAGCCTCCGCTTTTTCCGGCTCGTTATTCAGCACATAGCACAACGCCTGCACGGCATGGGTCGCCTGATCAGTTTGACCCAGTCTGCGCGGACGAATCTGCGCGACCAGATCGGCCAGAAAATCAGCCTCGCGCCCCTCGGCCCGCGCGTATTGTTCGAGGATATTTTCTATGGTCATGAATCTTGCCTGGTTCTGATTTTTATTGATGCCCGGCCGCAATATGCTTCCGGACATTTCAGGCTGCAAGCCTGGTTCAGGCCAACCCTTGTTTCAATTCTACTACTCAGTAAGCCTGATTAAGCGTCATCGCGGTTTTGTATACAACACCATTACGGATGTAATGAACATCGACGGTTTGTCCGGCATAGCGCTTGGCTGCGGCGGCGAGCGCTTCCGGCTTCTCCAGCAGATCTTCACCGATGCTCATGATGACGTCCAACTCTTTCAAACCTGCTTTTTCTGCCGGAGAGCGCTTGATAACCGCCACCACCACCTGGCCTTGCTCCTTGTCGTCCTTGGCGCTTGGCCGCACATGCACGCCGATCAGCGGTGGTGCCAGCTTCACCCAGTAAGACGCATGATAGTTGTAGCGCACGACATTCTGTTCGATATCGCTCAGATCGACAGTATCGGTGTTCTGCTCGCGGGCTTTTTGACGCAGCCGGTCGATCTTGATGCTGGCCGGCACATCGCCGCTCCGCGAAACCGTCACCAGAACCAGATGCGCCTTCACCGCGCGCGCATGTTCAGTGAGCAGCTGCGGCGGCACCTCTCCATCATCAAAGCTGGAAAATCCGAGAAGGTCATAGCCGTCTGCCAGCATGCGCTGATAATCGGCATCCTTGTTATCCGTTCCCTTGTATATCTTGGGCTCCGGGTCTTCCGGCGGCATTATCTTTGCACGCAACTCCAGCGGCTTGTAAGCAGCGGCGTAAGGGTTGCCGGCATCGGCCACGCTGGCCTGCATATTGAAGCCCAGCAGGGCAATACTCATCATCAGGGTTGAAATCAGGCGCATGCTGTTCTCGTTTCGTCTGTTGTCGATGCGGAAATCAGGAGCCGGTCCGCATCCGGGTTAAAGGTGGTCAGGCTTGGCTGGTGTTATGATTGAAGCCTGAAGTTATAGAATATTGACTGTTTAATCCAGACAATCGACAAGATAGACAAGACAGTTTCACAAAGTATCCACATGAGACAACAAATGCTACGCATCGGCCTCGTTTCCATCAGTGACCGCGCCTCCTCCGGCGTTTATGAAGACCAGGGCATTCCCACGCTCAAAGCCTGGCTGGACAAGGTCCTGCTGACTCCGTGGGAACCGGTGGCCCGCATCATTCCGGACGAGCGGCCGGAAATCGAATCCACACTGGCAGACCTGGTTGACCACGAAGGCTGCCACCTCGTGCTGACGACCGGCGGCACCGGACCGGCGCTACGCGACGTCACGCCGGAAGCAACGCTGGCGATTGCCGACAAGGAAATGCCGGGATTCGGCGAACAGATGCGGCAGATCAGCCTCCACTTCGTGCCGACCGCCATTCTCTCGCGTCAGGTCGCAGTGGTGCGCAAACAAAGCCTGATCATCAACCTGCCGGGCCAGCCGAAGTCGATCGCACAGACACTGGAAGGCCTGAAAGACGATGCCGGCAATATCCGCGTGCACGGCATTTTTGCCGCCGTGCCTTATTGCATCGACTTGCTTGGCACCAAAGACCGCCCCAACCCCTATATTGAAACCGACGAGCGCGTGGTCAAGGCCTTCCGGCCCAAATCCGCCACCAAACCGGCTGCCTGATGCCCTCCGAATTCGATCTCATCCGCCGCCATTTCACCCGCAGCACACGCCACACCCGGCTCGGTGTCGGCGACGATGCCTCGCTGATCGCACCTGACGAAGGATACGAGCTGGCCGTTTCTGCCGACATGCTGGTAGCGGGCACCCACTTCTTCGCCGACACCGATCCGCGCCTGCTCGGCTGGAAAGCACTGGCCGTGAACATTTCCGACATGGCGGCGATGGGTGCTGAACCGCGCTGGGCAACGCTGGCGATTGCCCTGCCACAGGCCGACGAATGCTGGATATCCGCTTTCGCAGATGGTTTCTTCGAATGCGCCGAAGCCTTTCGTGTCGATCTCATCGGCGGCGACACCACGCGCGGGCCGCTTTGTATTAGCGTTCAGATCATGGGGCAAGTGCCTCACGGCATGGCGCTCAGGCGCAGCGGCGCGCAGACAGATGACGACATCTGGGTTTCCGGGCCGCTCGGCAATGCCGCCTTGGCACTGAAACACCTGCTCGGCCAGCGCACACTGAGCAGCGAAGAACTGGCGCTGACCTTGCCGGCGCTGCTGCAACCGCAGCCCCGCATTGCACTGGGTTTAGCCTTGCGCGGTGTTGCGCACAGCGCCATCGACATCTCGGATGGCCTGCTGGCCGATCTCGGCCACATTCTTGAGGCCTCCGGCGCCGGTGCCGACATCGCGCTCGAAGCCGTACCTTGCTCTGAGATACTGCACCGGCAGCTGCCGGAACCTGCCACCATCGACATGCTGCTGGCCGGCGGCGATGACTACGAACTCTGTTTCACGGCACCTGCCGAAGCGCGGCAACGCATTGAAACCATCGGCCGGGCGCTGGACCTGCGCATGGGCAAGATAGGCCACATCACCGAAAACCGCCGTCTGATTGTGCGCGACCTCTACGACAACCCGATCGAGATTGGAAAAACCGGCTTTGACCACTTCAAACCCTGACACGCGAACAGCTGTCTGGCCTGACCGCCGCTTCCTGTTGCAGCGCCCTGCGCATTTTTTCGCGCTAGGCTTCGGCGCCGGTCTCAGCCACTTCGCACCCGGCACGCTCGGCACCCTGGTCGCGCTACCGCTGTTTGCACTGCTGATGCAAACAGCGGAGCCGGTGCACTACGCCATCATCGCCGTGCTGTTCGGGTTCGGTATTCAATGCTGTGAAATTACCGGCCGCAATCTCGGCGCCGCCGATCACGGCGGCATCGTCTGGGATGAAATCGTCGCCATGCTGCTGGTGCTCGAGTTCACGCCGCAGGCTTGGCAGTGGTGGCTGCTCGCATTTCTGCTGTTCCGCCTGTTCGATATCTGGAAACCCTTCCCGATCCGGCAATTCGACGCCAGGCTGAAAGGCGGTTTCGGCGTCATGTTCGACGACCTGCTGGCAGCAATTTACGCAATCGCTGCAATGAAAGCACTGCAATGGCTGATGACGAGCTACTGAAACTGAGCACGGAGCTCGGCCTGGCGCTGAAACAGCGCGGCTGGATGCTGGCACTGGCGGAATCCTGTACCGGCGGCATGGCGGCGCAATATATCACCGCCGTCGCCGGCAGTTCTGCCTGGTTCGATGCCGGCTTCGTTACCTACAGTAATGAAGCCAAAATCACCATGCTGGCCGTCGATGCGGAAACCATTGCGCAGCATGGCGCCGTCAGCGAGCAAACCGCGCTGGCCATGGCCGCAGGCGCGCTCAAACATAGCCGGGGCGACATCACCGCCGCCATCACCGGTATCGCCGGGCCGGATGGCGGCACTGCAGAGAAACCGGTCGGCACTGTCTGCTTTGCCTGGGCAACGAGAGACGGCCGCAGAATCAGCAGCACGCTGCATTTCACCGGTGTCCGTCAGCGCGTCAGAACGGCTTCGGTAAAAACTGTATTCGAGGGCTTGTTGAGCCTTACTTTACCCCTTGATTTATGAAATAATTGTGCGCTTTATCGGACGTACAAAAATAAAGGAATCAGCACATGGATGAGAACAAAAGCAAAGCCCTCGCAGCGGCACTCTCGCAGATCGAGAAGCAATTCGGCAAAGGTTCCATCATGCGCATGGGCGACACCGATGTAGCGGGCGACATTCAGGCTGTTTCCACCGGTTCGCTTGGCCTCGACATCGCACTCGGCATCGGCGGCCTGCCACGCGGCCGTATTGTCGAAATCTACGGCCCGGAATCCTCCGGTAAAACCACGCTGACCCTTTCCGTCATCGCCCAGATGCAAAAACTCGGCGGCGTTGCCGCCTTTATCGACGCCGAACACGCGCTCGACCCCCAATACGCACAGAAGCTCGGCGTCAACGTTTCCGAACTGCTGATCTCACAACCCGATACCGGCGAACAGGCGCTGGAAATCGCCGACATGCTGGTACGTTCCGGCTCGGTCGATATCGTCGTGGTCGACTCGGTCGCAGCGCTCACACCCAAGGCCGAAATCGAAGGTGAAATGGGCGACTCCCACATGGGTCTGCAGGCCCGCCTGATGTCGCAGGCGTTGCGCAAATTGACTGCCAACATCAAGCGTACCAATACGCTGGTGATTTTCATCAACCAGATCCGTATGAAAATCGGCGTCATGTTCGGCAACCCGGAAACCACCACCGGCGGTAACGCGCTCAAGTTCTATGCTTCTGTCCGTCTCGATATCCGCCGTACCGGCGCCATCAAGAAGGGCGACGAAATCACCGGTTCCGAAACCCGCGTCAAGGTGGTCAAGAACAAGGTTGCCCCGCCGTTCAAGCAGGCGGAATTCGACATTCTTTACGGCGAAGGTATCTCGCGCGAAGGCGAGATCATCGAACTCGGCTCCAACCTCAAGCTGGTCGAAAAGGCCGGCGCTTGGTACAGCTACAAGGGCGAGAAGATCGGCCAGGGCAAGGATAATGCACGCGAATACCTGAAGGAACATCCGGAAATCGCCAACGAGATCGACGCCAAGATCCGCGAAAACGCCAACATGGCGAATGCCGGCATGACCGTTGCCCCGGGAGACGAGGCTGACGACTAAGCCTGTCGTTACGCTGCGCGCCAGAGCGCTGGCTTACCTCGCACGCCGGGAATATTCCGAAAAGGAATTGGCGCACAAGCTCAGCGCTTACGCCGAAGAAAGCGACGACATCCCGGCGCTGCTGGAGGATTTCAAACAGCGCGGCTGGCTCTCGGAGGCGCGTTACACCGAGCAGATTGTCCACGCCAGAAAATCCAGGTTCGGCAGTGTGCGGGTAGCGCACGAGTTGCGCGAGCATGGTGTTGCCGAAGAACTGATCGAAAAAGCGATGGACGAACTCAAGGACAGCGAATTGTCCAACGCCCGCGCCGTATGGCAGAAAAAGTTCGGCGAAGCCCCGAAAAATCGTGAAGCCTGGGCAAAGCAGGCAAGATTTCTGCAAGGCCGCGGCTTTGGCTTTGACGTGATTAAAAAAGTGCTGAACGCCGACGAAGATATTGATTGATTGAAACTAAACAATGACGACCAAACCAAGCAACACACCGAGCAGCAAGGAAATCCGCCAGGCCTTTCTGGATTTTTTCGCCTCCAAGGGCCATCAGGTGGTCGCATCGAGCTCGCTCGTGCCGGCCGGTGACCCTACCCTGCTGTTCACCAATGCGGGCATGAACCAGTTCAAGGACGTCTTTCTCGGCTTTGACAAGCGCCCGTATACCCGTGCCGCTTCCAGCCAGAAATGCGTGCGCGCCGGCGGCAAGCACAACGACCTGGAAAATGTCGGCTACACCGCACGCCACCACACCTTCTTCGAGATGCTGGGCAATTTCAGCTTCGGCGACTACTTCAAACACGAAGCGATTCACTACGCCTGGGAGCTACTGACCAAGGTCTTCAAGATTCCGCAAGAAAAACTGATGGTCACGGTCTACGCCGAAGACGATGAAGCCTACGATATCTGGACCCGTGAAATCGGCGTACCGCCTGAAAAAGTGGTCCGCATCGGCGACAACAAGGGCGCGCGCTACGCCTCCGACAATTTCTGGATGATGGGCGACACCGGCCCCTGCGGCCCCTGCACCGAAATTTTCTACGACCACGGCGCACACATCCCCGGCGGCCCGCCCGGCAGCCCGGATGAAGACGGCGACCGCTTCATCGAAATCTGGAACAACGTCTTCATGCAGTTCAACCGCGACGAGGCCGGGGTCATGCATCCGCTGCCCAAACCCTCGGTCGACACCGGCATGGGACTGGAACGTATCGCCGCCGTGTTGCAGGGCGTGCATGCCAACTACGAAATTGATCTGTTCCAGAACCTGATCAAGGCAGCTGCGCGCGAAACCAAATGCAGGGACATGGACAGCCCGTCATTGAAAGTGTTGGCCGACCATATCCGTGCCTGTTCCTTCTTGATCAGCGACGGCGTCATTCCCGGCAACGAAGGCCGCGGCTACGTGTTGCGCCGCATCATCCGCCGCGCCATCCGCCACGGCTACAAACTCGGCGCCCGCGCAGCCTTCTTCCACAAGATGGTGCCGGATCTGGTCGCCGAAATGGGCGACGCCTATCCAGAATTGAAATCTGGTGAAAAACGCGTGACTGAAGTGCTGAAACAGGAAGAAGAGCGCTTCTTCGAAACCATCGAACACGGCATGGCGATTCTGGAAGCCGATTTGGCGGAAATGGCGCAAAATGGCGTGACCTTGTTCAACGGCGAAACCGCTTTCAAGCTGCACGACACTTATGGATTTCCTTTAGACCTCACCGCCGACATCTGCCGCGAACGCAATGTCACCGTGGACAGCGCCGCCTTTGACGCCGCCATGGCCAGACAGAAGGAACAGGCGCGTGCTGCCGGCAAATTCAAGATGGCGGCCAATCTCGAATACGACGGCCAGCCCACGACTTTTCACGGCTACGAGACTCTGGAAGCAAGCGGCAAAATTCTGGCGCTCTACAAGGACGGCAGCCCGACAAACCAGCTCAATGAAGGCGAGCTTGGCGTGGTCGTGCTGGACGATACACCCTTCTACGCCGAATCCGGCGGCCAGATCGGCGACAGCGGCGAACTCCGCGCCGAGAATGCCATCTTTGCGGTAGAAGACACGCAAAAAATTCAGGCCAGCGTTTTCGGTCACCACGGCGTAGTCAAGACCGGTAGCCTGCGCACCGGCGATACGGTTTCGGCGCGCGTGGATATTGCCGCCCGCACCGCCACCATGCGCAACCACTCGGCCACACACCTGATGCACAAAGCCCTGCGCGAAGTGCTGGGTGATCATGTGCAGCAAAAAGGCTCACTGGTTGATGCCGGCAAAACGCGTTTCGACTTTGTGCATAACGCGCCGATGACCAACGAACAGATTCGCCGTGTGGAACAACTAGTGAACGTGGAAATTCTCGCCAATACCGAATGTCAGGCACGGGTGATGCCGATTGAAGCCGCGCAGAAAACCGGCGCCATGATGCTGTTCGGCGAGAAATACGGCGACGAAGTGCGCGTGCTCGATATCGGCAGCTCACGCGAGCTTTGCGGCGGCACCCATGTCAAGCGCACAGGCGATATCGGCCTCTTCAGCATTGTTGCCGAAGGCGGCGTTGCTGCCGGGGTGCGCCGCGTAGAAGCGGTGACCGGCGTGAATGCGCTGGCTTACATGCAGTCGATGGAAACCACCCTGGGCGGCGTCGCCGGTACGCTCAAGGTCGTGCGTGCCGAAGTCCCGGCCCGGGTCGATGCACTACTCGACCAGGTGCGCGGACTGGAACGCGAACTGGCCGCGCTGAAAGGCAAACTCGCCTCCAGCCAGGGTGACGATCTGGCCCAGCAGGCCGTTGAAATCTCCGGCGTGATGGTGCTTGCAGCCAGACTCGAAGGCGTCGATGCAAAAGGTCTGCGCGAGGTAGCCGACAAGTTGAAGGACAAGCTCGGCGTATGCGCGCTGGTGCTCGCGGTCACGGAAGGCGACAAGGTGAGCCTGGTTGCTGCGGTCAGCCAATCCCTAACCAGCCAACTCAAAGCGGGCGAACTGGTCAACCATGTCGCCCAGCAGGTCGGCGGCAAAGGCGGCGGCAGACCGGACATGGCCATGGCCGGCGGCACCGATGCCACAAAACTGGAACAGGCATTGGCAAGCGTGAACAGCTGGGTTAAAGAAAAACTGAATTAACCACAGAGAACACAAAGCCCAGGGAGGAATTTCTCCTGATGCATCTGCCCTCCGTGTCTTCTGTGCGCTCTGTGGTGAAAGATTTTTAAAGGAATTTGCATGGCACTAATCGTACAAAAATATGGCGGCACTTCGGTCGCCAACCCCGAGCGCATCAAGGCGCTGGCTAGCCGCGTGGCACGCTACAAGGCACTGGGGCACCAGGTTGTGGTGGTGGTCTCCGCCATGTCCGGCGAAACCAACCGCCTGATCGCACTGGCCCGGGAACTGATGCCGGACCCTGATCCGCGCGAACTGGATGTCGTCGTCTCCACCGGCGAACAGGTCACCATCGGCCTCACCGCGATGGCATTGATGGATCTCGGCATCAAGGCCAAGAGCTACACCGGATCGCAAGTACGCATCGTCACCAACAGCGCCTTTACCAAGGCGCGCATTCTGCACATCGATGACGCCAAGATACGCGCCGATCTCAACTCCGGCCATGTCGTCGTCGTCGCCGGCTTCCAGGGCGTCGACGAGCACGGCAACATCACCACGCTCGGCCGTGGCGGCTCCGACACTACCGGCGTTGCCCTCGCCGCCGCGCTCAAGGCTGACGAATGCCAGATCTACACCGATGTCGACGGCGTCTACACCACCGACCCGCGCATCGTACCGGAAGCCCGCAGACTCAAATCCATCACCTTCGAAGAAATGCTCGAACTCGCGAGCCAGGGCTCCAAGGTACTGCAAATCCGCTCGGTCGAATTCGCCGGCAAATACCAGGTTAAATTACGCGTGCTCTCCAGCTTTGAAGAAGAAGGCGACGGCACGCTGATCACGTTTGAGGAAGAGGACAACATGGAACAACCTATCATCTCCGGCATCGCCTTCAACCGCGATGAAGCCAAAGTCACGGTGCTCGGCGTACCCGACCGCCCCGGCATCGCCTATCAGATTCTCGGCCCGATTGCCGACGCCAATATCGACGTCGACATCATCATCCAGAACACAGGCGCCGACGGTACCACCGACTTCACCTTCACCGTGCACAAGAACGAGCTCAACAAAGCGCTCGACATCCTGCGCAACATCCAGGCCCATATCGGCGCCCGCGAAATCGCCGGCGACGACAAAATCGCCAAAGTCTCCATCGTCGGTGTCGGTATGCGCTCCCACGTCGGTGTCGCCAGCCAGATGTTCCGCACACTGGCAGAAGAAGGCATCAACATCCAGATGATCTCCACCTCGGAAATCAAGATCGCCGTCGTCATCGAAGAAAAATACATGGAGCTTGCCGTCCGCGTACTGCACAAGGCATTTGAACTCGAAGAAGCCTGACAAGGCCGATTTGGTTTGATTTTTAAGGCGTAATCGCGTATTGTTACGCCCTCGTGCGGAGAGCTGGCCGAGTGGTCGAAGGCACTTCCCTGCTAAGGAAGCATACGGGCTTAAACCTGTATCGAGGGTTCGAATCCCTCGCTCTCCGCCATCTTTAGATACACCAGATTGCCGTTTTCGCGTATAATGCGGCTCTTTTAAGCGCCCGTAGCTCAGCTGGATAGAGTACTTGGCTACGAACCAAGGGGTCAGGAGTTCGAATCTCTTCGGGCGCGCCATACAAAACAAAGGGTTAGCTTAGGCTAGCCCTTTGTCATTTCTGGAAGTTATGAATCAGGGGAACAATTGGGGGAACAATTTTCATAGGCTGCTATAGAGCAATTAGTGCACTTGCCCACACTCAAATTTATTCCGAATTGTCGTGATAGTAGCCCACCCTCGTGATAGTAGCCCACCCTCGTGATAGTAGCCCACCCTCGTGATAGTAGGGTTCGACGAACCAAGTAGAATGAAGCTCTTGCCCTAAATCTATTGCCCTCAAATGGATGATCAAAACTGATCGTGATTAATTATATCGTTCTGCTGACAAGCAGCTGCTGAGATACCCCCTGGGAGGGCCAAGGCCCACCCCCTACCCCTACCTACGTGCTAACACTGCTGTAATGCACAGGGTATTTTTTAATGCTTGGCGATTTCTGTTAAGCATTTATCCTACCACCACCGGCAATTCACCCCACCTTGTCGTATAAGCCGGCGTCTTGTTCTCCTGCCGCATTTTCCAGGGACGCCTGCTCCCCTCACCCGCCAGTTTCATCGTATCCCTGCCCATCTTGCTATTGATTTGGTCGAGCGCTGTCATGAGCTTGGTCGATTTCTCACGACTTGCGGGGTTGCTGGAGGCCATGCTAAACAAGTCGGTCTGGCAGCCTTGTTGCGGCACCAACTCGCTCAGCATGACGCCTGCCTTGGCATAATTGAAGTTGGGTTTGCATAGTTGCTTCAACCCCCAAAACGTGAAATTCACCAGTGTGTGTTTGCCCCAAATTCACGGACACACAGGCATTCGAGTTTGGGAAATCAGACGCCGACAGCGTTCAGATTATTGAGCGGTAAAGCGGCTGAAACTGAGGCCATTCTCCAAGAATGAAAGGACCGAAGAATCTGGGCAGGTCAGCGCCATGAAAAACTATAAGTCTTAAGGAACTCTCCTTGCCACGGGGACGAAAGCGTAAAATTCTAATTAGAAGTTACGAGACAGTCTTGGGCTCGCCCTCATTATGCAGCCGGGGCACGACGGCGTGCACACCGTCTTACTATCGATCCATTTCCTGACAAGCCGTGAAGAGACTGCAAATCACGCTTTATTTGCATACACGTCATCGCAGCCGCGTTACAGAAGATGCCCATTGTGTAAATGCACTTAACCGGTATTTCTTAATCCTGATGCAATCCCATTAATGGTGAGATGAATATTACGCTTGATTCGCTCATCAGTCGCCCCGGCACGGTGGCGACGCAGTAGCTCTACCTGTAGGTGGTTGAGTGGGTTGAGGTATGCGAGCCTGCGGTTGATAGATTCTGCCAATGCGGGAGACGTCGCCAGCCGGACCGAGTTTTCCAGGAGTATATCGAGTGCCTGGTTGGTCAGCGCGTGTTCCCTTTCGATTTGTTTGAAAACGTGATCCCGCAAGTTGTCATCTGGCACCAGTTGCGCGTAACGTGCTGCCACCGATAGGTCGGTTTTGGCCAAGACCATGTCCATGTTGGAGACCAAGGTCCTAAAGAACGGCCAACTCCAGTACATGGCCTTTAAGAGGCTGATACGGCGTGTACGTTCTCCCTCCTGACTGTCCGACAGGTATCGATGGATGGCGCTACCAAAGCCATACCATCCGGGTAGCAACAGCCGACATTGGCCCCAAGAAAAGCCCCACGGGATCGCGCGCAAGTCTTCGATTTTGCCGGTCGACTTTCTCGAAGAGGGGCGACTACCGATATTGAGTTCGCTGATCTCGCTGATGGGGGTCGCGCTAAAAAAATACTCTGAAAACCCAGGGGTCTCGTAGACAAGCTGGCGGTAGGCCGCCATCGCAGTGGCGGAGAGCTGATCCATGAGCGTCTCGAAGCTTCGGCGCCTGGTATCATCCAGCCGATCCTGAGGAAACAAGGTGGCGTCGATGGTGGCAGATATGAGCGTCTCCAGATGCTTCCTGGCGACACGCGGGTCAGAGAATTTGTTTGAGATGATCTCTCCCTGTTCGGTGACGCGGATCTGCCCATCTACAGTACCGAAGGGCTGGGCCATAATCGCCTGATAGGCAGGGCCACCGCCACGACCGACGGTACCACCGCGCCCGTGAAAGAGTCGCAACCGCACATTCGCCTGCCGGTACAACTCCACCAACGCAGTCTCGGCCTTGTAGAGCTCCCAGTTGGAGGTTAAAAAGCCACCGTCCTTGTTACTATCAGAGTAGCCCAGCATGATTTCCTGAAGGTTACCCTGATAGTTGAGCAGATAGCGCATGCCAAGTAGGCTCAACCATTCACTCATGATCGCAGGGGCATTGCGCAAATCCGCGATCGTCTCAAAGAGTGGGACGATCATCAGGTCCATCTCGACATCTGCTGCCCCCCATCGACCTCTCAATAGCCCAGCCTCACGCTGCAGCAGGGCCACCTCTAGCATGTCGGACAAGCTCTCGGTGTGTGAGATGATGTAGTAACGGATGGCGTGATGACCAAAGGTTTGGCGTATCGATTTGGCTTTTCTGAAGATAGCAACTTCGGTTTCAACCAGGTCGCTATATTCCGTGTACGGGGAATATAACAAACGCGGTTGCTTCAGCTCCTGTAGGAGTATCTCCACCTTTTCGCGCTCATTGAGTGCGCTGTAATCGTAACCTGCCCCAGATTTGATCAGAAGCTCCCGGATCACGGCTTCGTGGGTGTCAGAACTCTGGCGGAGGTCGATCGTCGCAAGATGAAAGCCGAAGGTCTCGATTGCCTTCATGAGTTTGCCTAGGCGTGGTGAAACCACGGCCATGGCGCGGTTACTCTCGAGTGATGCGGCAACAGTCTTGAGGTCCTTGAGATAGTCCGCGCTGGTCTCATAGCTGGTGTCGATTTCCTCAGTCGACTTCCCCATTAGCCTGCGTTGGTTTTGCTTGAGGCGATGATGAATGGTGAGCATTGCGCGACGGTAGGGCTCATCCTGACGTTGTGGCGTGTTGTCGGAAGATGCGTCAGCAAGTTGCTCAAGCTCATCCGAAATGTTGACCAGGCGGGTGGTTAGGGAGAGTTCTCGTGCGAGTTTATCGGTCTCAACGAGGTAATACTCGATCACCGTTGCACACTGCTTAGTGATGGCTTGATCTAATGTCTTAGAATCGACATAGGGGTTACCGTCACGGTCACCGCCAATCCAGTTTCCCATCTGAAAAAAATGATGCATTTTAGGTGGGGTGGGCAGTTGAAACATGTCCGCCAGATCAAGCTCGAGGTCTTGCAGCAACTCCGGGATCGCATCGAGCAGGCTCATTCGGTAGTAAGAGAGCGCGTTATTGATTTCGTCGTTGACCGTGAGCTTGGTGTAACGCAGCATTCTGGTCTGCCACAGCAGCGTGATGGCCCCTTTAAGTCCAATCTGCACCCGCCGCTGTTCATGACGTGGCATGGGGTAAGATAAACGTGTTAAAAGTTCTGCAATGTCCCGCTCAGTGCTGAGTAAACTCCTGCGTTGCACCTCGGTAGGGTGAGCGGTGAGCACCGGGGATATCAGCGCCCCCTCAAAAAATTGGGTGACCACCTCAAGTGACATCTCTGCCTGCTTGAATTTATGAAGCGACGATGCCAGTGTCGCACTGGTCTTTTGGTCTTGCGCGGTGGCAATCTCGTGGTGCAGGGCCAAGTCCTCTGCGATATTCAGGAGGTGCTTGAAGTAGCTAAAAGCACGTGCAAGCGCGATGGCTTGATCGGTATCCAGTTGCCTCAGGAGTTGGTCGAGTATTTGCGCCGTATGCTGAGTGTTGTCGATGTGGTGCTTGATTGCTGCCTGGCGTATGGCCTCAATCGCGTCAAAGGTCGTCTGTCCTTCCTTCTCCAGAATAACTTCACCCAGTATACGGCCAAGCAGGCGGATGCGTTCCTTGGTGGTGTTGGCTGCCGGTTGCATGATAACTCTCCGTGGTGCATCTATGAGGTTGACCCTCATCATCAGATCAGTATCAAATAACAAGCAACATTCAAGCCATGCAGATATAACAGGTATGTTGAGTGAGCAGCTTAATTGAGGGTGTCCTGAATTGGTGGCGATGGCACTTGTCGATTGAATGGCGGCTACTTGAACTTGCGCATGGAGCCTGACACCACGCCCCAGACCTCAAAGGATTGTCCTTCACCGATCTCAATGACGGGATAGTCCTTGTTGGCGGGAACAAGTCGTGGGCCGGTCTTGCTCTTACCGAGTGTCTTGACGGTGAATTCCCCATCCAGCACGGCCAGCACAATATCGCCGACTTTGGGCTTGCGGGAACGGTCTATGACCAGCACATCGCCATGGAAGATGCCGGCATCGATCATGGAATCGCCCTGCACCCTTACAAAAAAGGTGGCGGTTTCGTTATCGATCAGATAATCATTGGGATTCAGCCGCTGTTCGACATGCTCATCGGCAGGCGAAGGAAAGCCGGCGGGGACACTGGAACTGTAGAGCGGCAAATCAAAGGTGGGCGACAGCAGGCCAATGGGGTAAATGCGGTTGACGTTATTGAAGCCGGGATTGCAGGGAGTGACATTGCTGATCGCGAGATCGAGGGGTATTGCGGTTGCCATGGGTACTGACCTTAATTCTGTAACAGGAATTAAGTGTAAATGGCGATTGAATGGTAATCAAGAACGATCGGTCATTATCTCCAGAATTAGGGCAATTCATTAGGTCGGTAGGTTTCCATCCACTCCAACCACTGATCGTATCCTTCAATTTCATACATTTCTTGGATGATCCAAATGGAATCCTCATCTGACGATTCTTTAAATTCCTTTAATACATTTGAAAGCTTTTCAAAATTAGGAATATTCGGCACATCGGTCATGAATTCTCCTTATGCTGCTGAGGGTTTATTGATTGCTGTGTTTTCGCAAATCGCTCTATTAACTGCTATCAAACGACCTTACGTAAAAAAACAGGTAGCTAGAGGAAATTCTGGGACCAGCCTCACCCTTGAGTCTCATCTCTGGGAATCCGCAAATATCCTGCGCGGCTCCGTCGATGTGGCTGAAATCAAGAACCATATCTTCTCGCTGCTGTTCTTCAAGCACATCCCATCCCCGTGCATACGGGGTAATCAGTTTGCGCCATTGCATTGCATCGTGCAGAACCGGCTCATCCCCGTGCATACGGGGTAATCTCTAATGTGATGCCGATAAACTCATCGTCTGTGGGCTCATCCCCGTGCATACGGGGTAATCGCATCCATTGCCTCTCTCGCAGCCCAAATATCCGGCTCATCCCCGTGCATACGGGGTAATCTCGCGGAACTGGCCTGCAAATACTTCGCTGACGGGCTCATCCCCGTGCATACGGGGTAATCGGCTCAAGCTCCTCTTCGGGCGCGCCAAATAGAACGGCCAGGTCATCAGATCTGGCCGTTTTTCATTTTTCTCTATCTATCTTGGTCCTCGTCTAAGGTAGCAACCTGTATCTTTCTTACCTGCCAACCTGCATTCTTTAAATACGACCAACTGGCTACCTTGTCTCAACGAATGAATATTTAACTGCAAGACAGAATATCTCATTGAACAAAAAAACCCTCTCAGAAGCATCTGAGAGGGACCCTTAATATCAAACTCCTATGGAGAAGAATTTGATACAGAAACCTGTTGGCTGAGGTTGGGGGCAAGCCCCCAACCGTCAGTAGCTGTTACAGAGCGAACACGTTCAGTGCACCGCCGCCAGGAGCAGCGTTGTACTTGGTCAGTTCTGCGTAACCGCCAGCAGCACCAAGTGCGTCTGTCGGGTTAGTCAGACCCAGGTTCATCGCTACGCCAGCCCAACCGCCGATACCGGACAGTACGCCAACGTATTGTTTACCCTTGTGACCGTAG
>MCAW01000009.1 GCA_001704575.1 Methylophilales bacterium LSUCC0135
GTTTAATTCCCAACTATTACTTTTTCCTCTTTCGAGGTGGTATTGTTTAATTCCCAACTATTACTTTTTCCTCTTTCGAGGTGGTATTTCGATTCGCTTATCACTCAAATGAATCTTAGGTATGTGCTTAAATAATTTAAGCGTCGTACTAAAGTTCATTCTAAGTGTAAGACTTGTATCTTGAGCGCCATCCCTCTGCAATTCCATTCAGCCTAAGCCAAACAGCCCATCAGGTGACCCCCTCATCTACAAGCACTCACACTTATCGATTGTTCAGGTTTTTAAAGAGCGGTATTACTTTTTACTGCTTCGTCGCATCAGCAACGAGAGGGGCGCATTATACAGACACTGCCTGACCGGTCAAGTAGGAAAACAATTTTTTATTTGCCCGGCTTGCCGCCACCCGCTTTGTTGTTGAAGCGAAGGCGCGCATTCTACAGAACTATAAAATTGGGTCAATAGCGATTTTGGATTTTTTACAAAGTAATTACATTTGCCTTAATTTATCGTGATGCGAGCGAACTTGCGCTTGCCCACCTGAGCCACTACCGTCACTCCTTTGCTCAAGGCGAGCGCCTTTTCTGCAACCCTTTCACCATCGAGCTTGATGCCGCCCTGCTCGATGGCGCGAAAAGCCTCTGAGGTGCTTGCCACCAGGTTCGCCTGCTTGAGCATTTGCGCTACGCCAATTGAATCACCATCGATCGACAAATAAACCTCGGGCACATCCTCGGGGATGCCGCCCCTGGAACGATTGACAAAATCCTCCAGGGCAATCTCGGCATCTTTTCTGGAATAAAAACGTTGGACCAACTCCTGCGCAAAGCGGACTTTAATATCTCTCGGGTTGGCTCCCTGCTCGACGGACCGCCTCCATTCAGCAATCGTGCTCAGGCTCTCAAAAGAAAGCAACTCTATATAACGCCACATGAGTTCATCTGAAATCGACATGATTTTGCTGAAAATAGTATTGGCAGGCTCCGCCACACCAATATAGTTGCCGAGGGACTTCGACATTTTATTGACGCCATCGAGCCCTTCCAGCAATGGCATGGTCAACACGCATTGTGGGCTCTGCCCAGCCTGCTTCTGCAGTTCACGTCCCATCAGCAGGTTGAATTTCTGGTCAGTTCCGCCCAGCTCGACATCAGACCTCAATGCAACAGAGTCGTAACCCTGTAGCAAAGGATAGAGAAACTCGTGTATCGCTATCGGCTGATTGGCCTTGTAGCGCTTGGTGAAATCATCGCGCTCCAGCATGCGTGCCACCGTATAGCTGGCCGCCAGCCTGAGCATGCCGGCGGCACCCAACTCATTAAGCCATGTAGAGTTGAAAACCACCTCAGTCTGCTCAGGTTTGAGTATCTTGAACACCTGCGTGGCGTAGGATTTGGCGTTTTCCTGTACCTGCGTTTCGGTCAGGGGTGGACGGGTTACGCTTTTGCCGGTCGGATCGCCGATCATTCCGGTAAAGTCGCCAATCAAAAAAAGAACATGGTGACCAAGGTCCTGAAGCTGCCGCAACTTGTTCAACAGCACGGTATGTCCGAGATGCAGATCCGGTGCAGTAGGGTCGAAACCAGCCTTGACGCGCAAGGGCTGACCCTTCTTCAGCTTTTCGACCAGCTCCTGCTCGATCAGCAGCTCATCGCATCCGCGTTTGATCACCGCAAGATTTTCTTCTATGTCATATGTACTCATCAAAACCCTTTACTGCCACTTTTTATGCATGTGTTCAACACGCAGGGCTTTTCTGTTACCATCACTGGCCTAACCAGTAAATTCAGAGATTGCTTATGCCCGCGAGCAAAACCAATATCTTAGCGCAAAAATTCAATTTAAAAGAACGCAAGCTGCGACTGCGCTGGTTACTGGCACTTTCAAGCTTGCCGCTATTCGGCATATTCGCTGCTTTCGCTATTGCGCCACAGACCATCACAGATGATATTGAAATCAGTACCGTCATTGAAGAAGTCATTCTTCCTCAAGCCAGCACAGATGGACTTCCGATCACAACGGCAGATGCCGGCTTCTCCGGCGATTCCTACTGGCAAGTCGAGCAAGTGCGACGCGACGACACCCTTGCAAGCCTGCTGAGACGACTCAACATAAGTAATCCCGAAGCCCTCACATTCCTGCGCCAGCACCCGGATGCCGCTCCTTTGTTCAGCCAGCTTCGCCCGGGCCGTACCATCAGCGCAGAAACCAATCTTGATGGCGAACTCTTACGTCTGGAATATGAAATCGACTACGCTAATTCGCTGGTCGTAGAACGTACAGATCAAGGATACCAAGCTGAAAGAAAAGCCACCGCACTGGAAACGTTGCCGACACTGAAGTCTTCTGAGATCAGCAGCTCACTGTTTGCAGCCACAGATGCGGCCGGGATACCCGATCAGATTGCCATTCAAATAGCCGAGATTTTCTCGAGCGAAATCGACTTCCACAGCGATTTGCGCAAGGGAGATCGCTTCAACGTGGTTTACGAATCGCAATACAAGGATGGCCAATTAGTCAAAGCTGGCCTGGTGCTGGCGGCAGAGTTCACGAATCAGGGCAAAACTCATCGCGCCATCGTGTATCGTAACCCTGAAGGCCAAGTCAACTACTACACGCCTGAAGGCAAGAGCCTGCACAAATCCTTCCTGCGTTCACCACTGGAATTTTCGCGCATCAGCTCCGGATTCAGCCTTGGCCGTTTTCATCCTGTACTGCAGAAAATGCGCGCCCACAAAGGCGTTGACTACGCAGCGCCAACCGGCACACGCATCAAGGCAGTCGCCGATGGCATTGTTAGCTTTGTAGGCGTCAAGGGCGGCTACGGCAATGTAGTCATCCTCAAGCATCAGAACAATATGAGCACGCTCTATGCCCATCTTTCGCGTTTTTCTCCCGGCTTGCGTAGCGGCCAGCGAGTTTCGCAAGGTCAGATCATCGGCGCTGTCGGCATGAGCGGTCTGGCAACCGGCCCCCACCTGCATTACGAACTTCTGGTCAACGGGCAGCACCGCGACCCACTCAAGGTCGCCTTGCCAACCGCTTCCCCCATTCCATCGAAGTACAAGGCTGATTTCTTTGCTTCCAGCAGGCCTCTGCTCGCTCAGCTCAGTTTGCTGGGTGCGGGCACACTCGCATCTGCTGAATAATTGAGCCTTAACGGCAGGCCTGACAGTTTCAGATTGTGGCCGCAAAGCTCTATATCGGACTGATGTCCGGCACCAGTCTGGATGGTGTTGATGCCGCCTTGCTTGTCACAAACGGCAAAACATTCAAGGTCAAGCATTCTCATTTTTTGCCTTACGACAAAGCGCTACGCGAAGAATTGCTCGATCTGCACGGGATCGGCACAAACGAGCTGGAACGTGTTGCTCTGACAGGCAACAAATTAAGTCACCTATACGCCGACGCTGTTCAGAGGCTATTGGAAAAATCTGCAGTATCCGGACCGGACATCAGCGCTGTGGGCTGTCATGGGCAAACCGTCCGGCACAGGCCGGAAGCCGGATTCTCCCTGCAGATTTTCAACCCCGCACTGCTCGCCGAATTAACGGGCCTGACCGTAGTCGCTGATTTCCGTAGTCGAGATATCGCAGCCGGCGGGCAAGGCGCACCATTGGTACCGGCTTTTCATCGCGCTGCTTTCAGCCATCCATCCATCAACCGAGTCGTACTTAACATTGGTGGCATCGCCAATCTCAGCTATCTGCCGGCGAATGGCGAGGTCACCGGTTTTGATACAGGCCCGGGAAACATGCTGATGGATGCCTGGATAATGCATTGCAAGCAAAAAACTTATGATGAAAACGGCACATGGGCTGCTGGCGGCAGAGTGATTCCCGGACTATTGGAGCAAATGCTTGATGAAGCATTTTTCACGATGGCACCTCCAAAAAGCACGGGGCGGGATCTGTTCGATCTGGAATGGCTGCAAGCGCATTTGAATCCGCAATATCAGGCGGAAGATGTTCAACGAACATTACTGGAGCTGTCCGCTCTCAGCATCGCGTCAGCGATAAATCAATATTGCGGTAATGCAGAGGAAATCTACGTCTGTGGTGGAGGTGCGTACAATCTTTGCTTGCTCAGGCGCTTGCGCGAATTGCTTCACCCTGTAAAAATTGAGCTTTCCGATGTTTTGGGTATCGCAGTGAATACCGTCGAAGCCGCTGCCTTTGCATGGCTGGCTGAACAAGCCATGCTGCGCAGGCCAGGAAACCTGCCGTCTGCAACCGGCGCCAAAGGTCCAAGAATTCTAGGTGCAATTTATGCTAGCTGAATAGCAATAGCACCTTACCAATTTTGATTTTGATTGTTACCAATGATGAAACCTACAAAAGTCACGCTTACATTTGATAACGGTTTAGCGCCGATTGATCTGCCGATATTGTCCGGCAACCTCGGACCCGATGTCATCGATATTCGCAGCCTGGCTAAACACGGAATCTTTACCTACGACCCGGGCTTTCTATCTACCGCATCATGCCACTCGGAGATTACCTACATCGATGGTGAAGAAGGTCTGCTTTATTACCGAGGCTATCCGATTGAACAGCTGGCTGAGCACTGCGATTTTCTCGAAGTATCGTATTTGCTGATGTATGGCGAATTGCCTAACGCAGCGGAAAAACAACAGTTCACGGAAAAAATCATGCAGCACACCATGCTGCATGATCAGCTCAACAATATTTTCCGGGGGTTCAGGCGCGACGCCCATCCGATGGCCGTCATGGTCGGCATTGTCGGCTCGATGTCGGCTTTCTATCACGAGGCGCTTGACATTCGCGACCCCAGAAACCGAGAAATTTCGGCATGTCGTCTACTGGCAAAGGTTCCGACTATCGCCGCATGGAGCTATAAGTACAATATCGGCGAACCGTTTATGTATCCGAAAAACCGATTCAATTATGCCGAAAACTTCATGCACATGATGTTTGCCACGCCATGCGAGGAGTATGTGCCCAACCCCATATTGTCAAAGGCATTCGAGCGTATCCTGATCCTGCACGCGGATCATGAACAGAATGCCTCAACATCAACAGTCCGGCTCGCGGGCTCAAGCGGAGCCAACCCTTTTGCCTGCGTAGCATCCGGTATCGCATCCTTGTGGGGTCCTGCCCACGGTGGCGCCAATGAGGCAACGCTCAAAATGCTGGAAGAAATCGGCGATGTCAGCCGCATCGGCGAATTCATCAAACGCGCCAAGGATAAATCCGATTCTTTCCGCCTCATGGGTTTTGGTCATCGCGTGTACAAAAACATGGATCCTCGCGCTGCCATCATGCGACAAACCTGCCATCAGGTGCTTGATGAACTCGGCCTGCACGATGACCCGATGTTCAAGCTCGCTATCAAACTCGAACAAATCGCGCTGGAAGACGAATACTTTGTCAGCAGGAAACTCTATCCGAATGTCGACTTCTATTCCGGTATCGTCATGCGGGCAATGGGTATTCCCAACTCCATGTTCACGGCGATTTTTGCCATGGCAAGAACGGCTGGATGGGTTTCGCAGTGGAACGAAATGATCTCGGATAGCGAATCAAAGATTGGACGGCCTCGTCAGTTGTATACAGGCCAGCCGCGACGTGACTTCAAACCCATGAATCAGCGCTAGCCTGAGGCTTGTGCCCTGAGCGCTATTAGGACTGTTTAACAAAAAGAAAAAAGGGGCATCATGCCCCTTTTTTTCTTTTTTCAGCGCAGGATCGTTCAGACTGATCGTTCAGGCCGAGAAAGATGAGCCGCAACCGCAGGTGCTGGTTGCATTCGGGTTGCGAATGACGAACTGCGAACCTTGCAGACTATCCTGATAATCGATTTCTGCGCCCATCAGATACTGCAGGCTCATCGGATCAATCAGCAGGCTGACCCCGTTCTTTTCAACCTGGGTGTCATCTTCGTTCACCTCTTCTTCAAAGGTAAAACCGTACTGGAAGCCGGAGCAACCACCACCACTTACAAATACGCGCAATTTGAGATCAGGCGTACCTTCCTCATCAATCAGCTCCTTGACTTTCTGGGCTGCGTTTTCAGTGAAAATCAGCGGGCTTGGCATTTCTGTTACTGCGTTCATAATCAACTCCTTAATCCCTAATGAAACATTATCCGGCCTTGACAACTGCCGGTCAATCCTTGTTTAGTCCCTTGCCGCCACAATGGGCTCGGGAATTGCCCCATCCGCGCGATCTGCCAGATAAACAAGTTTGCCTTCGACTACAGCACCTGTATGCATTTCCAGCGTTTTATAGCTTACATCTCCTGTGACTCTGGATTTCGCCTGCAATTCAACAAATTGCAATGCATTGACCGGCCCGATCACTTTACCGTTGAGCACAACATGTGAAACCTTCACCATACCTTCTATGCAACCATGCTCGCTCAGCACAAGCGTACTTGGCACCGACTCCATCACATTCCCATGAACAGTGCCGTCGACACGCAAGCCTCCGGAAAAATGCATATCCCCGTCGACACGGGTTTCTGCGCCGACCAGAGTATCAATGCGGCTCGCTATCTTGTTGCGGTTTCTAAAGAACATAGCAATCCTTTTTATATGCGTGCTTATATCGGCAAATCAAGTTGCTGCGTGATTTTGGGTTGTCTGGCGCCCGATTCGATCAGCGTCAATTCCACGGACACATCCTCAAGCGCATCGGTCAGCGTAAACTGCCCGTCAACTCGCTGATAATACTTGAAATTAATCTTGACCTGACCAATCAGGTCCTGCCCGTTGCGCAAGGGCAAGGGCAAGGTAATGACTTCACCATCTTTCATGCCTTTGAGGTTCAACATGAGCCTGCCCTGCGCCCACTTGTCATGCCGTCCGGACTGAATCAGAAGCACGTGATACTCATATTGATTCTGGGATTTGCCTTTATTGATCTTGAAACTATGCAATTTGAGTTCGCCGGAGGTCGCATTTTCACTGAGTATGCCGCGGTAAAAAGCGAGCTCTTCCTTCAGCCGCATGGACTCATCCTGCAACGCAGCAATCTCTTCGGCAAGCGTTCTTTGTGCTGCACGCTCAACCTGAAGTTGCCGCTCGCGATACACGGTTTTTGCCTCCAGTGTCTGATTGTCCCGCAGCAGACCATTGAGATTTCGCATCAGCGTATCGTAATCGACACCTGAGTACTGCCAATATCCGATCAGGTAGCCTAGCAATACCAACAAAGCCACGACCAGCAGCTGTAAATACCAAGGCTGCGTCGGACGCAGAACAACCTTTTTCGCCGTCGTGCCGAAATGCCCACGCAATCGTCGCGAAACTTTTCTCATGACCTCATGGCAACAGAGGTACCACTTCCAGTCCGGTACGCTCCGGCAAGCCAAACATGATATTCATGTTCTGCACGGATTGACCTGCAGCACCTTTGACCAAATTGTCGATCACCGAAAGAACCACCACAGTATCACCGCCCTGCGGTTGGTGCACGGCTATACGGCAATGATTGGAAGCACGCACCGACCGCGTTTCCGGGTGAGAATTTGCGGGCAGTATGTCAACAAAATGCTCATTGCGGTAAGTCTCTTCAAACAACCGCTGAAGATCACAAGGGGTTTTCAGTCTGGCATAAAGTGTTGCATGAATTCCGCGTATCAGCGGCGTAAGATGCGGGACAAATGTCAGGCCGACCGGCATACCGGCAATATTGCTCAAACCCTGACTGATCTCCGGCAGATGTCTATGTCCGCCTACACCATACGCCTTGAAGTTATCCGCAGCCTCTGCGAAAAATGTATGTACCTCTGCTTTGCGGCCGGCGCCGCTGACACCGGATTTGGCATCGGCAATCAGGCTGGCCGGATCGACGACACCGGCTTGCAACAACGGCATGAAGCCCAATTGCACAGCGGTCGGGTAGCATCCGGGGTTGGCGATCAAGCGCGCATTGCGGATCTGCGCCCGATTGAACTCAGGCAAGCCATAAACCGCCTCACCAATCAGATCGGGACAGGCATGCTGCATGCCGTACCATTTTTCCCAAACCCCGACATCCCTGATACGAAAATCAGCCGCCAGGTCGATGACTCTTACACCATTGTCCAGCAGCGCTCTGGTCTGTTGCATGGCAATACCGTTAGGCGTTGCAAAAAACACCACATCGCAAATGCCAAGATCAGCACTGGCGGGATCGACAAAACTCAAGTCGACATAGCCGCGCAGACTGGGGAACATGTCAGCGACGGGCAGGCCGGCTTCACCGCGTGAAGTGATGGCTACCAGTTCTGCATGTGGATGCAGGGCGAGCAAGCGTAACAGTTCTACACCCGTATAGCCTGTGCCGCCAACAATACCGATTTTCAATTTTTTAATGCTTGTCATGTTCTTGATAAATTCAGGTCGTCAGACCATATTGGGGATTTAGATAGTAACAAAATTTCAGATAAAACCACAAAGTAACGGCCATAAAAGGAAAAAGCCGCAATGTGCGGCTTTTTCAGGTCTGACTTTGCAGATACAGCGATTAACGCTTGGAGAACTGTTTACGACGGCGCGCTTTGCGCAGACCGACTTTTTTACGTTCAACTTCGCGTGCATCACGTGTCACGAAACCTGCCTTGGACAAAGCACTTTTCAGCGCAGCATCGTAATCGATCAGTGCACGGGTGATACCGTGACGGACTGCACCGGCTTGACCGGATTCACCACCACCAGTGACATTGACCATGATATCGAAGCTGGCTTCATTTTCTGTCAGGGCCAGAGGCTGACGCAGAATCATGCGCGAAGTTTCGCGGGAGAAGTATTCATCGGCCGGCTTGTCGTTGATTACGATGTTGCCCTTGCCGGACTTCAGAAAAACACGAGCCACTGAGCTTTTGCGACGACCCGTACCGTAGTTGTATTTACCAATCATGTCTAATCCTTAAGCCTGGCTTTGAATTTTCAAAGGCTGTGGTTGTTGCGCAACATGGTCATGCTTCTCGCCGGCATAAACCTTGAGCTTGCGAATCATGGCGTAGCCGAGAGGACCCTTGGGCAGCATGCCCTTGACAGCCTTTTCCAGCGCACGGCCAGGGAATCTTTCCTGCATCTTGCCAAAAGTCGTTGTGGAAATACCACCTGGGTAACCACTGTGGCGGTGATAAAGCTTGTCATCAGCCTTGTTGCCGGTCACCTTGATCTTGTCAGCATTGACCACAACAATGTAATCGCCAGTGTCGACGTGAGGAGTGTAAATGGTCTTGTGCTTGCCACGCAGACGGTGTGCGATTTCGCTCGCCAGCCGGCCGAGCACCAGATCGGTTGCATCTACAACGAACCAATCACGCTTTACTTCATGCGGTTTTGCGGAAAAAGTCTTCATTTGACTACCAATACTTGCCAAAAAAATTAAGAGGGCGATTTTATGCCAGCGCTTGCGTGCTTGTCAAACGTTATTATCATCGGGCCGGTGGCGTTTTGGCGCAAACGTCGCGTTTTGTTTTTACAGCAGGTAACTCGTCAGCAGGCCGGCAAAAATCGCCGTTCCCAGCCAGTTGTTATGCAAGAAAGCCTTGAAACAGTCCTGGCGCTGTCTGGCTCTGATCAAGCGGTAATGATAACCGGCGATCAGCGCTGCTAAGCACAAACCCACATAAAAAGGCCAGGCCAGCCCCAGCCTGATGCCAACAAAAACGAGCAATACCAGCATTGCCGCATAGCAGTCCATAATCGCGGCCACGTCACGTTTCCCGAAAAAAATCGCCGATGATCGTATGCCGATCTTCAAGTCGTCATCACGGTCGACCATGGCATATTCGGTATCGTAGGCGATAGCCCAGAATATGTTGGCAAACAGCAACAGCCAGGCCAGCCAGGGTACACCGCCGGTCAGTGCAGCAAAAGCCATCGGAATGCCAAAGCCGAATGCAATGCCGAGATAGGCTTGCGGAATGGCCAGAAACCTTTTGGTCAAAGGATAGCTGGCAGCCAGAAACAAGGCGACAAAAGACAAGGCAATAGCGAGGGGGTGAAGAAAAAGCACCAACATGAAGGCGACCAGGCTCAACATGCCGGCCAGCATCACGGCTTCCTTGACGCTGACTTCACCACTGACCAGCGGACGCAGACGGGTACGCTCGACATAGCCATCAAAACGCCGGTCGGCAATATCGTTCATGACGCAACCGGCAGAACGCATCAACACCGTACCGGCGAGGAAAATGCATACAACCTGCCAATCCGGCTGCCCCTGTCCGGCAATCAGAAGCGCCCAAAGCGTAGGCCAGAGCAACAGCAATATGCCGATAGGCTTATCCAGCCGGGTCAGACGATAATACGCATTGATCTTCTCTTTATAGCTCATAAATTCAGCACCTGAGGCAGAAAAACCTCGGTCACCATGATGACCGAGCGCCCAAGTCTGAACATGGAGCGCCTGGCCCACACCGCGCGCGGCTTTGCAGCAAGATGACTCACTGCACGCCGGTAAAGGTTATGATGGTTCGACAATTTCTTGAATTCAAGCTGCGTGCGCGTCACTCTGGGGTTCATGAACAAGGCGGCACCCAACGGCCTGTTACCCAGCTTTCCCAGTGCCAGCCACTCACCGCGCAGACTATGGCGCGGCAACACGCTATGGGCAAAAACCACGGGCTCGCCATTGCAATACAAATGCACCTCTCGCAGCAGGGCATTCTGCCGTCGCGGCAGTGCCAGCAATTCCGCCTCATCCACCTGCGGCCTGGCATACTGGTGGCGACTGGTTTTCACGCAGAAATCCGGGCTCGCCGATTGCAATCGCCGGGTCAGCGACCCTTGCTCAATCAGCCAGTGACGGTATCTGCCGCTGTTTACGGGGTTTTTGATCCAGGGCGAATGGGTCAATAAAGGGCGGGAACGGACTTTCACAGCGAGATTATGTCACAGCTGCGCAGGCCTCACATCAGACCTTGACCAACTCTTGCGCATGACCGAGCCAGCGTTGCAGGTGGCATTCGACCGCGGCCGCATCTTGTCTCAACAAAGTTTCTGCAACCGCTTTGGCCGGCTCAAGCAAATCAGCATCGCGCTCCAGATCGGCGATCTTCAGCATGGGCAACCCGCTCTGCCGGACGCCGAGGAATTCACCGGGCCCGCGCAAATGCAAATCCGCCTGCGCGATGGCAAAACCGTCATTTGATTCATAGATCACTTTCAGGCGCGCACGCGCCGTTTCTGAAAGCGGGTTCTGATACAGCAGCAGACATGTGCTTTTCTCGGCGCCGCGGCCGACGCGTCCACGCAACTGATGCAACTGCGAAAGCCCCATGCGTTCGGCATGTTCAATCACCATCAGGCTGGCGTTCGGCACATCGACACCCACTTCAATGACCGTGGTCGCCACCAGCAGCTGGAGCTGATTGCAGCTGAACTGCGCCATCACATCCTGCTTTTCGGCCGGCTTCATACGGCCGTGCAGCAGGCCGATGCGCAAATCGGGAAATGCATCACGCATATATTCATAAGTATCCATCGCCGTCTGCAATTGCAGAGTTTCGGATTCTTCGATCAAGGGGCACACCCAGTAAGCCTGACGGCCCTGCAGACAGGCCTGATGAACGCGCTGCAGCACTTCGTCGCGCCGGCTATCGGATACCAGCTTGGTCGTTACCGGTGTGCGGCCCGGCGGCAACTCGTCAATCACCGACACATCAAGGTCAGCGTAGTAGCTCATTGAAAGCGTGCGTGGTATCGGTGTCGCACTCATCATCAGCTGATGCGGCGCTTCAACCTGGCCGGACTTGCCTTTCTGTCTCAACATCAAACGCTGGTGCACGCCGAATCGATGTTGCTCGTCGACAATCACCAGCCCCAATGCGGCAAACTGCACCTGTTCCTGAAAGATCGCATGCGTACCGATCACCAGCGCGGCCTCGCCGCCCGACACCCTGGCGAGTGACTGATCGCGCTCTTTTTTGCTCTGGCTACCGGCCAGCCATGCTAGCTCGATACCCAATGGCGCGAGCCAGACGCTCAATTTGCGAAAATGCTGCTCGGCGAGAATCTCTGTCGGCGCCATCATGGCGACCTGCCAGCCATGTTCTATCGCCTGCAATGCCGCCATGGTGGCAACAATGGTTTTGCCGCTGCCGACATCGCCCTGCAGCAAACGCTGCATCGGATGCGGTTGGCTCAGGTCCTGAGTAATCTCGAAGGCGGCTCTTTGTTGCGCCGACGTCAATTTGAACGCCAGATTTTTCAGCAGTGCTGTGATCAGTTTTCTCGAAGGCGGCAAGGCAGGGGCGCCGAGGCTGCGGCGACGGGCGTAGTGACGACGCATGGAAAGCTGCTGGGCCAGCAGCTCATCGTAGGCCAGCCGGCGCCAGTAAGGATTGGAGCGGTCCTGCAATTGCGCGATATCGGCATTGGCCTCAGGGTGATGGAGCGCGTGCAGGCATTCCGCGTAGCCCGGTAAATCCAAAGTGCGATAGACCGATGGCGGCAAGGTCTCGGCCAGGCTGTCATGCTGCAATGCCCAGCTGATCAGCTTGCGTAGCACCGCCTGGCTCAAACCTGCAGTGGCCGGGTACACCGGGGTCAGCGTCTGCGGCATTGCGGTAGAAGCATTGGCCGGGCGATATTGCGGATGCACCATCTCCCAGCCGAAAAATCCGTGACGCACTTCGCCCAGCACGCGCAATCGTTTGCCTGCTGCCAGTGCCTTGATCTGGCTCGGATAAAAGTGCAGAAAGCGCATGGTCAGCTGTCCGCCGCCATCGTCGCGTAATTGCGAAATCAGCGCCTTGCGTGGCTTGTACTGTACTTCGGTATGGACGATATCGCCTTCTATCTGCGCCTGTTCGCCCAGGCGCAAATCCCTGATGGGGGTGATCCTGGTTTCATCGACATAGCGCAAGGGCAAATGCAAAAGCAGCCCCTGCACATCGAAGATGCCCAGTTTTTGCAAACGGGCCAGCACAGGCTTGCCGATAAAACCGCAATCAGCGAGTTTCATGCTCAAGCCTGCCGCTGGATTTCCCGCTTACAGTTCCATCACACCGTCGGCTTCCACCAGCGCGCCGCGTGGCAATGAGGCAACGCCAACCGCAGCACGCGCCGGATAAGGGGCAGAAAAATATTCCGCCATGATGGTGTTGACCAGGGCGAAATTGGCAAGATCGGTCAGAAAGACATTGAGCTTGACGATATCTGCCATCGAACCGCCGGCGGCTTCCGTCACTGCACGCAGATTCTGGAACACGCGATGCACCTGCGCTTCAATACCCTCGACCATTTGCATGCTGGCGGGGTCCAGCCCGATCTGCCCGGAGAGATATACCGTGCTGCCGACCTTGACCGCCTGAGAATAAGTACCGATCGCCTGCGGCGCACCTGCGGTATGAATGATTTCCTTGCTCATGTGATTTCCTGTGATTTGTGTTGAATGGTGACAAATGGTTACTGCACCCGCTGTTCGGCACCTGAACCCTTGACCCGGTTGATTCTGATCATGTCCGGAATCTTGCGCAGCCGCCGCATCAGATCTGCCAGATGGATGCGGTTTTCCACCTGCACGGTGAAATGCATATTGGTATAGGCGCTGCCGTCCGGTTCTTCCATGCTGACATGATCGATATTGGACCCGGCATCGGCAATGCCGGCGGCGATCTTGGCCAGCATGCCGCGCTGATTGGCCACCGTCAGCCTCAGGTTGACCTTGAACAGTCGCTTGCTATCGGACTCCCACTCCACATCCAGCCATTTTTCCGGATCAAGCTTGAATTTGCGGATAGCCGGACAATCGTGCGTATGGATTACCAGCCCCTTGTCCTTGTTGATGAAACCCAGAATCGGGTCGCCGGGAATCGGACGGCAGCATTGCGCAAACTGTACCGCCATGCCTTCCGACCCGCGTATGGTAATGGTATCCAGCACCTTGTTAAGCTGACGTGCCTGACGCTCCATCGAACTTTCCAGCAAGCCTTCCTCTGCGCGCTGCTCTTCGGTCTTCGCCATCAGCTGATGCGCCACCATGACGTTCAATCGTTTGCCGAGACCGATGTCTGTCAATACTTCTTCACGGCTCCTGGCGCCGTAATCACGCAGCAGCTTCTGCCAGCGGGCCTCGTCGATCTCTGCCGGATCCACATGCAATGCACGCAAGGCCTGGTTCAGCATGCGCTCGCCCAGATGCGCCGACTCGGTCGATTGCATGGACTTGAGAAAATGACGGATATGCGCGCGCGCCTTGCCGGTGATGACGTAGTTCAGCCAGGCCGGATTCGGTTTGGCCTGCGTTGCAGTGATGATTTCAACGTTGTCGCCGTTGTGCAGCTCTGTACGCAACGGCGCCAGTTCCTGATTGATCTTGACCGCCACGCAGCTGTTGCCGATATCGGTATGCACGGCATAGGCAAAATCGACAGCCGTAGCACCCTTGGGCAGCGCCATGATTCTGCCCTTGGGAGTAAAGACATACACTTCGTCGGGGAACAGATCGACCTTGAAATGTTCGAGAAACTCGAGCGAATCCGCGCTTTCGCTCTGGATGTCGAGCAAACGTTGCAGCCATTGATGCGTCTGCTGCTGCAGGGCGGTCAGATGCGCATCCGTAGTTTTGTAAAGCCAGTGCGCAGCAACACCGGCCTCAGCGATGTTGTGCATCTCCTGACTACGCACCTGCACCTCGATCGGCGTGCCGAAGGGCCCGAACAGCGTCGTGTGCAATGACTGGTAGCCGTTCGCCTTGGGAATGGCGATATAATCCTTGAACTTGCCCGGAATCGGCTTGTAAAGGCCGTGCAAGGCACCGAGCGCCAGGTAGCAGGTCGGCAGATCGCGAACAATCACGCGAAAACCGTAGATGTCATAAATTTGCGAGAAGGTGATGGTCTTGCCGGTCATCTTCTTGTATATGCTGTACAGGTGCTTTTCCCGGCCGGTCACCTCGGCTTCGATCTTGTACTCCTTCAGGCGCAGCTTGATTGCATCGAGTATCTTGCCGACAACCTCCTTGCGGTTGCCGCGCGCCGCCATGATGGCTTTGCTGATGACCCGGTAACGCATCGGGTAGAGGTACTTGAAGCTGAGGTCTTCCAGTTCCTGAAAGATATTGTTGAGCCCCAGCCGGTTCGCAATCGGCGCATAGATATCGAGCGTTTCTCGCGCGATGCGCTTGCGCTTTTCCGGCGCCATCACATCCAGCGTCTGCATGTTGTGCAGACGGTCGGCCAGCTTGACCAGAATCACCCGCACATCCTGCGACATCGCCAGCAGCATTTTGCGGAAATTCTCCGCCTGCGCCTGCATCGCACTCTGGAATTCGATCTTGTCCAGCTTGGAAAGCCCGTCGACCAGCTCGGCCACCTGCTTGCCGAATCTGTCGCTGATATCCTGCTTGGTAATGCCGGTGTCTTCTACGACGTCATGCAGCAAAGCCGCCAGCAAGGTCGGTGTATCGAGATGAAGCTCGGCCAGTATGCAGGCGACCGAGACCGGGTGTGTGATGTATGGCTCACCGCTACGGCGTATCTGGCCCTCATGGGCCGCAGCACTGTAACGGTAAGCCTCCCAGACCTGGGCGATGTCGTCTTGGTTGAGATACTCTTTGAGGCGCAGCGTCAGCTGCGATGCTTCGCTGTCGGCTGGCAGCAAAGGCGGCTGGGCAGGCTTGACGGATTCCTGGGAACGTTTTGCCGATGCCTTGCCCATGACAAATCAGGCATGTCCGCGATTCAATACTTCAAGACCGACCTTGCCAGCTGCAATTTCGCGCAATGCAAGCACCGTGGCCTTGTCTTTCAGGCCGTGGGTATTCACCAGCGGCTCCGAACCATTCGACAGCTGGCGGGCGCGGTAAGCGGCGACGAGAGTCAGATGGAAACGGTTGGGGATTTTTTCAAGGCAATCATCTACGGTAATACGTGCCATCTTTTTCTCCGGATTTTGTATGGGGTGTTTTCAATACGACTGCGCTATTTGTTGATGCTGTTATTGATGCTGTTGAGCAGGCCCTTGTGCTTTTGAAGCTGCTTTTCACACCTGAGCCGCTGCGCGTGAATAATGGTTCTCAAGTCATCCAGCGCAATCTGGAAATTGTCGTTGATTATAACATAGTCGAATTCGACCACATGGCTGATCTCCTCACGTGCAGCGGCAAGACGGCGGGCGATCACCTCGGCGCTGTCCTGCCCGCGATGAGTCAGACGATGGGCAAGCGTGTCGATCGAGGGCGGTAAAATGAAGATGCCGATGGTTTCCGGCAGCTGATTTCTGACCTGCTGCGCACCCTGCCAGTCGATCTCCAGAATCAGGTCGTTGCCGGCTTTCAGCATCGCTTCCACCAGCCGCTGCGAAGTGCCGTAGCGGGCGCCATGGACCTCGGCGGCTTCGAGAAAATCGCCCTCCCCCATCATCCTGAGGAATTCCTGTTCCGAAATAAAATGATAGTGCACGCCATCTACTTCGCCCGGACGCGGCTTGCGCGTCGTATAGGAAACCGACAGCTTGATCTGGCTGTCTAGCTGCAACAGGGCCGCCACCAGGCTGGTCTTGCCCGTGCCGGAAGCTGCCGCCACCACGAAAAGATTACCGCTCATACCGATTCACCCACCATGTCCTGCTCCATCATCTTGCGCTTGTAGATAATCGAAGAAATCAGCGAAGCGACAATAAACACCACGCCGATCAGACCGGTAAACACCTCCGGCACATGCTCATAAATCGAGTAGAACATGATGAGCCCGAGAATACCGATGGCGTAATGTGCCCCATGCTCCAGATAGACGTATTTCTGCAACGTACCGCGATACACGAAATGCACTGTCAGAGAACGCACGAACATCGCGCCTATGGTCAGCCCCAGCATGATGATCACCACATCACGCGTAATTGCAAACGCACCGATGACGCCATCGAACGAAAAGGAAGCGTCCAGCACTTCGAGATAAAGAAAGCCCATGACGCCGTTACGCTTGGCGACCTTGCCGATGGCTTCGGCTTCCGCCTGCGAGCCGAAAAAACTGCCCAGACTGTCGACCAGAATATAAAGCACAACGCCGGCAACACCGGCCAGCAGTATGGTCATCTTCTTTTCCGGCGAAACCGGCAGATAATGTTGCAGGGCCAGCAATATCGCCAGTGTGATGACGATACCGATCGACTCAAGCTTGCCGAGCCTGGCCAGCTGCTCCTCAACTTTTCCCAACCAGTGCAGCTCCTTGGCATCGTTGAGCAGAAAACTCAGGAATACCAGAAAAAGGAAAGTGCCACCGAAAGCGGCAATTGCCGCATGGCCTTCCATCAGATGTTCGGAGTATTCGACCGGGCGCTGTATCGCCATGACCGCCACATCGAAAAACCCCTGACTGGTTGCCACTGCCACCAGCACCAGCGGAAAAATCAGCCGCACGCCGAAGACCGCGATCAGAATGCCGACGGTCAGAAAAAGCCGGCGCCACTTTTCGTCCATGTCCTTCAGGATGGACGCGTTGACGACGGCGTTGTCGAACGACAGGCTGATCTCCATCACGCTCAGTATCAGCGCCAGCAACAACGCCGCCCAGACACCGGCCAGATTGCCGCTGCTGTGATAACCCCACCAGGCGGCCAGTGCCAGACCGAGAATCGTCACCAGAATGGAATACTTGAAATCGCGCATGATGCCCTTTTGTTTTTGAACCGGAATTTCTGAAATTAACGCTATTCAATATTCTGAATCTGCTCGCGCATTTGTTCAATCAACACTTTCAGCGCCATCGCGACCCGCGAGGTCTCGGTGGAGACGGATTTCGAGCCGAGCGTATTGGCCTCGCGGTTGAGTTCCTGCATGAGAAAGTCGAGTCGCTTGCCGGCAGCACCGCCAGCGCCGAGGATGCGCCGCACTTCCGACACATGTGCGGTCAAACGCTCCAGCTCTTCGTCCACATCAATACGCTGGGCGAACAGGGTGACCTCCTGCCGCAAACGTTCCTCATCGAGAGAGTTCATCGCCTCCCGCAATTTTGCGGTAAGTTTTTCCTCATAGGCCCGCACTTGCGCCGGCAGCAACGGCTTCACCGCTGCGACATGCTGCTCGATTTCGGCCAGACGTTCTTCGATGATGGCCTTCAGCTTTGCACCCTCGCGTTGGCGCGAACCGGCCAACTCCTGCAGCGCAGCATCCAGCGCCGCGCGCACTTCTTCGCCGAGCGCGGCCTGATCGACCTGCTGACCGAGCACGACATTGGGCCAGCGCAGGATATCCGCCACCGACAGCGGCTGACTTTGCGGAAATTGCGCCTGCACGATGGCGCTCATCTGGGCCAGCTGTTGCAATATTTCATTATCCAGTCTGGCTTCCTTGCCCTGTACACCGCGTTGCACAAGACTCAGACGGCACTCGACCTTGCCGCGCCCCAACCGGGCCGCGATCATTTCGCGCAGCATGGGCTCGAAGCTGCGCATGCTTTCGTCCAGCTTGAGCTGCAGTTCGAGATAACGGTGATTGACCGAACGCAGTTCCACCAGCAATATGCCGGAAGCCGTTTCTTTTTCCAGGGCGGCATACCCTGTCATGCTGAATATCATCCTGATGGCATCCTGATTGAATTTAGGGCATGGTATCAAATGCCTGCGGTTTCATGCCAAAATAGCTCGCACTTTCCATGAAGCGTTGAGAATGTCCAGCACAACCAATCAATCGCTACCCATCGGTTACGAGCTGCAAGGCTACAAAATCGGCAAGGTCTTGAGCGCTGGCGGCTTCAGCTATGTCTATCTCGCCACCGATGCAGACGGCAACACCGTCGCCATCAAGGAATACCTCCCCAACGGTTTGGCGTTGCGCGCCGATGGCGATCAGGTCGTGGTGCCGGCTTCCGAGGCTTCGCACAACTTCCGCCACGGCTTCAAGCGCTTCTTTGAAGAAGGCCGCGCGCTGGCCAATATCAATCATAAAAACATCGTGCGCGTACTGAACTTCTTCCGCGCCAACGAAACCGTTTATATGGTCATGCAGTACGAGCGCGGCAAATCATTGCAGGAATGCATCCTCGGCAAAAACGAAGCCGTGCCGGAAAACTCCGTGCGGCGCCTGTTCACCGAGTTGCTGAACGGCCTGCGCGAGGTGCATACGCAGAAACTGCTGCATCTGGATATCAAGCCCGCCAACATTTACATCCGTCAGGACGGCTCGCCGGTACTGCTCGATTTCGGCTCCGCCCGCCAGACGCTCAACCAGAACAACGCACAGCTGGCGCCTAGTTTCACTCCCGGGTTCGCACCGCCCGAACAATACAACCAGCAGGAACTGCTCGGCCCCTGGAGCGACATCTACAGTATCGGCGCCACCATTTACGCCTGCCTGGCACGCACGGCACCGCCCGCCGCAACCGACAGACTCAAGCATGACCAGATCGTACCGGCAGAAAAACTGGGCAAGGACATATATTCCAGCAACCTGCTGCGCATTATCGACAACTGCCTGGCGCTGGATCATCTGGAACGGCCGCAGAGCATCTACGCCCTGCAGAAATCGCTGCAAAATGACCTTCCGGAAACCGATGCCGCTACAGACAGAAAGCCCGGCATCGTCGGCAGATTGCTGAACATGTTTTAGTAAGCGGGGCGAGCCACCAGCATGAAATTCACCATTTATCAGAACAGCCGGCAGGGACCGCGCCCGCACAATGAAGACCGACTCGCGTATTCTTACAGCAAGGGGGCTCTCCTGATGGTGGTCGCCGATGGCATGGGCGGTCACAGGCACGGCGAGATTGCCGCCGAACTGGCGGTTAAAACCCTGACCGAATCGTTCCAGAACCTTGCCATTCCGACGCTTGCCAATCCCATCAAGTTTCTCGAAGAACATATCCTGCAAGTGCACGATGCACTGGACAGCATGGCATTGCGCAATAATCTTGCCGATGCGCCCGGCACCACAGTCGTCGCTGCCGTATTGCAGAACGACAAGCTCTATACCGCGCATGCCGGTGATTCGCGCCTGTATCATTTCAGGAACGGGCAAGCCATATTCCGCACCGAAGATCATTCGGTAGTGCAAATGCTCTATCGCAAGGGACAGATCAGGCAGGAAGAGATGGCCGGCCACCCCGATCTGCATGTCATCTACAACTGCCTCGGCATTGAAAAAATGCCGGATGTGGAACTGACCGGGCCGCATAAACTGACAGATGGCGACATCATCTTTCTTTGCAGCGACGGCGTCTGGACAACCATGGATGACGCCACAATTGCAGAGTTGCTGTTTTCAGGCAACATACAGGACAGCGTGCCAGAACTGCTGGACAAGGCCGAATCGCTGTGCGGCAAAAGCGGCGACAACATGAGTGCCGTCGGCTTGCAATGGGGCAGCCGCCAGAGCGGCCGTCCGGCCATCTCGACAGCCACCATGCCGCTCGGCATGACGACCACCATGATCAACCCGATCGGTCATTTAGCCGAACTGCAGAAGAACGCGCACGCGCAGGATGAGCTTAGCGATGAAGAGATCGAAAAAAAGATTCTGGAAATCCAGTCCGCCATCCGCAAATCACGCATATGAATTTGCACCACACGCCAACATAAACGCCGTATTCACATGGCTTATAATGCAGGCTTACTCCAACAGGAATTCCCATGTCCAATACGCAACGCCCCAGCCAGCGCGCCAACCATCAGTTGCGCGAAGTTGAAATCATCCGCCGTTACACCAAGCATGCCGAAGGTTCGGTGCTGGTGAAATTCGGCGACACGCACGTACTCTGCACCGCCAGCGTCGAAGAAAAGGTACCGGGCTTTCTGCGCGGCAAAAACCAGGGCTGGGTCACGGCTGAATACGGCATGCTGCCACGCTCAACCGGCAGCCGCATGGAACGCGAGGCGGCGCGCGGCAAGCAGTCCGGACGCACGCAGGAAATCCAGCGTCTAATCGGCCGCAGTCTGCGCGCCATTATCGACCTGGAAAAACTCGGCGAACGCAGCATCCAGATCGACTGCGACGTCATCCAGGCCGACGGCGGCACTCGCACCGCCGCCATTACCGGCGCTTATGTCGCCCTGCATGATGCCGTCACTTATCTGCTCGAAAAACAGATCATCAGCGAATCACCGTTACGCGATGCAGTTGCTGCGATTTCGGTCGGCATCTACAAGGGTGAGGCAGTGCTGGACCTCGACTATCTGGAGGACTCCGGCTGCGAAACCGACATGAACGTAGTGATGACCGGCAGCGGCGGCTTTGTCGAGATTCAGGGTACGGCCGAAGGCGAACCGTTCTGCCGCGATGCGATGAACGCGATGCTCGATCTGGCCGCTGCCGGCATTACCGATCTTCTGCAAAAACAAAAGGCGGCGCTCGGTGTTTGACCGCATCGTCATCGCCAGCAGCAACGCCGGCAAGCTGCGTGAAATCCGCCAGCTGCTGACGCCGCTCAATATCGAGGCACTGCCGCAATCCGACTTCGACGTGCCCGAAGCTGATGAACCCTATTTCACCTTCATCGAGAACGCACTGGCAAAAGCCCGTCACGCCAGTCTGCACAGCGGCCTGCCGGCACTGGCGGATGATTCCGGCATTTGCGTCGACGCCCTGCATGGCGCACCCGGTGTCTACTCCGCGCGCTTCGGCGGCGAACCGAAATCGGATGCGCGCAACAACGAAAAACTGCTTGAGGCACTGGCCTGCAAACTCGACCGTCGCGCCCATTACTACTGCGTCATGGTGCTGGCACGCAACCCGGAAGACCCGCAACCGCTGATCGCGCAAGGCGTCTGGCAAGGCGAGATACTGGAAACACCTCGTGGCAACGGCGGTTTCGGCTACGACCCGCTCTTTCTCGATCTGAAAACCGGCCTGACCGGCGCCGAACTGCCCGCGGAAATCAAGAACCGCATCAGTCACCGCGGTCACGCCATGCGCGAAATGCTGCAACTGATCGAAAGGCTACAACCATGACAGCGGGCAAACCCTGGCCAATCTGGCAACGCGATGACGGCTCGGTCGTCGCCTGCACGGAAAAGGTCAAGGTCATGAAAGAAAATTTCGACGAAATCCGGCAGATTGCCCAGGACGCGCTTGAAGACGGCCTCCTGATGGAGGTGTCGGAAAGCCAGATACGTGCCGCCCTGCACCGTCTGGTAGACGATCTGCGCAATCCCTACCGTTCTGCATGATACCCATCATTCCTGTCAATGCGGCAAATGCCGCAGCCGGACCGGCAAGAGGCGCAGGCCTCGCCGCGTCTCCGCCACTCGCGCTTTATATTCACATTCCCTGGTGCGTGCGCAAATGTCCTTATTGCGATTTCAATTCGCATGAAGCGCGGCAGGAGATACCCGAGCAAAGTTACGTCGATGCACTGATCGCCGATCTGGAGCAATCGGTGCCCAAAATCTGGGGCCGCAAAATTCGCAGCGTGTTCTTCGGCGGCGGCACGCCCAGCCTGTTTTCGCCGGAAGCGATCGACCGCATCCTGAGCCAGGTACGCATGCTGACGCCGCTCGAATACGAAGCCGAAATCACGCTAGAGGCCAACCCCGGCACGGTCGATGCCGGGCACTTCAGGGGTTACCGCGATGCCGGCATCAACCGGCTGTCGCTCGGCATTCAGAGTTTCGACAGCCGCTATCTGGCCGCACTGGGCCGCATCCACGATGAAAAACAGGCCATTGCCGCAGCCGAGCTGGCGCTCGACGTCTTTGAAAGCGTCAATCTCGATGTCATGTATGCACTGCCGCAACAAACCCTGCAGGATGCGCTCTCCGATGCCAGACGCGCAGTTGCCCTCGCTCCGTCGCATCTCTCCTTTTATCACCTGACGCTGGAACCCAATACGCCCTTTTACCGCACACCGCCTAGCCTGCCAGACGACCACACCAGCGCGGCAATGCAGGCGGAAATCGAAAATCTGCTGGCCGGCCATGGCTATGAGCATTACGAAACCTCGGCGTTTGCGCAAAAGGGCAAACGCGCGCGGCACAATCTCAACTACTGGACTTTCGGCGATTATCTTGGAATCGGCGCCGGCGCCCACAGCAAACTCAGCTATCACGACCGTATCACGCGGGAAAGCCGCCACAAGCATCCCAACCGCTATCTGGAAAATGCGATGCGCGGCGAGGCCGCCGATCAGGTGCGGGACATCAGCCGCGAGGAACTGGGATTTGAATTCATGATGAACGCCCTGCGGCTGACCGAGGGGTTCGATACCGAGCTGTTCCAGCTGAGGACCGGCATGCCGCTCAGCACGGTGGAGCCGGCACTGAAGACAGCAAAAGAAAAAGGCCTGATCGAGGCTGGAAACAACCTGATCAGACCTACCCTACTGGGGCAACGCTTTTTGAACGAATTGCTGCAGATTTTTCTGGATTAGCCCGGATATTTCAACCCGCCAGAGCCTTTCTGGCGCGGGCAACAGCAGCCCTGACCTGGGCGGGGGCAGTACCGCCGATATGATCGCGGCTCGCCAAGGAGCCTTCAAGAGTGAGGACGGCATAGACATCGTCGCTGATATGCAGGCTGAATTCCTGCAGCTCGGCCAGATTGAGCTCGGCCAGATCGCAGCCCTTGTCGACGGCATGACGCACCGCCCGCGCTACCACTTCATGCGCATCCCTGAACGGCACGCCCTTTTTCACCAGATAATCGGCCAGATCGGTCGCCGTGGCAAAGCCCTCAGTCGCGGCAGCACGCATGGCGTCCTTGTCGACCTTGATGCCGCGCATCATGTCGGCATAGATTTCCAGCGTCACCAGCAGGGTATCGGCCGTATCAAACAAGGGTTCCTTGTCTTCCTGATTGTCCTTGTTGTAAGCCAGCGGCTGTGACTTCATCAGCGTCAGCAACGCCATCAGATGACCATTGACGCGGCCAGTCTTGCCGCGCACCAGTTCAGGTACGTCCGGGTTTTTTTTCTGCGGCATGATGGAGGAGCCGGTGCAGAAACGGTCGGCGATATCGACGAAACCGAAACGCGGACTGGACCAGAGGATAAGCTCTTCCGACAGGCGCGAAAGATGGGTCATCACCAGCGCAGCGGCGGCGGTGAATTCGATGGCGAAGTCGCGATCGGAAACCGCATCCAGCGAGTTCTCGCAGACGCCGTCGAAACCGAGCGCGTCGGCTACCATCTGACGATCGATCGGATAGCTGGTACCGGCCAGCGCGGCAGCACCGAGCGGTAACCGGTTGATACGCTTGCGCGCATCGGTGAAACGGGCGGCGTCGCGCTGCAGCATTTCGAAGTAAGCCAGCAGGTGATGGCCGAAAGTCACCGGTTGCGCCACCTGCAAATGGGTGAAGCCAGGCATCGCGGTATCGACATGCACTTCCGCCAGATCGACAATGGCGCCCTGCAACTGGCGGATCTTTGCCACCACCTCATCTGCCGTGGCTCGCAGCCACAGGCGCACGTCGGTCGCCACCTGATCGTTGCGCGAACGGCCGGTGTGCAAACGCTTTCCGGCATCGCCGATCTTGTCGGTCAGGCGCTTTTCAATGTTGAGGTGAACATCTTCCAGATCAAGCGACCAGACAAACTTGCCGTCACGAATCTCCTGCAGTATTTCCTTCAGGCCTTTTTCGATCGCTTCAACATCATCGCTACCGATAATTCCACGGGCACCCAGCATGCGGGCATGCGCCAGCGAACCCTGAATGTCGAATTCGGCCAGCCGCTGGTCGAAATCGACCGAGGCGGTATAACGCTTGACGAGCTCGGCCACCGGCTCGTTGAAGCGGCCGGACCAGGTTCCGGATTGCGGTTTGTTAATTTCGGAATTATCTTGCATGATAAAAAATGATTAAGAATAATGGACTTATATGACAAGTATAAAGCAAAACCCAAGCTTTGCCGTCAGTGTCTTTCGTCAGCCCGGCCAGCGTTTGCCTGATCTGCGCAATCTTGGTGTCTGTTTGCGTATTCTGCTCGCTGTCAATCTCATGGCCTTGATCGCAGCCCTGCTGATGGCCCCGGAGCCCGGCCAGATTGCGCAAAAAATGCTGGAAATTTCAGTGACTCTGCAACCGGCTCTGTTGCTCAGTCTACTGTTTTTTTATCTGCTTTATCCCTGGCTGCGCAAATTGCATTACTTCGCTGGCGCCGTCATGGTGATTGCCATCACATTGGGCAACACCTGGGTTGTTCAGCAAACCTGTATCCATCTTTTCGGTGCCGGAGCAGTATCACCGCTGCTGCGTTTATGGCTGATTGCCGCCATCATCAGCCTGCTTACGCTGGCCTACTTCAACCTGCGCGAACGGGCTCTCTCACCCGCCATCAACGAAGCGCGCATGCAGGCCCTGCAGGCGAGAATCCGCCCGCACTTCCTGTTCAACTGCATCAACGCCGTACTATCCATCGTGCGCAGTGACCCGCGCCGGGCCGAAACCGCGCTGGAAGACATGGCCGATCTGTTTCGCGTGCTGATGGCCGACAACCGCGAGCTGGTGCCGCTGGCTCAAGAGCTGGCCTTGTGCCGGCAATATCTCGCGCTGGAAAAACTGCGGCTGGAGGAACGCCTGCAAATAGACTGGCAGATCGAACAGGTGCCGCCGGATGCGCTGATGCCGCCGCTGATTTTGCAACCTCTGCTGGAGAACGCCGTTTGCCATGGCATTGAACTCATGCCGGAGGGCGGCATCATTACCATTCAAATCCAGTCCGGCAAACGAGAAATTCGCATTCGGCTGAACAACCCTTGCCCGATCCATAATCGCCATCACGGTAACAAAATGGCGCTGAATAATATCCGCGAACGGCTTATGCTGTATTTTGATGCCGAAGCCAGCTTGAATATCACCGCCAATAATGGCTGGTATGCGGTGGAAATCATCCTGCCCTATCGTCGCGACGGGGCGCACTGAGCACTTAAATGATGCACGACATCACCGTTATTGTTGCAGATGATGAAACGCCGGCAAGAAATCGCTTGCGTGATTTACTCAATCAGATCACAGCAGTAAAGCTCCTTGGTGAAGCCAGAAACGGTCTGGAATTACTCGCCATGGCAACAGAAAAATCTCCAGCACTGGTGCTGATCGACATCCGCATGCCACAGATGGATGGCATCGAAGCTGCATGCCATTTGCAAAAGCTGACCTCGCCTCCTGCCATCATATTTACCACCGCTTTTGACAGTTATGCAGTCAAAGCTTTTGAGATGAACGCTCTGGATTACCTGCTGAAACCCATCCGTCTCGAACGCCTGCAGGTCGCATTGAACAAGGTCTCCAGGCTGAACCGCAGCCAGTTGGAGGCGCTCGGCCCGCTACAAGGCGCCCGCTCGCACTTCAGCGTCGTCGAGCGCGGCCGCTTGCAGCTGGTGCCGGTTGCCGAGGTCATCTACCTGCGCGCTGAACAGAAGTATCTGACGCTGCGCACCAAAGAACGCGAATACCTGATCGAGGATTCGCTGACTGCCATCGAGCAGGAATTCGGCGGCCATTTCCTGCGCCTGCACCGCAACTGTCTGGTGGCGCAGGATTTCATTGCCGGTTATGAACGGTGTCGCGATCACGAGGGCGACCATCACTATGTCGCACTTTTACGCGAAGTACCCGAAACCATTGCAGTCAGCCGCCGCCAGCAACACCTGCTGAAAGAACGTCTGCACGGATGAAACCGGCCGTCATCACGCCCTGTGCTAAAATTCGTTGACGTATTTCCGCTGATTGTCTACCTTTATGACCACCGCCATCAATATCCCGAAAAAACTCGTCATCGCCTCGCGTGAGAGCGCGCTTGCCATGTGGCAGGCCCGCCATATTCAAAGCATTTTGCAGGCACTCTATCCGCAAACACAGGTCGAGATACTCGGCATGACCACCACCGGCGACCAGATTCTCGACTCCCCATTGGCAAGAATCGGTGGCAAGGGATTGTTCGTCAAGGAGCTGGAGCAGGCGCTGGCCGACGGCCGCGCCGATCTTGCGGTGCATTCGATGAAAGACGTCCCCATGCACCTGCCCGACGGTTTCATCATGGCCGCCACCGGCGAACGCGAAGACCCGCGCGACGCTTTTGTCTCCAATCAGTTCGCCAATCTGGCAGCACTGCCTGCGGGCAGCGTGGTCGGCACCTCCAGCCTGCGCCGCCAGAGTCAGCTGCAGGCGCGTTTTCCACATCTCAAAATCGAATCGCTGCGCGGCAATCTGCAGACCCGTCTGCGCAAGCTGGACGAAGGCCAGTATGCGGCCATCATTCTGGCAGCTGCCGGCCTGAAACGGCTGGGGCTGGAGGCACGCATCGCCGATCTGATCGACCCGGAGGACAGCATCCCTGCCGTCGGTCAGGGCGCGCTCGGCATCGAGATCAGCGCCGCACGCACCGACTTGCTGCCGCTACTGGCTCCGCTCAACCATGCCGATACGGCTTGCTGTGTCGAAGCCGAGCGCGGCATGAGCCGTGCACTGGCAGGCAGCTGCACCGTTCCGCTCGGCGCCTATGCCGAAAAACAGGGCGACCGGATTCATATCCGCGGGTTCGTCGCCAGCGTCGATGGGCGTGAAATGCTGCGCGAGAGCCTGACCGGCAGTCCGCACAATGCTGAACAGCTCGGCCAGCAACTGGCTCAGAAACTGGTCGAACGCGGCGCCGCCAAAATACTGGCAGCACTGGCCGGTCAACACTAAAAATGACAACCCGGGGACTGGACGGCAAACACGTCGTCATCACCCGCCCGGCAGGGCAGGCAGAACGGCTCAAAACCCTGATTGAAGCGGAAGGCGGCAGCGTCACCCTGTTTCCGCTGATTGCAATCAGCGCGCTCGACGACTACAGCAGTTTCGACCGGACCATCCTGGCGCTGCCCGCTTGCGATTGGGTGATTTTCATCAGCTCCAACGCAGTCCAGCAGGGCATGCCCAGAATCATGCGGGCGCTTGGCGGCCTGCCGCCGCATCTGCGCTTTGCTGCCATCGGCCCGGCCACTGCTGGCGAGTTGGCCGCTTTCGGCGTGACTGATGTGCTGACTCCGCAACATCGTTTCGACAGTGAATCCATGCTGGCATTGCCGCAGATGCAAGATGTACGTGGCAAGAAATGCATGATCGTGCGCGGTACCGGCGGCAGGGAACTGCTGGCCGAGACTTTGCGGTCGCGTGGCGCCGACGTAACATTTGCCGAGTGCTATCAACGTGTTAATCCGCAAACGGATGCGGGCGTTTTAATGACACTGTGGCAGAATAGGCATCTGAATGCGCTCGTCGTGACCAGCTCGGAGGCTATGCGCCACTTGCTGCTTCTGGCAGACGGCGCCCACGGCACTGACGCCTGGCTGCACGGCACGGCAATTTGCGTCAATCATGCGCGCATCGCCGAAGAAGCCGGTGACAACAGCCTGCATATCAGCGTGGCCGACGCCCCAGGCGATGAAGCGATGCTGCAGTGCTTGATCAGAACCTTGAACAACCCGACATGAGCAACGAAAAAACATTGGCAGAAGAACCGGCGAATCAAAAGCCGGAATTGATTGAAACCGCTAACGACCAGCCCGCTGTAACAGAGGCTGCCGAAAACAGCGGAGGCGATCATGTGCGCAACACCAACCGGCCGTACAGCGGCGTCGGCACCAGCGCGCTGATTCTGGCGATAATTGCGCTGGTGGCACTCTCCTGGCACTGGTTGAATACCCGCTATCGCTTCACCCAGCTTGAGCAGACGCTGACCATGCGCCTTGAGCAATATAACCTGAACAACCAGCAATCGCTGACCGTATCGAAACTGGCCGACGAGCGCAGCATCGAGGCAAGCGCACGTATTGCCATGCTCGAACAGAAACTCGCCGAATCGCGCAATCAGCAGGAAGCGCTGCAAACACTGTATTACGAGCTCGCCAACACCAGGGAAGAACGCCTGATCGCCGAGGTCGAACAACTGATGACCATTGCCAACCAGCAACTGCAACTGGCCGGCAACATCAAACCGGCTTTGCTGGCGCTGCAAACTGCTGACGCCCGACTGCAACAGATCGATACGCCGCAGGTCATCCAGCTGCGCAAGGCCTTGGCGCAGGATATCCAGCGACTGCAAAAGCTGCCATTTGTCGACGTGGTCGGCATCAGCGTCAAACTCGACAATCTGGCCGATAGCGTCAAGGATCTGCCACTGGTCAGCGACCGTCATCCGCAGCCCGAATCACAACAGGCGCCGGACTGGCAAGCAAACTCCTGGCAAAAACTGGCCTACGAAATCTGGCAAGACATCAGAAATGTCGTACGCATGGAGCGTATCGACCGGCCAGAGCAACCGCTGTTATCACCGGAACAGAATTATTTTCTGCGCGAGAACATCAAACTACGTCTGCTGAGCGCACGTATTGCGCTGCTCCAGCATGATGAATCCACCTACCGTGCAGACCTGCGCGCTGCGGAAAAATGGCTGCAGGACCATTTCGACATGCGCGAGTATTCAAGCAGGGTCATGCTCTCCACCCTGCGCCAGCTTTCGGCCAGCGATATCGTTATCGAAGTTCCCGACATCAACGAAACACTGACACAAGTGAGCAAGTACAAACTTACGCTGGAGCGCAGCAAGCCGGCGGACAAATCCACTCCGGCCAGGGATCGATAGGACTGCACATGCGCTGGTTATCGGGTTTTCTGCTGATAGTAATCGTGGCGATCGGTTTGTCGCTGTTCGCCAGCAACAATGAAGGCTATGTGCTGATCGTCAGACCGCCATACCGCTTCGAGCTCTCCTTCAACCTGCTCATCATCCTGGTGTTCCTCTCGTTCATGCTGCTGCATCTGTTGTTGCGCACACTCAACTACGCTCGCCGTCTGCCTGCAAGCGTCAAGGCCTACAAGGAAGCACAGCGTCAGCGCGACGGGCGCGCTGCGCTGGTGGAAGCCTTGCATGCGCTGACCGACGGCCGCTACCAGCTCGCCGAAAAAAGCGCGGCGAAAGCGCTGGAGCTCGGCGAGGATGCAGGGCTTAGCGCGCTGATTGCGGCACGGGCAGCGCACAAGATGAAACGCAAACCGCAGCGCGATTTCTACCTTGCCGAAGCCGAGCGGCTGGCGCCGCAGGCACGTATCGGCCGGCTGCTTTCGCAGGCGGAGCTGTTGCTGGACGACAGGCAATACAGCCAGACTTTGCAGGTGTTGCATCATATGGAGAAACTGGAGCCGAAATACCCGCCCGCCATGCGGCTGGAACTCAAGGCCCAACTGCATCTCGGCAACTGGGAACAAGTGCTGAACCTGTTGCAGCATCTTGAGAAGCAGGACGCCCTGGAGCTATGGCAGATCAAGCAGTATCGCCAGCAAGCGCAGCAGCAGTTGCTCAAGCGTTACAGCAACGACGCAAAAAAATTGCAGGCATTCTGGAAAAGCATGGCACCCGAGCATCAGCTCAGCCCGGCCATTGCCAGAGCAGCGGCAGAAGCGTTTTCAGCAAGCGGTGACGAGCATCAGGCCTGCCGCATACTGGAAATGAGCCTGACCAGAAACTGGGACAGCGCGCTGGCCGCGAAGCTGGGCGATTATGCAAGTGACAATCCGATCAAACAGTTGCAACAGGCGGAATACTGGCTGACCGAGCACGAAGGTGATGCCAATCTGTTATTGGCGTTGGGAAAAATGTGCATGCGCCAGCAATTGTGGGGCAAAGCGGAAAGTTATCTTGAGGCCAGCATCAGCGTCAAAGCGGATGCGGAAAACCACCTGACACTGGCCAATATGCTGGAAAGCCGCGGCGAGCAATCGTCAGCCGCCCGCCACTATCGTCTCAGCGCCCAGCTGGCGCAGAACGCGCCGGATTAACCGGCAGCTTTCGGCAAAGGATTGGCGTAGGTAAACGAATCCGAAAAGAACTCTTCCGGCGGCAGGCCGTGCGCCTGAAATGCCAGGTGGGCGATATCCACCATCTGCGGTGCGCCACAGCAATAGACCTGGTAATCGTCCAGCGCCTCGAAATCTTCCATCACCGCCACATGCACCAGGCCGGTACGCCCCTGCCAGTTATCCTCAGGCAACGGCTCTGACAGCACCGGCGTATATTTAATGTTGGGGTGCGCCTGCTGCCACTGCACAGGCAGTTCATGCATGTAGAGGTCCTGCAAGGTGCGGGCACCCCAGTAGATATGGATGGGGCGCGGATCCTTGTGATGAATCGCGTGTTCGACGATGCCCTTGATCGGCGCAAAACCGGTGCCGCCCGCCACAAAAATCAGAGGACGGTTTGAGTCTTCGCGCAGATAGAAGCTGCCGAACGGGCCTTCAAAACGCAGAATCGCCTTCTCGTGCATTTCATTGAAGACATACTGGGTAAACTGGCCGCCGGGTACCAGGCGCAGGTGCAGCTCCAGCAAGGCATCGTCATGCGGCGCATTGGCCAACGAAAAGGCGCGGCGCTTGCCGTCCTTCAGAATGAATTCGATGTATTGACCAGCCATGAACTGCATGCGCTCACTGCTCGGCAGCTTCAAGTAAAGCGCCATCACGTCTTCCGAACGCTTCTCCATTCGTTCCACCCGCGCCGGCATGATGCGCGGGCGGATGCCGTTGAGTGCAGTCACTTCGCGGCATTCGATCACGAGATCGCTCAACGGTTTGGCACAGCAGAACAGCGCCTGTCCGGCCTGTTTTTCGGCATCGGTCAGAGCGTTTTTCTGATGTTCGCCGTGGTCCACCTGTCCTGATAAAACCTTGCCCTTGCAGGCCCCGCAGGCGCCGTTGCGGCAGCCGTAGGGCAGATTGTAGCCGGCTTCTATCGCGGCACTGAGAACGGTTTCGTCAGACGCCACGGCGAACGACTTGCCGCCGGGTTGCAGGGTGACTTGGTAAGACATACTGAAATTCCTGAACTTGACAGATACTTGAATGGAGAGAGGGGAAAGGCCAAGAGTTTAGCACAGCGGCTCAGTCTTCGCGCCTGAATTCACCCTCGATAACGTTATCATTGGCCGCCTCGCGGCCTCGGCTGGCAGACTGACCAGCAAAGCCTTTGGAGGTTTCCTGTTGCCCGTTGACATGCTTGGGCGACGGGATCAGCAACAACAGCACAGCAAAAAAATCCGTCACCACCCCGGGAATCAGCAGGAACACACCTGCGATCAGGTTTCTGGCACTGCCGAACAGCACTTTTGCCGGTGTGCCGCCTGCAGCAAGGGTTTGAGCAAAGCGGCCGACGATCAGCTGCTTTTCATCCCGGATCAAACGCAGACCCAACAGGGCCACAACCACCAGATACACCAGCAATCCCCAGCCGTAACGGTCAGCAAGCAATATCAGCAGCCATATCTCCAGTACCGGGAATGCGAGTAAAATCAACAGGAAGAAAAGCACATGCATCGACAACACCTTAAATAATGAAAAAACCTGCGATCGCGGCCATTCTGGTCATGACCCATCTTCCGGACCGGGCAAGCGCCGAACGCATGGCGGCATGCCTGATCGAACGGCGGCTGGCCGCCTGCGTCAATATCATGCCGCCGTGTCACTCAATCTATCACTGGCAAGGCAAAGTCGAAAGCGCCAGCGAGTTCCCGCTGCAGATCAAAACCACGCTGGACCGGTATGAGGCCGTAGAATCGGCCATTCAAGGGCTGCACCCCTACGAACTTCCAGAAATCACCTATGTCCACATAGATGGTGGCGAAGCAGCCTTTATTCAATGGATAGAACAGGAAAGCAGAAATTGAAATCACCGACGGCCATGGTTAGTCAACTCCTTCGCCTCATGGTTCTGTGCACCGTTCTGGCTTCGGTCAATCTGCAACCTGCCTGGGCGGCAGGAGGGGCCAGCAAGGGTGCCAGTCTGTTTCTGGACAGCACTGCGGAAGAGCAAGAGGTACTGGCGCCAGATGTCGCTTTTCAGGCCAGTGTCGGCGTCGAGGACAGTCAAACCTTGCTTGCTGACTTCACCATCGCACCCGGCCACTATCTTTACAAGGAACGTTTCAAGGCTGAGCTGCTCTCCTCCGGAGCCGTCATCACGGGCATCAGCCTGCCTGCCGGGATTGCCAAGGATGACCCCACCTTCGGCAACACGGAAGTCTATTACGACACTGTCAGTGCAAAAATCCATCTGAGTGAAGGCAGCCGCTTCCCGCTCGAGCTGCAATTGACTTATCAGGGCTGCAGCGCCAGCGGGCTCTGCTATGCGCCCATAAGAAAACTGTTCAACATCGCAGTTGACGGCAGTAACAGAGTTGTTGATGCCGCAGCGCGCACCGCGAATGCCGGTAACTCTGCTAATGCCGGAGCAGACCCGGTTGCCGGCCTGCTCAAGGACGGCAAGTTATGGCTGATTGCGGCAGGATTCTTTGGTTTTGGCCTGCTGCTTTCACTGACGCCTTGCGTGTTGCCGATGATTCCGATTCTTTCCAGCATTATCGTTGGCGGCAAAAAATCCGGACGCCTGCATAACTTCAATCTCTCACTTGCCTACACGCTGGGCATGGCGCTCACCTACACCCTGATGGGCATTGCTGCCGGGCTTTCCGGCCAAATGCTGGGAGCGGCGCTGCAAAATGCCTGGGCACTCGGCTTCGGCGCCCTCATTTTTGTGCTGCTCGCACTTTCCATGTTCGGCTTCTATGAACTGCAGCTGCCCAGTGCACTGGAGAGCCGTATCGCCGGACTGACCAACCGCATCAAGGGTGGGCACTTTTTCGGCGTGGTTCTCATGGGCGTGCTTTCAGCACTGATTCTTAGTCCCTGCGTTGCCGCACCCCTGGCCGCCGCGTTGCTTTACATCAGCCAGACGCACGATGTGGTGCTCGGCGGCGTTGCTCTGTTTTCGCTCTCCATGGGCATGGGCGTGCCCTTGCTGCTGCTCGGTGCATCGTCACATTCGCTACTGCCCAAGGCTGGCGCGTGGATGAACGCGGTGCGCAATTTCTTCGGTGTCGTCATGCTGGCGATGGCCGTCTGGCTGCTTGCACCGCTGTTGCCATCCGCGCTGCAACTTCTGCTCTGGGCAGCCCTGCTGATTGTGCCTGCAATCTACATGCACGCGCTGGATGCCCTGCCTGCCAACGCACACAAGTGGATGAAACTGTGGAAAGGCGTAGGCATCATGATGCTGGTGCTTGGCATTCTGTTGCTGATAGGCGCAATGACGGGGGCGAAATCGCCGTTGCAACCGCTTGCCGGTTTGCAGGTCAATGCCGCGCAGACTGCCTCGTCGCACCTGGCTTTTGAGCGCGTGCGCAGCACAGACGAGTTGGATAGCCGGCTCAATGCGGCAAAAGGCAAAATGGTCATGCTGGATTTCTATGCCGACTGGTGCGTGGCATGCAAGGAACTCGAGCTTTTCACTTTCAGCGATCCGCGCGTGCAGGCTGCCCTCAAGGACGCCGTGCTACTACAGGCAGATGTCACCAAAAACAGCGAGGAAGATAGCGCGTTGCTCAAACGCTTCAGCCTGTTCGGCCCGCCCGGCATCATTTTCTTCGACGCCAGCGGCCAGGAAATCCAGGGCATGCGCGTTATCGGCTTCCAGAATCCGGACAAATTCCTGACAACGCTGTCACAGATCAAAAGCTGAACCATGCTGAAAAAGATAATGACTTACGCGCTGGCTGCCATTGCCATCATGCTGGCCGGCCTTGCAACCAGGCATTACCTGCTGACACCGGTCATACCGGCCGGTACCATTTCCACGCGCGCTTTCTTTGCCGCAGAATTCCCTGATCTTGACGGCCAACCACAGCCGCTCAGGCAGTGGCAAGGAAAAACCATCGTCGTCAACTTCTGGGCAACCTGGTGCCCGCCATGTCTGGAGGAAATGCCGGAACTCTCCGCACTGCAGGCATCCCATCAGGACCAGAACCTGGTCGTGCTCGGCATTTCTTCCGACGAACTGGACAAGATCCGCGAATTTGCCAGCCAAACGCCGGTAAGCTACCCGCTGTTGTCGGGAGATATCGATGCAATGAACATCGGAGAAAGTCTCGGCAATGACAAAGGCGTTCTGCCCTACAGCGTGATCATCGCGCCCGACGGCAGTCTTGTAAAAAGCTATTTCGGCCTTATCAATCAAGCGCTTCTGGAGCAGGATCTGCGCGACTTGCAACTGATCGGAAAGTGATCTTCATGCAAATTGGCAGCCTTTGCCAATTTCGCTAAATTTCGGCAATTCTATAGACAACATCCCCCTATTTGCGGCAAACTTGCGGTCATGAACCATCACGGTTGGCCCATATAATCGACACGAACATGGCTGCAAATCACCCGAAATCCGTCCTTGTCCTGCACGGCCCCAACCTGAACCTGTTGGGCCTGCGCGAGCCCCAGCATTACGGCTGCGACACGCTGGACAGCATCAACCAGCGGCTTTCAGACCAGGCAGCCGAAGCCGGTTTGCAACTGGAGTGCTTTCAGAGCAACAGCGAGGCCGAGCTGATCGCCAAAGTGCAGTCTTTGGCTGTGAAAAGTGTCGATTTTGTCATCATCAATCCGGCAGCATTTACCCACACCTCCGTTGCGCTGCGCGATGCGTTATCTGCAGTCAGGATTCCATTCATCGAGGTGCATCTGTCCAACGTCCATGCACGCGAAACCTTCCGCCACCATTCCTATTTCAGTGACATCGCCGTCGGTGTCATCTGTGGACTGGGTGCCCAGGGCTACACATTCGCACTCAATTACGCCATTACATTTTTATCGAATCAACCCGCCTAGCATTTTCCCGGCGATTAACTAGTTACAGAGGTATCCCATGGATTTACGCAAACTCAAAAAATTGATCGACCTGGTTGAAGAATCAGGCATTTCCGAACTGGAACTGACCGAGGGCGAAGAAAAGGTCCGTATCAGCCGCAACCAACCCGGCGCCGCTCAGGGTGCCATGCACTATCAACCCTACATGCAGATGGCCGCGCCTGCAGCGCCTGCCCCGCAGGCCCCTGCAACAGCAGCGGCCCCGGCCGAGGCGGCACCTGCAGCAATTGAAGGTCACGTCGTCAAGTCGCCCATGGTCGGCACCTTCTATCGTTCGCCTTCGCCAGAATCCAAGGCTTTCGTCGACGTCGGCAGCACGGTCGCGGTCGGCGATACGCTCTGCATCATCGAAGCGATGAAACTGCTCAATGAAATCGAAGCCGACCAGGCGGGCGTCATCAAGGCCATCCTGGTTGAAAACGGGCAGCCGGTGGAATACGGTGAGCCTCTGTTTATTATCGGATAGCATCATGCAACATTTCCATTTCATAATTTTCCGGACTGCCCGTTTCGGTGAAGGCTAATTTGCGCAGCAAGTTAAGCGCTGTGCGCGGCCGGAGCCAAAACGGACAGCCAGTTGAATACGGCGAGCCACTGTTTATTATTGGATAACATCATGCAACATCTCTATTTCACACCACACGGGCGGTCCGTTTCGGTGCAGGCTGACTTGCGCAGCAAGTTAAGCGCTGTGAGCGGCCGGAGCCAAAACGGCAGCCGGTGGAATACGGCGAACCTCTGTTCATTATCGGCTAAGGATTCAACATGTTTGAAAAGATCCTGATTGCCAACCGTGGCGAGATCGCCTTGCGCGTCCAGCGCGCGTGCCGTGAGCTCGGCATCAAGACGGTCGCCGTTCACTCGGAAGCCGACCGCGAAGCAAAATACGTTCAACTCGCCGATGAGTCGGTCTGCATCGGCCCGGCACCTTCCGGCCAGAGTTACCTGAACATCCCCGCTGTGATCAGTGCCGCAGAAGTCACCGATGCCGAAGCGATTCACCCGGGCTACGGTTTCCTGTCCGAGAATGCCGATTTCGCCGAACGTGTCGAACAGAGCGGTTTCGTGTTCATCGGCCCGCGTGCCGAAACCATCCGACTGATGGGCGACAAGGTCAGTGCCAAGGATGCCATGCGCAAGGCCGGCGTGCCCTGCGTGCCGGGCTCGGACGGCGCCCTGCCGGATGACCCGGAAATGATCATGCGCGAAGCCAAACGCATCGGCTATCCGGTCATCATCAAAGCGGCGGGCGGCGGTGGTGGACGCGGCATGCGCGTGGTCCACACCGAAGCAGCCCTGCTGGCATCGGTGAACATGACCAAGTCGGAGGCGCAAAGCGCTTTCGGCAATCCCATGGTCTACATGGAAAAATTCCTCGAACAACCGCGCCACATCGAAATTCAGGTGCTGGCCGACCAGCACGGCAATGCCGTTTTTCTGGGTGAACGCGACTGCTCAATGCAGCGCCGCCACCAGAAAGTGCTCGAAGAAGCGCCTGCGCCCGGCATCAGTACACGTTTACGCGACAAGATCGGCGCACGTTGCGCAGATGCCTGCCGCCGTATCAACTATCGCGGTGCCGGTACCTTCGAGTTTCTTTACGAGAATGACGAGTTCTACTTCATCGAAATGAACACGCGCGTCCAGGTCGAACATCCGGTCACCGAGATGATTACCGGCATCGACATCGTGCAGGAACAGATTCGTATCGCTGCCGGTGAAAAGCTTTCTTTCCGCCAGCGTGACATCGAATTCAAGGGCCATGCCATCGAGTGCCGCATCAACGCGGAAGACCCGTATACTTTCGTGCCGTCGCCGGGACGCATCACGACCTTCCACATGCCAGGCGGTCCGGGGGTGCGCGTCGACACCCATGCTTACCAGAACTACATGGTGCCGCCACATTACGATTCCATGATCGGCAAGCTCATTACTTATGGCAACACGCGCGAGCAGGCCATCGCCAAGATGCGCATCGCGCTCTCGGAAATGGCGGTAGAGGGTATCAAGACCAACATCGCACTGCATCGCGACCTGCTCGCCGATGCCGCTTTCCATCTGGGTGGCACCAGTATCCATTATCTCGAGCAGAAGCTCGGTTTGAGCTCGAAATAAGGCAAGCCCGCCAGCTTACCCGGAATGGCCTGGATATCGCTCAGAATAGAAGCCCACGACAACACGGCGGAATCACTCAGTGATGCGCTGATGGCGTTGGGCGCGTTATCCGCCAGCATCGAGGATGCCAACGCGGAAACAGCGGACGAACAACCGATTTTCGGTGAGCCTGGCGACCCGCCACCCGGCATCTGGCAACAGAACATCGTCAGCGCGCTGTTCAATGATGATATCGATGTTGCCAGGGTGATGTCCGACCTCGCCAGCGAAACCGGCCTGCACAATCTCGCCTACAGCGTCGAAGCCGTTGCCGAGCAGGACTGGGTACGGGCGACGCAGTCACAGTTCGATCCTATCCGGATTCGCGACGACTTGTGGATCGTACCGACCTGGCACGATGCGCCCAATCCACAAGCACTCAACATCATTCTTGATCCCGGCCTTGCATTCGGTACCGGCAGTCATCCCACCACCCATTTGTGTCTGGCATGGCTGGCTGACCACGTGCGGCCCGGCCTATCGGTGCTCGATTATGGCTGCGGCTCCGGCATTCTTGCGATTGCCGCCAGAAAGCTGGGGGCAGGGCGTGTCATCGGCACCGACATTGACACGCAAGCCATCGAAGCCAGTCATTACAACGCTGCGCAAAATCAGGTGGAGGCGGCGTTTTACCTGCCGGATCAATTGGCGCCCAACCAGCTGCGGGAAGAGCCGGCTGATCTGGTTGTCGCCAACATTCTGTCCAGCGCATTATCGGTACTGGCACCGGCGCTGGCGGCCGCCTGCAAGCCCGGCGGCAGTATCGCGCTTTCCGGCATTCTGCGTGAGCAGGCAGAGCGGGTGAGCGCCATCTATGCCGAGTGGTTCGAGATGAACGAACCCGTATTTCTGGAAAGCTGGGTTCTGCTGACGGGCAGAAGAAAATGCGCCTCGTAACCTCGTGTCCCGCCTGTAACGCTGCTTTTTACGTCAGCGCCGGACAGCTGAAGGCGCATCAAGGCAATGTGCGTTGCGGGCAATGCGAGCATGTATTCAACGCACTCGACCGGCTGGCGAAAGTAGATGACGCAGCAACATTCCAACCAGCGGATGCTACAGAAGCCGGTGAGCTTGCCGGTGTTGCAGCCCCGGTTACGCAACAGCAGGTCACGCAACAAGAACACACGCCTCCTTATGAAAATGCTGCGCCAGACAGCGCGGAAATAGCCCCGGCAGTCAGGCCGATACTGGCTGAGGAAGCGGCTTTCAAACTGACCGATTTCAGCCTGCCCGGCAAAGACAATATACTGAGTCCGGCCATGATGGCAGATTCGGTGAGAGACAAGGCGGGGGTCGAACGGCGCAGAAAGCCGGTGTTGCTTAAACTGTTATTGACCCTGCTGGCAGCAGTACTGATTCTGTCGATGCTGGCACAAACTGTGTATTTTCTGCGCACCGACATAGCGGCGCGCTGGCCGCAAACCAGACCGCAACTCGAACATGCCTGCCAGCTGTTTGACTGCAAGGTGGAACTTCCGAAAAACGCCGATCTGATCGCGATCGACGATTCAGAGCTGGAGGAAGATGCGGACCGCCGTGGCCTGATCCATCTTTACTTGACCATCATCAATCATGCCGGATACAGCCAGGCTTACCCCTTGCTTGAGTTGACGCTCACCGACACCTACGACAAACCGCTGATACGGCGCACCTTCAAACCGGAAGAATACCTGTCGGACGGGGCCGACCAAACACCGGGGATTGCAGCAAAGCAGAATGTCCGCATCAAACTCTCGTTCACCACCGACAACCAGGCCATTGCAGGCTACCGGCTGTTTCTGACTTACTGACCTTTCAAGGGCTTCATATCCCAATATAGTCAGCGGCGCCGAACAAAACGGCTACCCCGAGCACTAAAAAAATCAGGGCAGCAATCAGATGTACCAACCTTACCGGAATGCGGTGCGCAATCTTTTCTCCCATCAATACTGCGGGTACGTTGGCAATCATCATGCCCAGCGTGGTACCGATCACCACCATGAAAAATGCCTGATATTGCGCGGTAAGAGCGATGGTCGCAATCTGGGTTTTGTCGCCCATTTCCGCCAGAAAGAATGTCAGCAGCGTCGTGCCGAACACCCCCATATGACCAACCCTGCTGATTTCTGCGTTATCCAGCTTGTCCGGAATCATGATCCAGCCAGCCATCAGGATGAATGAAACACCCAGTATCCAGCGCAGGGTTTCCGGTTCAAGCAGAAGTGTGATTGAAGCGCCGAGCAGCCCCGCCAAGGCATGGTTGGCAATGGTGGCCACCAGAATTGCGAGGATGATGGTATAGGGTTTTTTGAATCTTGCTGCCAGAACGAAAGCCAGCAATTGGGTTTTGTCGCCGATTTCTGCCAGTGCTACGATACCGGTCGAGATAAGAAATGCTTCCATGAATTTCTCCGGCCGGAGCACACCAGTGACCATGCCGAACCTCCAGCCAATATGAAGCGGCACGATCAATGGTCTCGCGAAGTCCGGATTTGCCCGAACCGCCTGCGCCATGGCAACAGCCAAGCATGTTGACGCAAGCCCTTTGAATCGCCAAAGGAAGCTACTCCCCAATGAGTGTATGCATTTTACTTGAGCCGGCATGTCGCCGTCAAAATGCAGGTTATGGAAAAAATTCAGCAAAATCCGTGATCTCTGATAAAATGCAATCATGTTGCATAAAATGATTTTCACATTCGCGCTGACATTTCTGCTCGGTTTTACCCAGCAGACCGCGCTGCTGCATGCAACCAGCCACCTTACCGACCTTCATCCGGATTCACAACAGCAGGATCAGGCGCCAACGCACTCTGCCGCTTGCGATCAATGCCTCAGCGTCAGCCATGCCGCCGCCGGCGTCGGCAGCAGCTTCACCTTCATGCTGGAAAAGGCGGCGCATGTTACGCCCGCTTCAACTGTTTCCAGCCATCTTGCATACCGGTATATCCAGCCTTACAGCGCCCGAGCGCCACCCCGCCTCGTCTGATCAATGACCTGCGCAGCCTTTTCAGGCTGCTTTTGCATTCATCCAGTTTGATCTTCGAGGTTGACCATGCTTTTAACTGCATACAAAGCGCGCCCGCTTGCGCGCAAAAAACTTTTTCTGGCGATTGCTTTAGCCTGCCCCTGGCTATCCGGCGCTCAAGCCGTTGCCGCCGACGAAAACACCGATAGCGAAACCATCGCACTGGAACAGGTACCGGTGACGGCAAATCCGCTCGGTGTCGGCTCCGATCAGCTGGTCGTGCCGGTTTCCGTACTCAACGGTCGTGAATTATCGCTCAGCCGCGAAAGCACCCTGGGCGAAACCCTGAAAAACACCCCGGGCGTCAGCAGCAGCTATTTCGGCCCCAATGCCTCGCGCCCCATTATCCGCGGACTGGATGGCGACCGTGTGCGCATCATGCAAAACGGTGTCGGCATTCTTGATGCCGCGAGCCTCAGCTTTGACCACGCCGTTGCCATCGATCCGCTGGTGATCGAGCAAATCGATGTTGTGCGCGGTCCTGCTGCGCTGCTTTACGGCGGCAGTGCAGTCGGCGGCGTAGTGAACGCCATCGACCATCGCATCCCCAAGGAGCAATTGGATGGCATCACCGGCCGTGGCGAAATTCGTTTCGGCGGTGCCGAGGATCAACGAAACGGCGCCATCGTGCTCGATGCCGGTAACGGCCTGTTTGCAGTCCACGCGGATTTCTATCAACGTGAAACCAACGATCTGGAAATTCCCGGTTATGCCGTTTCCAAGCGCAAAAGCCAGGCGGATGGCATAGCGCGTGAAGATCGCGGTCGTCTGGTCAACAGCGCCTCCCGCGGCGATGGCGGTGCACTCGGCGCGTCACTGACGTTTGAAAACGGCTATGCCGGACTTTCCTATTCCACCTACAACAACAAGTACGGCACCGTGGTCGAGGAAGATGTCATCATCGACCAGAACAGCGACCGCTGGGATTTCGCCACCGAGTTCAAGGAACTTGGCAAGGTTGTCGAGCGGGTGAAGGTGCGGCTTGCGCACACGGATTACAAGCATGTGGAAATCGCCGGCGGCGAACCTGAAACCCGCTTCAGCAACCGCGGTCTCGAAGGCTCGATCGAATTCGGCCACGGCAAAATCGGTCCGCTCAGCGGTGTTGTCGGCCTGCAATTCCAGAATTCCCGTTTTGAAGCCATCGGCGACGAGGCGTTTGTGCCGAAAAACCAGACCAGCAGCCGCGGGATTTACATTTATGAAGAGCTGCCGCTCAGCCTCAGCACGCCGGATGATCTCAAATTCAGCTTCGGCGGCCGCGTTGACAAGGTCGATGTCGATTCAAAAGGCGGCGACGGTTTCGGCGCTGCCTTGTCAAACAGCTTCACACCGCGCAGCTTCGCTGCCGGCGCGCTAGTCAAGCTGACTGAGCAATGGTCATTGAGCAGCAATCTGTCGCATAACGAACGCGCGCCCAGCTACTTCGAGCTCTATGCCAACGGCCCTCACGTCGCAACCGGCCAGTTCGAAATCGGTAATGCCGATTTCGATGTCGAACGCTCCAACGGCATCGATGCGCAAATCCGCTGGAAATCCGGCATGCATGCTTTCAATGTGGGTGCTTACTACACCCGCTTCAGCAACTTTATCGGGCTCTTCAATAACGGCGAATTCGAGGATAATTTGGAGGTGGCAGTATTCGACCAGGTCGGCGCAACTTTCCGTGGCATCGAGGCGGACGGCAAATTCCGCATCTCGGAACGCTACGGCATCTGGGACTTGACCATGCGCGCCGATTATGTTCGCGCCAAAAACCGCGACACCGGCGAAGACCTGCCGCGCATCACGCCCTTGCGCATCGGCGCCGGCCTCAATTATGCGTTCGACCGCTACAGTGCCCGCCTTGACGTGCTGCATGGCTTCAAGCAGAACCGTACTGCCGGGTTCGAACTGCCGACCGACAGTTATACATCGGTCAACGCCATGGTCACCTATCTGCTGCCGACCAGATTGCGGCTGGAAGCCTTCGCCAAAGCCAACAATCTGCTGGACGAGGAAATCCGCGATCACACCTCGTTCCTCAAGGACTTTGCACCTCAAGGCGGCCGCTCCCTGCTGATCGGCCTGCGCGGCGAATTCTAGCGCGCACAGCACGCACCAGCCAAGGCAGAACAACCGTCCGCTTTGGTTGGTGATTGTTGCAATTGGATTTATGCTATGCGCATCATCTCTGCGCCCAAGCAAATCCCAATGTTGATACAACCCACCATCCCATCGCGCAACAAAAAACCCGGCTTTGCCTTGTTCAACCTCGGCTTCAGGCCTTTTTTTGTGGGGGCGGCCGCATTCGCAATGCTCTCGATAACGGTATGGATGGCAAATTATCTGCTGTACATACCTTTGCCTGTCGAGGGCGTCACGCCCATGCAGTGGCATGCCCATGAAATGATCTACGGTTACGGTCTGGCAGTCATCGCCGGGTTCCTGCTGACTGCCGTGCGCAACTGGACCGGCATCGATACGCTGCAAGGAAAATGGTTGCTGGCACTGTTTACGGTCTGGCTCGGTGCCAGACTCCTGCTGCTGTGCGGAACCACTTATCTGCCGGCGGCCGCCGTCGCCGATCTGCTGTTCGGGCTGCTGCTTGCCGTTGCGGTCATGCGCCCGATTCTGCTCTCGCGGCAATGGAAGCAAATTGCCGTGGTCTCCAAGCTGCTGCTGCTCGTTGCCGGTAACGCCCTGTTTTATCTCGGTGCATTCGGCCTGTTGCATGAAGGTGCGTTCTTGTCTGTCTACGGCGGACTTTATCTGATCATCAGTCTGATTCTGGTATTGGGCAGACGCGTGATTCCATTTTTCATCGAGCGCGGCGTCAGCGAAAAAGTCAGTCTGCGCCAGAGCCGCAGTCTGGACATTTCGATTCTGCTGTTTTTCCTGCTGTTTTTCATCAACGAACTGTTCATCGGGGAAGCCGTGCTGACCACGCTCAGCGCAGGCCTGCTGTTCCTCTCGAACGGGATCAGACTCATCAACTGGCATACGCCCGGCATCTGGAAAGTCTCGCTGTTGTGGGGGCTCTATGTTTCTTCCTGGTTGATCAATCTCGGGTTTCTGTTGCTGGCGATACAATACTGGCTCGACGTTCCAGCCACTCTGACCATACATCTGTTCACCATCTGTGGTATCGGCCTGATGACGTTATCGATGATGTCGCGGGTCGCGCTCGGCCACACCGGCAGAAACATCAGCGAACCATCGCCGCTGGTTGCGTATGCGATGCTGGCGCTGTTGCTGAGCGCCGTATTCCGGGTCTGCCTGCCATTGATCGACATGGGGCATTACCCGTGGTGGCTGACGCTTTCTTATGTTTGCTGGTTGCTGGCATTCGCGTTGTTTCTGCTGGTCTATACGCCCATGCTGCTGAAGCCGAGGCCTGACGGGCAGCCCGGCTGAAGGCAGCCTGGATTGCGCCGGACGCTACAGTCGGAGCCGCTTCTGGGCTATCATAGAACATTCATTGCATAACTACATAGAGTCAAAAAATGGCACGAACCGTTCATTGCGTTAAATTGGGTCATGAAGCAGAAGGCCTGGACTTCCCCCCTTATCCCGGCGAGCTGGGCAAGCGCATCTTCGAAAACGTCTCGAAGGAAGCCTGGGCGGGCTGGCTCAAGCACCAGACCATGCTGGTCAATGAAAACCGCCTGAGTCTGGCAGACCCGCAGGCGCGCAAGTACCTGTCACAGCAGACCGAAGCTTATTTCTTCGGTGCGGGCGCAGACGCTGCTGCGGGCTATGTACCGCCGAAAAACTGATTGTCACCGTTGTCACAGCACTGAAACAAAAGCCTCATAAAATAGGGTTTTAACTTGCGTTCAGTCAAATTGGATCCCGAATATTTCGTCAACCGCGAGCTCGGCATACTCGCCTTCAACCGCAGAGTGCTCGCACAGGCCGAGGATGAGCGCGTACCCTTGCTGGAACGGCTCAAGTTCCTTTGTATTTTCAGCAGCAACATGGATGAGTTCTTTGAGGTACGCGTCGCCGGCCTAAAGGAGCAGATCCGCTTCAAGGATACTTCGGCAGGGCCGGACGGCCTGTTGCCCAAGCAGGTGTTCAACCGCGTCAGCGCCGAAGCCCATGCACTGGTTGACCATCAGTACAAAATTCTGAACGAAGTTGTGCTGCCGCGGCTGGCGGAACAGGACATCAAGTTCCTGCGCCGGGGTCACTGGAACGCGACACAGAGCGAGTGGATCCGCCAGTACTTTTTCCGTGACCTGATGCCCATCCTGACGCCCATCGGTCTCGATCCCGCCCATCCGTTCCCGCGCGTGCTCAACAAGAGCCTGAATTTCGCTGTCGAACTCGAAGGCAAAGATGCTTTCGGCCGCAATTCCGGTATTGCCATCGTGCAGGCACCGCGCGCCTTGCCGCGTGTGATTCGCATGCCGTCCGAAATCGCCGGCTGTGAATACGGTTTTGTTTTTCTTTCATCGATCCTTCACGCCCATGTCAGCGAGCTGTTTTCCGGCATGCAGGTCAAGGGTTGCTACCAGTTCCGTGTGACACGCGACAGCGATTTGACCGTTGATGATGAAGATGTCAAGGATCTGCGCGTTGCCTTGCAGGGTGAACTGACGCACCGGCAGTATGGCGACGGCGTGCGGCTCGAAGTTGCCGACAATTGTCCGGAACCGATGTCGGCATTCCTGCTCGGCCAGTTCGGACTGGGTCATGAAGACCTGTACCAGGTCAATGGCCTGGTCAATCTGGTGCGCCTGATGCAGATTCCGGATTCGGTCGACCGGCCCGATCTCAAATTCCGCCGCTATACCCCAAGCACACCGAGAGAGCTGAACAAGGACCCCGATATTTTCAAGGTGATACGCAAGGGTGACATTCTTCTGCATCATCCCTACCAGTCGTTCAACCCGGTCATCGAATTCATCAAGCAGGCAGCCGAAGACCCGCAGGTGCTGGCTATCAAACAGACGTTCTACCGCACCAGCGCGGATTCAACCCTGATGATGTCCCTCATCGATGCCGCCAGACGCGGCAAGGAAGTCACGGTCGTCGTCGAGCTGATGGCGCGGTTCGATGAAGAAGCCAACATCAACTGGGCTGCCAAACTTGAAAATGCGGGTGCGCATGTGGTTTACGGCGTGGTCGGTCACAAGACCCATGCCAAGATGGCCATGGTGGTCAGGCGCGAGGACGACCGGCTACGGCGTTACGTCCATCTCGCTACCGGCAACTACCACCAGCGGACCGCGCGGCTTTATACCGATTTCGGCCTGCTGACCTGTCAGGAGGAAATCTGCGAGGACGTCAACGATGTATTCGCGCAACTGACCGGGCTGGGCAAGGCCACCAAAATGCGCCATCTGTGGCAATCGCCGTTTACCCTGCATAGTCGTCTGATCAAGGCCATCAACAACGAGGCGGAGCTGGCCAGAGGCGGCAAAAAAGCGCGCATCATCGCCAAAATGAATGCCTTGCTGGATGCCGACATCATCCGTGCGCTTTATGATGCCTCGAATGCGGGCGTGAAAATCGAACTGATCGTGCGGGGAGTCTGTGCCTTACGTCCGGGCATACCCGGCATTTCCGAAAACATCACCGTGCGCTCCATCGTTGGCCGCTTTCTCGAACACACCCGCATTTTCTATTTCCACAACAGCGGCGAAGAGAACGTCTACCTCGCCAGCGCCGACTGGATGTACCGCAACTTCTTCCGTCGGATTGAAGTGTGCTTTCCGCTGCTGGATAGCAAAATCAGAAAGCGCGTGATCAAGGAAGGCCTGGAGCCTTATCTGAAAGACAACCTGAATGCCTGGGAAATGCTGCCGGACAGCAGCTATCGTCGTCGTGCTGCCCGCCGCGGTTACGAATTCTCGGCACAACAGTATCTGATGACAGAACTGGGACAGGACGTACTGGCAGACCTTTAGCCCGAATATTTCACCATACCGGCTTTGAAGCAAACGGGAAATCTCACGAATGCAGGCTTGCCGGGCATAGGAGCGAAAGCCGGTTTGTACCTGTTGCCTTCATGGGCGCTGACGGGAATTTTGCGGCATCTTCACACCCCCGCTTCGCGCCAAGAGGATCGCTATTGGTTTGGCGCGAGGTGCGTGAATCTGCGCGCAAACTTCCTCGTCATCGTCCCGTGATCCGGTGAAATGTCCGGGCTAGCCCGGACTGGTCTCAGGTTGCGGTTCCGCAAGTACGAGGCTGACCCCGGCCTCCTGCCAGCAGGCAATCTCGTTCTGCAGGGCTGCAGAAGTGAGCGGATTCTGCGCGAGCCAATCCGCAGAGAGACGCAGCTCAAAACCACTCTTCGCTCTCGTCAGCGCAACGGCCGGCATATCGTCATCGAGCCGCTTGCGATTGAACAGTACAGCCAGACGGAAAATCAGTACGAGCAAACAACGATCATCCTCAAGCGACGGCAGGCTCAATTTGGCCAGGGAACGCCGCTGGGCCCTCACCAGCAAACCGAGCGTCTCCTGTTCCAGCTTGGAAAAACCGGGCATATCGGCATTTTCAACAATGTAAGCCGAATGTTTGTGATAGCCGCTATGCGCAATTGAAATGCCGGTTTCATGCAACTTGGCAGCCCAAGTCAGATAATGCCGCGCTGTCTCAGCCTGCATGTCGAGCTTGTGCTCGACCTGGGACAAGAATTTCATGGCTACGGTTTCGACACGTTTCGCCTGCGGTCGGTCGACATGGTAACGCCGCATGAAAGTTCTGACCGTCGCCTCACGTGTATCGTGGTGCTGCATACGGCCAAGAAGTTCGTAAAGAACGCCTTCGCGCAATGCGCTGCTGGCGGTTGTCATGCGCTCGATGCCCAGCTCGTCGAAAGCCGCCTGCATGATACAAAACCCGCCGGGGATCACTGCAGCACGATCGTTACTCAAACCTTCGAGCTGTATCCTGCGCGTGTCTCTCGCATTTAAAAGCTTCTCCCGCAGCAGCAGCAGGCCTTCTCTGGTTATGGCACCGTCGCTGAGATGATTGAGGCGCATGATTTCACCCAGCGAACGCGCCGTTCCGGAAGAGCCAACCGCTTCATGCCAGTGACCGCCATGAAAACGGCTGCGGATGGCCTGAATTTCATCAGCAGCAGCCAGTCTGGCTTTCTGCAGGCTTTCTTCGGTGATTTTGCCTTCCGGAAAATACTTGCGGCTGTAGCTGACGCAGCCCATATAAAGACTTTCCATCTCCTGCGGCTCCAGCCCGCAGCCGATGATGAACTCGGTCGAACCGCCGCCAATGTCAATCACCATGCGTTTATGGCTAGCGACAGGCAAGCTGTGACTGACTCCGATGAAAATCATACGGGCTTCTTCACGGCCGGCAATTATTTCGATCGGACAGCCCAAGGCTTCCTGCGCCTCGGCAAGCAGCTCGGCTGAATTTTTTGCAACGCGGAAAGTGTTGGTGGCGACTGCGCGCACGGCATCCGGCGGCAAACCGCGCAGCCGCTCGCCGAAGCGTTTGAGACAATCGATTGCACGCTGGCGGGCAACCGGGTCGAGATAATTGTTTTTATCCAGACCGGCGCCGAGACGCACGGCCTCACGCAGGGAGTCATGAAAAACCAGACGCCCGTCAACGACGCGCGCCAGTTGTAATCTGAAGCTGTTTGAGCCTAAATCGACCGCTGCGATTTCAGAATGAGGCAGTTTTCTTGTAACCAATGACTGCCTTCAAGCGAAACAAAATATCCTGATACACATTAAAGCGTTTCGCGCTCCATCTCTTCAACCGTGGTATGGCGCACATCCTTGCCCTTGACCATGTAGACCACGTATTCAGCAATATTCTTGGAATGATCGCCGATACGTTCGATTGCCTTGGCGACAAACAGCACCTCAAGCGACATCGAGATGGTGCGCGGGTCTTCCAGCATGAAGGTAATGAGCTGACGCATGGCAACGCGAAACTGTTCGTCCACCTGCTCGTCCTGACGGGCGACTTCGACGGTTTTGCTCACATCGAGGCGTGCGAAAGCATCGAGCGAAGTACGCAGCATTTCACGCACCAGACCCACCATCGCCTTGATCTCGGCAAAACGCGGCGTAAACATGCGGTCGGATTCATAGATCTTCTGCGCCACGCGCGCTATCTTGGTCGCCTCGTCGCCGATCCGTTCGAGATCGGTGATGGTTTTGACGATCATCATGATCATGCGCAGATCGCCTGCTGCCGGCTGGCGGCGCGCAATGATGTGGCTGCAGTCTTCATCCACCTGCACTTCAAGTGCGTTGACCTGATGGTCGTTCTTTATCACAGTCTCGGCCAGCGTCGGATTGGCGCTTACCAGCGCTTCCAGTGCGTTGACGATCTGCTGCTCGACCAGGCCCCCCATTTCAAGAACCTTGGCCCGAACCGCTTCGAGTTCGGCATCGTATTGCTTGTAGGTATGTTCAAATTGCATGGAGCGATTCCTTTGAAGTTTAGGCTGTTTGGTTTAGAACAGCCCAGCCTAACGTCTGTTCATGACAATATGATGTCAAATTGTCATTCCCGTTTCATACCAGTGACTTGGCGGCATAGCAGGGACATGCCGCCTGCCGCTGATCATGCATTATTTCTTGTAGGTTTTGACGCCTTCAGCCGTTGCCAGCAACAGCACATCGGCCGGACGCGCGGCAAACAAGCCGTTGGTGACGACGCCGACGATCTGGTTGATTCTGGCTTCCATTTCGAACGGGTTCATGATGGTCAGTCCATGCACATCCAGAATCACATTGCCGTTATCCGTCGTAAAGTCGCGTAACACCGGCTGTCCGCCCAGTTTAACCAATTCACGGGCCACATGGCTACGGGCCATCGGCAATACTTCAACAGGCAGCGGAAACTTGCCCAACACCGGCACCAGCTTGCTGGCATCACAGATACAGACGAAGCTTTTTGCACAGGCCGCGACGATTTTTTCGCGGGTGAGCGCGCCGCCGCCGCCTTTCAGCATGTGCATGTTTTCGGTGATTTCATCGGCACCGTCCACATAGATTTCCATGCCGCTGACGCTGTTGAGATCGAATACTTCGATGCCATGATCACGCAGACGCTTGGCCGTGGCTTCAGAGCTGGCGACTGCGCCGTCAATTTTATGTTTGACCTTGGCCAGTTCGTCGATGAAGAAATTTGCCGTAGAGCCAGTGCCCACACCGATGATGCCATCCTTCACATACTCAACCGCCGCCTTGGCGACCTGTTGCTTCAATTCGTCCTGTGTTGCCATTTACTTTTATCCTTCTGTTTTCTTTATAATTCAGGTCTTAATCCAACCTTGAATAATACACCGCAGTTGGCATATTGAAAAACAGCTGCCCCACCAATGAAAAACGACTATCCAGAAAAAATCAGAAGCGCACGGGTTTATGAAGTGGCGGAAAAAACACCGCTTGAATATCAGCCCAATCTTTCGGCACGTCTGAATAACCGTGTTCTGCTCAAACGCGAGGATACGCAGCCGGTTTTCTCGTTCAAGCTGCGCGGTGCTTACAACAAGATGGCCAACCTCTCAAGGGAAGCCCTGGCGAAAGGCGTCATTGCCGCCTCTGCCGGCAATCATGCGCAGGGCGTGGCGCTGGCAGCACAGAAACTGGGCTGCCGCGCCGTCATCGTAATGCCCACCACCACACCACAGATCAAGGTCGATGCGGTTCAGCGCCGCGGCGCCGAAGTCGTGCTGTACGGCGACTCATACTCAGACGCCTATGTCCACGCACTGGAACTGGAAAAATCCGAAGGTCTGACCTTCGTCCATCCCTATGACGACCCGGATGTGATTGCCGGCCAAGGCACGATCGCGATGGAAATTCTCGATCAGCACCCGGAGCCGATTGAGGCCATCTTCTGCTGCGTCGGCGGCGGCGGACTGATCGCCGGTATCGCGGCCTATGTCAAAGCTGTGCGGCCGGAAATCAAGGTGATCGGCGTTGAAGCGGTGGACGCGGATGCCATGACGCGCTCATTGCAGCAAGGCGAGCGCGTCATGCTCGACCAGGTCGGTCTGTTTGCCGACGGCGCAGCGGTTAAACAGGTCGGCGTGCATACCTTTGCGCTGTGCCAGGCCTATGTCGATGAAATGATCGTTGTCGATAACGACGCCATCTGCGCTGCGATCAAGGATGTTTTCGAAGATACGCGTTCCATTCTGGAGCCGGCCGGCGCACTGGCAACCGCAGGCATCAAGGAATACATCAAGCGCCATGAGGTCAGCGGCAAAACGCTGATCGGCATCGCCTCCGGCGCCAACATGAATTTCGACCGCTTGCGCTTCATCGCCGAGCGTGCCGAGATCGGTGAAAAACGCGAAGCTGTCCTCGCCGTCACCATTCCGGAAAAGCCCGGCGCGTTCAAGGCGTTCTGCCGTTTACTCGGCAATCGCAGCATTACCGAATTCAACTATCGCTATTCGGATGCGAAAGAAGCGCATATTTTTGTCGGTATCGCCATTCACGACCACGAAGAAGCCGTCAGGCTGATCGAGAATCTGAAATCGCACGGCCTGCCCGCAATCGATCTCACCGATAACGAAATGGCGAAACTGCATCTGCGCCATCTGGTCGGCGGCCATGCGCCACAGGCTGAACATGAAGTCGTCTATCGTTTCGAGTTCCCCGAAAAACCGGGGGCATTGATGAACTTCCTCGACACCATGGGCCATGACTGGAATATCAGCCTGTTTCATTACCGCAACCACGGCGCGGATTTCGGCCGCGTTCTGGTTGGCATTCAGGTTCCGCCACAGGAAAAAGCCGAGTTCGATGCATTTCTGAAAACACTGGGCTATCCCTACTGGGAAGAAACCGGTAACCCCGCTTACCGCTTGTTCCTGGGCTAGCCATCGGATGTTAACAACGACTGTTCATAGCAAGTAGTCAGACTGAATCGCAAGACATTGTTTTGAACCTATGCAAAACATGATTGACCAATCTTTGCATGCCAATCAGGCAAATATTGGTCAATCAATAACTTATAAGGAGAAAGTCAGGATGAAATCCCCTCACCTCGCAACGAGGATACGCAACAGTGTTCTTTTAATCGCTCTGGCCGGCACAGTTGCCGCCTGCGGTGACAAGACCGAAGTGGAAACCGCGGCAAGCGGCTCCGACAGCCGTGGTATTGCCTATGTTTCCAACCAGAATGGCGGCGTCACCGTGATCGATCTGAACACCATGGAAACGACCGGCAGCATAGACCCCAAAGGCAATGGCGTACGCGGCATCGGCGTCACGCCAGACGGCAAGCTGCTGGTCACCGCCAACAAGGACGAAGGCAATGTTTCCATCCTCAACACCGCTACCGGTGAACTGGTCCAGCATGTCGAGATCGGCAAGAATCCTGAATTCGTCCGCGTGGTTGGCAACACTGCATACATTTCCTTCGAGCCCAGCTCCAAGGGTGGACCACCCCCCAAACCGGGCGAGGAAGTGATCGAAGAAGAAGACGACGACGAAATCGAAGAACCGGCACGTATCGCTGTCGTCGACCTCGTTGCTGGCAAGAAACTGCGTGAAATCGAGGGCGGCCCGGAGACCGAGGGGATTGAGTTTTCCAACGATGGCAGCAAGCTGATCATCACCAACGAGGCCGACAACACCATTACCGTGCACAATCTCGAAACCGGTGATCTTCTGAAGACCATCGCCACCCACGAACATGGCGACCGGCCGCGCGGCATCAAATCTGCGCCGGACGGATCAGCCTATGTTTCCACACTGGAATTTGGCAACAACTTCCTCGTACTGGATAGCGAATTCAATGTCGTGCGCACAGTCGCCACTGGCGCTGCGCCTTATGGTATCGCCTACAACCGCGCAGGCGACCTGATATATGTCGCGGCGGGCAAAGCGAAAATGCTGGAAGTCTACAACGCGAAAACCTACGAAAAAGTCAATGAAGTCGCGACCGGTGACCGTTGCTGGCATTTCACCTTCACGCCCGACGACAAGGATATCCTGCTGACCTGCGGTCGTTCGCATGAAGTGATTGTGTTCGATGCAGCTACATTGCAAGAGAAAAAGCGCATCGCCGACAAGGAACTGCCCTGGGGCATCGTAACCTACCCCAAAGCCGTCGGCAGCCTGGACGCACCTAACTGATCAGTTAAAATCAATGTCCGAAAAAAGCCCCGGTTTGAGCCGGGGCTTTTTTGTGTCGCGTGATATTACTTCAATAACGGCATGATGAACTCCCATTCACGCGGGTCCACCGGCGTGATCGAAAGCCGGTTGCCGCGCTGCAATATCCGCATGGTGGCCAATTCCGGATAGCTGCGCAGTTCCTGCAGACTCAACAATCTGGTTTTGCGCACCAGTTTCACGTCGACATTGACCCAACTCGGGTTTTCCGCCGTCGACTTGGGATCGTAGTATTTGTGCCCTTCAATGAACTGCAGGCGATCGGGATAAGCAAGTTTGCTCACTTCTACGATACCGGCAATACCGGGCACATCGCAGTTGGAATGGTAGAAAAATGCAAGATCGCCTAACTTCATCTGGTCGCGCATGAAATTGCGCGCCTGATAATTTCTGACGCCGTACCAATCCACGGTTTGATTCGGGAATGAGGCAAGATCATCGATCGACACATCCGATGGTTCGGATTTCATTAACCAGTAGCGCATAACAGTATCCTCTTGTTGCTTGCCGTATTCTCTAACCAATACGGAGCTCGTATGATAGCGTATTCATTTATACCGATTGTTAGTGAGACCACGCAAAATGGCACGCAATGTTCTAGGTACCACATTACAGGCTTGCAGCTTCAAGCCGCTCACCGGTTTTAGCAGAAACGGCTGCTGTGACACCGGACCGGAAGACATCGGCAGTCATACGGTATGCGCACAGGTCACTGAAGAATTCCTGGCCTTTTCGATATTACGCGGCAATGACCTCAGCACACCAAGACCGGAGTATGGGTTCGAAGGCCTAAAACCCGGAGATCGCTGGTGTTTGTGCGCTTCACGCTGGATGGAAGCAGCCGAAGCAGGCATGGCACCACCGGTCATTCTGGAATCGACGCATGAAAAAGCGCTGGAAATCGTCAGTCTGGCCGATCTGGAATATCATGCCCTGAGATAGTAGAGAATGTCCCTGCGGAAGTTGCCCAGGCCAGCATCCTGAACCAAAGGTTCAAGTGGTAACAGTCTCAAGTGCTTCAGGTTCACCCGCAGATTTGGAGCGCACACACCGCAGCTTGATGGACCGAAACCGATGCTAAAGACTAGTTCAAGGAATATATAACCTGAACAACACCGCAGGGAGCAAACGGTAGGACCGGTGAGGCCGACAGCCGGCCGGTCGAATTCGGATCAGAACAGTTTGTTCGAACTCTCGACGATCGCGCCGTCGATCTGTTCCTGCATGAGATCAATTCTACGCTTGAAATCACCGATGTCAAAACTGCCGCTCTTGGCATTGAGCAGCTCGTGGGTAATATTGAGCGCAGCCATCACTGCGATACGCTCGACACCGACAACCTTGCCGGTCGCCTGAATATCCTTCATTTTCCTGTCGAGGTAATTCACGGCATTCATCAAGCCCGGCCGCTCTTCATCGGTACATGAGACGGTGAATTCGCGGCCCATTATATTGACGTCGACACCACGCACTTCGCTCATACCGGCTCCTCGGGCAAACGGTCGATCACAGCTTCGAGCCTGTTGCTGACCAGCACCATATTGTCCCGCAACTTTTTGCCGTCGCTTTGCGCCTGTGCAAGTTCCTGACGCAATGCTGAATTTTCGCTGCGCAGGCTGTGACAGAGCGATATCAGCTGAGACAGTTTCTCTTCCAGGCTTTTAAGGTCAGCATTCATGCTGGCACTATAATTTGCAAAACCTTTCGTGGTCAATAGCTAAGCGGGATTTATGAAAGTATTACAGTATCTTCAAAAATAAAATTTTGCCGTGCATGATTTGAATAACTTATAATCTGTTCAAGTTGTCAGGTGCCCGATATTCTTTTCTGAATAAGGGTGAAACTGGGAAACAGGTGCGTTTTGTCCATCACAGAACAATGCCTGTGCTGCCCCCGCAACGGTAAACGAGTAACAACTTGCCAATTCAGCCACTGTGACCTCTGCGTCATGGGAAGGCGGCAAGCGAGGCAAACACCTCACTCGTGAGCCCGGAGACCGGCCTGCGCAACCAAGCAAGGAAATACCGCGGGGTGACGGTATGAAAACGCGAAGCGGGTCTCGTTTACAACATCCTCTTCCTTTTTGAGTCATTATCTCCGGTATTTCCCTTATTGATTTACGCATGCGGGGTCGTATGCCATCAAGGGAAAGACAATGAAAAAAACCACTATTGCGGGCCTGGTCGGACTGTTATTCTCATCATTTGCCCATGCCGGGGTTACAGAGCTGCTGACCGATGATGTGATCGTGAAAGCCAACCGCTTCGAACGCAAGGATACGGAAACTACCTATGCTTCAGAAATACATAGCTCCGAACATATCGCGGCATCAGGAGCAGCAACGCTTTATGACTATCTAGCACAACAAACCACGCTCAATATCTCTTCCAGTTTCGGTAGCAAAGCTACGCCCTCTATCAATTTGAGGGGTTTCGGAAATGAAAACGGCAGCCAGAATATTGTCATCACAGTAGACGGGCGGCGCCTGAACAACATCGATGGCGCTGCCCAATTATTGAGTGCCATTCCGCTGAGCAATATTGAACGCATCGAGATCATCAAAGGCAGCGGGTCTGTAATTTATGGTGACGGTGCAACATCAGGGGCCGTGCAGATTTACACGAAGAGCAAGACTGGCGTAACGATCGGCACATCACTTGGCAATTATGGCCAACAAAATCATTATTTGAATGCCGGTATCTCGGAAAAATACTTTGATCTGTCGGCAAATGTGGCGCATGACAGCCATGACGGCTTCAGCAAAAAAGACCCATCCGGCCATAAAGATAAATTCAGTTCCGACACACAAAACATAAACCTAAAAATCAAACCTGTTGATAACCTGTATTTCTTTGTGGCGGGCACCAGCTCCAGAAATGATATTCGGTATATCAACTATCTGAGCAAATCTGAATTCAAGGATGACCCCAGACAAAGCGGGGGCAGGGATTATTTGCAGCAAAATCTGGACACCGACCAATGGACGCTTGGAGCCGCATATGACATCACGAATAAATTAAAACTATCCATTACCCATTTCAATGAAGACAAGAAATCGGCATTCCCGTTTTACGTTGCAGATTACGACTACCGCTCCAACGATATTGCCTTGAGTTACAACATCGAAACCCTCAGCGCGATTATCGGCTATCAAGATTTTAATGGGGATCGTAATACCGATTTCAACACAACCACAAAAGATAACCGCGCCGTATTCATCAACGCTGAATACCGACCTAACTGGCTATCCGAAGCACTTACCCTGTCTGCTGGTGCGCGCAAGGAAAAAGTACGCTATCGTTATGCGCCGACGGCAGGTAGCAAGCTAAGTGACAGCGAAAACCTTCATGCCTGGGATATCGGGGCCAATTACCGTATCAACCCTCAAACCAGCGTATTCACCAACTACAACCGTTCATTCCAGGCACCGGACATTGATCGCTTCTTCGGATTCGACGAGTTTTACAATACGGTGTTCAATGGATTCATCAGCCCGGCGAAAGCCAACACGATCAATCTGGGCTTGAACCATGCCACCGCCGACCATCGCTTCAAGGCAACTTTATTTCATGTCCGACTGAATGATGAAATTTATCTGGACCCGAGTTTTGGTTTCTTCGGAACAAACAGCAATCTGGATAGAACTCGTAAATACGGTCTGGAATTACAGGATCATTTCAAAGTCACCGACCAGCTTAGCGGCTCAATTCTCTATAGCTATACAAGAGCCGTCATTGACAAAGAAAATACCCTGAGTGGCTCAACCATCAGGAACAAGGATTTACCAGGCGCGCCTAAACATACGCTGGTCGCCAATTTGAACTATCAATTTCTTGAGCGCGCGAATTTGAATATCAACCATACATGGCGCTCAAAAACCTATGTATTCAATGACTTCGATAACTCACTTGCTCAAAAACAAGGGCACTATGAATCCACCAACCTTGCACTTAACTATCAGCACAAGAATCTGAATTTCTTTGCTTCGGTGAGCAACCTCTTCGAGCATGAAAACTACATGCAAACATCTGTGGATGCGCTTTATCCAATCGATTTTGTACGCACTTGGCGTGTCGGTATGCGCGCAGATTTCTAGTCTGGTAATTTGGAATCGTTTTTTGTTACAAAATGATATGATGCCTGAAGTTGAAAATCCCGCTCTCCAAAGGCGGGAGGTATTCTGGAGATATGAAATGAACCTCGCTCTGAACAAACTTTCACTGGCCCAAAAACTGGCTGTCGCAGCCGTGATTGCCTTTTTCATGCTGCTCACGCGCGGCAGTCATGTGCTATCAGCCGTCTCCTTGCCGGATGCGAGTCTTGTGCTGTTTCTGCTGGGCGGTTTATTGCTCGGTCGCGCCGCATGGTTTGTGCTGTTTTTCATCTTGGCCAGCGTTATCGATTTCGGCGTCGCCGCGCTCGACCCCTGGCAGGGATTTTGTCTGACTGACGGCTACTGGGGCCTGATTCCCGCCTATGGTGCGATGTGGCTGGGCGGCCGCTGGCTGGCAAAGCGAGGCGATGCTTTCGAGCCGCTGGCCTACTCCGCTACGGCGCTCATTACAACACTGGCCGCTTTCGTGATTTCCACCCAGACTTATTATCTCTATTCCGGCCGCTTCCCCAATAACGGCGTGCTGGAAACCATGCAATACGGCTGGGATTACCTGCCTGGTTACCTCGGCTACAGCGCGATGTATTTTGTACTTGTCTGGATTGCCGCTCGCGTAATGCGCCAATTCAAACGCATCGCTCCTGCGCAAGCCTGAATCGCCAGATGATCGAGAAAGCCGCCCGGTTCACTCTGGCGCGGCTTTTTTAACGCCATGTCATCGAACAACCCTCACGCCTATACGGCGCTCGAAAAGGCTGCAATCTACCGCGTCATTGCCGAACGGCGCGACATGCGGCATTTCAACAAACTGCCGGTCGCTCCGGAAATTCTTGCACGCTTATTGAATGCGGCGCATCAAGCGCCCAGCGTGGGTCTGATGCAGCCCTGGCGTTTCATCCGCATCAGCGATCAGACCTTGCGCGCCAGCATCCACAAACTGGTCGAAGCCGAGCGTATCCGCACTGCACGTGCCATCGGCGAATATGAAAACACCGCCAGAATGGCGGAGTTTCTGCGCCTCAAGGTCGAAGGCATTGTGGATTGCGGCGAGCTGCTGGTCGCCGCGCTGTGCGGACAGCGCGATCGCCATGTGTTCGGCCGTCGCACCTTGCCGGAAATGGATCTGGCATCGGTATGCTGCGCGATACAGAATCTCTGGCTGGCCGCCAGAGCGGAAGGCCTGGGCATGGGCTGGGTGTCGATGTTCGACCCGCTTGAACTGGCGAAACTGCTCGATATTCCCGCCAATGCAAAACCGGTCGCCATTCTTTGTATCGGTCACGTCAACAGCTTTTACAAATCGCCGATGCTGGTGGAAGAAGGCTGGTGCACAGAACGCCCGATCAGCGAACTGGTGACGGAAAACGGTTGGGCCGCATGATGCTGAATCCGGAACGGATCGTCTGCCTGACTACGGAAACCACGGAAGTCCTCTACTTGCTCGGCCAGCAGACACGTATCGCCGGCATTTCCGGCTACACCACCCGTCCGGCTGTCGCGCGCCGTGAAAAACCGCGGGTCAGCGCCTTCACCAGCGCCAACATGAACAAGATTCTCGCGCTGAAACCCGATCTGGTGCTTACCGCAACCGACTTGCAGGCAGATATTGCGGCCGCACTGATCAAGGCCGGCATCGAAGTCCATGCCTTCAACCAGCGTTCGATCAATGACATCTTCCGCATGATCGCGACACTCGGCGCCCTGACAACATCGACAGACAACGCCGTGCATCTGATAGCCGGACTGCAGCAGCAGATTGAGGGCGCGCGCGAAATGGCGACTCACTTCTCCGGCAAGCCCGTTATCTATTTTGAGGAATGGGACGACCCGATGATCAGCGGCATACACTGGGTATCCGAACTGATCGAAATCGCCGGCGGTATCGATTGCTTTGCCGATCTGTCGCGAGCGGCGGCAGCCATGGATCGGATTGTCCGTGCGGAAGAAGTCGCCATGCGCAACCCGGACATCATCATCGGCTCATGGTGCGGCAAGAAGTTTCAGCACGAGCAGGTAATGGCTCGTCACGGTTGGGCTGAAATCAGCGCCGTAAAAAGCGGTTTCCTGCATGAAATCAAATCGGCCGACATCCTCCAGCCTGGGCCTTCGGTCATCACGCATGGCCTGAAACAACTGCAAGCAATCATCCGGCGCTGGCATGCGGCGCAAACTTTCAGCAAACACTGGAGCTAACAAGAACCTGATGTCTTTCACCCTTATTTTAGGCGGCGCCCGTTCCGGCAAAAGTGCTTACGCCGAACAACTGGCAACCGCAGGTCCCGGGCGGTCTGTTACTTATATCGCAACCGCGCAGGTGTATGACGATGAGTTCCGGCAGCGCATCAGCCACCATCAGGAAAGGCGTCCGCCAACATGGGCCCTGGTTGAAGAACCGCATTTTCTTGCCGACGCGCTGCAACACCACGCCCGAGCTGACCGCTGCCTGATTGTCGATTGCCTCACTTTGTGGCTGGCGCAGTGGATATGTCCCGACTGCAAGCCACCCGAAGCGTCTTCATGGCAGTACGAACGTGAGCGATTACTCGCGCTGCTGCCGGCCCTGCCGGGACGAATCATCATGGTCAGCAATGAAGTCGGCATGGGCATCGTACCGCTGGGAGAAATCAACCGGCGCTTTCAGGATGAACAAGGCCGGCTCAATCAGGCTTTGGCACAACTCGCCGATGAAGTGGTTTTTGTTGCGGCAGGCCTGCCAATGAAACTGAAACAGCGCACTCAAGAATAACGCACTAGCGGTTTACAAAGCCGATGCGGGGAATTTCACCTTCGAATTTGAGCTGTGTCACACTGCCGTAATCCACTTCAAAGCGGAACAAACCTTTCAGCGGCATATTGAGCACGTCGGCCAGCAAGGCGCGTATCCAGCCGCCATGCGCGACCACCAGAATGTTCCTGCCATCATGAATGGTTTTGATCTCTTCGACAAAATGCCGCGCGCGTCCATGCAGCTCGGTGAATGTCTCGCCATTGGGCGGGCTCAAGCTGGCGTAGTTGTCTGCCCAGCGGTCGAACTGATCGCGCGGTATGTCGTCCCAGCGCTGCAGCTCCCAGTCACCGAAATGCAGCTCCTTCAGACGATCATCCGCAATCGCCCTTCCCGGGGCGATCGCCTCGGCCAGCTTCAGACAACGCTGTAGCGGGCTGCAATACAGCGCATCAAACTCGATCTCTGCCAGCTTGGCCTTGATGCTGCGCAACTCATCATGAAAGCTCGGCGCCACATCCACATCGGCCTGCCCGTAGCAAATGCCGTGATCTATGCTCAAACGCGTATGCCTGACCAGATAAAGTTTCATTGCCGTGCTTTTATCATAAGACTGTCACCGCATGCCCAGACAAATTGCCACGCCCAGATAAAACGCCAGCTCGGTCAATTGCTGCATTGCTCCCAGGCAATCGCCCGTATATCCGCCGAGACGTCTTTTCAGCAAGCTGCTGAACCAGCACCAGACCGCAACCACGGGCAGCAGCGCAATCAACCACGACCACTCGCCGGAAAGCAGCGTGAGCACAGTGAATGGCAACAGCCCAAAACAAGCCGCCAGCGAGAATTGCCTGTGACTGATATCCGTTGCCAGCGGTTTGGATTTTCCCTCCGGCTTTACATAGCGCTGCCGGTAAATCACGCCGACTGCCGCAAACCGGCTCAACGCATGGCCGGCAACGAGCACCGCCGGTATCCATACCGCGCCAAGCTCCACAAGAGTCTGGAATTTGGCAAAAAGCACCATCATCAAAGCAATGGCGCCGTAACTTCCCAGCCGTGAATCCTGCATGATGGTGAGCACCTGCTCCTTGTGCCACCCCCCTCCCAAACCGTCTGCCGCGTCAGCCAAGCCATCTTCATGAAATGCGCCGGTCAGATAAATACTTGCTCCCATGCTGAGCAGAACCGCCAGAGCAAGCGGCAGGAACAAATGCGCCAGACTAAAAACCAGTGCGGCAACAGCGCCGACCAGAACACCCACCAGCGGAAAATATTGCACCGAACGGTTCAGATCGTTTTCGTCAAAATCCGGAAGATTTACCGGGATGCGCGTGAAGAACATTACCGCAGTCTTGAACAATCGCCACTGCCTCAACATGAGCTGCATCAATCATTCCACCTTACCGGATACCTGGGCGGATTCGAACGAAGCCATCTCTTCCAGAAAATTCACCGCTGCCTGCAACAGCGGATAAGCCATCACCGCTCCGGTACCCTCTCCCAGCCGCATACCCAGCCGCAGCAGTGGCTCAGCACCCAGTTGCTCAAGCAGCAAACCATGGCCAGCCTCGTCCGAGCAATGCGAGAAAACACAATAATGCAGAATCTCCGGCTCCAGCCTGGCAGCCACCAGCAATGCGGAGGTCGCAATAAAGCCGTCCACCAGAATCAGGGTCCTGCGCTCAGCCGCAGCCAACATCGCCCCCGCCATCATGGCGATCTCGAACCCGCCGAGCGCCGCGAGCACCGCAAGCGGAGAATCCCCGCCTTGATGGCATGCCAAGGCATCTTCGATCACGCTGATCTTGCGTTGCAGGCCCTCGTCGTCAAGCCCTGTACCGCGACCGACACAAACGCGCACCGGCAACCGGCACAGCACCGACATCAATGCTGCTGCCGAAGATGTGTTGCCGATACCCATCTCGCCGAAAATCATTACATTCGACCCCGCGGCCGCTTCTCCCGCCGCCAGCTTTGCACCTTGTGCGAGCGCCAGCTCGCACTGATGCGGTGTCATCGCCGCTTCCAGCGCGAAGTTGCGCGTGCCCATCGCAACCTTCGCATCCACCAAGCCGGGGTGCGGGTCAAATACATGATTCACCCCCGCATCAATCACCCGCACCCGCATACCATGCTGCCTCGCAAACACATTCACCGCCGCCCCGCCAGCCAGAAAATTCATCACCATTTGCCTGGTAACCGCCTGCGGATATGGGCTCACCCCGGATTCCACGACGCCGTGATCGCCGGCAAACACCATCACAACGGGCTTGATCAAGCGCGGCGACAAAGAATTCTGAATCAGTCCGACTTGCAAAGCCAACAACTCCAGACGCCCCAACGCCCCTAGGGGCTTGGTCTTCTGATCAATCTTCGCCTGTATGGCCGCCGCCAGCATCATGTCCGGCGCCTGGATATCAAATCGCTTCATTCGCAATAAACCTCAACGAGACATACGAGCATACGCGAGCAAGGCAATTTTTTGAACCAACAAACGCAGACTTACAACTTCTTGCTTGGGCATGACACGAATCAATGAAGTTTGCTATAATGCGATCCTCTTGCGAGAGCTCGAAGGCTCGTAATGATGGCCAGGTAGCTCAGTTGGTAGAGCAGCGGATTGAAAATCCGCGTGTCGGCAGTTCGATTCTGCCCCTGGCCACCAGTAAATGTAAATCAACCACTTATGCATAACGCTGAGTGGTTTTTTTACGTCTGCCGTATATGGTGATTTAGGTTTTCTTCGATGTTCTACTGCAACGACAATCTCCGGCCTGATCGATCCAACTGATGCTTGTCGCTTAGACGCTTATGGCTTTGACGCTCTTCCACTCAACGCCTCCCCTCAACGCTTCCCCTGCTCGTGATCATTGGTCACTGGCAAGGGTGGCGTCTGGGGCTTCAGATGCTGACAGTGGGTCAGTCAATCAATTACCTAGTGGGTGAATGGTGCTTATGGTTAAGGTCTACGGCTAGGGTGTTACGGCTGGAGTTTACCGCCAGCGAAGTTTGGATTTATGCTACCCCATTCGCCCCCAAAGTGCATGCGACTGGGTATCTGGCTGGGGCATGGTGCAACGATCAAGGGCTGCCTAACCCTGCCCCCATCCGGCAAAAGTGGGCTTGCCTTTATGTTGATCTCTACTGCAATTCGATGGATGGGTAATTGGCTGTGAGAGGTTCTATTGAGGCGAAGTGGATTGTAGCGGCCGGGACGGGCAATTGGCTCTTCCTAGCAAAAGCATGGGCGACAGTTATGACAGGGCACTGGCCGAAACCATCAATGGCCCTTACAAAACCTAGCTGATGCACAAACGGGCGCCGTGGAAGACGCGAGAGTCAGTGGAATTGGCGACGCAATAATGGGTATCATGGTTCAATCATCACCGTTTGATGGAATCTATCGGCTATATACCGCCGGCAGAAACTAAGGCAAATACTATCGGGAGCTCGCAGTGAAAAACTAAGCCACGACCGAATTAACTAAATCAAACCATTTGCACGAAACCCGGCGTGATTCAGACCGGACTTAATCAATTCGGTACAAAAGCACGTCAGTCTTTTTTAGCCAGACAGGACAAGGCTTCATACGCTTGATATTGTGTGAGAAAAACCTGCCCATTCAAATGTTGCAACAAGTCGCTGCGTTTCAAGCGATCCATCACCGGTCCTTTCACTTCGGATAAATGAAAGCCGATATCCGCTTCATGTAAACGCTGGTTGATTGTTTCCAGTGTTTCAATCGCACTGGCGTCTATGTCGTTAACTGCCGGACACATGAGCACTAAGTGTTTCATATCCGATTGCGTCGCAAAAAGTTCAAGAATTTTTTCTTCAAGAAAACGGGCATTGGCAAAATATAAACTTTCGTCCACACGCAACGTAACCACTTGCGGGCACACGTTGACCGAATGCCGGTCTTTGTTACGAAAGTGCTCAGTACCGCTGAGATGACCAACAATTGCTGTGTGTGGGCGGCTGCTGCGGTATAGATGAAGACCGATTGATATGACGACGCCGGCAGCAATGCCGGTTTCAACGCTGACAGTCAGAGTCAGTAAAAAAGTAATCAGGAGTGCCCAGAAATCCTGTCTACTGAGCCGCCAGGTACGAAGAAATACTGAGGCATCAAACAGACTCAACACTGCCACGATGATGGTTGCCGCCAGCACAAATCTCGGCAGTTCGGATAGCGCACCTGCTACCAGCAAGGTCGCCAGCGCCATGCCGATGGCGGTGAACAGGCCGGCAGCCTGCGTGATTGCACCAGCATCCGCATTTACAACCGAACGTGATACGCCGCCGGATACCGGCACACCACCGCTGACAGCAGCGCCAAAGTTCGCCATGCCCAGAGCTACCAGTTCACGATCCGGATCAATACGCTCACGCCGTTTCAATCCCAGACTTTGCGCTACTGATATCGACTCGACATATCCTACGATGGTAATAAACAAGGCCGGTAGAAAAAGCGCCTGCAAGATAGCTGCATCAAAATGCGGCAATGCCAGCGGCGGCAAACCTGCCGGAATGCTGCCAACCGTGCGCACACCATCAAAACAGGCCATCCCTGCATGTACCGCAACTGTTGTTACTAGGACAAGCAAAGCCGGCACCGCACGAACCAGCGTAGTTGTCGCAAAGTCCGCCAGTCCCAGCCAGCGCAAAAAACTTTTGAAGTGACCGCGAGCCAGCAACAAGATAACTAACGTTAATAACGATAACCACAAGGTCGGCAGATGCATGTACGAGAGCCCAGCCATAATGTTCTGCCCCAATGCGAACAGGGTATCTCCCTTCGCCGAAAATCCCAGCAAGGTGGGTAACTGGCTCGCCGCGATCAGGATGCTGGCCGCATTGATGAAGCCGGCAATAACGGAATGCGACAGGAAGTTGGCGAGCAAACCCAGTCGCAACAGACCCGCCAGCAGCAGCATGGCTCCTGATAACAAGGCCAGCACGATGGCAGCCATCACGCCCTGATCGAGCCCCTCTGCTGCAAATGGTGCCACAGCGCTCGCTGTCATCAAGGCAGCAACCGCTACCGGACCGACCGCTAGTGTTGTACTGCTGCCAAACAAAGCATACAACACCAGTGGCAACATGCTGGCATACAAGCCCATTTGCGGCGGCATACCTGCCAGCATCGCATATGCCAGCGCTTGCGGCACCAGCATCAGGGTCACAATCAGCGCTGCTGTCAGATCGCCGGCAAAACTGGTGCGGTTGTAACTGCGCAGCCAGTTTGAAGCGGGCAGCAATCGAGCTATCAAATCATGCATCTTTATCGGCTTGCTCCTTCAAGGGCAATGGATTGGCAAGCCACTCACGGCCCTTCAGCATGGCTTTCCAGTAAATAGGTGGCAGAATCTGTTCTTTCAGCAACCAGGCCAGCCTTGTTGGCTGGGTGCCATCAATAAACCACTTCGGAAAACTGGGTAGCAAGCGGCCACCATAACCGAATTCAGCCAGCACAATACGGCCGCGCTCTACTGTAAGCGGGCAGGAACCATAGCCGTCATAAGCTGCACGTCCCTGGCCGCGGCCAAGATCAAACAAAACATTTGTGGCCACCACCGGCGCCTGCTTGCGTGCGGCAGCCGCTGTTTTGGCATTCGGAGAATTAGCAGCGTCTCCCAATGCGTAGATATTCGGAAATTTTTTATGCTGCAAAGTGTCCGGATTGATATCAACCCAACCTGTATTATCGGCAAGCGGGCTGGCTCGGACAAAATCCGGTGCCATTTGCGGTGGCACGACATGGATCATATCGAAATCGGTTTCTGTCAAACGCTTGTTGCCTTCCGCATCGCTGACTTCAAACCAGGCACGTTTGCCGGGGCCATCGATGCGAACCAACCGGTGATTGAAATTCAGACGAGCACCATAGCGCTCGACATAGCCCATCAATGCTGGGACATACTCTTTCACCCCAAACAGCACTGCGCCGGCATTAAAGAAATCAATATCAATATCCTTCAGCCGACCTGTCCGCCGCCAGTGGTCAGCTGACAAATACATGGCTTTCTGTGGTGCACCCGCACATTTGATCGGCATGGGTGGCTGTGTGAATACAGCATGCCCGCGCGTCATTTCGCTGACGAGCTTCCAGGTATAAGGTGCCAGATCAAAGCGATAATTGGATGTCACACCATGCTGCCCCAACGTTTCCTGCAGGCCCTCGATACCTTGCCAATTCAGCTTGATACCGGGACAGACAATCAGGCTCTCATAAGCCACTGGCTGACAGCCTTCAAGAATGACCTGATTCGAGGTGGGGTCAAAACCAGCCACTGCTGCTTTGATCCATTTCACTCCATTTGGGATCAGTGGGGCCATTGAACGTGCTGTGGTTTCCGGACGGAAAACGCCGCCGCCGACCATGGTCCAGCCCGGCTGATAATAGTGAATATCTGCTGGATCGATGATTACAATATCCAGCGAGCGGTCACGCGCGCGTAAACTTGCGGCAACAGCTATCCCGGCTGCACCGGCGCCGACAATGACAACTGTGTGCTTGACTGTCTTTGATGAACCCGCAGCACCAGCATCAGCCATACGCAGCGTCAAAGCAGAAAGGTCGTAGCCTGCGTTCTTGCCTGCCGCCAAGACTTCGGCCAGACCCAGCGCCGGCGCCTGATCAAGTGCCCACAGAGTGGCTGCACGCATGCCGGAGCGACAATATGCCAGCACCGGTCCCTCAGAGTCTGCCAACAACTTGCCGAATCCACGCACATCATCATCCGAGATCTTGCCGCTGACCACGGGAAGGTAATGCGCTTGCAATCCGTGCGCCTTGGCCGCCAATTCAATCTCAATAAAATTTGGCTGGTCGGCCCCCTCGCCATCCGGTCGATGACAAAACACTGAGCGGTAACCGGCACCGGCTATCGCTGACATATCCTCAGGCCGGACCTGCTCAGAAACGGCAAATGCCGTTGTCAGTTTGGCAATGTTCATATCTCACCCTCCCCTCAAGCAAACAAGCATTTACAGTGTCGATTGATTTTTACATGCGTTCTGCTGTATTCGCTTTGTTGTAATAAATGCTGCCACCAATGCCTGCTCATGCGCTTTGCTGCGGAGGCGTCATCCGTCCGCATGCCTGATTGGCAGGCAAGGCTATGTCAATCTGCTTCGGATACGCCAGCTTCAGTTCACTCATCAGCTTGATGAAATCTTCACGACTGCGGCCGCCACCCAAACGTTTGTTATGTAATTTCTCGGCGCCGACCGTGCTGACTGCGTTGCCATTGTAATCATGTCCGGGATACACCAGCACCTCATCCGGCAAACTGAAAATATGCTTCTGGATACTGTCATACAAGGTGCCCGCATTGCCTTGCTGGAAATCCGTACGACCACATCCTCCAATAAGCAATGCATCACCGGTGAAAATGCGATCGCCGACCAGATAACTGACGCAGCCATTCGTATGTCCTGGGGTAAAGCGCACCTCGATGTCAAGCGAACCAACCACCACATGCACGCCATCGGTCACCAGCAAATCGCCGCACATGGCACCAGCATCACGATGGACAACACTTTTGCTGCCAAGACGCTGGCGCAGGGCATCTGCCGCCGTGACATGATCCGCATGAACGTGGGTTTCCATCGTATAGACCAGCTTTAATCCAAGTGCTTCCAGCTCTCGCACATAGATTTCTAAATCACACTCGACCGGATCTATCAGCACCGCCTGCTTGGTCTGCGGGCATCCCAATAAATAGGTGAACGTCGATGTTTCGGGTTCGAAGAATTGTTTGAACTCCATACCAGCCCCTCATTGAATAAGTTGTGACCAAATCATCAGCAAACATGATGCCAATTCTGGCAATAATTAATTTCTACATTTATTCATATAGTTATCTAATCTTAGCCAATCAAACAGCGTTTCATTATGTTTCATATTGCATTACAATTTGTTTTAAATGAAACTGGAAGTCAGTATGAAACAAATTCTGAAACATGCTGAGCAATTAAACGCCAGCCGATCGATATCTCTGGCCGAAGATGTTGCTCTTTTGCTCCCGGACGCTGCGGTATTCGTGGTAGACAGGGAACGACGATTGCGATTCTGGAGCAAAGGAGCAGAGCAGCTGCTAGGTTATAAACAGACAGACATGCTCGGACAAACCTGTCTGGCGGGAAACCGCTGCGTTGAATGCATCGAGGGTTGTGGCATCAGCCAGCAGATTTCTGTCAGCGGAAAGTCCTTGATCCTTAGAACAGCCAGCGGCAAGGAACAACGCATCAAAAAATATGCACTCGGCTTTCGCGATGAAAGCGGCGCATTCGATGGCGGCATAGAGGTGTTGATAGGTGATACAAACTCTGTCACTACAGCTTTTTCAGGGATTCCAGAGGATACCGCTTTTCACGGACTAGTAGGTGCCAGTCCAGAAATACGCGCTGCATGCGATCTGATCGTGCGCGTAGCAGTCACTGAAATGCCCGTGCTTATCCGCGGTGAATCCGGTACAGGCAAGGAGCTGGCAGCGCGCGCCATACATGCGGAAAGCCCGCGCAAAAAGGGTCCTTTCGTAGCGCTCAACTGCGCGACACTGACCGCGAATTTTCTTGAATCGGAGTTATTCGGTCATGTCAGAGGCGCTTTTACCGGCGCAGTGCGCGATCATCGTGGTGTATTTGAGCGGGCGCAAGGTGGAACACTGTTTCTCGATGAAGTCGCTGAGCTCCCAATTGAACTGCAAGCACGGCTCTTGCGCGTGCTCGAAACTGGCGAATTTACTCCGCTGGGTGCAGAGAAAACCCTGCATGCAGATGTTCGCATCGTTACCGCCACACACCGGGCATTACGGGAGGAGGTTCGTAGCGGACGTTTCCGCGAAGATTTGCTTTACCGTCTGCGTGTTGTGCCGATCTTTTTACCACCATTGCGTGAGCGTTCGATTGACATTCCGCTACTGGTGCGCCATCTGCTTGACCAGCCGATTGAGACCGAAGCCTTACTGGCGCTCACGGCATACACCTGGCCGGGCAATGTTCGCGAACTGAGAAACGCGCTGCAATATGGTAAAGTCATGGCCGGCAATAGCAACATCGGTCTGCGCCACCTGCCGCAGGAAATCTTATCCCGTGCAGCCCCACAGAAAAATACTGACACCCCCACGCATGCAGGCCGCATAAAACGGACCCGTCCATCATTTGAAGAAGTAGCGGCAGCTGCTGCAAGTGGCGAACATAAACTTGAAGAACTCGCCGCTAGCTTCGGTATCAGTCGGACGACCTTATGGCGCTGGCGAAAAAAACAGCGCTGAAATTTTTCAAAACACCGGCTGCCATACCAATTCGTTTAAGAGGTTCTATTGAGGCGTAGTGGATCGTGGCGGCGGGGACGGGCAATAAAAAACGGCACCCGAAAGTGCCGTCTTTATGTGTACTTGAAACCGAATTAGCGGTTGCAAACGTACATCGTTACTTCAAAACCGAAACGCATTTCAGTAGCAGCTGGCTTGGTCCACATGGTCATTCTCCTGTAATCGTTGTTGAGGTGTTTCACGATATTACAACACATTATTCAGTGGGCACCGATGAACGCTGTATGCAGCATCATGAATACGGGGTACGGATTTTCATGAAAGGGTGAGACGTTCCGATAGCGCGTATTTAGCTTTGCTTCCTATTTGGTCAAGGATTGGGGCTGTCGGGGTAATTCGATTTCTGTGGTGATCGTTTCAGGTTCTGTTCTGAACAAGGAGATGATGACGTATATGAGAATGAGCAGGGCAGTGATGCCGACCAAAGCCTTCAAGATTTTGGCCCAGGGTATTGTTGGCTTCTCTTCATCAAGAATCACATATTTCTGCTTTTTCTTGTAATCCTGCATTCGATCTCCTCTCTGGCCATGCTCCCGTTTGGCCATCATTGGACAAGATTGCGTTGGTTGGATACTGCCAGTTACTCGACATCAATGCATACATACTAAAACAAAAACGGCACACAAGGTGCCGTTCATTTATTCTGATTTACTGCCTCTTCTGGCGCGATCTTCAATCTTGAGGCCTGTGCGTTTCAGCCTAGATGCGAGCTTGATGATCTCGGCCACTTTGACTTTGTTGTTCTCGGCAGCAGCTTCAATTTGATTCAAGAGTGCTGCGATACCTGGGGAATCTTTACTGAGTTCAGGCTTGGTAGCCTTGGGGGTTTGGGCTTTTGCTGCCAGTTTCTTTTGCAGACGAAGTTCTT
>MCAW01000010.1 GCA_001704575.1 Methylophilales bacterium LSUCC0135
GCTCAGTGGCTTGAACCGCAATACCGTGAACCGATACCTCAAAGCGATTCGAGCGCGCATTGCCGAGCATTGCGAACTCGAATCTCCGTTATCCGGCGAGATCGAAGTGGATGAATCCTTCTTCGGCGCACGCCGGGTTAAAGGCAAACGTGGCAGGGGCGCTTATGGTAAGACCATTGTATTCGGTCTCATCAAACGGCATGGCCGGGTCTATACCCAGATTGTGCCGGACTGCGCCAAAGCCACGCTTCAGGCCATTATCAGGGGCAAGGTGACCTATGACAGCATCATCTACTCCGATTTGCTTAAAAGCTACGATGGTCTCGTCGATGTGGGATACGACAAGCACTTCCGTATCGACCATGGCAATAATGAATTCGTCAGAGGTCACAACCACATCAACGGCATCGAAGGCTTCTGGGGCGTTGCCCAAACCAGGCTCGCCAAGTTCAGAGGCATGAGCAAGAACAAGTTATATCTGCACCTCAAGGAGTGTGAATTCCGGTATAACTATCGGAACCAGAACTTGTACTTGAACATCCTCAAAATCGTCAGAACTAGACCTCTGTTCTAGTAATGACCCACTTGATATGATCACATTAGAAATTACTGAAAAATGAAAATATTTAATTTTTTAAAAAAATATTCAAAATCTAATAGAAATAAAGTTTTTATTATTGGATTTAACAAATGTGGAACAAAAACGATACATCATTTTTTTAGAAAAAATGGATATAAATCTGCCCATCATTTAACTAAAAAAACTATTTTTAGTAGAAATCGTATAAATATTGCAAAAAAAATCCAAGAAAATATAGATTCTAATAAGAACATTTTAGACGGATTAGAAAGTTATGAAATTTTCTCAGATATGATTTATATCAGCGAAAATGAATTAATAGAGGGAAATAAATATTTTAGACAATTTCATGAAGCTTATCAGAATGCTTATTTCGTATTCAATGATAGGCCATTGGATAAATGGATAAACTCACGATTCCAGCACATATCAGATAGAACAGAAAATATTTTATTTCATGAGAGATATGCATCAGCAATTAATTTAAAAAATGAATGCATAGAAGAATACTGGAGAAAATTGTATTTATCACACAAATATAACGTTTTAAATTACTTTAGAAATAATGAAAAATTTATCGTATTTAATATAGAATCAGATAGTCCAGTGAAATTAATAAAATTCTTTGAAAAAGATTTCAAATTAGATCCTTCGAAATGGATACACCGAGGATCTACAGAAAAACGACAAAGAAAAATAGCCTAAATGTAACCAGTAAAATGTCCCGATCTTCCGGGTATGAATGTATTAATCTTTAGTCTCGCGCGATCAATATTGATCTAACTATATTTCGTGTTACTTTTTCTGATTTATTAATATTAATCAAATGCTCTTTGCATGCAGCCATCAAAACAAATTCATTTGTAGGGCTTTGATAAAGTGCACGCTTGCCAACTATTTTTACAGGAACCATGCCCATTTCACTAAACTTAACTGAAATAGGAGCTTTAGCTGACTCTATATATTTAGCTTTAAATCCCACATCAAAATATTTTTTAAGAATTTTCTCCAATGAATGTGTATCCGAATACTTCTTTGGATGCAATTCCATTAATATCTTTATATTTCTTCTTGTCGCTGCATAATTCCAAAATCCCTCAAGGACCTCTACTTCATGCCCTTCAATATCCATTTTAATTAACAACGGAGTAGGAATTGCATGATCATTTAAAAACACGTCAAGTGTTTGATATTTTACAGGAATAGGAATAACTGCATCTTCGTTCAATGTTGCAGAATTTAAATGTGGTGCTTTTGGATTACAAAAAAATTCGTCCTCGACTGTTTTGTTAGAAATAGCCAATTGATGAAATTGAACATTTCCTAGACCCTTGCAAGCAAAACGAATATTTTTAATGCTTTTATTTAGGTTTTTTGGATCAGGTTCTAACAAGTGCACCTTAATTTTATTACGCTTTAGGTTAAGCGCGAAAATCGATTCCACGCCATCATTAGATCCTATATCCACCATTGTAATAAAATTATCTCCTAGCCCTTGTGCAAGCATTTCAAGAAACAGTGGTTCTCTTGTAAAGCTTTTTGAAATACCACGTCTCCTTATAAAACTGGAAAATAGTTGTTTGATTATTTTCATTTTATTATAAGTTAAGTAAACAATAGAATTCAGAATTTATAATTAAAATTATCGATTTCTTTTACATATAAATCATTAACAATCTGAGCAGTTTCATTAGTATAAAAATCGCGGTAATTTTTAGAAATCTCATTTTTTTCCTGCAATGGATTTCTTTTTTTCATGTGTGGTAACCAACCATCCCAGTTCAGAGATGTATTTGCAATAGCTTCAGAAAGACCATTTTCCAAGTCTTCAAATCTAACTATATAGTCAACAGCAATTTTGTCGTCAATTGTATACATAAGCCAATTGTTATGGTTGGTTGGCTTAATTTCAATTAAAGATAGGTCATCAACTCGTAATGATTTAACAAAATCTTCGAAACTAGGTGGATTTTTCATCCCTTTTGTTTTCCAAAAATAATCTGAAAGCGTTTTATCCCATGGATTTCTTACAACACAAAATTTAAAGTAGCTAGCCCACTCTTTGGGAAAGGTTTTGGCAACATTTGATGCAGGTGCATGAGCCACATTAGGACCTAACTTACCAGCATACTTTCTTTTAAATGATTTCGATATCAAACCCCAAAGTGATCTCCTGCCAGTTAATATACTTAGATAATCCTTGTAAGACATGAATGCTAACGATTCAATAACTACTCTTCTGGGAGGATACAAATTTAACTTTCTACAGTCAGTAATTCCACTAAATTGCAAATCCTCGTTCCCAAGATATCTTGATAATGAGGTAATGATTGAGCTGCCCGCAGCTTTTCGGCAATGTACAAAAATAAATTTATATTTATGACTAATAATCATGTTACCACTCTGAGAGAAACGCCCCTAGTTCGGTGAAGACAGTTCTGTTTAAAGTTAATGCGGCCATTGTTTGTTTGTTTTTCTCAGCCGCTTTCTGATTGCAATTTGCCTCAAATTCTGGCAGCTGTAAGTAGTCAATACATTCCATCTACTAGTGATGCTTGAAGCACAACGCACATATCACTTTTAAATCGCCCCCCGAACACGCACATAAGCTCGGGTCCACGGCACTAAGAACAAAGTCGACCTACATGCTTGTGCTTAAGCTCCAAGCAAGAGATTGCTGAACATAGAGATTATCACAAAGGACACCTTTAGCTCCCCTTGCAAAATAACTTAAGGTAATCACAATACCACTCGACCCACCTACCTATCCCCGTTTCCAATGAAGTCTTCGGCGCGAAGCATGTATCGCGCTCAAGATCTTTCACATCTGCGAATGTTGCGATGACATCGCCATCCTGCATAGGCAGGAAGTTTTTGATAGCTTCCATGCCGAGCTCATTCTCTATGGTCTGTATGAACTTCATCAACTCGACCGGCCGGTTATTGCCTATGTTATAGACACGATATGGCGCTCTGCTTGAGCCAGGGTGTGGATGCATCGCTGCAAATGAAGGGTCTGGAGTTGCTACGTGATCGAGCACGCACACAGTGCCTTCGGCGATATCATCTATATAGGTAAAATCCCTCCGCATCTTTCCATGGTTGTATACGTCAATCTGCCTGCCTTCCATAATGGCAGAAGTAAAAAGCCATGGCGACATATCGGGACGCCCCCATGGACCGTATACGGTGAAGTAACGCAACCCTGTGGTGGGCAATCCATAAAGATGACTGTAGCTATGTGCCATCAACTCATTGGCTTTTTTGGTAGCGGCATAAAGACTGACCGGATGATCGACGCTGTCTTGCACGGAAAACGGCATTTTTTCATTTGCACCGTAAACGCTGGATGAGCTGGCGTAGACGAGATGTTCGATCTGATGATTGCGACATTCCTCGAGAATATTACCGAAGCCGACCAGATTGCTTTGAATATATGCGTGCGGGTTTTTAATTGAGTATCTTACGCCTGCTTGTGCGGCAAGATGGACAACGCGCTGCGGTTTCTCATCAGCAAACAAACGCTTAATGGCATCTTGATCCGCCACATCCGCTTTCACAAAGCGAAAGTTGGAATACTGCTGGAGTACCCCCAGTCGGGCCATTTTTAGAGCAGGATCGTAATAATCATTGAGGTTATCAATCCCAAGCACTTGATCGCCACGCTCTAGTAGTTGACGAGCTACATGCATGCCAATAAAACCAGCCGCTCCGGTGAGGAGAATTTTTGCACCGGTTGTTTTATCGGCACTTCGGTTCGCAGCGCGGTCAACATTTTCATCTACGGCTTCGATCTTTGCGGTCATGATTAATCGCTCCCGAACAAATCACGGCTGTAAACTTTGCCGGCCACGTCACGAATATCGTGAGAAATCCGGTTCGCGACAATCACATCAGCTTCTTGTTTGAATTGTTCAAGCTCTGCAATCACGCGGGAATTGTAAAAATGTGACTCATGCAATACCGGCTCGTAAACAATTACATCAATCCCCTTGGCCTTGATGCGCTTCATAATGCCTTGTATGGACGATGCACGGAAGTTATCCGAGCCAGCCTTCATGATCAGTCGATAGATACCAACGACCTTGGGTTTACGCCGAATGATTTCATCTGCAATGAAATCTTTGCGCGTATTGTTGGCTTCTACAATCGCATGGATCAGGTTTTGCGGGACATTGTTGTAATTCGCCAGTAGCTGCTTGGTGTCCTTGGGCAGGCAATAGCCGCCATAGCCGAATGAGGGGTTGTTGTAGTGGTTGCCGATACGTGGGTCGAGGCAAACACCTTCGATGATCTGGCGGGTATCCAGCCCGTGACTCGCTGCGTAAGTGTCGAGTTCGTTGAAATAGGCAACTCGCATGGCAAGGTAGGTATTGGCAAAAAGCTTGATGGCCTCGGCTTCGGTCGCATCGGTAAACAATACCGGTATATCCTGCTTGACAGCACCCTGCTGCAACAACCTCGCAAAAACCTCAGCACGGGCAGATTTTTCTCCGACGACGATACGTGATGGATGGAGGTTGTCATGCAGCGCTCTGCCCTCACGCAGAAACTCTGGTGAGAAGATGATGTTCTCGCTGCCTAATTCGAGCTTGACCTTGTTGGTAAAGCCGACTGGCACAGTTGATTTGATCACCATGACCGCCTGCGGGTTGATGGTCATGACATCGCGGATGACGTTCTCGACCGAGCGTGTGTTGAAATAATTGGTTTCCGGGTCATAGTCAGTCGGCGTGGCAATAATGACAAACTCCGCGCCATCGTAGGCTTCATGCTTGTCCAGCGTAGCCCGGAAATTCAGGGGCTTGCTTTGTAGATAATCTTCGACCTCGGCATCTTCAATCGGCGATTGACGATGATTCAACAAAGAGACTTTCTCAGGGTCTATGTCGAGCGCTACGACCTCATTATGTTGTGCCAGAAGAATGGCATTGGAAAGGCCAACGTAGCCTGTGCCTGCGATAGCGATTTTCATTTAGCGTTTAGTACGAAAATTAAAGTTTAAGGATTCTTGAATTATGGAAACTATCGAGTTTATGTACCAGTAACAAAATGATAGGCAGCAAGTCTGAAAAGGTCGTAACGGTCACGTAGATTAATGGCTGGAGGCGCTTGCAGCGGCTCAGCAATCATCCGCTCCATCTCCGCAGCCCTGTGTTGATCCTGATGCCGCATCTCGGCCAACTTCCTGCCAGCCAGTGCGATAGCGTCAGCCTTGTCGGGATTGGTTTTAAGAAAGTTGATTTTCGTCATCAGCTCTTGTTCGGAGCTATAAAAAACGACATTCACCATGTCCTCGAATCCAAGAACACGCGTCTCTTCATCAATTGTTGGCATAGCACAGAGAATGCAGCCGGCAGCAAGCGCCTCAAAATTTTTTGCCATATATTCATTAAGACCATGATCGGCGCTCAGAAAAAACCGTACTCTGTTCAGTGTCTTGTTGTAATCATCGTCCTCTGATGTCCTGATAATTCGAACATCCAGTTTTTTCTGCAAGCCCTCAAGAAACTTCTTTCTTTGAATATAGATTTTGTTGCTGGTGCGGCCGACAAATGCCACTTCAATATCTCTGGGGATATCAAGAAAATGCACATAGCCAGGATCATAGGACTTCGGCAGATAGGAGACGTTAAGCCCCTCTTTTTGAAAGCTTCTAACGGTGTAGAGGCCTGTGCTTATGATGCGATGCGGCAATAAGGTCTTGAATAATGCAACAAACATCCCGAAATAGGCACTCATGGGATGAAAATGGTGATACAAGTCATTATCGTAGATGATAAGATTGCGTACATCTTTGAGCAGCTTGTAATCCCTCCCGAGGCTTCGGACATTGCAATCAAAAATCACTCGATCGTAGTCATGATCCCTGAGACTCGCGATCAAATCCCTAAAATTTTCGGGACATCTGTAATCGACAATTTTTACCTCAAAAGGAATTTTTTGGCTTAGTGTCTCCCAAATCGCATTGGTTCGCTTGTGCTTTTGCCTAATTAACAAATATTTCATGGGTTTTATTGAGGGCCGGACTGATGACTGGTGTAGAAACACTCCAGTAGGCAGATTTAATTATCAAAGACGTTTATTACTTTAATAATACCGTAATTTATTTATACACAGAGACAATTAATCGCAACAGCAAGTACAAAGTATATGTCGAAACGCAAATTGCCCCGTAAAGCCGTTATACAAAGCGAAAGCTTCTACCGCTCCAGCCTGCGCATCTATTTGCGTTTGCTGACTTACGTCAAACCCTATTGGCTGATTTTCGGCGTCAGCATACTGGGTTTCATGATCTTTGCTTCCGGGCAGCCGGCCACCGCGTGGGTGTTCAAATATTTCATCGACGGCCTCGTCGAGGGCGAAGGGGCAAAATTCTTCGGGGTTCCGCTGTTGTGGAGTTTTCCGCTGTTTATTATCGGGATTGCGGTTTATCAGGGCATCGGCTCATTCCTCGGCAGTTATTTTCTCGCCAAAGTGTCATTGAATCTGGTACACGATCTGCGTACGGTGCTTTTCAACCGCCTGCTCGTACTGCCCAATTTGTATTTCGATCGCAATAATTCAGGGCATCTGCTTTCGCGCATCACTTTCAATGTTGGTATGGTCACCGGGGCAGCGACCGATGGCATCAAGGTCATCTTCCGCGAAGGCATGACGGTGATTTTTCTGTTTGGTTATCTGCTCTGGATGAACTGGAAATTGACCACTGTCTTGCTGGCCGTCCTACCTGTGGTCGGCTTTCTGGCTAACAAGGCCAGCCACAAATTCCGCAAGCAAAGTAAAAAGATACAAAGCGCCATGGGCGATGTGACTCATGTGGCTTCTGAAACCATTACCGGTTACCGCGTGGTGCGCAGTTATGGTGGTGAGAGCTATGAAATCGAGCGCTTCAGACGCGCCAGTGAAAACAGCAGCCAGCGCAACCTGAAAATGACCAGAACCAGCGCGATCTTCACGCCTTCGCTGCAGCTCGTCACCTACAGCGTGCTCGCGCTGGTGATGTACCTGGTGCTGTTTCTGCGCGGCGATGCTTCGCCCGGCGAACTGGTGTCATATGTGACGGCGGCCTGCCTGCTGCCGAAGCCGATCCGGCAGATATCAGAAGTGAGCGCAACCATGCAGAAGGGGATCGCTGCCGCCGAAAGCGTGTTCGAGCTGCTGGATGAAACCCCGGAAGAAGATAACGGCACGGTAGAGCAAAATCGGGTCAAAGGTCGCATCGAAGTCAAGGATCTCAGCTTCACTTATCCGGGCTCTTTACAGCCTGTTCTGCATGATATCAATTTCACTGTAGAACCAGGCCAGATGGTTGCGCTGGTAGGCAGATCGGGCAGTGGTAAATCCACGTTGGCCAGCCTTATTCCACGTTTCTATTCGCACGCCGAGGGTGAAATTGCGCTGGATGGCGTGGGTATCGAGCAATACAAATTAAAAAACCTCCGAAGTCATATCGCGCTGGTTACGCAACAGGTGACGCTGTTCAACGACACCGTAGCCAACAATATCGCTTATGGCGATCTCGCAGATGCCCCGCGCGAAGCTGTCATCAATGCAGCTAAAGCGGCCAATGCAAAAGAATTCATCGAGAAGTTACCGGGTGGTTTTGATGCCCTGATCGGCGAAAACGGTATCCTGCTTTCAGGTGGACAGCGCCAGCGCATTGCCATCGCCCGTGCCTTGCTGAAAGATGCCCCGGTGCTGATTCTGGACGAAGCGACATCGGCACTGGATACCGAATCTGAACGCTACATTCAGGCCGCGCTCGATCATGTCATGCAGGGCCGCACAACGCTGGTAATTGCGCATAGATTATCAACCATTGAAAAAGCCGATCTGATTCTGGTACTTGATCAGGGCAGAATCGTCGAACGCGGCACCCATGCCGAGCTACTGGCGCAGAATGGCTATTACGCGCGTTTGCATGCTATGGGTTTTGATGAGCCTCAGGGTTTTGAAGAGCCTCAGCAAATAGCCGTTGAGGCTGATGCGAACGCAATTCAGAAAGAATTCTGAGCCCAACGCCAGCTGTCTTCGCACATAGCAGTCAGTCCTCTGAGCGTCGTCCAGTGCAGCATGATTGCCGCTTTTGAAGGGTCTGCATAACAGCTGGCGACATCGCCGGGGCGTCTCGGCGCGATGCGGTAATCGACCTTGCTACCGCTGGCGCGCTCAAAAGCGGCCACCATTTCCAGCACGCTATAACCCCTGCCCGTACCCAGATTGAATATCTCCGCGCCAGCGTAGCTGGCGAGATAATCGAGTGCTTTCAAATGACCCTGCGCAAGATCAACGACATGAATGTAATCACGCACGCCGGTGCCGTCCGGTGTTGAATAATCGTTGCCGAACACCGACAGACAAGCAGCTTCTCCACGCGCCACGCGCGTAATGTATGGCATCAGGTTATTGGGAATACCGTTCGGCGCCTCGCCAATCAAGCCGCTTTCATGCGCGCCCACCGGGTTGAAGTAACGCAGAATGCCGATGCGCCAATGCGGGTCAGAAGCACTCAAATCGAGCAATATCTGCTCAATCATCAGCTTGCTGTGGCCGTAAGGATTGGTCGGCTGCAAGCGTGCAGTTTCTTTCAGTGGCAAGTGTTCAGGTTCGCCATAGACCGTGGCAGATGAGCTGAACACCAAGGTCTTGACGCCATGCCGTGCCATCACCTGCAGCAGGGTCAGGGTACCACTGACGTTGTTATCGTAATAGCGCAAGGGCTCGCTGACAGACTCGCCGACCGCTTTAAGGCCAGCGAAATGCATCACCGATTTGATTGGGTATTGTGAAAAGAGGCGCTCAAGCAAAACTGCATCACGGATATCGCCGGTTTCGAACAGCGGCTGTTTACCGGTAATCTGATGAAGCCGCGCAACCACGTCAGACCGGCTGTTGCAAAGGTTATCCAGCACCAGCACTTCCTCGCCCGCATTCAAGAGTTCAACACAGGTGTGGGAGCCGATATAGCCGGTACCGCCAGTGACCAGGATCATGGTTTGCGCACCGAGGAGTTATCGTTGCATTTGGCGGTCATGTTCGCTTCAGCATCCGTTCAGGTTGCTTGTTTGACGATACCGCGCTCTGTCAATAACTGCATCACCTGAGCTACTGATTGTTGCAGGCTGACTTCTCCGGTGTCGACAATAAGCTCAGGATTTTCGGGAATTTCGTAGGGCGAATCGATGGCGGTGTAATTCTTGATTTCACCCGCGCGTGCGCGCTTGTACAAGCCTTTCACATCACGCTTTTCGCATATCTCCAGGCTGGCCCGGCAGTAGATTTCAATAAAATCGCCATGTGGCATCAGCTTGCGAGCGGCCTCGCGATCATCCCTGAACGGGCTGATGAAAGCTGCCATGGTAATGATGCCGGCTTCCATCATCAATTTGGCCGTTTCTGCGATACGGCGGATATTTTCCCGGCGGTCTGCATCGCCGAAACCAAGGTTAGAAGAAAGGCCGTGCCGGATATTGTCACCATCAAGTACAAAAGTACGGCAACCAAGCTTGTGCAGTTCTTCTTCCACTGCATGGGCAAGCGTCGATTTTCCCGCGCTCGACAGGCCGGTAAACCAGATCACCGCCGACTTGTGTCCGTTCTGTTTTTCGCGCCGCTCACGCGTAACGCTGGCTTCATGCCAAACGATATTGCTACCGGACTCACTCACTTGGGGTGCCTCTCAATTTAACTGTAATTGATAATCTGATAATATTTCCTAGCAACATAAATAGGATACTCATCGAATGATTTCAGAAATTTTCCGTGCCAGAATACCGCTTTTTGCAAGCATGGCATATTCCAGATAGCAGGTCAGAAAAATCTGTTTTTGGTGTTCGGAAAAGGCCTTGATACCTTGATGCCTCTTGGCGAATAAGCGGAAATTTCTCAATCTTTGCCAATAATTGAGACGCCATGGAAAAATACTCATATCGGAAACATCGATCAAACCGAATTGGTTATTTTTTGTCAGCACGACATTGCCAAGATGCAGGGATCGAAAATAGACCCCCATGTCATGTAACGATGCAACATATTCCGCTAGCTGCTTGACCAAATAATCATCCATTTTTCCAGCTTCCAACAGATCCCAAAGGGTTGGGCCGGCAAGCGGCCGGTAAAGGACTGCAGTGTTGCTGGAACCAGAAATATGCAGAAGCTTGTCTATCGAAACAGTCCTGATGCCGAGTTTTTGCAGCCGTTCTGCATTTCTGCAGAAATAGCGCGCGTAAGAGTAAATGCGCGCACTGCTGAAAATTTGTTTGACGCGATAGATTTTGAGTACTTGGCCGCTTTGCAGCAAGCAGACCTTGATGCCATGCTTGTCGCGCCCGAGCACTTGGGCGCCTGCCGTCATCGAGGCAAAGCTTTGCGGTGTCAGACGCTCGCTTTTAAGCATGAGGACTCGCTGGAACTGTAATCATGGTGCGGCCCGGCTTCATGACAAACTACCAAGATTGGTCAATATGCGAATGCCGTGCTGCTCGCAATAGCCCTGCCAGCCTTCGAACTCGGTCCATTCGCTGAGAAACAGAAAATCCAGCCCGGCCCGGCTGGCGGCCTCATGGTCGTATTTGCTGTCGCCGAGGAACAAGGCCGGCTTCGCCAGGTGCCCGCTGGCGATTTCGCGCGCCAGCACCTGATCCTTGTTGTCAGGACTGCCATAGATGCCGCCGTCGAACATGCCATCCAGTCCGCGCTGCTTGAACAATCCGCGCAATTCCGCCTGGTCGCCACCGGACAGCACCATCCAGCGCTGTTGCGGATAGCGCTCGCGCAACTCGATCAGGCCATCGGCCAGTTTGCAATGCAGCAGTCCATGATGAATCTCGCTGGCAAAGCGGTCGAGCAGAAACTTCATGCGCTCATCCGTCACCGGTTGATGGAGGATTTCCTGCAGAAAGTATTCGAATTTCGGATAGCGGGAGATACCGCCCAAGCGCACATGGTAATCAACGATAGCCTGCGCTTGCTCGTTGCTGGCGCCAAAGGCAATCGCGGTGTCGTAATAGGCCTGGGTCTTGAGCAGATTGGAATCCAGAATGACTCCGTCGCAATCGAATACCAGGGTCTTGTATTGAGCTAAATTCACTGTAATTCTCGAAGCCCGGATTCTTGAAACTTGAAGTTATGGAACAAGCGGGGCATGACGCGCCGGCTTATGGCTCAGGCTGCCTTGATGCTGCTGGCTTCTTTGGCAAGCTGGGTGATGTGCTTCCAGTTCTTTGCTGCCACCGCATCTGCCGGCGTCAGCCAGGTGCCACCGCAAACCACGACATTGGGCAGCTCCAGGAATTGCGGCGCGGATTCAACAGTCACGCCGCCGGTCGGGCAGAACTTGACGTCGCCGAACGGGCCGGCGAAACCCTTCAACAGATTGATGCCGCCGACGGCAACCGCCGGGAACAACTTGAGAAAGTAATAATCATCTGCGTTGGCCATCATGATTTCGCTCCCGGTCGAAACACCGGGTAACAGCGGCAGGCCGATCTTGCGAGAGAACTGACCGAGCTCGCTGGTGTAACCTGGGCTGACGGCAAACTGGCAACCGGCATCCTTGGAGGCTTGCGCGTCCTTCAGACTGCGTACGGTACCGGAACCCAGAATCGCATCCGGCACGGACTTGGCAATCGCCTCAATGCCTGCCAGCGCACAGGATGTGCGCAATGTCACTTCCAGCACCCTGATACCACCTTCAAGCAATGCCTCGGCCATGGGCACGGCGTCTTCCACCTTGTTGATGACAATCACCGGGATTACCGGGCCGTGGTTAGCCAAATCTAATGTATTCATACTAGCTACTCTCTCTGAATTGAATTCTTGATGACTTCAAGGGAAGTGATGATGCGCATTTAATCAGTGACTCCGAAACCTACGAATTTCAGAATCAGGCAAGAACAAGGCGCCCGAGCGCAGACAGTACATCAAGTACGGCAAGCGAGGGAAACGCAGTTATTGCCTGATTCTGGATTCGTTAAAGCCAGGTGACGGCGCCTTCCTCGGCCGTCTTAACATTCTTCCGCATGCCGCCGAACAGTTCGCGGCCCATGCCGTGCGAATTGATGATCTCCTGCTCTTCGGTCAGGGTGGCGCATGGACGGGCTGCCCAGAGTTCTTCTTCGACCAGAACATTGAGCGTGCCTTCAATGGCGTCGAGGCGGATCATGTCGCCGGTCTTGACCTTGGCAATCGGGCCGCCGGTCAGGGCTTCCGGACTCAAGTGAATGGCGGCGGGTACCTTGCCGGAAGCACCACTCATGCGGCCATCGGTCACAATCGCAACCTTGAAACCCTTGCCTTGCAGCACGGCAAGCGGCGGGGTCAGCTTGTGCAGTTCCGGCATGCCGTTGGAAGCCGGGCCCTGGAAACGGACAACCGCGACGAAATCCCGTTCCAGCTTGCCGGCCTTGAAGGCGTTGAGCAGCTCTTCCTGCGTCGTGAACACAATCGCCGGTGCTTCGATGATATGACGATCAATCGGCACAGCAGAAACCTTGATGACGGAACGACCGAGATTACCGGTGAGCAATTTGAGGCCACCAGTTTCGCTGAACGGAGAATCGGGGTTGCGTACGATTTTTTCGTCCATGGATTTCTTCGGCAGGTCACGCCAGACCAGACGCTCACGCACCAGTTCAGGCACCTTGCCGTATTGTTTCAAGCCCTCTTCCGCAACCGTGGCGACATTGTCATGCATGTAACCGCCTTCGATCAGCTCGCGGATGATGAATGATGTGCCGCCCACAGCCTGGAACTGGTTCACATCAGCAGTACCGTTGGGGTATACGCGCGAAAGCAGCGGCGTGGTTTGCGACAGTTCTGAGCAATCGGTCCAGTCGATGATGATGCCTGCGGCACGTGCGACGGCAACCCAGTGAATGAGGTGATTGGTCGAACCGCCGGTGGCGATCAGCGCGACCATGGCGTTGACGATGACACGCGGATCAACCAGACGGCCGATCGGTGTAAAACGATGGCCGGCAGTAATCGATAGCACGGTGCGTACAGCTTCGCGCGTCAGCTCTTCGCGCAAACCTGAAGCAGGATGCACGAAGGCAGCGCCAGGCACATGCAGACCCATGGCTTCCAGCAGCATCTGGTTGCTGTTGGCAGTGCCGTAAAAAGTGCAGGTGCCGATGCCGTGATAGGCAGCGGATTCGGCAGCCAGCAGCTCGCCGCGGCCAACGATGCCGCGCGCGAAATGCTCGCGCACGGTCGATTTTTCACTGTGGCTCATGTTGCTGCTGGCCATCGGGCCGGCCGGTACGAACACGCAGGGCAAGTGACCGAAATGCAGAGCGCCAATCAGCAGACCTGGGACGATCTTGTCACAGACGCCGAGCAGCAGGGCAGCATCGAACACGTCATGAGAAAGGGCGATGGCAGTGCCCATCGCGATGTTGTCGCGCGAGAACAGACTCAGCTCCATGCCGGGTTCGCCTTGCGTGACACCATCGCACATGGCGGGCACACCGCCGGCGACCTGCACGGTAGCGCCGTGCTTGGCTGCCTCGTCGCGGATGATGCCGGGGAATGCTTCATAGGGTTGATGTGCGGACAGCATGTCGTTGTAGGCTGTCACAACACCGATATGCGGGGCACGTTCGGCCACTACGCGCAGTTTGTCGTTGGAAGGTAGTGCAGCAAACGCGTGCGCCACGTTGGCGCAGCCCATACGGTCTGCACCACGAGGGCGCGCAATGGCGGCTTCCATGCGTTGCAGGTAAGCCTGACGGGTCGGCGCGCTGCGCTCTCTAATGCGCTGGGTAATTTCAATTAAGGACTGTTTCATGACAACCGCCGAAAAAAAACTATTGATTAGAGTCTGATTATGCAGATATGACGGTGCACGGTCAAATCAGGCCAGAACCGCAAAAACGGCCTTGATTGTCAAGCAGAATTTGTAGGTACCGCGCAAACACTTTTGCAAAAAAACAGCGGAACAACAAGGATCAGGCAAGGCTAAATATACGAAGGGGTTCAGGCTTTGGTCACCAGCACATCTTCCATCATCAGGTATTCGAGATCGCAACCGTAGAACATGTTGAGCGCATCCGTCGGGCTGCAGATCATCGGCTCTCCGCGGCGGTTGAGTGAGGTATTGAGCACCACCGGCACGTTGCGCAACCGCTCGAGTTCTTCGATCAGTGCGTAATAGCGCGGGTTGGTTGCCTTCGTAACCACTTGCGCTCGCGCCGTGCCATCCTCATGCACCACTTCGGGGATACGCGACTTCCAGTGTTCGGCCACATCAAAGGTAAACGTCATGTAAGGCGCCGGATGATCGGTCTGCAGAATGTCGGCCGCCGCCCGGTCCAGCATGCTCGGACAGAAGGGGCGCCAACGCTCGCGGTATTTGATCTGGGCATTGATGCGATCGGCCACGCCGGGGTGGCTTGGGTCACCCAGAATGCTGCGGCAACCGAGCGCACGCGGGCCGAATTCCATGCGCCCCTGGAACCAGGCCAGCGGATTGCCTGCCGCCAGCAATTCTGCCGCCTTTTGCGGCGCATTCTCGACCCTGGTGAATTTCGGCTTGGCAGGATGTATTTCGCAGGCCGCCAGACATTCCTCGGTCGTATAGGCCGGACCCAGATAGGCATGCTGCATAGGGGCCACTTTTTCGCCCAACTCCGAGGCAGCAAAGGTCGCTGCGCCGAGCGAAGTCCCGGCATCGCCGGAGGCAGGCTGCACGAACAGCTCCTTGACGCCCGGCATGTTGATGATGCGCTGGTTGAGCTTGACGTTGAGCGCGACGCCACCGGCCATGGCGATACGCCCGGTCTCGCGAATGATGTCGCCGACATAATAGTCGATCATCTCCAGCGCAATATCCTCCAGCAACTGCTGCACCGATGCGGCGTAATGGATGTAGGGGTCGTCGATCTCGTCGCCCTGACGCTTGGGGCCGAGCCATTCGATCAGTTCCGGCGTGAAGTAGTAGCCCTTGCCGTTTTCCTTGTAGCGGCGCAGGCCGACGACATTGACCAGTTTGGTGTTGACGCGCAGATCGCCGTTTTCGAATTTCACCAGCCGCGACAAATCGTATTTCTTCGGGTCGCCGTAGGGCGCCATGCCCATCACCTTGAATTCGCCGTCCAGCATCTCGAAACCGAGATACTCGGTAATCGCGCCGTACATGCCACCGAGTGAATCCGGATCGTAGAACTCCTTGATCTTGTGAATCTTGCCGTTCTCGCCATAGCCGAAGAAAGTCGTGGCGTACTCGCCCTTGCCGTCGATGCCGACAATCGCTGTTTTTTCCTTGAACCCGCTCAGGTGGTAGGCGCTGCTGGCATGGGCCATATGATGCTCGACCGGCACATACTTCGCCCGGGTCAAGCCCATATCGGCCATCAGGGCCAGCGCCTTGTCGCGATTGCGGCGGAAACGGCGGTTGCCGTTGAGAATCGCATCAAGCGCGCGATCCGGCGCATACCAGTGACGCTTGGCGTAATGCCAGCGCGCAGCGGAACTGAGCGGAATCTCGCCGTAGGGAAAGGCGACGATATCAACCTGCTCCGGGCGCACGCCCGCCTCCTTCATGCAGTATTTGGCGGCTTCGTAAGGGAAAAGATTCTTGGCGTGCTTGTCGCGGATGAAGCGTTCCTCTTCTGCCGCGGCGATGATGTTGCCATCGACCAGAATCGCGGCAGAAGCGTCATGCCCGAGCGCACCGGAAAGACCTAGAATGATCATGCTTTAAGACTCACAGAGATTTTCGATAAATTCAATTTGCTGCTGCACGCGCCACCAGCGGATCAGCGCCGTAGACTTCCTGCAAGGCATGCACCAGCATTTGTTGGAAACGCGGCCTGTCATGCCAGTTTTTCAACAGCCGCTTGAGATCGCGCACATGCGCTGCTTCGAAGCGGCGTTTGCAGCGGATTTCGCGCAGGCTGTCGAGGTCGATCAGCAAGGGCTGACCGGCTTCGACCAGAATGTTGCTGGCCTTGAGGTCGCCATGCGCAATCTGCAGCAACATCAGCTTGTACATCATGCGGGCCACTTCCAGCATGACACGCTTCTGCTCCGCCATGCCGACGGCCTCATCATCCAGATGCTGTGCCAGATCGGGAGCCTCGACATATTCGGCGAGAAAAAACGCCCGGCCGCGCAACGGGCCGAAACGGCTTTCAAGTAAGGCGACCGGCGTCGGCGAGGCAATACCGTACATTGCAAGTCTGTGCGCGTTGGCCCAGGTATCCGCCGCGCGCGACGGACGCCAGAAGCGGCCCAAGCGGTGCTGGAAACTTTTGATATTGTAACGTTTTACGACCAGCTTTCGGCCATTGATTGTGCAAAACCCGACCGTGCAGGTATGACCGGTTTTCAGCCTCGCATCCGGAGAGTTGCTCAACAGCGTATCTGGAGCATCCAGCAATGCGGATTTCAGGGCAGCATCACTGTACGGCCTGGCCACCGCCAGAACATGCCGCCAGGCAGCAAGAACCTCAATATCGGTGCAGTTTCTGAATACTTTCCTGTTTGCATAAGCATCCACCGATTTGCGCCTTTGTGCCGCAATGCGTCGTGTCATTCTGACGGCATCCAGCGGTGGCAAAGCACGTATCGAGCAATAAGTCTGCAACAAACCATCAAGCCAGCGCTGCGTTTCCAGCACGTCAAACTTGGATAGCAGCAGCACCAGATTGGCGAGTGCGGCATCTTGTGCAAACAGTCGAGGCAGCGGTTTTATGCCATCGCCATCAAGGGTGTGGATGCAGTCGCCGGCAACCAGAAAATTTTTCAGATATAAATCGGTCTGCTGCAATCCCGCATTATGATGGCTGGCCACCGCAGCAACCAGTCGGGTTGCCAGTTGGCGGCGGCCGTCATCATCAAGAGCCTGCCAGCAGTCTTCTGCGTTTTCACCGTCAATCGCATCAAATATAAGCACGTTGGCAGATGTTGTGCCATCTTCATTACCGGCCACTCCCGTATACAACAGCGTCGGCGTCACAATTCCGGCATCCATCAAAAGCTGCACACCGGCAACATCGCGATCCGCATGGCGCCGGGCTTCTGAGCCGATGAAGAGTTTTGCGTAAACCTGCCGGCCATTCCACAGCGCCCGGCACACCAGACGACTGCCAGGCACGCGGCGGACAATCTTCTCGACATTGAGGATAGTGGCATCGGGCAGCAACAGTTGAAATTGTACGTTGCCCCCCTCGCGCGATAGCCGCAAAAGATCAATCATGCGCCGGTTCGATATAATTGCAGGCAAACCTCAAACCATAACTTCCAGTGCAGATTTGCGCATGCGCTTGCGACTGCGGCGCATAATCAGCCGGCAAAGCATTTTCTGGCCGAAACTGAGTGTGCTGACGCCAAGATAATGTTTGAAGAAACAGAGCCGGGCTTTGCCACCAACGAAAGGCAGATCGCGGTTGAGCGTAGCGAGATCGCGCAATGCACGCCTGATGGCGAAAAACTTGGTGCGCGCTTTCTCAAAATCGATCACCACGCTCTTTGGTGCATCAGGATCATCCATGTTGACCATAAGGTGTTTGGGGTGCAAAGCGCGATGCTGCACACCGGCATCGTGCAGCTTGCGTACCGTCACAGCGGCGCTTTTGATCAAGGCATTCTTCTGCGCTCTTGTTCTTGCCGGATCGAACAGGACTTCGCGCGCAACTTCGTCAAGGGCGCGATAGCCGTGCAACTCTTCGGTGACCAGAATGGCCTGTATCCCGTCATCCGAGGGCTTTTCACTGAAAAACACCAGCTTGGGAACGCCGACGCCGCTCTCGAACAGGTGGCGTATGGTTTTGAACTCACAGGAGAACGTGCTGACGCCGCTGAACGGATGCAGAAACGTTCGGCGGATGTAGTTCTGCTGACGTTTGAGAAAAAGGCCCAGTTCGTTGCCCTGCAGCGACATCAGCGCCAGCCGGTTGACGCCGCTCCAGCCGCCGCGGCCATGGTTGGGCGATTCAAACCATTCGCCGCGATAATTCCAGAAATGTTCGAAATCATGCAGCTGGTTGGCCTCCAGCAGGTTTTTCACATCAGGCGAAATATAGGTTTGCAAATCAGCCTCTTGTTATGTGGTTGTTATTACATGGTGATTGCAGGCATTTTGCCATGAAATTTCAGATAGAGCTTGCCGGCACGACGCGAGACGCGTTGCCAGAAGTCCTGCTCATGCGCCAGGCGCCGCAATGGCCGCTGGCGGTAGTGCCGAAGGAATCGCAGATAGTCGCGTTTGCTCAAGCCTGCCTCCATTGCCGAAAAATAGAGCGCGGCAAGGTCTTTCATGCGGTCCGACGGACGTATCTGCGGACGTATGCCGACACGGTGCAAATCAATCAGGTACAACAGCATCTCACCGCGCAACAAAGCCGGCTTGTCCAGACAGATATGGCAGAGGTAGAAATCGCGGTGATTCATGCCGCCTTCGTGCAGTTTGCGCGCGAGTAAAGCCACTTCAATCAGTAGCTTGCGCTTGAACCCGGCTGACGGCGGATTGCTTTTCCAGTCTGCGGTGAGCGTCTCAAGCGAGACGATATCGCCGAGGTCCTGCGTGATGAGAAAGGATTGCAATGCAGCCGGATTGCAGCCACGCACCCCGTAACCCAACGCTGGCGTGGTGGCGATACCGAGTTCGCCCAGCTTGCGGATCGCATCCCACTCGGTTTTGGCGGTCAGCACCGGCCATTTGCCGCTCGAAAGGTTCTTGAAGATTTCCGTCCAGCCGACGCCGAAGTGCTGCTTGACGAAACATGAGCGGCCGTCCAGGGTGACGCGCAAGGTTTTTCTGCCCGGCACATCGCGGAACACTTCGCCCTGCAATTGCATGATGTGGTCAAAGCGGCCGTCATCAGGCAGGGCCTGCTCCAGCCAGTCTGCCAGTTCAAGATGAGACTTGCACGGCACGATTTGCCACTCCGGATTTCTTGCGCGCCATCCCGATCAGCACGCGCGCCTCTGCACTGCCGTCGTTGGCCTGCATGAGCTGTTGCGCATAACGCCGCCCGTTGGCGCGCCAGACTTCAGTTTGCGGGTCGGTCATCATGCGCTGGAACAGCTGATTGAATGCGGCTTGATCGAAAGGTGCAGCCGATACCAGCCCCACATCTGCCGCAGCGACATGAAAGGCGTAACCGCACACATCCGTCACCAGCACCGGCAGACCGCAGGCCATGGCTTCCAGCAGCACCAAACCGGTATTCTCGCGATAGGCCGGATGCACGTAGGCATCAGCGCCCTGCATCAATTGCGGAATATCCGGACGGCCTTTTGAAATGATCACGCGTTCTGCCACGCCGAGCTTTTTCGCCATCTGCATGAACGGCTTGGGATTATCCTGCCCTACAGCCACAAGTCGCGTTTGTGCCAATTGATCTGCAGGCATATTGGCGAGGGCAATAATGGCGCGATCAAGTCCTTTCACGGAAAAACCCGAGCCGACCAGCAGGTAAACAAAATCGTCTGCACCAAAACCGAATTCGCCTCTCAGGTAACGACGCATCTCGGCTTTATTTTGCTGAACCAGCCGTTCAGATGAGAGAAAAGGCGGAATGAAATGAAAGCGTTCATCGGGGGTGTGATACCACTTTTGAAAGTGGCGTTTCTCCACATCGGAAAGCAGCAGAAATTCGGTTTTCGCCTGGGCTGAAAATATCGCTTTTTCGCAGCGGGCAAACCAGCGGTAACGAGGCGTCAGTCGATAGAAAAACCCGCGCATGACGTGCGCACGCTCGACAAAACAAGGGTCGGCGACGAAATAGGCATCCAGACCTGCCATACGGTTAAAGCCGACCAACAGATCAAACGGACTGCCGCTCTCGGCATCGCGCCGGATTTGTGCATAGGCCGCATCGATAAAACGCTGATAGCGCGTGTAATTAAAAATACCCGACACGGGAATCACATGCACGGCAATATCGCCATCCGGCAGATCGCCGTTCCAGGAAATCGTGAAGATTTCGACCTGATGGCCCTGCTTGTTCAATTCCCGCGCGATGCGCAGCATGTCGCGTTGTACGCCGCCGAAAGGGAAATACTTAAAAATCAGGAACGCAAACTTCAATCTGCCGACTCGCTCAATATAACGCCTCATTATATGCGAAAATGTCGCCCATGCCTCGAATGCTCATCGTCAAGACCAGCTCAATGGGTGATGTGATCCATAATCTGCCCATCATCCATGATATCCGTCAACACCTGCCGGACATGCAAATCGACTGGCTGGTTGAAGAGACCTTCGCCGACATCCCGCACATGCATCCGGACGTGAAAAACGTCATTCCCATCGCCATACGACGCTGGCGTAAAAATTTGCTGTCGTTGCAGACCTGGCACGAAATAGCCGACCTGCGCAGACAACTCAAACAAACCCGTTATGATCTGGTACTCGATACACAAGGTCTGATCAAAAGTGCGCTGGTGGCCAGGCTCGCCAACCCGCCATGGCATGGTTATGTTAGAAGCAGTATTCGCGAGCCGATCGCTGCGTATTTTTACACCCACAGTCACACGGTTTCAAAAAAACTGCATGCAGTTGACAGAAACCGGCAACTTGCCGCAAAAGCGCTTGGTTATCCGGTGCCGCAAAGCGCGCCTGAATATGGCTTGAATGCCGGCGCTCCGGTCACCGGCATCAACCTGCCTGATCGATACGTCGTAGGACTGCATGCCACCAGTCGCGACAGCAAGCTCTGGCAGGAATCGCATTGGGTATCATTGGGGGAACAGCTGATTACCCGAGGTCTCTGCCTCCTGCTGCCCTGGGGAACGCCGCCGGAGCATGCGCGCGCGCAGCGACTGGCCATGCAAATTCCCGGTGCGATCGTACTACCGAAACTCCGCATTGCCACCCTCAGCCATATCATGCAGGGTGCAAAAGCCGCGGTTGGTGTCGACACCGGACTGGTTCATCTTGCCGTGGCACTTGGCACTCCGACTGTTGCGATCTATACCGACACCGACCCTGGCTTGACCGGCACCCAGGCCGGTGCCGGCCGGATCGCGATCAACCTTGGCGGTATTGACCACCCCCCCACCGCTGCCGCCGTCATCAATTGTCTGCGCGATCAGCATATTTTCTGAAAATCTGCATCAATGCCCTTGAAATCCGGATGGCGATCCCCATTTGCCAGATTATTCCGTTCAATCAACAGAGGTCAATTCATGCAGGAAGAACAACAGAGCCAGGAACAGGAAACCACGGCAGACCAACAACAACCCGTCGAAATGACAGCCGAAGAAAAAATCGCCGAACTGGAAGCACAAATTGCTGAGCAACAGGCAGCCGTACTCTACGCCAAGGCCGAGGGCGAAAATATCCGCCGCCGCGCAATGGAAGATATCGACAAGGCACGCAAGTTCGCGCTGGAAAAATTCGCCGGGGAATTGCTGGCCGTCAAGGACAGCATGGATGCCGCGCTCAACGTCGACAACGCCTCTGTTGAGAACTACAAGAACGGGGTTGAACTCACCGCCAAGCAATTATTGAGCGTGTTCGAGAAATTCAACATCGCCGAAATCAACCCTGCCGGGGAGAAATTCGACCCCAACAAGCACCAGGCCATCAGCGCCGTCGAAGCTGATGCCGAACCCAACACTGTCGTCCAGGTACTGCAGAAAGGTTACACGCTGAATGAGCGTGTGTTGCGCCCGGCATTGGTGATGGTGGCAAAGGCAAAAAACTAAAGTCTTTTGCCACAGAGCACACAGAGGGCACAGAGAAAATCACTGATCAAAATCTCTGTGTTCTCCGTGTTCTCTGTGGCTAAAAAATATCCGGGGTTGAAATCAAAACGAGCATCCCCACATCCGAAACATCAGATTATTGAATTTTTAAAAGATATTTTTAAAGGAAAATCACAATGGGCAAAATCATCGGTATTGACCTCGGCACCACCAATTCCTGCGTTGCCGTCATGGAAGGCGGCAAGCCGCGCGTGATTGAAAACGCGGAAGGCACCCGAACCACACCTTCCATCATCGCTTATCAGGATGACGGCGAGATTCTCGCTGGCGCACCCGCCAAGCGCCAGGCAGTTACCAACCCGAAAAACACGCTGTACGCAGTCAAGCGCCTGATCGGCCGCCGCTTCGAAGAAAAGGAAGTGCAGAAGGACATCGGTCTGATGCCTTATGCCATTGTCAAAGCAGACAACGGCGACGCTTGGGTGGAAGTGCGCGACCAAAAGATGGCACCGCCGCAGATTTCCGCTGAAGTGCTGCGCAAGATGAAGAAGACAGCAGAAGACTATCTTGGCGAAGAAGTGACCGAAGCGGTCATCACCGTACCGGCCTACTTCAACGACTCGCAACGTCAAGCCACCAAGGATGCCGGCCGTATCGCCGGCCTGGAAGTGAAACGCATCATCAACGAGCCGACTGCGGCTGCGCTGGCCTTCGGTCTCGACAAGCAGGAAGGCGACCGCAAGATCGCTGTCTATGACCTCGGTGGCGGTACGTTCGACGTCTCCATCATTGAAATTGCCGAGATCGACGGCGAACACCAGTTTGAAGTGCTCTCCACCAACGGCGACACCTTCCTCGGCGGCGAAGACTTCGACAACCGTCTGATCGATTTTCTCGCCGACGAGTTCAAGAAGGACAACGGCGGTCTCGACCTGCGCAACGACCTGCTGGCCAAACAGCGCCTGAAGGAAGCGGCAGAAAAAGCCAAGATCGAGCTGTCTTCGGCACAGCAGACCGAAGTCAACCTGCCTTACATCACGGCAGATGCTACCGGTCCGAAACACTTGGTGGTCAAGATCACCCGCGCCAAGTTCGAATCGCTGGTCGAAGACCTGATCGAGCGCACCATCGCCCCTTGCCGCACCGCATTGAAGGATGCCGGCGTCAAGGTTGAAGACATCACCGACGTCATTCTGGTCGGCGGTCAGACCCGCATGCCCAAGGTGCAGGACAAGGTGAAGGAATTCTTCGGTAAGGAACCGCGCAAGGACGTCAACCCGGACGAAGCCGTCGCTGTCGGCGCTGCCATTCAGGGCGGCGTTCTGCAGGGCGACGTCAAGGACGTTCTGCTGCTCGACGTGACTCCGTTGTCTCTTGGTATCGAAACTCTGGGCGGCGTCATGACCAAGCTGATCAAGAAGAATACCACGATCCCGACCAAGGCATCGCAAGTGTTCTCCACCGCTGACGACAACCAGTCTGCCGTGACCATTCACGTGTTGCAGGGTGAGCGCGAAGTGGCTGCCGGCAACAAGAGCCTGGGCCAGTTCAACCTGTCCGACATCCCGCCCGCACCGCGCGGCATGCCGCAGATCGAAGTTACCTTCGATATCGATGCCAACGGCATTCTGCACGTGTCAGCCAAGGACAAGGCCACCGGCAAGGAAAACAAGATCACCATCAAGGCCAACTCCGGCTTGAGCGAAGAAGAAATCAAGCGCATGGAGGAAGAAGCTGCCCAGTACGCAGACGAAGACCGCAAGCTGCGCGAACTGGTCGATGCCCGCAACAGCGCGGACGGCATGATCCACAGCGTGAAGAAATCGCTGACCGAACATGGCGACAAGCTGGAAGCTGAGGAAAAGGAAAAGATCGAAGCCGCCCTCAAGGAGGTGGAAGAAGCCATCAAGGGTGACGACAAGGCCGAGATCGAAGTCAAGACCAACGCGCTGATGGAAGCTTCACAAAAACTCGGTGAAAAAGTCTACGCCGAGCAGCAGGCGCAGCAAGGCGGCGCAGAAGCGCAACCACAAGGCGAGAAGACGGTAGATGCCGAAGTCGTCGATGCTGAGTTTGAAGAAGTCAAAGACGACAAGAAATAAAACCCATTAACCACCGAGGACACAGAGACCACGGAGTAATCCGTTCACCTCTGTGTCCTCCGTGTTCTCCGTGGTGAAAGCTTTAAATGGCAAAAAAAGACTATTACGAAATCCTCGGCGTCAATCGCGACGCCTCCGATGACGAGATCAAAAAGGCTTACCGCAAGCTGGCGATGAAGTACCACCCGGACCGCAATCCGGATAACCCGAAGGCGGAGGAAAACTTCAAGGAGGCGAAAGAGGCCTACGAGATTCTGTCGGATGACCAGAAGCGTGCCGCTTACGACCAGTACGGCCATGCCGGGGTTGATCCGAGCATGGGCGGCGCAGGCGGCGGTCAGGGCTTCGGCAATTTCTCCGACGCTTTCGGCGATATCTTTGGCGATATCTTCGGTGGCGGGCGCCAGCGTTCCAATGTCTATCGCGGCGCGGATTTGCGTTACAACATGGAAATCTCGCTGGAAGATGCTGCACGCGGCACCGAGACCAAGATCCGCATCCCGGTCATGGCCGAATGTGAAACCTGCCACGGCTCCGGCGCACGTCCCGGCACCAGTCCGGTGACTTGTACCACTTGCGGCGGGCATGGCCAGGTACGCATGCAGCAAGGCTTTTTCTCGGTACAGCAGACCTGCCCCAAGTGCCACGGCACCGGCAAGATGGTGAAAGAGCCATGTCCGACCTGCCACGGCGGCGGCCGTGTCAAGGAGCACAAGACGCTTTCGGTGAAAATTCCCGCAGGGGTCGATGAGGGTGATCGCATCCGCCTTTCCGGCGAAGGTGAAGCCGGCGTCAACGGCGGTCCGTCGGGCGATCTTTACGTCGTCGTGCATTTGAAGAAGCACGATATTTTTGAACGCGACGGCGCCAACCTGCACTGTGAAATGCCGATCAGCTTTACCACGGCAGCATTAGGCGGCGAGATCGAGATTCCGACACTGGACGGTCATGCCAAGATGAAAATTCCGGCCGAAACGCAGACCGGCGCAGTGTTCCGTTTGCGTGGCAAAGGCATCAAACCGTTGCGCAGCAATCAGCCCGGGGACCTGATGTGTCATGTCGTGGTGGAAACACCAGTCAAGCTGACCGAACGGCAGAAGGAACTGCTGCGCGAACTGGAAGAAATCAATCAGCAGGATTCGGACAAGCACAGCCCACGTGCCAAGGGCTGGCTCGACAAGGTGAAGGATTTCTTCGAGTAGTTCCGGGGATCGTCAAGCCATTAAAAAGGGAGCCATCCGGCTCCCTTTTTTACTGTTTTACCTTCCTGCTCAACTTTAGCTCAGCGGCAAGGCCCCGGATAATCGCCATGTTTCAGATGCGCATCGACTGCCTCATCCGCCACTTCCAAGGTTTTGCCCTTGTGGCAAACGGTCGACTTGTGATCCATGGCGGAGCGAACAGCACAGCCTGAAACCAGAATGGCGGCAAGCATTGCAATCAAGCATGTTTTCATGATCATTCCTTTCAGCCAAAGGCAGTCAAAAGAACTCAATAACCGGCAGTGCCCTTCTGAATGAACTCGATTTTATAACCATCCGGGTCTTCGACAAATGCGATCACCGTGGTGCCGTGCATCATCGGCCCGGCCTCACGCACGACCTTGCCACCCGCCTGTTTGACTTGTTCACACGCGGCATAGGCATCATCCACCTCGATGGCGACATGGCCGAAGGCGTTGCCCTTGTCATAGCTTTCCACACCCCAGTTGTAGGTGAGCTCCAGCACGGTATGGTCTTTTTCATCGCCATAGCCGACAAAGGCCAGCGAAAACTTGCCGTCCGGATAGTCGTCACGGCGCAACACTTTCATCTTCAGCACATCCTGATAGAAGCGGATGGAACGTTCAAGATCGCCCACTCGGAGCATGGTGTGGAGGATACGCATGTTTCTCTTTCAGGTCGTCTGTTTATTGGCGGTCAGATTCATGTATTTTGCGTAGAGCTCGTCATGGCTTTCGCGCACATCCGGATTGAACGGAATGCAGTCGATCGGGCAGACCTGTTGACATTGCGGCTTGCTGAAATGGCCGACACATTCGGTGCAGAGGGCCGGATCGATCTCGTAGATCTCCGGACCTTGCGAGATGGCGCCGTTCGGACATTCGGGCTCGCAAACGTCACAGTTGATACATTCATCGGTAATCATCAAAGCCATGCTTCAGACCTTCAGTTTCTGTTGTATCGCGGCATCGACCTCGGAGGAAACGAATTTGCCGATATCACCGCCGAGCAACGCAATCTCGCGTACCAGACTGGCCGAGATGAACATGTACTGCTCGGAAGGCGTGAGGAATATGGTTTCGACTTCGGGATAGAGCTGCCGGTTCATGCCGGCGAGCTGAAACTCGTACTCGAAATCTGAGACAGCGCGCAGGCCGCGGATCACGACATCCGCCTGCTCTTGCCTGACAAACTGCATCAACAAACCGCTGAAGCCGGTGACGCGCACATTGGGGCAATCTGCCAGCACACTGGCCGCCAGGGCCACACGCTGATCCAGCTCGAACAGCGGCTTTTTGCTGTGGCTGACGGCAACGGCAACAATGACTTCATCGAACAGCTTGGCCGCACGACGGACGACGTCTTCATGGCCGAGCGTAATGGGGTCAAAGGTACCGGGATAAATCGCTTTTCTAGACATGGATTGATTTTAGCAGGTGATAGAAAACATTGCCCGCCTTGCCATGCTTGACGACTTGCCAGCCATCCATATCAGCCAGCGCAAATTCGGCCTCGACATAGGCAATACCGTTCTGCGTCAAATGACCAGCCAGCAAGGGTAGCAACTTGTCCAGCCAACCCTGGTGATAGGGCGGGTCGATGAAAATGACATCGAAACGTTGCTTGTTCTGCGCCAGAAACTGCAGCGCATCCATCTGCAATATGCTGGCCCGCTCCGCCTTCAGGGCCGCGCGGTTGTCCATCAGCGCCTTGGCAGCGGCGGCCGATGTTTCCACCAGCACGACCTTGCCCGCCCCGCGCGAGAGCGCCTCGAACCCCATGGCGCCGGTGCCGGCAAAGAGATCCAGACATGCGAGACCGTGCATATCCTGCCCCAGCCAGTTGAACACGGTCTGCCGCACCCGGTCCGGCGTCGGCCGCAGGCCCGTAACATCGGGGAAGCGCAACAAGCGGCTGCGCCATTCGCCGCCGCTGATGCGCACTTGATTTCCGCTGATGCGCCGACTCAAAGCGTGACTGGAAGTTTTCTTACTGTGCTGTGCCAACGATCACCGTCACCATGTTGTCCTGCTTGATGCGCCGATTGAATGCATCCTTGATCTGCGCCGCCGTCACCTTGTCGACTTCTTTGTTGAAGTCGTCGATATAGGTCAATGGTAACTTGTAAAAGCCGATCACGGCGAGGTAATCGAGTATCTTCGAATTGCTGTCCAACCGGAGCGGAAAACCGCCGATGATGTTCTGCTTGGCAGCTTTCAGTTCTGCTTCGCTGACCCCACCCTCAATAAACTTTGCCAATGTCTCACGTACCAGCTTCAAGGCCTCCTCGCCCTGCTCCTTCTTGGTTTGCAAACCAATCTGGAACGGCCCCGGCACCGACATCGGCATGAAATAGCTGTAGACGCTGTAAACCAGCCCGCGCTTTTCGCGCACTTCTTCGGTCAGGCGGGAGACAAAACCGCCGCCGCCGAGAATGTAATTGCCTACGTAAAGCGGGAAATAATCGGCATCGCCACGGCTGACGCCGGGATAGCCCAGCACGATGTGAGATTGCGAGGCAGGGTGCTCGATACGCTGTTCATTGGCAGCCAGTGGCAAACTCACGGCAGGCAGCGCGCTTGCGCGGGCGGATTTCGGTAACCCCGCAGTAAGGCGCTCCGCAATCGCACTAGCCTCTTCACGGCTCATGTCGCCGATCAGCGCAATCACTGCATTGTTGGCGCCATAGTAAGTCTGATAGAAACGCAGCAGGTCGGCGCGCGCTATCGCCGCCACGGTTTCCGGCTCTGCGTCCAGCGCATATGGGTGATTACCGTAAAGCGCCTTCATGAAGGTCTTGCTGGAAATGGTTTCCGGCTTGGTGGCGGACTCTTTCAGACCGGCGATGATGCGCGTCTTTTCGCGTTGCAGCACGGCTTCCGGAAAGTCCGGCTGCTGCATGATCTTGCCGTAGATATCGAGTGCCTGCTCGCGCTCTGCCGCGCTGCTCAGCGTGCGCAGCTTGAAAGCTGCACGGTCGAGATCAAGATCGTTGCCGAGGATGGCGCCGATATCGGCCATGCGCCTGGAGATTTCCTCCTCGCTCATGCCGGTGGCACCGGCCGTCATCATGTGATTGGTGATTTCGGCGAGGCCTGCCTTGGCCGCTTCGTCGCGCGCGCTGCCGGCGGCGAAACTGACGCTGATATCGATGATGGGCAGATCGCGATTTTCGACGAAATAGACCTCGGCACCGCTAGAGGTCTGCCACTGTTCGATCTTGACGGCGGCAAGCGCCTGCAGGCTGAACAGCAGGCCCAGCGCCAGCAGCGCGACGGATTGGAAAAGATGCTTGTTAACGTGCATGTGGGTTCACCTGCGACTTGTTGGTGTTGTTCGGATCGATCGGTTGCGGGTCCAGCGTGGCCACGGTCAGGCCGTCCCGCACCAGGTATTTGACGGCGACAGCCTGCACCTGCTCCGGCGTCACGGCGCTGAGTCTGGCCGGGTAGTCCTTGAGTATCTTCCAGGAAAAACCGGTGGTTTCCAGCTGACCGATCTGCATGGCCTGGTAGAACATCGAATCGCGTTTGTAGACATCGGCCGCAATGACCTGCGCCTTTACCCGTTGCAGCTCTTCGGCGGTGACGCCGGATTGCTGGATTTTCTCCACCTGCGACATCAGCGCGGCTTCCAGTTCGGCAACGGTTTTGCCCTGGCTAGGCGTGCCCTCAAGCAGGAACAGGCTCTGGCGGCCGCGTTGGGTCATGCCATAACCGGCGCCGACACTGACAGCGATCTGGCTGTCGCGCACCAACTGCTGGTTGAGGCGGGCAGATGCGTTACCGTCGAGCACGCCGGCGAGAATCTCCAGCGCATAGGGCTCCCAGTCGTTTTCCGGGTCATTCAATGCCGGAGCGCGAAAGCCCATCAGCACATAGGGCAGCTCGGCCTGTGCCTTGACGACGATGCGGCGCTCGCCCTTCTGCTCGGGTTCGTTTTGCGGTTTTCTGTCGGGCAGGGCGCGCGCCTTGAGCGGGCCGAAATGCTTCTTTGCCAGTTTGTAGACTTCCTGCGGATCGACATCGCCCACCACCACCAGGGTGGCGTTGTTGGGTGCATACCACTGTTTGTACCAATCGCGCGCATCCTGCGCTGTCATGTTTTCCAGATCATTCATCCAGCCGACAATCGGGCGGCCGTAAGGGTGTGCCTGATAGACCGCGGCGTTGAATTGCTCGTATACCTGCGAATGTGCCTTGTCGTCGGTGCGCCAGCGGCGCTCCTCCATCACCACGCGGATCTCCTTGGCGAACTCCTCTTCAGTCAGCACCAGATTGTTCATGCGGTCGGCTTCGAGCCTGATTGAAAGTGGCAGTTGCGATTTCTCCAGCTGCTGGAAATAGGCCGTGTAGTCGCGACCGGTAAACGCATTCTCGCGCCCGCCTGCAGCAGCGATGATGCGCGAGAACTGGCCCGGCTTGATGTCTTTGGTGCCCTTGAACATCATGTGCTCCAGCACGTGGGCTACGCCGGTCTTGCCGTTCACTTCATCAATACTGCCGGCGCGGTACCAGACCTGCGACACCACCACCGGCGAGCGGTGGTCTTCCTGCACGATAATGCGCATGCCGTTGTCCAGCTTGAATTCGTGCGTATTGGCCAGGGCCAGTGCTGGCAGCATGGCCATCAGCGCGATCAGACTTCGAAATATCACCTTGTTGTTCTCCTTGATTGCAATTCGCGGGCTTTGTTGAATTTTCCGGACTGTCGGTCTGACAGGGATCGCCGGGGGCAAGTTCAAAGATGGTTTCAAGCACGCTGAATTGTAGCCATTTAACCAAACGCCGATTACGACTAAAATGTCTGCTTATGTTTAATCTGTTCAAAAAAGACAAGACCGACCCAGCCGATGCGCCGGCAGCGATAACGTCGCAAGAAACGTCCTCCCCCAGCTGGACAGAGCGCCTCAAACGGAGTCTGAGCAAGACCAGAAATCAGCTCGGCAACCAGCTGGCCGGCCTGTTCGGCGGCGGCAAGATCGATGAAGACGTCTACGAGGAACTGGAAACCATCCTGCTGACCTCCGATGTCGGTGTCAACGCCACACAGACCCTGCTGGAAGATATCCGCGGGCGCGTCAAACGCCAGAGCCTGAACGACACCACGCAACTGAAGCAGGCACTGAAGGAGGCCATGCTCGACTTGCTGCAACCCCTGCAGCAACCGCTGTCAACTTCGACACACCAACCCTTCATCATCATGCTGGTCGGCGTCAACGGCGCCGGCAAGACCACCACCATCGGCAAACTCGCCAACCTGTTTCAGGCTGAAGGCAAATCCGTGCTGATCGCCGCCGGCGATACCTTCCGCGCTGCTGCGCGCGAGCAACTGCAAGCCTGGGGCGAACGCAACCGGGTGCATGTAGTGAGCAACCAGAGCGGTGATGCGGCAGCGGTAATCTTCGATGCCGTCAATTCCGCCCGAGCGAAGAATATCGACATCGTGCTGGCCGACACTGCCGGCCGCCTGCCGACCCAGCTCAACCTGATGGAAGAAATCGCCAAGGTCAAACGTGTGATCGGCAAGGCCATGCCGGAGGCGCCGCACGAGATCCTGCTGGTGCTGGACGCCAACACCGGCCAGAATGCCGTCATGCAGGTCATGGCGTTCGACGATGCGCTCAAGGTTAGCGGCCTGGTGCTGACCAAGCTCGACGGCACCGCCAAGGGCGGCGTCATTGCCGCCATCGCGCAGGCGAGACCGATACCCATCCGCTATATAGGGCTCGGAGAGAGTATTGACGACCTGCGCACGTTTGATGCCGCCGAATTTGTCGAGGCCCTGCTATCTTGAGCGCGCAGCCTTCATACATGGCAAGGCAAGGAACGGCTGCATGATCAAGTTCGATCAGGTCAACAAGCGTTACCCCGGCAGCCATCAGGCGCTGCAAAATATCTCGTTCGAGATCGAGGCGGGCGAACTGGTCTACGTCACCGGCCACTCCGGCGCCGGCAAAAGCACGCTGCTAAAGCTGATCGCCGCACTGGAAAGGCCCACCAGTGGCACCGTGCTGATCAACAACCAGAACATCAGCCATCTGCGCAGCGCATTGGTGCCTTACCTGCGGCGCAAGTTCGGCCTGGTGTTTCAGGATCACAAACTGCTTTACGACCGCAACTGTTTCGATAATGTCGCCCTGCCACTGCATATCAACGGCATCACCGGCAGTGAGGCGGGCAAACGCGTGCGCGCGGCGCTGGACAAGGTCGGGCTGCTGGACAAGGAAAAAGCCATGCCGATCACCCTGTCCGGCGGCGAACAGCAACGACTGGCCATCGCACGCGCGGTCGTCAGCCGCCCTGCCATCCTGATCGCCGACGAACCGACCGGCAATCTGGACGCCACCTATGCCGCCGAGATCATGCAGCTGTTCCACGCCTTCCAGCAGGTTGGCGTCACCGTCATCATCGCCACCCACGATGTGCGCGAAATCAAGCCGCATGCCAAGGTGCTGAAGCTCGACCACGGCCATCTGACCACCCTGCGCGGCGATCAGCGGACACAGGAGACTGCGGCATGAAGCACTGGCTCAACCAGCATACGCAGGCACTCGGCCTTGTGCTCAAGCGCATGCGTAAAAACTTGCTCGCTACCCTGCTCATGTTCATCGTCATGGGCGTGACATTGAGCCTGCCGGGCACGCTGTATGTCATCGTCGAAAACCTCAACCGGCTCGCAGGCAGCATGCAGACCGACCCACAGATCAGCCTCTTCCTCAAGCTCGATGCCGACAGAAGCACTGCCGCCGCCATCGGCAAGAAACTGGATGCGCACCCCTCCGTACGCGCGCACCGCTTTATCAGCAAGGATACCGCCTGGGAACAGATACAGCAGGATGCGGAAACCGCCGCTGTCTCAGCCAGTCTGGAAAGGAACCCGCTGCCGGACGCCTACTTCGTCACGCCCGAGATCTTGCAGCCGGATGAGATCGAAGCCCTGCAGGCGGAACTGCAACAATGGGAAGGCGTCGAACTGGCGCAGCTCGATACCAGCTGGATCAAGCGCCTGAACGCGCTGCTGCAACTGGGCAAGAAAGGTATTCTGGTTCTGGTCGCGCTGCTCGGTATTGCGCTGATTGTCATCATCGGCAACACCATACGCCTGCAGATCCTCACCCAGCGCGAAGAAATCGAAGTCAGCAAGCTGATTGGCGCCACTGACAGTTTCATCCGCCGGCCGTTTCTCTATGCCGGCACCATTTACGGCCTCGGCGGCGGACTGGTCGCCTGGTTGCTGTTGATCGGCATCATCCGCCTGTTCAATCTCTCCATCGCCGATCTGGCCGAGCTCTATGCCAGCGGCTACCGTCTTGACCTGCCTGCGCTGGAAACCGGCATTGGCATTGTCGCCGGCACCGTTCTCCTGAGCTGGCTCGGCTCCTACATCGCCGTCAACCGTTCGCTCTCCCAGCTCAACTACAAATAGCTAGAACTTATTTAGATTTTCATTTGAGCAACTTTTCTGGATCCTTACGCCAGTGCCTGCGCCAGATCCTGTTCGAGGTCCTCCGCGTCTTCCAGACCGATCGAAACGCGGATGAGCTGGTCGGTGATACCTTTCTTTGCTTTCAGCGCCGGCGACAAGCCGCGATGCGATGTGCGGCAGGGCTGGCAAACGAGACTTTCAATGCCGCCCAGACTGACCGCCAGAGAAAACAGCTGCAGGCGGTCGAAAAAGGCCGCAGCATCGACGTGCGCTTTCAAGGCCACCGACAGCATGCCGCCAAAACCGCTCATCTGTTTTTTTGCGATTTCATGGCCGCCATGCGCCGGCAGGCCGGGATAATACAAGCGCTCAACCGCCGCATGCCCCTGCAGAAAGGCAGCGATACGCGCTGCACTGGCGTTCTGCCGGTGTACCCGCAGTTCCAGCGTCGCCAGGCTGCGCGCCAGCAGATGCGCTGTTTCCGGCGCCATGCACTGACCGAGGTTCTTGCGCCAAGCGTTGATCGCCGGCAACAGGTCTGCGTTTGCCGCGACCACACCGCCGGTGAGATCACTGTGGCCGCCCAGGTATTTGGTTGCGCTGTGAATGACGATATCGGCGCCCAGCGTCAGCGTCTGCTGGTTCACCGGCGTGCCGAAAGTGCTGTCCACCGCCAGTAGCGCGCCATAAGCATGGGCGATGTCTGCCACGGCGGCGATGTCGATGATCTGCAGCAAGGGGTTGGATGGCGTTTCAAAATAGACCAGCCCATAGCCCTGCTGCAGGTATCGACGCAAACCCTCCATATCACCTGCATCAATGAAGGCCACCCGGCGCCCGAGGCTGCCAAGCTGAGCAGTCATCAGTTCCCAGCTGCCGCCATAGAGCTCGCCCATGCAGACGATGCCGCGCTCGCCGTGGGCGATCAACGTAGCGCTGATCGCCGCCATACCGGAGGCAAAGGCCAGTGCACCGCCCGCCTGCTCCAGGCTGGCGAGCTTGTATTCGACGTTGACGATGCCGGGATTGGAGCCGTAGCGCGTATAGAAATAACCGCTGTCGCGGCCATCAATCACGCGCTCCATCTGCTCCATAGTGGCATATTTGAAGGTGGTAGTGTCGTACAGCGGTATATGCGGCGAACCGAAAGCATCGCTGTTGAGGCCCGCGTGGATGGCACGGGTAGAGAATTTGAGTGCGGGTTTGTGCATGCGGTTACCTTCATTGATGAATACCTTAGACTGGCTAAAACAATATATTGAACGTAGGCCTTGAGAAAAATTCGACTGCATCGATATTTCATCAGGCAATATCGATTGCAAGTAACCAGGGGTGATACTTTTTAAACACCTCCTTTATGCATTACAGCTAGGGATTTTTTCATTACCAGCCAGTTAAAATGTGTCCAATCTGCTTACAGAGATATGTCTGAGTAAAGATTTACTGAGCATTTTACTCACCCAGCTGCTCAGGTTTGGAAAAGACAAAAATGCGCGTCAGCGTATTAGGCTGCGCGCGTAAATAACTCGGTATCAGTACTTTGTTACTCCCGGAATCCATGTCGTACCTGCCAGCGGTACCTTGGCCATGGCGGAGGCTTCAACGGTCAGCGCCACCAGATCTTCCGGCTCCAGGTTATGCAGATGCGATTTGCCGCAAGCACGCGCGATGACTTGCGCTTCCATCGTCATGACCGAGAGGTAGTTGGCGAGGCGGCGGCCGGCCTGAACCGGATCAACACGCTTCATCAGTTCCGGATCCTGCGTGGTGATACCGGCAGGGTCACGTCCTTCGTGCCAATCGTCGTAGGCGCCGGCAGTAGTGCCGAGCTTCTTGTACTCCTCTTCCAGATGCGGGTCATTGTCGCCCAGCGCCACCAATGCGGCAGTACCGATGGCAACGGCGTCAGCGCCCAGCGCCAGGGCTTTCGCCACGTCTGCGCCGTTACGGATACCGCCGGAAACGATGAGCTGAACCTTGCGGTGCATGCCCATATCCTGCAGCGCCTGCACGGCCGGACGGATCGCCGCCAGAATTGGGATACCGACGTGTTCGATAAAGACTTCCTGCGTTGCCGCAGTACCGCCCTGCATACCGTCCAGCACGACGACATCGGCACCGGCCTTGACTGCCAGCGCGACGTCGAAGTAAGGACGGGTCGCGCCAACCTTGACGTAGATGGGTTTTTCCCAATCGGTGATCTCACGCAGCTCGGCGATCTTGATCTCCAGATCGTCCGGGCCGGTCCAGTCAGGGTGACGGCAGGAAGAACGCTGGTCGATGCCTTCCGGCAGGCAACGCATCTTGGCGACGCGCTTGGTGATCTTCTGGCCCAGCAGCATGCCGCCGCCGCCAGGTTTTGCGCCTTGACCGACGACAACTTCAATCGCATCGGCCTTGCGCAAGTCGTCCGGGTTCATGCCGTAACGCGATGGCAGATACTGGTAAACCAGCGTGGTCGAATGACCGCGCTCTTCCGGGGTCATGCCGCCGTCACCGGTGGTGGTGCTGGTACCTACCGCAGATGCGCCACGACCGAGAGATTCCTTGGCCGGGCCGGACAGCGCGCCGAAACTCATGCCGGCGATGGTCACCGGAGTTTTCAGGTGAATCGGCTTCTTGGCGAAACGGGTGCCGAGTACGACATCGGTACCACATTTTTCACGATAGCCTTCCAGCGGATAACGGCTGACCGAAGCGCCGAGGAAAAGCAGATCGTCGAAATGCGGCAGCTTGCGCTTGGCACCGCCACCACGGATGTCGTAAATACCGGTCGCGGCTGCGCGGCGGATTTCGGACATGGTGGATGTATCGAAAGTAGCGGAGAAACGTGGCTCCGTCTGCGGAATTTTATGTGACTGGTCGCTCATTTTAGTAGGCTCCTGCATTGTCGACGTGGAAGTGATAGAGGGTACGGGCAGAGCCATAGAGCTTAAAGCTGTCTGGATCGACATCGCCGTGACCGGATCTAGACAGCAGATCGACCAGAATCTTGCGTTCCTCCGGACCCATGACCTTTTCTTCGCAGTCCGCGCCCAGGCTCTTGACCTTGCCGCGAACGAACAGGCGGGCTTCGTAAATGGAGTCGCCCAGACCTTCGCCGGCATCGCCTAGAATGACCAGATTGCCGGCTTGTGCCATGAAGGCAGAGAAGCTGCCGACCGAGCCGCCGACCACGATGTCGGCACCCTTGAGCGCAATCGCGCAGCGCAGACCGGCGTCACCGTCGATCACCAGCAGACCGCCGTTGGCAGTCGCACCGGCAGCATTGGAGGCAAAGCCCTTGACGTGCACGTGGCCGGACATCATGTTTTCAGCGACACCGCTGCCGACACTGCCTTCCACCACGACCTTGGCCAACTGGTTCATGCCTGCGGCGTAGTAACCGGCATGGCCCTTGATGGTGACCTCGACATCGGCCTTGAGACCGACGGCGATGTTGTGCGCGCCATTCGGATTTTCAATGACGATGGACTTGCCGTTCAGCGTGCTGGCATCGCCATGCAGGAACTGGTTGATTTCGCGCAGCGGCTTCTTGTCCAGATCGAATGTTAGAGTTTCCATACATACATCTCCTTAGGGGAAGGTTCGAATACCTTCGCGTTTTTGATATCGGGCAGATGCGCCAGCGAACGGAATTCCGAAGCGATGGCGACATAATCGTCATGCTCGGCAATGATGGCGGGCTTGCAAGCGAACGGGTCGCGTACCAGCGCCAGCTGGTCACGGGTACCCATCAGCAGGGTGTAGAAGCCATCCAGCTCATCGAAGCCGTGGTTCAGCGCAGTTTCCAGATCGTCGCCTTCACGCATGCGCCATTGCAGGAAACGGCAGGCTGCTTCGGTATCGTTGTCGGTTTCGAACGCGATGCCTTCGTGTTGCAGCTTGCGGCGAATGCTGCTGGCGTTGGACAGTGAGCCGTTGTGCACCAGGCACCAGTCTTCGCCGGCGGTGAACGGGTGGGCGTGTGCCGGAGTAATCGCGGACTCGGTCGCCATGCGGGTGTGGCCTACCAGGTGAGTGCCGCTGAAATTCTTGAAGTCGTAGCGCGCAGCAACTTCAGCCGGGGTGCCGACATCCTTGTAGATGTCCATCAGCTGGCCGACGGAAAGCAGGTGCAGCTTGGGATAGTTTTCCAGCAGCCAGACCTTGACTGTCGCTGGCTCCAGCGTTGTGGTCAGCACGGCATGGTTGGCCTTGGGCTCGATCTGTGCCTTGGTACCGAGATGTTTCTCGAACTCGTGGCCGAGTTTGACCCAGTTGAAATCTTCTTCACCGGAGTAAAGGCTTAATTTTCTTGCGTCGTCCGCAACCGGAGCGCTGAACATCGCGAGGCCGGCAGAATCCGGGCCGCGTTCAGTCATGCCGATCAGCATCGGCAGCATGAGTTCGCCGATATTGGCGCGCATTTTCTGGTTCTTCACCAGCAGTCCAACAATTCCACACATAATGATCTCCTGATAAGTACTGCTAAATTTTTAGTAAACGCTTATTAAATGGTTACGCGAACGAATTGCTGCGTTGCGCGGTACTCACAACCTCGCCGTATAACGCATACTGTCTCGGCTGCTGCGTTCCGGGCGCCTTGCACTTCATCCCGCTCACTCATTTAATCAGTGCTTCCTTAGAAAAACTCGGCGTAACGTTCGATTTCCCACTCGGAAACGTGACGCTGGTATTCCACCCATTCCATCGATTTGAGGTTGATAAACTCTTCCGAGAGCCCGTTGCCCAGCGCGTCGCGCAGGACCTTGTCTTCTTCGAAAGCACGGATCGCTTCGTTCAGGTTCTGCGGCAGGATGCCGATGCCGTGTTCCTTCAGCTGCGCAGGCGAGTAGTCGTAGAGGTTGTCTGCGTTGCCCTTGCCCGGATCGAGTTCGCGCTCGACACCATCCATGCCGGCAGCGATCAGTGCTGCAGTAGCAAGATAGGGGTTGCAGCCGCCGTCCGGCAGACGCAACTCAAGGCGGCCATAAGGAATGCGCACCATGGTCGAACGGTTGTTGATGCCGTAGGAAATATAGGCCGGTGCCCAGGTGGCGCCGGTGAGGGAGCGGCCGACGACCAGTCGCTTGTAAGAGTTGACGGTCGGTGCTGCCAGTGCAGTCAGTGCAGGCGCGTGCGCCAGAATGCCGCCGAGGAAGTGATAGGCCAGTTTGGACAAGCCGTGGCCAGATTTGTCGCTGTCGTCATGGAACAGGCTCTTCTTGCCATCGCCAATCGACATGTGGATGTGCATGCCGTTGCCGGGGCGATTGCTGAATGGCTTGGGCATCAGCGAGCAGATCATGCCCATCTGATTGGCGATTTCACTCGCCGCCATCTTGAACATGATGAAATCATCGGCGCTCTTGAGGCAGTCGGCATAGGTGTAGTTGATTTCGAACTGTGCGTTCGCATCTTCATGGTCGATCTGGTAGACATCCAGACCGGCAGCGATTAGCGCTTCCGTCAGTTTCTCCAGATACGCCGACTGGCGCGTAATGCCCTTGTAGTCGTAGCAAGGCTTTTGCAGCGTGTCGGTCGGGTCGACCGGATGAATCCTGCCCTGTTCGTCTTTCTTCAGCAGGGAGAACTCGGGCTCAAGACCGGTGTAGAGGGTCCAGCCACGCTTGCTCAGACGCTCGACCTGACGCTTCAGGACGACGCGGGAGTCGAATTCATACGGCTTGCCATCGACATGACCGTCACAGATCAAACGGGCATAGCCGGGCTGCCAGGGAATCAGCGAAAGCGTTGAAAGATCGCCGACCGCCATGTAATCGTGGCCGCCGTTTGGAGAAATCCCCATACCGCAAATTGCACCGCCTGCAAAACCTGCACCGGCGGTCAGAATGTCCTCAACATGTGCGGCCGGAACCGACTTGACCTTGGCCACACCGTGGATATCGACAAATTGCGCCAAAACGTACTTGACGTTGTTGTCCTTCAAGAACTTCTTTGCTTCTGCCAACGATTTCATGCGTATCTCCCTGAAAATGTCTTATTTCTTGAAATGGCAGGAGAGGCCGACTGCACCACCCCCGAGTTCTTTGGCGACTTCCATCAACATGTCCCACATATAGGGACCATAGGTTCCATCGCACCAAATCCGGTACACCTGCTGTCCGTTCAGCGTCTGACGTAGCAGCGTGGCCGAGATACCGGCGACTTGCGTCATCACCACCGCGTTGGCGCCGAGCGCGCTGTCGCGCAGGTCCAGCATGCAAAGTTCGGAGAGCAGGTCGAGCGCTTCGCTACCGCTCAGGATAAAAGCGGCATCCGCACGCTGCACCTTGTATACGCCGGCAACCTCGGCCTGCTTGAAGCCCTTTGCAAGTAGCGCGCAGGTGTCGCCGCTGTGCTGGTCTTCGAGCAGGAATTCGCTGCCGCCGAGTCTGAGAATCATGGTGCCGGGCGCAGCATCATCCCAGCTGTTGATCGCAGCCGGTGTGTTCATACCCTTGGCTGCCAGCCATGCGGCGGCTTGCGGCCCTTTGACCGAGAAGCGCTGGAAGCAGCTCACATCGGTGACGCCGAGCAGCTGCTTGCGGGCGTTTTCGACGCTGGCGCCCTCGAATTCAAGCGCGACTTCCATGCCGTTCAACTCGCCCATCTTCGGCTTCAAGGCCTGCTGGGCATACGCCACCGGCGTTTTTCTGATCATTACTGTCTGAGGTGTAGTCATGTCCTGATTCCTTTAATCCGCATTGAAGAACGGCGTTTCAACGACAGTCGCCTTGACGATGGAACCGTTGTCGGTGCGGATATCGAACACCATGCCGGGCTGATTCCTGGCCGGGTCGACATACGCCAGACCGATGATGCGTTTCGCTGCCGGACTGTAGGCAACGCTGGTGACACGGCCCTTGATGGCGGCGCCGTCAATCACGAGGTTACAGTCCTGCGGCATTTCACCGGAATACTCCTGAGGGAGTACAAACGGCACCAGCAGCTTGGCGACTTTTTTCTTGCCGATGATCTTGAGGCTGCGCTGGCCGATGAAGAATGGCTTGTCCATGGCCAGCGCTGATTCGGCGCCGATTTCATATGGATTGGTGAGGCCGTCGGTGTCGTATCCTGCCAGGTGATGGCCCAGTTCCAGACGCAGCAGACGCTGCGCATCGGTACCGAATGGACGAATACCATAGCCGGCACCGGCCTCCATCAAGGCCAGCCAGAAGTTGAGGCCGTGCGCACTCGGCATGTGGATTTCGTAGGCGAGGTGAGCGACAAAGCCAACCCGCACGAGCCGTACCGGCACACCCAGCACTTCAGTCTCGCAGGCGGCGCCCATCGGGAAAGCCGCATCGGACAGGTCGATACTGACCAGCTTGCCGACGATATCGCGTGCAGCCGGGCCGGCGACATTGATCAGGCCGTAGGCGCCGGTGACGTTGACCAGCCCGACATTGAGCTGCCATATCTGCAGCCAGCGCTGCATTTCGCGGTACACCGCAGCGGCGTTGGAGGTGCTGATGGTGAGATAGAACAGTTCGTCGGCCAGGCGGCTGGCGATGCCGTCGTCAACAACCACACCGGCTTCATCCAGCAACAGCGCGTAACGTGTAGTGCCCACTTTCTGGTCGGCAAACTTGCCGGTATAGAAACGCTCGAGGAACAGCGCCGCATCGGGGCCGCACACTTCGATCTTGCCCAGCGTGCCGCTATCGATGATGCCTGCCGTCTGCCGCACGGCCTGCGCTTCTTCCTGCACCAGCTGCTGCTTGCTCTTGCCGGCCTGCTGGTAATAGGCGGGACGCGACCAGGCACCGACATCGACGAAGAACGCCCCGGCGGACTCATGCCAGGCATGGATCGAGGTCAGGCGGTGCGAATGGAAACTGCGGCCGCCGAGATGACCGAACGGTGTCGGGTGGAAGAACGGACGAGCGGTGGTAGTGCCGATTTTCTCGACCGGCAGGTTGCGGATCTTCGCCAAAATGCGGATGGCATTCATGTTGGAGTGCTTGCCCTGGCTCGGCCCCATGCCGACCGTGGTGAAACGCTTCATCAGCTCGATATTGTCGAAGCCTTCCTTGGCGGCGTTGACGAAGTCCTTGATCTGGATGTCTTCATCGAAGTCGACGAAATTCTTGCCCTTTGGATGTTCGACGAACGGATAAGGATGGCTGGGTGACGGACCCTGATGCTTGTCGACCGTCACTTCTGGAGGCCGCTTGCCGAGATAGCGCAGCACTTCGGCGGCTGCACGCATGCCATCATTGGCACGTTGCTGCAGGCAATAAACTCCGTTGACGCGGCCGGCGGCAAACACGCCCGCGGGCAGACAGTTGGGCACGAATTGCTGGATGTCGTTGCTGTAGCCCATGCCGGTACCGGCTTGATAGAGCAGCGCAGCAGCCGGTGCCCAGCCCGCACTCATGGCAATGCCGTCGCAATCGATATTCACCGATTTGCCGGGGTTGGCCTGACCGGTGGCTTCATCGAACGGGAAGATCACCGCACCCTGTACGCCCAGCTTGTCGCTGGTAGCTACCGCTTCGTAGACGCAGCTGGCCGGATAAATCTTGACGCCCTTGCGCACCAGTTCGCCGACCAGATCATCACGTTGGCCTTCGGCACGCATATCGACCAATGCTGCCACCTTGGCGCCGGCGTTGAGCAGGTCGAGCGCGACACGGTAGCCGTGCGCATTGGCGGTAACAACCACGCCCTTGTTGAAAGGCTTGACCGCATAACGGTTGATCAGGCGCTGCGCTGCCGAGCCGAGCATGACGCCGGGCAGATCGTTGTTGTGGAATACCGGCGGCTGTTCGAACACGCCGGTGGCGACGATCACGGCCTTGGCACGCACGCGGGTGATGCCCTTGGCAGTTACTACCGGCACCATGTGATCGGCGTAATAACCGGCTGCATAGGCACCGGTATAAACATGAATATTGGCGGTTTCCGCGACCTTGGCTTGCAGTTCCTCCAGTATCTTTCTGGAAGATTCACTGCCGGCGTAGTCATAGGTTAGACTGCCGCCCAGACTTTGATTCTCGTCCACCAGCACCACTTCCAGACCTTCGGAAGCCGCTGCCAGCGCAGCAGAAAGTCCGGAAGGACCGGCGCCGATCACCAGCAGATCACAGTGCTTGTTGAGCTTGCGCTTGGTGATGCGGGGATAGTTGAAATTGACCACGCCCAGACCTGCCGCCTTGCGGATGATCTTTTCCCAGAACGGGAACAGCCTGGCCGGTTTGTGGAATGCCTTGTAATAGAAGCCCACCGGCAACAGCGGGGAGAGAGAATCGATGTACTTGTTCTTGTCCTTGAGCACGCCGCCGTCGGTATTGACCGCATCGAGCTGCATGCCGTTGCCCAAGGCAACGACGTCGCCACGGATATTGGTATCGTTGCCGTCGGTCACCATGACGTTGACGTCATGGTTGGCAAAACTCAGCACACCGCGTGCGCGGTGATACTTGAAGCTGCGGCCCAGCACCTTGACACCGGCAGCCCACAGCGCGCTGGTGATGGTGTCGCCCTCGTAACCGCTGTATTCCTGGCCTTCGAAAGTGAACCGCACGGTCTTGTCGCGGCTGATCCACTCACCTGCCTGTTTCGGCAATCTCATGCTCATATTGATTGCTCCGTACCTGTAGTCTGATTTTTATTGGGCTTGCTGCCAGTCTGATCCTTACCGCTCGGGTCCTTGCCGAACAAGTAGGTCTTCAACACTTCATCGGTCAGCGTGTTGCGTTCGGCGATGAACCAGGTGCCGCTCGGCCCGTGGTACCACCACTCTTTTTTCACGCCGGGGGCGTTATCGCGGTAGTGCACGTAACCGGCCCACTCGTAGTCATCGCTGCCATCGGGGTCCGGCATCTCGCGATACTCGCCGCCGAAGAGGAATTCGCTTAATGGCCTGACGCCATTCATCGGACATTCAAGAAGTTTCATTTCGTTTCGCCTCTGCTTTCGACGCTTCTTCGGCCTAGTGACCGACCGAAGCAGCGCCCTTTTCACCTGTTAATTCATATTCTTCAAAACGCGACATGCGGAATGAATGAATCAATTCATGCGGCCTGTCGTTGGCCATGGTGTACGCCATGGTCTTGCCGCTGATCGGCGTCGCCTTGAAGCCCCAGGTTCCCCAGCCGGCGTCGAGGTAGAAGCCCCTGACCGGCGTGTTGCCCATGATCGGCGCGAAGTCCGGCGTGATGTCGGCCATGCCAGCCCACTGACGGACGATCTTGACGTTGGAGAGGAAGGGGAACATGTCGACGATGTGCGAAGTGAGCCCTTCGACAAAATCGAAGGTCGAGCGGGTCGAATGCACTTCGTAAGGATCGAGCGAAGAACCCATGACCAGCTCGCCGCGCGAAGACTGGCTGACGTAAACATGCAGGCTGCCGGAAACGAGGATCGTATCGAGCCAGGGCTTCATCGGTTCGCTGACGCAAGCCTGTAGCGGGTGGATGACGATAGGCGTTTGCAGGTTGACCATCTTGCACACGCGCGGCGTGAAACCGGCGACGGCAGACAGCACCTTGCCGGTAGCAATATAGCCGCGGCTGGTATGCACGCCCTGCACCCTGCCGTCCTTGACGTCGATGCCCTGCACTTCAGTGTTCTGGAAGATTTCAACGCCCATGCTGTCGGCGCCACGTGCATAACCCCAGGCGACCGCATCGTGACGGGCAATGGAACCGGGTTCGTGATAGAGCGCGCCCTGAATCGGCGCCTTGCCGCTGCAGGAAATATCGAGCTGCGGGCAGGCACGCGAGATTTCATCGGTACCGACGACGCGGCTCTTGACACCGACATGCTTGTTCACCTCGGCGCGCCAGCGCATGGTACGCATCGCAGATTCCGAGTGTGCCAGCGTGAAGTGACCGCGATTTGAGTAGAACAGATTGATGTCGAGCTCGGTGGAAAGCCCTTCGAACAATTTGACGCTGGCATCGTAGAAGCTGACGCCGTCTGGCGTCAGGTAGTTGGAGCGCACGATGGTGGTGTTGCGGCCGGTATTGCCGCCGCCGATATACCCACGCTCCAGCACCGCGACGTTGGTAATGCCATGATCCTTGGCGAGGTAATAGGCCGCAGCAAGGCCATGGCCGCCACCGCCGATAATGACCGCGTCATAGGACTTTTTGGGTGTCTGACAATCCCTGAAAAAACGTGGTTCTTTATACTCACGTCCCAGAGCAAACTTAAGTAGCTGATAAGCCATTCAAAATCCCCACAATTAGATATATTCACCCGGTCATCAAAGCCAATAATGCGGTTTGCGATAGCACTGCCAACCAGAAAAATTATTAACTTTTTTTACCCACATGAAACTTGTTGGAGTCATTACATCAAAGCCAAAAATCCTTGTCAAGAGATATATGAAACATTTTTTCTCTAAATGAAACTTTTAATGGAGCAATGCAAATTTTTCAATTAAACTTAATGGGTTAGCGCATCATGGATTTCGCAAATTTATGATGTTTACAAGCTATGGCGCCTTCAGCCATACTGCTTTTCAAGCAAAAAACATTCACAAAATGCAACAGCACACATAAGGAATGGATGGGGAGATGAGTTCTAGCGACAACAGCGCGGTGACAGCTACCGTTTATCAGGATACTCAAGGCAAGGCGCTCGACCGTTTTCTGGGCAACACCATGCACCAGTTGCGCATACAACACGGCCTCACGTTGGCGGAAGTTTCACAACGGGCGGGCATCAGCCGCGGCATGCTGAGCAAGATCGAGAACGGGCTGTCATCGACCAGTCTGGATACGCTGGAGCAGCTCGCCAATGCGCTAGGCGTCACCCTCTCCCGTCTGTTCCAGGGCTACAACCTGCCGAGCAGTGCTGTCCAGTTCGTCAAGAGCGGCGAAGGCATGGAAGTGGTGCGGCGCGGTACGCGCAGCGGACACACCTATCATCTGCTGGCATACGATCAGGGACCGCAGAAGCTGTTCGAGCCTTTCCTGATCAGTCTGGAAGACCCGAGCGAGGAGTTCCCCAGTTTCGAGCATCCGGGTACCGAATTCATTTACATGCTGGAAGGCGAAGTCGAATACCGCGTCGGCGATGAGGTATTCCTGCTGCAACCGGGCGATTCCCTCACCTTCCGCGGCGAAATTCCGCACCGTCCGGAAAAGCACAATATCCTGCCGATACGCTTTCTCGCCATCATCCACTACGATATGCCGGGCGGCGAAGCGGATAACGAAACAGCATGAGCCAGCCCCGTATCGACGACGCCACTGAAGCCGACATTCCGGCACTGGTCGGCTTGCTGGCCGAGTTGTTCAGTATCGAGAAGGATTTCCGCCCCGATACCGAAAAACAGATCCGTGGACTCGACATGCTGATCGGCTGCCCGCAACAGGGCGTGATCAAAGTCGCCAGGGATGAAAACGGCCAGGTCATCGGCATGGTCAGCGCGCAACTGGTGATTTCTACCGCACAGGGCGCACCGTCGGCCTGGGTCGAAGATATGGTCGTCAGCCCAGCGTGGCGTACGCAGGGATTGGGCAGGACACTACTCGATTCTGCCCTGCAATGGGCCAGTGATAAAGGCGCAACCCGCGCCCAGCTACTGGTGGATATCGAGAATATTCCGGCTGTCGGCTACTACCGCCATCTGGGCTGGGAATCTACTCAGCTGCAGGCACGGCGCATCTTTCTTTAAGACAAAGAAGGGTGAAGGGTGATGAGAGAACTCCGCTCAAGCCACCCAATGGATAGCTGCCTGCATCATTTGCCGAAGGACCGGCCGCAATGCTGCCGCCCTGGTTTCATCCAGCAAAAATGGCGCTGATTCTTTCATATAGCTGCGCATCGCGGTTTCGAGCTGGACCGCATGCACGCCCTGCCCTGGAGCACCATAGCGGCGGGTGATATAGCCGCCCTTGAAGCGGCCGTTGGCAACACTGGAATACGGGCTGGCGGCAGCAACCTACGCCAGCACCGCCGTCAGCGCAGGGTCGCAGGATTGATCATCGGCGCTGCCGATATTCAAGTGCGGCAACTCCCCCTCGAAAAACCTCGGCACCACTGAGCGGATGGAATGCGCATCCCACAAGACCAAACGTTCGTTGTTTAGCACGGTTTCAGCGTCGGGGCCACTGACATTGACGATATTCAGCGCCGTGACGTCATAAAGGCCGGCGCGGGTTCTGACCGCAACAACTTCGTCATGCGGATCGGTATGATAGCTCCATGGAATCGGCATACAGTTCCATGTATCGCCATCGAGCTTCGAACCCAGCGCGCGATGTCTGTCATTAAGTACTGAATTTCTGTTCATGCTCACACCCCCTAACGATCTTGCGGTCAACTTTATCCAAACAGTGGCGCAATCAAAATTCTCTCAAAGTTGTACTACCTAAGAAGTAAGGGGCAATGTGTGGCGAGAGCGTGCAGCAAGCTTTGATTTCAGTTGCGCGAAACTTTTCGGCCACTAGCACTCTCTTACAGTGAGTGCTAAAATTCATTTAAAGGAGAGCTATCAGACCATGACCAATGTAATGAACTTGCCTACCATCAGTGCCGCCGACGGACTGGAACCTTACATCCGTATGGTGAAGTCTTTCCCGATGCTGAGCGCGGAGGATGAGTTTGCTCTGGCCACCCGCCTGCAGAAAGAAAACGATCTTGAAGCCGCCAAGCAGCTGATTCTTTCCCATCTGCGTCTGGTAGTCAGCATTGCGCGTGGCTACTCCGGCTACGGGCTGCCGCAGGCAGACCTGATACAGGAAGGCAATATCGGCCTGATGAAGGCTGTGCGCAAATTCGACCCCGAGCGCGGCGTGCGTCTGGTTTCATTTGCGATGCACTGGATCAAGGCCGAAATTCACGAATACATCGTGCGTAACTGGCGTCTGGTCAAGATTGCCACCACCAAGGCGCAGCGCAAGCTGTTCTTCAACCTGCGCAGCATGAAACAGGGCTCCGGCTCACTCGACACCGAGCAGGCCAACCATATCGCCCGCGAGCTCAACGTCAAACCCGAGGAAGTGCTGGAAATGGAAGCCCGCCTGGGCGGCCATGAACTGTCTCTGGAAGGCCACGGCAGTGACGACGATGACGAGGCTTTCAGCCCGATTGCCTACCTTGAAGACCCGGCCGCAGAACCTTCGGAATTTCTGGCCGAGCGTCAGTCCGAACAAATGGAAATGAGCGGTCTGGCGGAGGCCATCGAAAGCCTGGACGAGCGTAGCCGCCGTATCGTGCAAGCCCGCTGGCTACAGGAAGAAGGTTCGGCAACGCTGCACGATCTGGCGGATGAATTCGGTGTTTCAGCCGAAAGAATCCGTCAGATCGAACAGAAAGCCATGCAGAAGATGAAGCTTTTACTGGCAGAGCAACGTGCCGGCTGAAGGCTTGCAAAAAAACAGTTTGTAAAAAAACAGGCTGTGAAAAAACCGGTCGTAAAAAAGAAAGGCTGCCAATCGGCAGCCTTTCTTTTTGATGATTGCTTTTGATGATTTTCAGACTTATCGCAGATCATCTGCGAGTCATCTTATGCGTTGGTTAGCAGATATAGTCTTTTGACCGTTAGCCGAAGAAAATCACCGAAAGCGCACTCAACCATGACATCACGATCAGCGCTACGATGATGGTCATCGGCAGGTTATCAAACGTAAAGTATTCCTTCATTTCCTTGGTCTCTCGATTCGTTGGCAGTTTATTCACTGGGCTCGATTTTATTAGGATCGGCTTTGGCTTTCAAGCGATTAAACGGGATCATGGGATCATCATCGTCCATCAGGATTCTTTGCGCTGGGCCCTCCATGTCATCGTACTGGCCATTTCTGATGGCCCACAGAATGCCGAAGGCAGCAAGTCCGACAAAAACTATGGTCAAACCGAGCAAAAACAGTACCGAGCTCAAACTCATTTCGTCACTCCTCAGGCCACCATGGCCCGGCCCTGGCTGACACCGGCATCGGCATTGAGGGCGTTGCGGATATGTTGCAGCATGGTCTCGACCTCGTGCTCCTGCGCCTGTATGCTTCTTTCCATTTCTTCCAGCTCGTCGATACGGTCTTCCAGCGTACCGGTGGCCTTGTAAATGCGTTTGATGCTTTCCAGACGACGACGCAATTGCAGCTGATGCTCGCGCACCTGCGATTCCATCGGCGCAATCACTGCCTTCAGCCAGCTCTCGACATCGTGATTGGCTGTTTCATAAACATGAATCACACGGCTTGCCAGGGTTTCAAAGAATCGCGAAGTCAGTGTCATCTTTTCATAGGCGATCATGTTGAGCGTAGTGTTGAACTGCTCCTTGTAAGCGCGCTCGAGCTTGGCGACCTCCGCCTGATAGCGCATGGTCGAGAACGAAGGCGCATCGTTCTTGCGCAGCCCGTGCTCTTTCGCCAGCTTTTCGTACATGGCATCCATCATGGTCTTTATTTCTTCGATCTGCTTGTCGGACTTGACCAGCTTGTCCTTGATATCGGCAAAGAATCCATCCATGGCGCTACGGATACCCTTGGTGAAATTGGCCGCGATCATCGTTTCGCGTGTCGTCACCACCAGTTCGCGTAGCGCCTGCATGCCGAGCAGGGTAAACAGCTGGTTGGTCTGGCGCGAGAAGATGCTGCGCAGTGCCTGAAAACGCTGCAGACCCTTCTCGAAATTTTCCTTGTCCACCTTGACCTTGGTCATCATGTGATCGACCACATCCTCATTCTTGCCGCGCAAACCTTTCAGCTCATCGAGCTGTTCTGCCAGCCCCTGCAATCGGGCCTGCAGAATCATCCGCGCCGAAGCGACCAGATCTTCCACCTCATGCAGGGTGTTATCCCGCACGATTTCCTTCTTGGAGGGAATCAGCTCCTCGGTCAGTGCCTTTTCCAGCTCGGGCAAGCGGCTCCTTGCCAGCAACGCATCGTCTCCATTCACTTTGGCAAGCAGGGCCTTCTGCGCAGAAATCGGCAAAATCTGCGCCGCATCCAACCCCAGAAGCTCTGCACTGGTGTTGACCTGCTTCAGCAGCTCCTTGCGGATTTCGTCCTCGTCCTTGAGTTCGTCCCAGAGACCATCAATTTTATTCAGTATCGCCAGCCGTCCTTTCTGGTTCCAGCGCGTACCGCTGATGTACTGGCGCCAGACGTCAATCTCGGATTTGGTCACGCCGGTATCAGCTGCCAGTATGAAGAGCACGGCATGCGCGTTGGGCAACATGTTCAGCGTCAGTTCGGGTTCGGTACCAATCGCGTTGAGGCCCGGCGTATCGAGAATCACCAGGCCCTGCTCCAGCAGCGGGTGGGGGAAATTGATCATGGCATAACGCCAGCAAGGCACGTCTATCGTGCCGTCGCTGTTGAGCCCGATGGAATGATCGGCATTGGCAGGATCATAGAGGCCATAGCGCTCGGCCTCCTCGAGACTCACCCTTCTGGTGGCACTGACTTCCTTGAACACCTCGGCCAGGCTGTCGCCGGAATTGACATCGAACTCCAGCACCTTCCATTCATCCGGGTAGCGCTTGTATTCGCTGGTAGTGGCAGCGGTCGCGCGCGTTTCGATCGGCAGCAATTGCAGACAGGCAGGACGGGAAGAGTCATACAGCAACTCGGTCGGGCACATCGTCGTGCGGCCGGCACTGGATGGCAGCACGCGCTGGCCGTAGTCGGCAAAAAATATCGCGTTGATCAGCTCGGACTTGCCACGGGAAAATTCGGCTATAAAGGCGACATTGAGTTTGTCTTCGCGCAAACGCTCCAGCAGGTGATTGATACGCTGCCTGGTTTGACTGTCGTTCAGTTCCTGCGCGTCGAGCCAGTGACGGAAATCGCCGATGGCGTCACCCAGCGTTTTCCGCCAGCCTGCATAGGCTGCGAATTCGTGGGCAAGTCTGTTATCCGCCATAACGATCTCTTGTTTCGTTTTTATTGATATCACTTTAGCATGTGATAGAAAATAGTCAAATTAATCAGCATGCTATTGCAAGAATTTGAGGACATTCCCATCCGTTTTTCCAGCCCTGCCGGTGCGCTCGGCGAGCACGGTATTTTGAAGCGGAGAATCACATTCTGCTATCATCCCCAATTTAAGCCTTCAACACCTGCAATGACCGGATTGACACCGAACTCCCCGCGCCCGACCGACATCCGGTTACACCAGACATCGCGTTTGCTGGAGATCAGCTTCGATGATGGTAAAAGTGCCCGCCTCTCGTGCGAGTTCCTGCGCGTCTATTCCCCCTCCGCTGAAGTACGCGGCCACGGAATCGGTCAGGAAGTCCTGCAGACCGGCAAGGAAGACATCAACATCAGCGCCATCGAGCCGGTCGGCAACTACGCCGTCAGGCTGGTATTCACCGACGGCCACAACACCGGCCTTTACTCCTGGGACTATCTCTACGAGCTGGCGCAGAACTACGAGGCCATGTGGCTGGATTATCTTGGCAGGCTGGCGGCGACAGGCATCACGCGCAAGGAAATTTCATGAGCGACAAAAAAACCACGCACTTCGGCTACAAAACCGTTGAAGAATCGGAAAAGGCCCGCAAGGTCGGCGAGGTGTTTCACTCCGTTGCCCGCAAATACGATCTGATGAACGACGTCATGTCGTTCGGCATGCATCGTGGCTGGAAACGCTTTGCAGTCGAAGTGAGCGGGGTCGGCGCCGGTGACCGCGTACTCGATATTGCCGGCGGCAGCGGCGATCTGTCACGCCTGTTTGCCAGAAAAACCGGCCCCGGCGGCGAAGTCATCCTGACCGACATCAACGCTTCCATGCTGGCGGTCGGTCGAGACCGGCTCATCGACGATGGTGTTGCCGTTCCGGCATTGCAGTGTGATGCCGAAGAGCTGCCCTTCCAGGATAACCATTTTGATTGCGTCATCGTCGCCTTCGGCCTGCGCAACATGACACACAAGGACAAGGCGCTGGCGGAAATGCAGCGCGTGCTTAAAACCGGCGGGCGATTGCTGGTGCTGGAGTTTTCGCAGATATGGAAACCGCTGGCGCCGGTGTATGACGCCTATTCTTTTAAGCTGTTGCCGCTGATGGGCAGAATATTCGCCAAGGATGCCGACAGTTACCAGTACCTGGCGGAATCGATCCGCATGCATCCTGATCAGGAAACACTGAAACAGATGATGCAGGATGCCGGCTTTGCCAGGGTCGATTATTACAATCTCGCAGCCGGCGCGGTGGCCCTGCACAAGAGTTGGAAGCTCTGACCATGCTGAAGCCGCTGTTGACTCGCCTACTCAATCATCTGGTCAACCAGAACAGCTGGGCAAAAACGCAACTGCAAGGCTATGGTGGCAAGACCGTCCGCTTCGACATGCCGCCGCTCGGCGCCACACTGACGGTGCTGGAAGACGGCGGCCTGGCAATCGCAGGCGAATCTGCAACAGCAGATGCCCGCATCATCATGCCGGTACCAGCCGCGCTGAGGTTGCTGACCGGAGATGAGGGCGCCTCCGCGCTGGCGACGATCGAGGGCGATACCGAGCTGGCTGCGGCGCTGGCAAGAATCATGCGCGGCATGTCGTGGGAGTTCGAGGAAGATTTAAGCAAGGTGGTCGGCGACATTCCGGCACATCAGCTGGCAGAAACCGCCCGCAAGTTGAAAGGCGAGATACTCTCGCAAAGCCTCAATCTCGCGCAGATGCTGAGCGAATACTGGCAGGAAGAACAACCGATGATCGCAAAAAAACGTCATATTGATGTTTTCAACCGCGAAGTCGACGACCTGCGTGAAGATACAGAACGACTGCAGAAACGCATCGAAAAGCTATACGAAAAACTTGGCCAGGACCGTGGAGAATAAAGCGCCATGCGTCTGTTTCGCTTGATCAAGATTATTGCCGTTACCCTGCGTTTCGGGCTTGATGAACTCATCCTCGGCCACTCCAGACTACGGCCGCTGCAAAAAATCCTTAACGGCCTGCTGTTCTGGCGCAAGCTGACGCTGTCACGCGGCGAGCGTCTGCGGCTGGCACTGGAAGCGCTCGGCCCGATATTCGTCAAATTCGGCCAGATGCTCTCTACCCGGCGCGACCTCATACCACCTGACATCGCGGAAGAACTCTCCCTGCTGCAGGACAAAGTGCCGCCCTTCGCCTTTACCGAGGTCCAGCAAATCATCGAAACGTCGTTTGAAAAACCTTTGCAGGAGATTTTCAGAGACTTCGATACCGTGCCGGTCGCCAGCGCATCCGTCGCGCAAGTGCATTTCGCCCATTTGCCGGACGGTCACCCGGTCGCAGTCAAGATTCTGCGGCCGAACATCGGCAGCGTCATCGAAAAAGACCTGACCCTGCTCGACACGGCAGCCTGGTTGATGCAAAGCTTGTGGAACGAAGGTAAACGGCTGAAACCGCGCGAACTGGTGGCGGAATTCGCCCGCCATACCCACGCGGAGCTCGACCTCATGCTGGAAGCGGCGAACTGCAGCCAGCTCAAGCGCAACTTCGCCAATAGCCGCTTGCTGCTGGTTCCCGAGGTCTATTGGGACTGGTGCCGCCAGCAGGTCATGGTAATGGAGCGCATGCAAGGCACGCCGGTAAGCCGGGTGGAGCACCTGCGCAGAATCGGCGTCGACATCCCGAAACTCGCCAGCGACGGCGTCGAAATCTTTTTCACCCAGGTTTTCCGCGATGGCTTTTTCCACGCCGACATGCACCCCGGCAACATTCTGGTGGCCGACGACGGGCGCTACATCGCACTGGATTTCGGCATCATGGGCACGCTCAACGATACCGACAAGGAGTATCTGGCGCGCAATTTTCTCGCCTTCTTCAGGCGCGATTACCGTGAAGTCGCCAGGGCGCACGTCGAGTCCGGCTGGGTGCCGAAAGATACGCCCATCGATGAATTTGAAACAGCGATCCGCGCCGTCTGCGAACCGATTTTCGACCGCCCGCTCAAGGATATATCATTCGGCCGCACGCTCCTGAGCCTGTTCCAGATGGCGCGCCGCTTTGGCGTCATCATCCAGCCACAGCTCATCATGCTGCAAAAAACCCTCCTCAACATTGAAGGCCTCGGCCGCCAGCTCGACCCCGAACTCGACCTGTGGAAGACCGCCCGCCCCTTCCTCGAACGCTGGATGTCGGAGCAGGTCGGCTGGCGCAGTGTCGTCAAAAATGTGCGGGCAGAGCTGCCGTACTGGGGCAAGATGCTGCCGCAAATGCCGCGCCTGTTGCAGCAACAATTACAGAAAAACCACGATTTTCCGCTCAACGACGAACTGCAACTTCTGATTCGCGAGCAACGCAAACAGCGCGGATGGCTACGCGTCATCGCGATTGCACTGGTCGTGCTGATCCTGATGCAGATTTCGCCTTACATCACAGGCTGATGTTGCAGCGGGCCTGCGATTTGCTAGAATCCACCGCTGGGCTTGCTCTATGACAGTCTCTTTCCATGACGCTCCCGGGCTATGACGCAGGCTGTCCGAGACGCACAGGGTATGAGACAAAGCGCCCGCAACCGCCGGGATGTTGTCTGTCCTGAATGCTGATCATGCACCCTTCATAAAGGATTCATCGTGCTATTAGGCTTTGTCATTTTCTATCTGGTGCTTTCCATCGGAATCGGCGTCTACGCCGCCACCAAGGTCCATAATTCCCGCGATTACGTCACCGCCGGCCGCAGCCTGCCCCTGCCGATGGTGATCGCCATGGTATTCGCCACCTGGTTCGGCGCGGAAACCGTACTCGGTATCCCGGCCACGTTTATCGACGAAGACATGGGTGGTCTCATTTCCGACCCGTTTGGCGCCTCACTTTGCCTGATCCTGTTCGGCCTCTTCTTCGCCCGCCCGCTGTACCGCATGAACCTGTTGACCATCGGTGATTTCTACCGGCAGAAATACAACCGCTTCGTCGAAGTAATGGTGGCGATTGCCATCGCGCTTTCGTACCTCGGCTGGGTCGCCGCGCAAGTCACTGCGCTGGGCTTGGTCTTCAACGTGCTCTCCGACGGTATGATCACGCAGGCGCAGGGCGTCATGATCGGCGCTGCAGTCGTGCTGATCTACACACTCTATGGCGGCATGTGGTCGGTTGCGCTCACCACTTTCGTACAGATGATCGTCATCGTCCTTGGTCTCCTGTGGATTACCTGGCTGGTTGCTGACATGACCGGCGGCGTGGCACCGGTCGTGGAACATGCCTATGCCGCAGGAAAATTCAATTTCTGGCCGGAATTGAAAAGCATCGCCATGCTGGCATTCATTGCCGGACTCTTGACCATGGGCTTCGGCTCCATTCCGCAACAGGATGTATTCCAGCGTGCCAACGCCTCGAAAAACGAAAATGTGGCAGCCTGGGGTTCGATTGCAGGTGGTATCGCCTATTTCCTGTTCGCCGCCATTCCACTCTTTCTGGCGTATTCAGCCACATTGATCGACCCACAGAAAGTTGCCTCACTGCTGTCGAGCGGCGGTGCCGAATACATATTGCCGAATCTGGTGGTCGATCACATGCCCATGTACGCCCAGGTCATTTTCTATGGTGCTCTGCTGTCAGTCATCATGAGTACCGCTTCAGGCACCTTGCTGGCACCCTCGGTGACGATTTCCGAGAACATCCTGAAAGGCATGTTTGGCCACATGAGCGATGCGCATTTTCTGCGCATGATGCGTATCGTGGTGGTCGTGTTTGCCGTGGGTGTCACCCTCTATGCGCTTTGGGCCGTAGGCAAGGAAACCGGCATTCACCAGATGGTCGAAAATGCCTACAAGGTGACGCTGGTGATGGCCTTCACACCGCTGGTCGCGGGCATTTACTGGAAACGCGCAAACGGCCAGGGCGCCGTATTTGCCATCATCCTTGGCCTGCTGACCTGGATACCGATGGAAATTCTGGCGCCGGAGGGTGATATCCCGCCGCAGTTCGCCGGCTTCATCATGAGTGTTGCAGGCATGATCGCCGGCTCGCTGCTGCCGACCCTGAGCTGGCTCAAAAAGAAATAATCACCCGGGCTAGAGATGGCAGCCTGGCTAGCGCTGGCAGCGCCGGCAGAAGAATGTCGAGCGCTGGCCCAGCCTGACCGACTGCACCGGTGCTCCGCAAACCTTGCACGGGGCACCCGTGCGACCATAGACAAAATATTCCTGCTGGAAATAACCGGGGTTGCCATCAGCCCCGAAAAAGTCGCGCAAACTGCTGCCGCCCGCTTTCAGCGCGTCACTCAGGGTTGCCTTGATTTCAGCAACCAGTCTGCGGCAGCGCAGCCTGCTCAGTTTTCCTGCCGGCGTTTCGGGGTGTATGCCTGCGCGGAACAACGACTCGCTGGCGTAAATATTGCCCACGCCCACCACCAGATGGCTATCCATGATGACGTTCTTGACCGGTGCCGTTTTATTTCTCAGCTGCTTGTAGAGCCAGTCACCATCGAATGCATCATCCAGCGGTTCCGGCCCTAGCACCTTGAGTAACATGTGATTTTCCGGCTCAAGCCCCGCCCACAGCACCGCTCCAAAACGGCGCGGGTCGCGCAGACGCAGCACTTGACCATCGGTGAAATGAATATCGAAGTGATCATGTTTGCCCGGCGGCTCATCCTGCGCCAGCAAACAGATGCGGCCCGACATGCCGAGATGCAGCAGCAGGCTGCCGGATTCAAAACGCGCGAGTATGTATTTTGCACGCCGGCTTAATTCCAGCAGCTTTTGATTGTTGAGCGTTTCCGGCAAATGCGCGGGAACAGGCCAGCGCAAGGAGGGATTTCTGATGACGACGCGACTGACGGTCTGTTGCAGCAAAGGCAGGAGACCGCGCCGCGTCGTTTCGACCTCGGGTAATTCAGGCATGGCGCCGGATTATCCTGCAAACCGCATCGTCAAAAGTATGCATCCGGGTGTTTACGGGGCATTCAAGCACATGGCGAACGGTCAACTGCGATTCCCAGGATTACTCTTCCCGCGGAATATGCAGCGGCGGGTTCAGCATGGCAAAGCCGATATCCGGCGCGAAATGATAAATCATCCCCTCGTCCGGACGGCCCAGCAACAGTTCGGGCGCTTCCTGCAACTTGTCGAAATGCACATGACCGCCGCCCTGCAGCTTGACCCTGAACGAAGGATAAGTGGCATTGCGGTCTGGCGTGTAAGGTTCTACCGACTTTGCTGCGGATTTGACCCATGTCGTATCCAGCCACTCATTCAGTTCATCCTGCACCGGCTTGGCCTTGTCAGTCGAAGGCACCCATTTGCCGTCGATCAGATCCAGATTGAGGCGGATATCCTCCCACTGTTCCAGCCAGGAAAAATCAAAACCGGCGATTTTTTCCGTAGGTTTCAACGGCGACTTGTCCAGCATCTCCAGCAACTGGTAGCCGGCCGATTCGCTGTATGTGGGCGCAACCAGATAGACGGCATCCTTGTAGGCCATGTATTGCTCGCTGCTGACAGGGTTATAGGTGCCGAACAGAAACTCTTCCTGATCAAGCTTGAGTTTGAGCTTGGGCTGATCGAGACCGAACTTCTCAAGATTTGCAGTCGAGAATTTCTCCATGCTGGTGGCAGCGACAATCGAAATGATGCGCTGCACCGACATCTGGTCGGCACGCGCATTCAAGGGCTGCGTCACGCGCCAGTAACCATCGATTTTCTCGAACACCACAGGCGCCTTGGCCGGAAATTCAATACTCACCCGGCTGAAATCGCCGAGCTTGAGACTGGAAATCTCGTGCGCTTGCTGCCCTTCACGCTCAGGCTGGGGGCGCAGATAAAGAAAGGCAACGATACCTGCAATCAGCAGCAGTAACCCCAGATTGACTAACCAGCGCTTGATCATGCTTTACGTCTCTTCCACCAGATGACAATGCCTGCGACCAGCAGCAGAATCGGCAGCACCAGACGGAAGCCGAAGAAGATCAGCATGGTCAGGAACTTGTTCCAGGGATCGCTCGGAATCACCACATTTACGTCTTTCAGCGGCTTCGGCAGAATCGTGATCAGATCGTCGTCGCCAGCCAGCCAGTTGACGATATTGATGCCGAGATCAAGGTTGCCGCCATTGCCGATAAAGGTATTGGCGAGGAAGTTACCGTTGCCGATGACAACCACACGTTGGCCTTTCTTGCCATACTCCCGTTCCATCGCCACGGCAATATTGATCGGGCCGGGAATGTCCGTCTTGTTGTCGAACGCCACCTTGGTGTTGGCATCCACCTTCCCGGTTTCAAGCCAGCCGTTGGGAGCCACTTCGACCAGACGACTTACCTTCCAGCCAAATTCAAACGAGTCCTTGGCGTCCAGCATGCGTGCCTCCGGGAACAGGGTACGTAGCATGAAGTTCTTGGTGATCGCATGCTCGCCGTAAGTATGAGCAAAAGCCACCTTGGGATCGGCGCCGTACTGCGAAGAGGAAAGGTCAATCACCACCCCGGGCGTGATCTGCAGCCCCAGATACTCTGCAATCGGCTCCAGTCCGCGCAGGTTCTCGTCATCCACCATCCAGAGCAGGTTGCCACCGCCCTCGATATACCGTTTGATTTTGGCAACTTCGATCTCGCTGATATCCACCTGCGGGCTGGCAATCACCAGCATTGCACCGTTAGCCGGTACTTCCTGCACCAGCGTGAGGTCAGGATTGGCAAGTTTGAAACCCTTCTTCTCAAGCTGGGTGCCGAATTCGCCGATATCATGGTTCTTCAAACCGATCAGATTGCGCTCGCCATGGCCGTCGAGATACATCACGGCGCGTTCCTTGCTGCGCGAGAGCCGCACCAGCAGATTGGTCATGTCCTGCTCGACATACGGCGGCACCAGCCGGTCTTCCCGTTGCTGGTATTCGACAATCATCTCGCCCTCGGCGCGGATACCGGCATCCTGTGCCAGCTTGGGCTCCTCGGCAGGGTTGATGAATTCCACTTTCATATCAGGCTTGGCACGCTGATAACGGGAGATGAAGTCGTTGATCGTCTTGCGATACTGATCGTCCTGCGAGACAAACACTCGCACATTGACCGGCCCCTGCATTTGATTGACCACATTGATACTGCCTTCGGTCAGTGTATTGCGCGTGCTGTGCGTCACATCGCGCGAGACATGGTATTCGCGTGACAAAAAGCCGATCAGGAATATCAGCACCAGAAACAGCAACACGAAGAAGCTGTTCTGCATCATAAGTTGTAAACGTAATTTGCGGTTTGTTTTCATTTCAATCTGTTCCAATCAGCCGCGCAGGCGATCTGCATCGAGACGACGGATCGTCAAAGTCAGGAAAGTGATAATAAAGAGGATGAAATATGCAAAATCCTTGGTATCGAGCAGACCGCGCGAGAAAGGCTCGAAATGGCGCATTAGCGAAAGATAAGCCATGGTACTGGTAGGATCGCCCGCCAGAAAATGATCAAGAATCAGCAGTGCAAACAGCGCGATAAAAGTAATGATCCCCGCAACAACAGGCTGGCTGGTAAGACTGGACACGTAAATGCCCAGCGCCGAAAAGCTGGCGACCAGCAGCCAGAGGCCAAGTACATTGGAAAAGATGTAGCCGAAATCGACCTCGGTCCACAGGTTCATGGAAGAAATCATCGCAGCGATGAACACGATGACGATACTGAGAAAACTGACCAGACCGAGAAACTTGCCCAGTACAACTTCAGTAATCGACAGCGGCGCACTGAACAGAAAGGTGAGGGTCTGCTGGCGCCGTTCTTCGCTGATGAGGCGCATGGAAAGCAACGGCACCGCAAACAGCATGACAAAGGAAGCGATACCGAATACGTTCTGGCCGACAAAGGCAGTGATGCCGATACGCTGCTCGGGCCGCATGGCGCCGGACATGGTTTGAAAGTACTGATCGACACCAATCAGAAAGAAGGTGCCGAAAACGAATTGGAGCAAAGCCAGCACCACCCAGCCCATTGGGGATGAGAACAGGCTTTTCAGCTCTTTTCTGACGATATTGAAAATCATGGGGATGAACCTCGGTTAACGCTCTGAATAATTGGCGGGCCGGTCAGGCCGCTTCCTGGTAGGTCAGCTGCACGAACACATCTTCGAGACTGGTCTGATCCGGATTGATCTGGCGCAGGCCCCAGCCATTGCTGACCGCCGCCTGCACAATGGCTTCGGCCGGTGACTGACCTTCGTTGAAACGAACACGCAGCAGCCCATCATGTGCAGCTTCTACGGCAACCACACCCTCGATCGCCAGCAGGGCTTCCTGCGCAGGCGGATGAGCAAGACCAAGCAGCAGCTTGTTGCCGGCGCGCTGCTGTTTCAGAACGTCGATGCCGCCGCTGAACACCAGCTTGCCCTTGTGAATGATCTGCACGAGATCGCAGACAATCTCGACTTCCGGCAAGATATGGGTGGAGAGAATGACGCTGTGCTCACCGCCCAATTCCTTGATCAGCGCACGGATGTCGCGAATCTGTATCGGGTCGAGGCCGACGGTGGGCTCGTCCAGAATCACCACCATGGGATTGTGAATGATGGCCTGGGCGATGCCGACGCGTTGCTGATAACCCTTGGAAAGATTCTCGATCAGGCGCTTGCTCATCTCGGTGAGACCGCAGCGCTCCTTGGCGCGCTCGACCGCTTTCTTCACATGGGCGCCCTTGACGCCATGCAGCCGGGCGGCCACCGTCAGATATTCATCCACCGTCAGTTCACGATAGAGTGGCGGCGATTCCGGCAGATAACCGATCAGCGCCTTGGCCTCCTTGGGATTTTCAATCATGTCGATGCCACAGATCCTGACACCGCCTGCGCTGGGCGCAAGATTGCCGGTAATCATTTTCATGGTGGTCGATTTGCCGGCACCGTTCGGCCCGAGAAAGCCGAGAACTTCACCTTTGTTCAGATTGAAACTGACATCGCTGACAGCCTCACGCCCGCCGTAGACACGGGTCAGATTACTTGCCTCAACAGTTACTGTACTCATATGCTTAAACTACATCCAGTTGGAGATTATTGTGGCTGAATTGATTGAGGCAGCTAAATTAAGAAAACGCCTGACAAGTGTCAAGCGTCTGCCGCCGCTTAGCCTACTAGAGTTTATTTATTATTGGAAGTTCTAGCTGGAAAAGTTCCGTCCGAAAAGCTATAGTCAAACCTCGGAAAACCGCGACTTGCCGTCATCGGGTTTCCCGGATTATGGATGAACTTGCAACTGCTGTCACGGACTAACCAACACTCTCCCAACCCGGATCATTCACCGAGCATTTACATGACATTATCTATGCCCTTTCGTCAGATTACAGGTTTGGCCTTACTGACCTTGAGTCTGTCGCTGCCGCCCGCCCAAGCCCTTGCCGGAGCAGGCGAAGCTACTACAACATCACAAGCCGCGACGGCACCGGAAGCGGATACCGGGCTGACTGCAGACTTCATCTTCAAGTACCTGGCAGGCGAAGTGGCTGGTCAGCGCGGCGATCTCGGCCTGGCCAGCACGCTGTTCCTCGAACTGGCCAAAAGCAGCCGCGATGCCAGACTGGCCGAACGTGCCGCAAAAGCAGCCATCTTCGGCAACCAGCCTGCCGTTGCAGTGCAGGCCGTCAGCCTGTGGTCTGAACTCGATCCCGACTCGGTCGACGCCCAGCAGGCCACCGTGCAGATGTTGGTCAGCACCGGCCGGTTGGCAGAAGTCAAACCTTACCTGGAGAAGCTGCTGATCAAGGAAGACACCCGCGCCAACGGTTTTCTCTATCTGCACAGCCTGTTTTCCCGGCAATCCGACAAGACAGCCGTACTGTCCATCGTTCAGGAACTGGCAGCGAAATACCCCGAGTTGCCCGAAGCACATTTCTCTGTCGCCCAAGCCGCCGCCGATGCCTCACAGCACCAACTGGCGCTGGACACTCTGACCACTGCTGAAAATTTGCGCCCGGGCTGGGAGCTTTCGGCCATGCTTCACGGACAGATTCTTTTCATGCAGTCGCCCGACGCTGCGATCGACTATTACCGCACTTTTCTGAAGAAAAACGCTGATGCGTACGAAATCCGGCTCTCACTGGCGAGACTGCTGGTGAACCAAAAACGCTTCGACGAAGCCAGGGTAGAGTTCGTCCGTCTTGCCAAGGTGGCCGAGGGCAACCCTGAGATTCTGGTGGTGATCGGCTTGCTGTCGTTCCAATCTGGCGCTTATGAAGAAGCCGGCAATTACTTCCAGCAGGCGCTGCAAACCGACTATCAGGACAAGGATCAGATTTACCTCTACCTCGGCCACAACGCAGAAAAGCAACAGAACGATGCTCAGGCCATCGACTGGTATAACAGAGTACAGCCGGGTGAACGCTATCTGGATGCCAAGCTGAATATCGCTTACGTGTTATCGCGCACCGAAGGAACCGACGCCGGTCTCGACATGCTGAAAAAGCTGGATGGCCTGCATGGTGAACAACAGGCAACGGTCAATCAGGCCATGGCCAGCCTGCTGACCCAGGCCAAACGCAACACCGAGGCTTATGCGCTGCTGGAGAAAACCGTCAGCACACTGCCGAACACCCCGGAAATCATCTACGACTTCGCCATGGCAGCAGAACGCATGCAGAAACTTGACGTAATGGAACGCGAGCTGCGCAAGCTGATACAGATCAAACCCGATTACGCGCCCGCCTACAATGCGCTCGGCTATTCATTCGCTGACCGCAACATCAACCTGAAGGAAGCTTACAACCTGATCGAAAAAGCATTGTTGCTGAGCCCCAATGACCATTACATCATGGACAGCATGGGCTGGATTTACTACCGCCTTGGCAGCATGGATAAAGCGCTGGATTACCTGCAACGGGCCTATAACAAGCAGACTGATCCTGAAATTGCCGCACACCTGGGTGAAGTGCTTTGGCAGACCGGCATGCGCGAAGAAGCGATCAAAACCTGGGAAGAAGCCCTGCAAACGCATCCGGAAAACGAAATTCTGGTGAACACCAGCAAACGGTTTCTTCAGTAATTGATGCCTACCAAGGTTTTCGGCTGGACTGGCCTGCTGACGCTGCTGCTGTTGAGCGGCTGCGCCACGGTCAAACCAGCTGCCGAGCCGCCTTTGCCCGTGCCTCAGGGAACGCCTGCTGAACTGCACCGCCAGCATCTTGAACACCTTGCACGCATCGAAGAGTTCTACCTGTACGCCCGCATCGGCATTCAGGCCAATGGCAAGGGCTCTTCCGGCAGCACCCGCTGGCGGCATAACCAGCAGGGCGACGATATTTCCATGCTGTCGCCGGTTGGCGGCACGGTGGCAAAAATCATCACCGGCCCTGAAGGCGTTACGCTGACCACCAACGACGGCAAGTTATTGCGCGCCAATAACGCCGAAAGCCTGACACAAGAGCATCTGGGCTGGCGCCTGCCGCTCGACGGCCTGCCGGATTGGGCGCTTGGCAGACCGACCAAAAAACTGGCCGAAAAGGTGGAGTGGGACAGCATGGGCCGCATCACCAGACTGTCGCAAAGCGGCTGGGAAATCGCATATCCCGAATACATGGAAGCCTCAGGTTACCGGTTGCCGAAAAAAATCAACCTGCAAAGCAAAAATCTCACGCTCAAACTCGTCATCGAGCGTTGGGAAGAGCTGAAACATACTGCCGTCCCGGCAGCCAGTGCGACAAAGTAAGCCCATGCCAATCGACACAGAATTCCGCGCCTATCCCGCACCGTCCAAAATCAACCTGTTCCTGCACGTGACCGGCCAGCGTGCCGATGGGTATCATGAACTGCAGAGCGTCTTCCGTTTGCTGGATTTTCACGACACGCTTTATATACGTGTTACCGCCGATGGCACTATCTCGCGCAAATCAGGCAACCCGCTGGTGCCAGAGAACGACGACCTCACCATCAAAGCCGCGCGACTTTTGCAACAACACGCCAACTGCCCGCTCGGCGCCGAAATCAGCATCGAAAAACACATCCCGATGGGCGGCGGCCTCGGCGGCGGCAGCTCCGACGCGGCGACCGTCCTGCTCGCGCTCAACCATCTCTGGGGCCTGGGCCTCGACCGCATCACCCTGCAGAAACTCGGCGTACGGCTCGGCGCCGATGTTCCGGTTTTCGTATTCGGCAAAAATGCCTGGGCAGAGGGTATTGGCGATCAGCTCGAAGCCATCGAGCTGCCGCCCAAACACTATCTGGTCATCACGCCTGCCGTGCATGTTTCCACCGCCGATATTTTTACCAGCAAGGAATTGACAAGAAACACGAATCCCACGACAATAGCGGCCTTTTCCAGAGAGGCAAATTCTGGTCAGCTTTATGTCGGCGCGTTTCACAATGATCTGGAACCCGTTGTCACCATGAAATATCCTGTAGTAGCGATGTGCATGGACTGGTTGAACCGATATGCATCTGCCCGTATGAGCGGTTCCGGCGCTTCCGTATTTGCCGAATTTTCTACTCTGGATGAAGCAAAAGCCGCATATAATGCGCTCCCGGAAATGATCGCCGGGATCAGGATTTCAGGTTTTACGGCATCAAGCCTTGCGCAGCATCCTTTATATGCGATGGCGTATTGAAACCTGCAATACCAACGATCAACGCAGTACCGATTAATTGGGGAGTCGCCAAGCTGGTTAAGGCACCGGATTTTGATTCCGGCATGCGAAGGTTCGAATCCTTCCTCCCCAGCCATCACCTAAGCGTGTAAACTTTTTTACACGCTTTTATTTTTTAATTTAAAGGGAATCCACTGTGGCCAATGGCGACATGATGGTGTTTACCGGCAACGCCAATCCCAAGCTTGCCGCAGAAGTTGTCAGCCACCTTGGCATCAGCCTCGGGCGTGCAACGGTCGATCGCTTCAGCGATGGTGAAGTCATGGTCGAACTGATGGACAATGTGCGCGGCAAGGATGTGTTCGTGCTGCAATCGACTTGCATGCCGACCAACGACAACCTGATGGAAGTCATGGTCATGGTCGATGCGCTGCGCCGTTCCTCTGCCGGACGCATCACTGCCGCGATTCCCTATTTCGGTTACTCCCGTCAGGACAGACGCCCGCGCTCTGCCCGCGTTGCCATTACCGCCAAAGTGGTGGCCAACATGCTCACTATCGTCGGCGTCAACCGCGTAATGACGATGGATTTGCACTCAGACCAGATTCAGGGCTTCTTCGATATCCCGGTCGACAACATCTACGCCACACCGCTGTTGCTGAGTGACCTGTGGAAACAGAACCATGACAACCTGGTTGTGGTTTCCCCTGATGTCGGTGGCGTAGTACGCGCGCGCGCCTGTGCCAAACAGCTGAATTCCGACCTGGCCATCATCGACAAGCGCCGGCCGAAACCGAATGTCGCCAAAGTCATGAACATCATCGGCGATGTTGCGGGTCGCACCTGCGTGATCATGGATGACATGGTGGATACTGCCAATACGCTGTGTGAAGCTGCAGCGGCACTGAAAGAACAAGGCGCGGTAAAAGTCGTCGCCTACTGCACGCACCCGGTGCTGTCCGGTGCCGCCATCGAGCGCATTACAGCATCAGAACTGGATGAATTGGTCGTCACCAACACCATTCCATTGCGCGCAGACGCGCTTGGATGCAGCAAGATACGCCAGGTCAGCGCTGCCGGGCTGCTGGCAGAAACCATACGCCGCATCAGTAACGAAGATTCGGTCAGCTCGCTGTTCATGGAGTAAGCGCAAAAGTTTCGACCGGTACGCATGAAGCGGGCCGGTCACAACCCTGCCGTCTGGTCGCGGAAGGCAGTTTATTTAGGAGTAGTAACATGGAAATTATCGTTTCTGCAAAAAAACGCGATAGCAAAGGTACGGGTGCGAGCCGCCGCCTTCGTCGCGCCGGCACTGTGCCTGGTATCGTTTACGGCGGTGGCAAGGATGCCGTCAGCCTCGAACTGGACCACAAGAACCTGTTCCTGCAATTCCGCCACGAAGCATTCCACGCTTCCATCCTGACGCTCGACGTCGATGGCAAGAAGGAATCCGTTCTGCTGCGTGACTACCAGCTGCACCCGGTCCGCAACACCATTCAGCACATCGATTTTCAACGCGTCAGCGCTTCCGAGAAAATCCACGTCAAGGTACCACTGCACTTCATCAATGAAGACATCGCGCCTGGCGTCAAGCTCGGCGGTGGTCTGGTTACGCACATCCTGACCGAAGCCGATGTCAGCTGCCTGGCCAAGGACCTGCCGGAATTCATCGAAGTCGATCTGGCCAAGCTCGAAGCCGGTCACTCCATCCACTTGTCCGAAATCAAGCTGCCTAAGGGCGTTGAGTTCGTTCAACTGGCCCATGGTGAAGACACTGCCGTCGTTTCCATCGCCAAGCCACGCGGCGGTAGCGCCGCAGCTGAAGAAGGCACGGACGAAGCAGCTCCGGCTGCCGAGTAATCGCTTCAGGCAATCACTCAGCGCGCGTTTTGGGTGACCAAAACGCGCGTATTCATTTATGGCTAACCACTCGGGAATTCAGTTGTTTGTCGGCTTGGGCAACCCCGGCGCCCAATACGCCTCGACGCGCCATAACGCCGGTTTCTGGTGGATAGACAGAATCGCAGCGGATAACGGTTGCAGGCTCGGCCACGAAAGCAAACTTTTCGGCGATGCAGGGCGTTTGAAAGTCGGCGCGAATGAAGCATGGCTGCTTAAACCCGCTACTTTCATGAACAAAAGCGGCCGCGCCGTTGCTGCCCTCGCCAACTTCTACAAAATCCCGTCCGAAGCCATTCTGGTCATCCATGATGAGCTGGATTTACCGGCCGGCAGCATCAAACTGAAAAAAGGCGGCGGACACGGCGGCCACAACGGGCTCAAGGACATCATCGCCTGCCTCGGCACCAACGAGTTCTGGCGCTTGCGCATAGGCATCGACCACCCCGGCGATCGCAATGCCGTCGTCAATTACGTATTGAATGCCCCCCTGCGCGAAGAACAGAAACTGATCGATGCCGCCATCGATACCAGCATGCCGGTGCTGCCCACCCTGCTGGAAGGCAACATGGACGTTGTAATGCTGAAATTGCATACAAAACCCTAGCGAAACTTGTTTTGCCTGTTAAATTAAGTAATTTGCAACCGCAGGGGTCGTGTCCGTCAAGGGCCCGCTCCTTGGGTCGCGACCTTGACGCCACAATGTTAAAATTACATACCAGATAATCAGGAATCGAGAACAACATGAAGTGTGGAATCGTCGGCTTGCCAAATGTGGGTAAATCCACCCTGTTCAACGCCATCACCCGCGCAGGCATCGCTGCTGAAAACTACCCGTTCTGCACCATCGAACCCAATGTCGGCATCGTCGAAGTGCCCGATCCGCGCATGCAACCACTGATCGACATCGTAAAACCGCAGAAAGTACAGCCCGCCATTGTCGAATTCGTCGACATCGCCGGCCTCGTGGCTGGCGCCTCCAAAGGCGAAGGCCTGGGCAACAAGTTCCTCGCCAACATCCGTGAAACCGATGCCATCGCACATGTCGTACGCTGCTTTGAAGACGGTAATGTTGTCCATGTCGCCGGCAAGGTTGACCCGCTCTCCGACATCGAAGTAATCAACACCGAACTCGCGCTGGCCGATATGGAAACGGTCGAAAAAACCCTGCAGCGTGAAGGCAAGAAAGCCAAATCGGGCGACAAGGAAGCCATCGCGCTCTGCGCCGTCCTCGAAAAAGTGCAAAAACACCTCGATACCGGCAGCCCCGTCCGCACACTGGGGCTCGATGCCGACCAGCTCGCGCTGCTCAAACCACTCTGCCTGATCACCGTCAAGCCTGTCATGTACCTCGCCAACGTCAACGAAGACGGCTTCAACGACAACCCGCTACTGGCCAGGGTCGAAGAGCTCGGCAAAAAGGAAGGCGCACCGGTCGTCGCCATATGCGCCAAGATTGAGTCCGAAATTGCCGACCTCGAAGACGATGACAAGTCCCTCTTCCTGGAAGAAATGGGCCTCACCGAAGCCGGCCTCGACCGCGTTATCCGTGCGGCCTACAAACTGCTGGGCCTGGAAACCTACTTCACCGCGGGCGTCAAGGAAGTACGCGCCTGGACCATCAAAAAAGGCTCAACCGCACCGCAAGCCGCAGGCGTCATTCACACCGATTTCGAACGCGGCTTCATCCGCGCCGAAGTCATCGCCTATGATGACTACGTACAGTACAAAGGTGAAAAAGGCGCACAGGAAGCCGGCAAGATGCGGCTGGAAGGCAAAGACTACATCGTCCATGACGGCGATGTCATGCACTTCAGATTCAACGTCTGACACACACAAACCACTACCCGAAAAGATACTGAATACAACCGGAACAGCACTTTGGCTTTGACTTTAAGCCGCCGAGAAAATACAATAGCGGGCTTGGCGAGTTTCACCCGGTGATGTAGCTCAGCTGGTTAGAGCGACGGATTCATAACTCACCTGCCTTTCCTTTCGGAAGCCAGTAAATAAGCCATCTTCAGGCAATTTACTCCTAGCACTTGCACAAAACTTGCACAGTAAAGGGAGCAGCTTGTTGCTTATGGCAACTATATCCAAAAACCAGCATGGAACATTTCGTGTTCAGGTAAGAAGAACTGGACACCCATCCATCACAAAATCCTTTAAATCTCGTCAGGATGCCGAAGCATGGGCAAGAATGACCGAATCTGAACTAGACCGTGGCATTTATGTAGATCGGTCGCCAGCGGACGGGATATTTTTCTCTTCGTTAATTCAGCGCTATCTTGATGAAGTATCACCTTCAAAAAAAGGATATGCACAAGAGAGAACGAGGCTTCTCAAACTTAAGAAAGTTTTTACAGGCTTTCATGTTCTTAAAATAGAAAACAGGCATATTGCTGAATATCGAGATAGGCGATTACGCGACGGGATATCTTCATCCTCAATCCTCAACGAATTAAGCCTCATCAGTCAGGTATTTGAATATGCAATTAAGGAGTGGTCGCTCCCTATTCCTGACAACCCCTGCAAACAGATCAGAAAACCCAAGGTATCTAACGCCAGAAACAGGCGACTTTCTTATGAAGAAGAACATAGGCTCTTGCTAGCGGCAAAGCATAGCAAAGCACCCTTGCTTTATTCGTTAATCATCATCGCCATTGAAACCGGCATGCGTTTAGGTGAGCTACTGTCCCTGCAATGGAGATATATTGACCTCGAAAAAAGATCGGCTTTTCTACCCGAAACCAAAAATGGAAGTTCTCGTCAAGTCCCACTTAGTACTAAGTCCATTGAAGTCCTGAAGACAATCGAAAAGCGCAGCCATACGGATCGCGTATTCTGGAGTTGGAGTAGTAATGATTCTGTTGTAAATGTCTGGAAGAGGTTATGTCACAAGGCCCAGATTGAAAATCTTCACTTTCACGATCTAAGACATGAAGCTACCAGCAGGCTTGCTGTAAAACTGACTAATATTTTAGAGCTATCCGCAGTGACAGGCCACAAGGATCTTAGAATGTTAAAGAGGTATTACCACCCGAAAATAGAAGATCTGGCAATGAAAATTGGTTAAGAGAAACCCTTAATTCCCTTAGGATTAGGTGAATGAGTTATTAAATAAATTTACAAGAAGGGGGGGGAGAGGAAAATTACAATGGCTATACTTTTAAAGTATAACTCGTACTACAAACTTAATATTTTTTAAAAAACTGCAATCATAGTCCTGACCTGACCCAAACCGGCGTGCAAGATTTAAGTTAGAATGTCCGGTTGCAATGTTAACTGATTTCCTCGTTATGTTGCTTCTGAGTTTTGGGTTTCACCCAATTTCACGGACACACAGTTACCTGAATCTTTGAAAAACTGATCTTGCGCTTTGGCTGAATTTGAAATGAACTCTCGAATGGATGAGGATTCGTCAATTTCAATCTCAACTGGAGTGAACGCCAGAATTCCCCATAATAATCAGTTTGGAAGATTCTTACCACATGACAACACTGCATCATATAAACCATCCCAGACAACAAATTCAGCAACGTCCTCTCACTCCGATCAGGGCAGCCAATACGCGAGCGAGGACTTCCAACGCCTGCTGGCGGACCAGGGCATCACCTGCAGTATGAGCCGTAAAGGAGACTGTTGGGATAATGCTGCCATGGAAAGCTTCTTCTCTACCATGAAGATGGAGCGGGTGCATCGGAAACGATACAGAACAAGGGACGAAGCACGTGCGGATGTGTTTGATTACATCGAGCGATTTTACAATCCAAAACGTCGACATTCGACACTGAATAGTCCGATAGAGTTCGAAAAACGCTATACGGGCTTAACTGTGTGTCCGTGAATTTGGGGGAAACCTAGAATCATTTAGTATCACTGAGTCAGGCATCGCAAATATTTACCAAAATGACATGCTAAAAGTTTGTCACTTTCCTAAAATCATAACAACAAGCTAATTGTCTTCATCTAGCAAGACCAAAAAATAGATGCCTGTAAAACACACAGAATCTATATGCAAATGATTCTTATTTACATCCAATATCGGACCCTACCTATTGCATGCAAAAAAAAATAAGTTTTAACTCTATAATAAAGACCTGAGTTTCTGCTGGATTACTTGCACAAAACTTGCACATTTCAGGCCATCGATCTAGAAATTCTAAGCAGCGCTATTGCCTTAGTTTTAATCTGAATGCTATTATATACGGCTTTGTAATGCCCTTCTGATCATGGTGCTTGAACCCTTGAACTAGAGGTGGCGAAGCCAACGAAGACAAGGCGCTAGCCTTGTCCGGATTAGCGAAACGGGGCGAGGAAAAGCTCCCGAAAGATTTCCGGTGATGTAGCTCAGCTGGTTAGAGCGACGGATTCATAATCCGTAGGTCGAGGGTTCAAGTCCCCCCATCACCACCAATAAAGACGCGGGATTCAACAAAAATGGATCTCGCGTTTTTTATTGTTTGTGCCGAATTTGTGCCTCCTTAAAGCACAAACTCTGTCGCGGTGGTATATTTCCTGAGATGATCCGGTGCTAAATGCGCGTATCGTCTAACCATCGCCTCTGATTTCCATCCTGCCATCTCCTGCAACGCAAATAATGGCGTGCCATTTTGCATATGCCAGGTTGCCCAGACATGTCGCAGATCATGCCAACGAAAATCTTCTACCCCCGCCTTTGACAGCGCAGCTTTAAAGGTTTTAGTGCTGACTTGATTAATTGGCTTACCTCGATAAGTGAAAACGTATCCCGTCGATTCAGCCGTTTTGATCCTCATTAAAACTTCCATCGCTGTGCTGTTCAAGGGCACGCCAAGACTTTGTCCATTTTTAGTTGCTGAACCATCAAGCGTGACTAACCCTTTTGTCATGTCCACATCAGCCCATTTAAGGGTTTTGATATTTCCTTGCCTTAAACCGGTGGCCAGCGCAAAAATGACCATGTTTCTTTGGTGTTCTGGAAGATAGCCAATCAACTCTTTGACTTTTTCCAGCGACAGGGTGCGAATTCTCCGGTGAGGCTCTTTACGCATCCGATACTTCGGCGCAGATTCGATCCAATCCCAGTCATCTCTTGCCGCATACATGATGGCGCGTACGAGCGCGGTATATCGATTAGCAGTCGAATTGCCCTTGCAGCTCAATATTTGGTCCAGGCGGTCGCGTTTGATAGGCAATATCTCGCCTCTTAAAAACCCTGTGAGCCAACGAATTTTAGCGACGTCGTCGCCTCGCGATCTCTTTTGCGACTTCTCGTTTAACCACCGCAATGCAGCTTCATCCCAAGTTCTGCTAGGGCGTTCGCCTAGCTTGTGTACCCTCCATAATTCAGCTTTGAGCCGGTCGTGATATTCAAGCGCTTTTTGGCGGTCGTCTGTGCCAGTAGAGTGTCTAATGACTTCTCCACTTGGCGCGGTGATACGGACGTGCCAGATTTTTCCACGTTGTTTGAGTGACATAATGATGCTCCTGTATTGTCGCTCACCAACTCTTGCCGGAACTGTGGAGCGTACATCCCTCTCGCCCAGGATTCAATATCCTCGCGAATAAAGCGCCATTCCTTGCCTATCTTGAATGCAGGTATAGTCCCAGCGATGGCATAACGTCTAAGCGTTACCGGATGCAACTGGAGCAGCTCTGCAGCCTGGAAGAGATTGAGCATGATTGAACAGCCAACTAGGCCGAATTAACTTCCTGGGGGATCAATAGCGTTATTAGTGGCGATGCACCTGGCTTTTTAGCCACTATCACCAAGCCAGCCGATTGCAAATGATCCAACGCTCGGTGTAACGCGTATCTGGAGATGCCAAGCGTTTCAAGCAATGCTCGTGGAAGTTTGACCTCGACAGACTTACTCATGCCGTATATTTGCCAAATCGCAACTCCAACATGAAGCGATTTACCAGAACACCTAGCCGCCATCCCTAACCACATCATTGGAATCGGACCCTTGAGAAAATAGCCTTGAACCCGATTTCGAGAAGTCGTCCGTTTAATAGGTGTATGGGGAGTTGTCTTAGGTAACAACCTCAGTTTTTCAACATCTATAGTATTTGCCATTGATATACCTAATAAATCTATATATAAGATAGGACCGGCGTGCGGTGGCGCAACAATGCATGTGCACCATCGCACAGCTATCAGTCCTCGATCTGGTTAAGCAGCTCGAAAACTTTTTCGAACATGTCAGCGCCCCGCTCATCCATATAGCGATCGGGGAATCTGACGATCTTGGCGTCACTCCGCAACCTGTAACCTTTACCCAAAACCAGCTCACTGGCATCTGCCATCAAGTGCTGGGCTAATTCAACATCAGCTTCGATTTGGTCATCTTTGGATTCAATTAGGATGGCGTCGTGGATTGGCGCGCAGATTTGGATACCAGCTTCGGACACAAGGCAACAAGAAAGCCTAAGAATCTCTGCGCCGTTCGCCTGCATCGGGAAATTTGCGATTGAGCGCGTGTTCGGTTGGGTCAAGTAGAAACGAATGTACCAACCGAATACGGTCCAAAGGCGATTTTTTTGTAGTGCATGCTCAACAACACCGTCAGACCATTCCCAATACCGTTTATAAGTGGCGCGATGTAACTTGAGCAACTCCTCTGCCCTCGCCTTGGATTGGCCTATACGAAGAGCCAGAGATTCAGCCCCCATTCCGTATTGCACAGCGAGGACGCAAGACTTGAACTGCTCGCGCTCTGCCTTGTGGCTTTGCTTGGTCGCATCTTTAGGTACGGCGCCAGCCTGTTTAGCAAATTCCAGATAAGGGTCCCCGGACTGGTATGCCTCCCACATCAAGCTATCTCCGGACAAGGCTGCGGCAATACCGAACTCTTGTTGGCTATAATCGATGTAGGCGATTGCATAACCTTCATTCGGCTTGATCATGCCGCGCATCCAAGCGCATGCCCCAAAAATAAATTGAGAATTGCTCGGCTGATTACGCCCGGTTTTCGACTTGAAGGCTGACAGCATGCACCGATTTCTGCCATCCGCCCCGACAGGCAACTTCAGTTCGCGCAGTTGGGTTACGGTCTTTCTCAATTCGCGCAATGGCTGCAGCACAGGGTAACGGCCTGCCATTAATTTAAAGGTGTCGTCGTCCAGTAAAAACTTTCCGGATTCCGACTGGGGCCAACTTATACCGGTGCGGGAAATATAATTGGTAAATCTGCCGGTCTTGAACGTGGTGCCTTCATAAACCCCGTAGTCCTTATCGATCACAGCAATCAGCTGCTGCTGCAATAAAAGTCGGCGAGATTTAATTTTTGCTACCAGTGCGACATCCATAGGAATGCCGGCATGCTCCATCTTGGCCAATGACACCATGTAACGACCCCTCAGGAGTGCCTGTTGCAGGTGGATGTTGGGAAGCATACTTGGTAACAAGCGTTCAAGTGCATATACATCAGAAGCGCAATAGTCGACCAACTCGGAGCGTTCCGTCTCGTCCCAATGGCCCTGGAGCGCCAACATCCGCATCCGATCTTTATGGGCCTGAGCGCCTTCATCAACCGATAATCCGTAACTTTGCATGGCATCTAGCAGCCCGAACCCTGTCCCGTTTTCGAGGCCGTTGAAGTTATTGCGGTGCTCTACGTAAAGGTCCAACAAATTGACTGGCACAGGCCATCCAAGCGCAAGGTGGCACCCTACTTCTGCAGATGCGTAATAAGCAACAAACAGTTGATCCTTACCGACCGGATAAGGTGGCTTGGAGGTCAGTTGATCGCGCCAAAGGCGAATTTCGATGCCGGTCTTAAGTTCTTTGGCAACAAGACAAACTACGATTGGTCGCTCACCCGGCCCTGCATTGAACTCGAAGTCAAAACACCAAACTTCTTTGAATTTGTCGATTTCCGTCTTCATTATTTCATCCCCCTTAGACGTTCAACGACAGGATGCTCTAGAGAGGTAATGTGCCGGCCGCGAAAGGCAGTATTAAGGAGTTCCTGGAAATCTAACTCCGGCCATTTGGGTTCCGGCAGAGTTGATACCGGCACTAGGACTTCATAAGCACCTATATCCATATTCGGTGTAATTCGGACCCACTTTTTTTTTTGCTTCTTCCAAAGCTTCGCGCGCAGAATTGTTCCAACTATTAAAACGTCCGTTTGGATCGGGGAGCTTGGTGGGCCAAACAAACACAGTGCCTTGTCTCGTTACAGCCAGCGTCAAGGTAACTGCGACTAATTCTCCGCCAAGCTCTGTCCACAAGTGCCGGGAAACGAGATAAGTTTCTGAGTCTTCTTTCATCTCGAGCACCATAGTGTCGAGCGAGTAAGCGGTATCAGGGTGGGCACGTACATAAGACTGTTTGTGCGGCTTACGAACCGGAATATTGGTCAGTAATTTCTTGGCACCGGCCGTCTCTTCGAAGTTTTGTGTGAGCCTCAGGTCGTCGAAACTGATTGTCTCTCCCGGATTTATCTCGCCATTACTTACTTTAGTCATATTAATCTCCTTAAAATGGCGCACGGAATCGTGCACCTACCAATGAAATGAAGATGAGCGATGAGCGAAAAACAGGCCACAACGGGAATGGGAAGCAGCCAGAACCCTTATCTGGCAAGGAGGCGGAATTTGAAGGGGGATCTATTGAAAATAAATTTTTGTGTTTATGTTTATGTTTTAATTAAGATTTCTAGCATGAAAGTTGAGCGAAATTATTTTCGCTCAACTTTTTTCATGCTAGCTAAAATGCGCCGGATTGCACTTGCCGTGAGGGGTTCGCCGTTACTTTTTTTAAATTCACGAGACTTGGCGATTTTGCTCGCAATTCGTGTATCCGGCTGAGTAGGGTTTTCGGCGCGCTCCTTTTTATAGCGCTCATATATCGCTGCGTGTTTTTTTCCGGTATTAGCTTTAGCAGCTTCCCTTCGGGCACTATTCCCTAACTGTAAGCTTCTCGGTACAGCTTTGCAGGCCTCGACAATTTTTTTATCTTTGCCAAGCGCGGGGTTCCACAACAGTGTCGTTGAACCAATAGCAGCTGATTCCCGACCCAGTGTGGTATCGATGTATTCTGAGAATGCGTGGGCAAGGTCATCCGACCAAACAAAATAATCGTTCGGAATTAAAGCCAAGGATGGGTTTGTGTTGGATTTAACTGTTTGGCAAATTTCCGAGAAGACATCTGCCCTTAATTGATCAACGCCACCCTTTCCATCGGATACATAGCCGATTAAAAAAGTCACGGTCATATCATCCCCGATTCGAATTGGAGTAAACAGGCCCAAAAAGTCCTCTACCGCCAGGCCCGTAACCTTCGCGGCCAACCTCATTGGTAAAAGTTGTCGCGGGGTGCCATTCACGACATCTGTAATTTTCAGTTTTTGTAAAGGCATACTTGTCTTCAGTGGCGGTTTCTATCTAATCGGTTTGGGTAAATATTATTAAGCGTTTAACACCACACTGTGTGTCAATCAATCCTAACATGAAGAAACCCCCACCCGTTGCCGGGTGGGGGAGCTTCAATTGGCGATGGTAATGCGCACCTCCTCGCTGCCAGCTTTGCGATACGGCTCAAGATCAATGGTTTGTAGGGCAGGAATCTTCTTGTAGTCGATGCTGCCCTGTTTCCAGTAACGCGTGACCGTTACCCCGTAGCCGCTTTCGCGATTATGTTTAGCAAGGGTGAGTAGTCTCGCTTTCGCCGTATCTACCTTGGCTTGCGCTTCTTCTACCAGCGACTTCCAGCCGAGATAAGCATCTGCGGCTTCCTTCCATTCACTATCAAAGCGCTGCAAGGTATCCGCCTCAGACAAGGGTGGCGGTTGGTCTTTGTCCAGATATGGCTGGAATGCTTCCCAGGCTGCCTTGATGGATTCAAAACAGAGCGGGTCTGGTTTGATATCGAGCTGAATGCCGCTAGTGCCGTCATAGACCCAAAGATGCGCAAGCTTTGCCTTCGACACCATGAGCTGATGCTGTACCTGAGCGAGGTAATGCTCAGGTACCGTCCCGCTACTCGCAACCTGCCATAGTTCTGAAGCCTGTCCTTTGAATGGACACTTCACTTCCAGCAAGACTTGGCCATCTAGGGTAATGCCATCGAGACTGGCCGAGTAGTCACCATCAACCATGACCTTGGGCTGCATGATGAGGCCAGACATTTCCTCAAAAGCCAATCGTGCCTGCGGCTCCATGGTGCTGCCATAGCGCATGGCTTCGGTTTCTTCCACCTCCTTTCTACCGGTCTTGATCAGCCAAAGATCGTAGGGCGTACACCAAGGGGATAGCCCCATCACCGAAGCGGTTTCACTCGCGTTACGATAGTGCTGCCGATGTTCATGCCAAGCGTCGGAGCCTTGTTCCAGTTTCAGTATGGCGTTCATGCTGCCTCCTTACGATATGTCTCCAGTTGGCGAATGACCCGATTCACTTCTGACTTGGGGATATGAGCAAGCTCATCGAAACCGAAGAAGCCCAGTAACTGCTCGACATCCGTACCGGTTTCTTCAATCAAACGCTGGATGTAACGCAGCTGATTAGGGGTCAGCAAAACATCGTCGCGTAACTCGCTACGTACAGGCTTTACAACACGCGTAGAGGCACGATCATCACGCTGTCTATCACTCGGTTGAGATGCAGAAGAAGTAGACTCAAAACCGCTTGTATGCGGTCTGCTATTCCCTTGATTGGTCTCCACCGGTAGGTCTTCACCGGCATAGATATACAAGCCCAGTCCATGCAGTGCGATGGCTTTGACCAAAGCACGTTGAATCGACGTATTGATATCGAACGCGTTGGGAGCGAGTAAAGGCCGGTTTCTGCCATCCAGCACCGGATGAATCTGACTGAGCGTCACATTCTTGACCGTGACCGACACTTCAACGAAGGTGCCGTTATCAGTGGCGAGGAAGGGTAGACCATTAAAGCGTTTCACTTCCCAGGTGGCTTCCGCGTCGAACTTGCGAAGCTGTGCGACAGCGTATGGCCACGACAGATAACTGAACTGCCCTTTGTGCTCGATATGCGCCGACACGTCGATGCCTGCCAGTTCGCTGAAATAGTTATGTTCTTGTTGCATGATGATTCCTTTCGAGATATGAATGAACAGAAATGACAAAGCCCAAGGTGAAGCACCTCGGGCGTTGATTTACTAGATACGTCAGCTTAAAAAGACGCTGACCAAAGGATTGCGGCGTTTACCTGTTGATTGAGCACCTTAACCCCGCGAATGGCTCTTGTAGTATTCCCCGGCTGATCAGACCTGGGGTGACACCTCAAGCGGATGTCGTGAATTGCATCCCAACCAAAGGGTTTGAATGCTGTTCAGAGGCGAGGACGAAGTCCGCCGCCGCTTGTGCTTTACTCGCTGCGACGAAGATCAAGCGTTTGTCATGGCGGAGTGCAGATAACCAGCTATCGATATAACTCGCATGCTGCAGCTTTCCATGTAGCGCACAGTGCGCCGTCAGAAACGCTGCCCCCATTTCTGCGACCAGCTCTTCGAAGGCATAGGCATCCAAGCCATGCTGTCTGCCCAATACACGATTGCAACGACTTGAATGTCCGGTCCAATGCGTCAATTCATGCAAGGCGGTGGCGTAATAGTCTTCCGCCGTCTCGAACTGCTGTGCGTGCGGTAGACAGATACGATCGAGATCAGGCTGGTAACAGGCGACATTACCGCCATGGGCAATACTCGCACCTGAGGAAACGATCAGCGACTCGGCCATCTCGCATGGTTGCCAGACCGGTGGAGCTGGTGGTGTCAGATACCGTTCTGGTAAACCAGACAACTGATCCAGATTGAACACGGTATAAGCGCGCAACATGGGAATGACGCGAGCGCTAGACTGGGTGGAGACTGACGTAGATACAGAAGATACCTCCACTTCATCTGCTCCCCCTTCATCGCCCTCGGTATCGACTTCCTTCCATTTGAAGAAGACGATGCCAGTGCCACGTTCACCCTTGTTAACGTGAGCGCCGAGCTGATTCGCTTGTTTTAACGTCAGCCAACGGCTGGAGGTAAAGCCACGGCTCAAGCTCTCTGCATAGAGCAGCAGCAGATTGATGCCACGATAGGCTTTGTGGGTGAGTAGATTGGCAGCGAAGCCGCTGTCATGATCGGACCAGGGTTTGATCCATGGTGGGGTACCAGCTTCAATCGCCGCAATAATGCGGTCGGTAATACGTTGATAAAGGTCTTGCATGATTTAGGTCTCCATAAAGCACAACGCCCGTGCATCAGCACAGGCGTTGTGTGGGTTGGAATAAAAACAGCAGGCATCAATAAAGCGATCCGCTACCTCAGTAGCTTCATCAGCACCTTCAAAAGAACTGGCAGGCCATGACGGCGCATGACATTGAGCGCCATTACAACTGCCATGTCTTTTAGAGCTTCAGTGCGAAGATGCCGGGGTAATAGGCGTTGCCATCGATATGGCCGAACAGACGCTTCAAGAGCGACGTGGCGATAGAGGTTAGAAGACCAGCCAGTGTCGCTGCCATGATGCCGCTGAACGTGCCCCAGTGCAGGGCAAGCACTGCAGCACTGACGGCGACATCGATGACGATGTCGTGCTTGAGTAGACGCAGCATTAAGCGTCTGGGCAGTTTGACGAGGATGAGCGTGACACCGAGGAAGATGGTGATACCAGTTGTGAACATGACGGTACCTCCTTACGACTTTGGGCGGGCAGAATCCCGCCAGGCTTGTACGATATCTGAAGCGACAGATTCAGATGCCTTGGGTAGCGTTGCAGCCTGATGCCCGACAGCGCGTACCAGGCTAAATACCGAGAGCGCCACGCGATGCGTCATCGAACGCTTATTGAGGCGCGAGGCTTGAGGATTGAGTGGGATTGCTGGTTTCATGAGATGCTCCAATTAAGATGCAGGACATTCTGCACAGACACATCCCACCCTGGATTTGCAGCAACGCTGACGCTGAATTAAACCGAGCTGGTTCCGATCATTTCAAGTCACAGACGAAACGAAATCCGAACCGGGGGGTGGCAAATCCGAAGAGGGGGGAGGGGTGTCACGCACGGACTTCCGCAAAAAAATTACAGAAAATTTATTTAGGAACACGTGTATTCGTAATATATTGATTTTTATCAATTGCTTGGGAGCAGAAGTAAATTCAATTACTGATTTAAAAAAGTTTGATATTTGTCAAAATAAGTATTAATTATGATAATAATATTAGATATGAAACAGCCATCATAAAAAAATTGATGGTAGATTCAACCGGTCTATGCAACACAATCTGTTTTAATACAAATCAGGAGGTGTTGATAGATGGCAAGAATGGGAAGACCTGGATTATCCGATCAGCAGAAAGCAGAGTTATGGAGGCGTTGGCAACAGGGGCAATCGCTGAGTGAAATTGGCTTGGCTCTGGGTAAGCATGCTGGCTCTATACACGGTGTTATTTCATTACGCGGCGGCATTGCTCCTGCGCTTCGCAAGCGTTCTCGACGATGCTTGACTATTGCTGAGCGAGAATCAATTTCCAGAGGGTTGGCAGCAGGTCTGTCAATGCGTTTAATTGCTATTCAGTTGGGTCGCTCGCCATCGACCATTAGCCGTGAAATTGAACGAAATCGAGGGATTCACCGTTATCGCGCAGTGGATGCGGATGATAAGGCTTGGCAGAGAGCAATGCGCCCAAAAGTTTGCCTGTTAGCAGCCAAGCCATATCTGTGCGAAACCGTTGCCAGTAAACTACGTCAGAATTGGTCGCCGGAACAAATATCTGGGTGGCTCAGGCGAGAATTCCCTGACAATGCTGATATGCGCGTGTCACACGAAACGATCTATCGCAGCCTGTTCATTCAAGCTCGCGGAGTCCTAAAAAAAGAACTGGTTAGCCATCTGAGGTCTCGCCGAATGATGCGGCGCTCGAAGTTCGCAACTACGGAAGGCCAACCCAGAGGTCAAATCATTGATGCCGTATCCATCCGGGAGCGCCCAGCGTCTGTGGAGGACAGAGCCATTCCCGGCCACTGGGAAGGCGATCTGATATCAGGCTCAAAGAATAGCCACATTGCCACCTTGGTGGAGCGCCATTCCCGTTTTACTTTGCTCGCAAAGCTGGATGGCAAGGACACCAAAAGTGTCGTATCGGCACTCATCCGAGAGGTGCAAAAATTGCCACATGAACTTCGCAAGTCATTAACCTGGGATCGTGGTTCGGAAATGGCACAACACAAGAACTTTACGATAGCGACGGATGTTCAGGTTTATTTCTGCGATCCAAGAAGCCCCTGGCAAAGAGGAACGAACGAGAATACCAATCGGCTATTGAGGCAGTACTTCCCCAAAGGAACCGATCTATCAGCAGTAACGCAGACCGAATTAGATGCAGTAGCGCTGCAACTTAATCAGCGCCCCCGGAAAACATTGGGATTCGAAACTCCGGCTGATATCCTATGGCAATATGTTGCAATGACCGGTTGAATCTACC
>MCAW01000011.1:0-68050 GCA_001704575.1 Methylophilales bacterium LSUCC0135
TATGAGCCGTAAAGGAGACTGTTGGGATAATGCTGCCATGGAAAGCTTCTTCTCTACCATGAAGATGGAGCGGGTGCATCGGAAACGATACAGAACAAGGGACGAAGCACGTGCGGATGTGTTTGATTACATCGAGCGATTTTACAATCCAAAACGTCGACATTCGACACTGAATGGCATTAGTCCGATAGAGTTCGAAAAACGCTATACGGGCTTAACTGTGTGTCCGTGAATTTGGGGGAAACCTACCATGCCCCAGTTTGCTGTCGATGGACAATTCAAAGCCTTTGCGTTCGCTCTCCTTCGCATTCGTGTAAACAGTGCGTCCGCCGGAAGATGTCTGAACTACGATTTCATCGTCTGTCTCAATTCTGAACAGTGCGGCATTGACGATGGTCGAGTTTCCGGCCATCCATTTGGCGCCGATTTCGTATTGCTTGCTGGTCGCTGCCTTCAGGTCAGTGTTTAGCCCTGCGCCTGCAGTTGTGTCCCTGTAAGCGGCCTCTACAAAGGTCGGCGTCTCGAAACTTTCGCCCGCATTGGCATAGAAGTTAAGAGTGTCGGTTGCTTTGAAAATCACCCCGGCAACAGGCGTGGTTTCCCTGAAAGTGACTGAACCACTATCATCGCCATTGCTGAGGAATTTGTCATCCGCCTCGAACCTGACCTTGCTGTGCCGAATGCCAACATTCAGACCCCAGCGAGGGTCAAGATCAATAGAGCCTTGAGCGTATTGATCAAACGCCCTTAGGCGGTTGACTTCATCACGACGCAAAGCACCTTTGACACCGCAAATTCTGCTGTTACTGTTGCAAACATTGCCGCTACCGCCGACAAAATTTTCATAGCCCTTGCGGTCATCACTCATGCGGTCTAGGTTAGTTCCAACCGTAAAGTTGTAAGGTTTGTCAGCCAATGTGCCTTTGTGCGTCCAGCGCAAATCCATGCCACCAAAATTACGATCGATGGTGACTACGCCACCTCCACTTAAAGTGGAGTCTAACTGGGACTTTATTGAAACTGACTGGAACTGCTCATTCTCGCGCTGACCGTAGTAAGCCATGAAACGTAGGGTGTCATTCTCAGTCAATTGATGTTCCAACGTGGCGCCCATATGTTCCTGGCTTTTGCTGGACCTGGTCTTGAAATCTCTGGAGCTTGTGGTGATCTGTTTTCTGTCCTGAAGATAAAGCGATTTGCTGATGCCTTGCGGGTCATCGTTATCGGGTTGATCGAGTGCTGTAGCGACAACGGTGAGCTTGGTGTCCTCATTCAGTTGCATGCCGATTTTGGCATGGTAAGTGTCGCGTCTGAATTCCGATTGGTCTCGGTAACCGTCTGATCTCACGGTATTGGCATTGACGATGATGTTCAGATTGTCGTAGTTGGCGCCATATGTCACCGTTTCACGGTGGGTGCCATAGCTGCCGAAACTGACGCCACCAGACAGTGTCGGTTGATCGGGGCCATCTTCGGTAAAGATCTGAACCACGCCACCGGAGGAGTTGCCGTAGAGTGCCGAGAAAGGTCCGCGCAGGTATTCCACGCGTGCTGCAGTATCCAGGTTGAAGGTGCCTGTCTGGCCCTGGCCGTCCGGCATCGTCAGCGGAATGCCATCCTGATAGAGTCGGACGCCGCGAACGCCGAATGCCGACCGCGCGCCGAAGCCGCGAATCTGAATGCCGAGGTCCTGCGAAGGGTTGTTGCGGTTGTTGATGACAACGCCGGGAACTCTTGACGCAGTTTCTGACAGGTTGACCTGCCATTGGCCGTCACGAATGATTTCACCGTCAACGGCATCGATCGACATTGGCAAGTCGAAGCTGTTTTGTTCGATACGGGTGCCGGTGACGACAATCGCAGGCGTGTAGGTGATAGCGTTTTCCGTGGCGTCTGTCTCTGCTGCAGTGCTTGAAAAGCTGGTGCTGAGCAGGCAGGCGATGGCCAGCGAGATTTTGTTTTTCTTGAACATGTGAATTCCCTGGTTGCAACTTTAAAATGAAGTGTCGCGGAACATAATTCAAAACTTATGCAGGGAATATAAGGATAATCATGATTTGAGTAGGGAATTGGTCCGGATCAAGTTAATCCATCCAGTATCTGTACTTTCACGATATTTCCCGGCGCGACATTGCCGGTGTTTTCATCCAGTACGATAAAGCAGTTAGCCTCGGCCATCGAACGCAGAATACCTGAGCCCTGATTGCCGGTGGGCTTGACTTGCCAGTTTCCGTTTTCAGCAGGAAAGAGAATGCCGCGCTGGAACTCGGTTCGCCCCGGCAGTTTGCGGATTTCGCCGATGCAGACAACGTCGAGCAGCGGTTGCGTTGCTGGTTGCGGCTGCCCCATCAGTACCAGCAAGGCCTCACGCACAAACTGGTAGAAAGTAACCATGACCGACACCGGATTGCCCGGCAGGCCGAAGTAATGGGCATTGCCGACTTTGCCGTAGGCGAGCGGACGCCCGGGTTTCATGGCGATTTTCCAGAATACGACCTGGCCGAGTTTTTCCAGCAGTTGTTTCATGAAATCGGCTTCACCAACTGACACGCCACCGCTGGTGAGAATCACGTCTGCACTGGCGGCAGCATCTTTCAGCGCCTGCTCCAGCAATTCCGGCACATCGCGCACTACACCCATATCGATGATCTCGACGCCCATGCGCGTCAGCATGCCGAAGAGGGTATAGCGGTTACTGTCGTACACCTGTCCGGCTTCCAGCGCCTGACCGATGCTGGCCAGTTCGTCACCGGTTGAAAAGAACGCCACGCGTAGCTTGCGATAGACCCTGAGCTCGCCCAGCCCGAGCGAAGCGATCAGGCCGAGGTCGGCAGCGCGCATCAGATGGCCGGCCGGCAACACGACCTGGCCCTGCTTCAAGTCTTCGCCTGCGCAGCGCATGTTCATGCCGCGCTTCGGGCCATCCGTGAACCGGATATGTTCGCCGTCTACTTGCACGCGTTCCTGCACGACGACGGTATCGGCGCCTTGCGGCATCACGGCACCGGTCATGATGCGCACGCATTGGCCTTTGCCGATGCGCCCGTCAAACGCTTTGCCGGCAAAGGCGGTGCCGATGATGTTCAGGCTGGTTTCGCCGCTACTGTTGAGATCGTCGGCGTTAAAGGCGTAGCCGTCCATGGCAGAGTTGTCGTGATTGGGGACATTACAAGGCGAGAGAATGTCTTCCGCCAGCACACGGCCCAGCGTACTGCGTATCGGTAATACTTCCACCGTGGTGACCGGTTCGAGAAATTCGCGTATGTATTTGCGCGCCTGCGCGACCGGCATCGAGTTGGGGTCGTAATCGTCGAGGCAGCTCGGGTTGTTGATGAGATCGGAAAGGGATTTTTCACTCATGGTCGTTTCTCTTTGAGATTGTTCAGCGCCGGGGAAAAATTCAGCGTCGGGATTTGAGCCATTTCAGGATGAAAATGGCAATTTCTTCCGGGTCGTTGAGATTCAGCACCGGCAGCGTGGTATCCGCCGCCGCATCGCTGGCGACTGCAATAACGTGTGGGTCCTCGCTGGATAACAGCGGTTTGCTGACGTTTGGCCGGTATACCTCGATCTTGGGGATGGGCTCGCGCTTGAAGCCTTCGACCAGAATCAGATCGACCAGATTTGCGTCGATATGCGGCAACAACTCGGCGAGCCCGGGTTCCTCAGGTGGCTGCTCGCGCATGCGTGACAGTTCGGTCATCAACGCCCAGCGGTGGCGCGAGCCGAGCAGCATCTGCACGGCGCCGGCCTCGCGCAGGCGGTAACTGTCCTTGCCGGGGTGATCGATATCGAAACTGTGATGCGCGTGCTTGATCACCGATACGCGCAGGCCATGTCTGATCAGTACCGGAATCAGGCTGGTGAGCAGGGTGGTTTTGCCAATGCCGCTGCCATAGGCACAAAAACCCAGCAGCGGGACATTGCTGATAATTGTATTATTCTTGATCAGGGTTTCCTTGGACATCCGCTTAACCTTGCTGCTGTTCGAGTGACTTGAGTTCCTCAAGCGTGTTGATGTTGGCAAACCCGTCTGCCTCGTCGTCAAATGGCACCTCGACCACCTTCAGCGTTGCATACCAGGCATCGATCTTGCGGCCGCCACCACGCAGAAATTCAGCCAGATGCGGCGCCAGTTCGCGGCGACAGAGGCAGAATACGGGGTGTGTTTGGTGACCGGTTTTGGCAACGGCAAGGTCGGCTTTCTGGGCATTCAAAGCCTGCATCAGCCTGGCGGCGAGATCGGTTGGCAAATAGGGTGAGTCGCATGGCACCGTCATGACGAAGGGTTGGCTTGCTGCTGTCATGCCCCGGTGCAGGCCGGCCAGCGGGCCGGCAAAACCGGCAATTTCATCCGGAATCACGGCATGGCCAAAGCTGGCGTACTGCTCGATTTCGCGATTGGCGTTGATGAGGATCTCATCCACTTGCGGTTGCAGGCGCGCCAGCACATGCGCCACCATCGGTTTACCTGATAACTCGACCAAACCCTTGTCAACGCCGTTCATGCGCCGTGCCAGGCCACCCGCCAGTATGATGCCGCTGATACTCAATCTGTGTCTCGCCCTTCATATCTGAAGCGTTCTGCGCCGGTGAACAACAGAAAATGTTTGCCTTGCGAGCGTCCTATCATGGTCATGCCGACCTTGTTGGCGACTTCCCAGCCCATGCGGGTGAGGCCGGAGCGCGATACCAGAAAGGGCACGCCCATCTGCGCTGCCTTGATCACCATTTCGCTGGTCAGACGGCCGGTGGTATAAAAAATCTTGTCGCTGCCGCCAACGCCGTCCAGCCACATGAAGCCGGCGATCGCGTCCACCGCGTTGTGACGGCCGACATCCTCGACGTAATAGAGAATCTCGCTGCCTTTTGCCAGCGCGCAACCATGCAGCGCACCAGCCTTTTTGTAAAGACTGTCGTAGCGGCGCACATTATCCAGCAGCGCATAAAGGGTGGATTCATCCAGCGCGGCATCGTGCGGCAGCCGGATGTTGTCGAGATCTTCCATCAAATCACCGAACACTGTGCCCTGGCCGCAGCCGGTGGTAACCGTGCGCTTGTCCAGACGGTTCGAGGTTTTAAGGCCGCTACGGGTAGTGACCGCCACTGCATTCACCTCCCAATCGACCTGTACTTCGGCGATTTCCTCGATGCTGCCCACCAGCCGCTGGTTGCGTAAATAGCCGAGTGCGAGTGCTTCCGGTGCTGCGCCAAGCGTCATCAGGGTGACGATCTCGCGTTTATCCACATAGAGTGTCAGCGGCGCCTCTCCGGCAATTTCCGTTTCGACCGGCTCGCCGTGCTCGTTGCTGGCCATGACGCTGAAAGTCAGCGGTCTGGAAGCTTGGGAAATGAGCGGGCGTTTGGTGGTCACGAGCGTTTTCGGCGGTGTCTGGAAGAGGGCGTCAGCTTTTTTCAGCCGCCGGTATGCGACATGAATCTGACAACCGAAGGCTCGGCCCGGCGCAGGTCAAAATCATGACCCTTGGGCTTGATGCGCATGCTGCCGGTGATGGCTTCGATCAACGGCCCATCATCGTCCGGATGCGCTCTCAATAAAGGCATCAGATCGACCTTGTCTTCCTGGCCGAGGCAGAGGAACAGCTCGCCTTTGCAGCTGATGCGCACGCGATTGCAGGATTCGCAGAAATTGTGACTGTGCGGCGAAATGAAGCCGACCCTGGTTTTTGTGCCGGGAATGCGCCAGTATTTGGCCGGGCCACCGGTGGTTTCGGCGCTGCTGACGAGGGTGTGATGGGCTTGCAGAAGCTGCAGCATGGCTTCGTTACTGACATAGGTCGAGCCGCGCTGGTGATCGACTTCGCCGAGCGGCATTTCTTCGATGTAGGCGATGTCGAGCTCCTGGTCGATGGCGAATTGCAGCAAGGGCAGCGCTTCGTCATCGTTGATACCGCGCATCAGCACCGTGTTGAGTTTGATGTTTTCAAATCCGGCCTGTTTTGCGGCGGCGATACCACGCATGACTTTATCCAGTTCGCCGACGCGGGTGATTTTGCGGAAGCGTGCGGAATCCAGGCTATCGAGGCTGATGTTGATGCGTTTGACGCCGGCCTGTTTCAAAGCGGTAGCCTGCTGCTCAAGCTGTGATCCGTTGGTAGTGAGCACCAGCTCACGCAGGCCTTCGAGCTGGCCGATCTCTTCAAACAGCCATAAGGCGTTTTTTCTTACCAGCGGTTCGCCGCCGGTGATGCGTACTTTGCTTACACCGAGCGAGACGAAGACTCTGATCAGTCGAGCGCATTCCTCCAGCGAAAGTACTTCGTCTCTTGGCAGAAAGGTCATTTTCTCCGACATGCAGTAGACGCAGCGAAAGTCGCAACGATCAGTGATCGACAGCCGGATATAATCGACCCGGCGGCCGAACTGGTCGATGAGCACTGGTTTATGTTGAAAAGCGGCTGACATGAGGATATTGGCGATTACAGGCCGGGATGTGGTTATGGATTTGATTTTAAGTCTTTCATCAGGCATTAACAATGCTGCGTGGAGTAGGGTTATAGTGAGCAATCAGGTTTGATTTGCAAGTGGACATTGAAGTTATGACATCCAAATACATCAAAATTCATCTGCCTTATGGCAAGGTCTCCGCCATCGGCCCCGGTAAAGCAGATCTGCTCGAAGCGATCGCGCGAAGCGGATCGATATCTGCTGCTGCGCGTGAAATGGGGATGTCTTACAAGCGCGCCTGGGATCTGGTAGATACCATGAACAAAAGCTTCAAACAGCCGCTGGTATCAACAGCGACCGGCGGCTCGCATGGCGGCGGCGCGCAAATGACGGTCTTTGGTCACGAAGTGTTACGCCGCTATCGTGAAATCGAGCTCAAAGCGTGCAGGGCTGTTGAAGATGAATTGACTACGCTTGCAGGGTTTCTGAATCCGCGGGAGTAAGTGCCTGCTATCGTCAATGTCTTTTCAACCGCAGGATTCCACCGGCGGAAGATGTTTTAATTCCTCGTCGGTAAACAAGCGGGAGCGGATGATGAAATGGCGACCGGTGCCCTGTTCCAGCGAAAACTGACCGCCATGACCGGGGATGGCATCCAGCGTCAGATGCGTATGCTCCCAGTACTCAAACTGGAACTTTGCCATGTAAAACGGCACGCCATGCACTTCGCCCAGTTTCACATCTGCAGCGCCAACCAGAAACTCGCCTTTTTTCATGCACATGGGTGCGCTGCCCTCGCAGCAACCGCCGGACTGGTGGAACATGAGATTGCCGTGTTTCGCTTTCAGCTCGTCGAGTAAAGCTTGAGCGGCGGGCGTTGCCACGATTCGTGATGCCTGCATCTGCTACTCCTTGATAATTTCACGCACATCGCGTGCAATGTGATGGACGAAAAAAAGGATGCGAGGTTCTGTGAAGCATCGCATCCGTTCATGCTAGCCAGATATTCGGAGGTTAGCAAACTGCGTTCCGGCCTTCGCCGGAACGACAAACCAAATCAATCAGATTTGGCCTAGAAGAAGCCGAGCGCGTTAGGGCTATAGCTCACCAGCAGGTTCTTGGTCTGTTGGTAGTGATCCAGCATCATGCGGTGGTTCTCGCGGCCGATACCTGATTGCTTGTAGCCGCCGAAAGCAGCATGGGCAGGATACAGGTGGTAGCAGTTGGTCCATACGCGACCCGCCTGAATACCACGACCCATGCGGAAAGCACGGGCGCCGTCACGGCTCCAGACGCCGGCGCCGAGGCCGTACATGGTGTCATTGGCGATGGCCAGGGCTTCTGCCTCGTCCTTGAAGGTGGTGACGGAGAGCACAGGTCCGAAAATTTCTTCCTGGAAAATGCGCATCTTGTTGTGGCCCTTGAAAACGGTTGGCTCGATGTAATAACCCTCGCTGAGGTCTCCCGGCAGTTTTGTTTGTAAGCCGCCGGTGAGTAGTTGAGCGCCTTCTTCCTTGCCCAGGTTGATGTAGGACATGATGATCTCGACCTGTTCGCTCGACGCCTGTGCGCCGATCATGGTGCTGCTGTCGAGCGGGCTGCCCTGCTTGATGGCCTTGACACGCTTGAGTGCGCGCTCCATGAACTTGTCGTAGATGGATTCCTGGATCAGGGCACGGCTTGGGCAGGTGCAGACTTCGCCCTGGTTGAGGGCGAACAGCGCGAAACCTTCCAGACATTTGTCGAAGTAGGCATCGTCGGCATCCATGATGTCTTCGAAGAAGATGTTGGGCGATTTGCCGCCGAGCTCCAGTGTCGATGGAATCAGATTCTGCGATGCATATTGCATGATCAGGCGGCCGACCGAGGTAGAACCGGTAAAGGCGATCTTGGCGATGCGTGGGCTGGTTGCCAAGGGCTTGCCGGCTTCCACGCCATGACCGTTGACGATGTTGAGCACGCCGGGTGGCAACAGGTGTTCGATCAGTTCCATCACCACCAGGATGGAAGCCGGGGTCTGTTCCGCCGGCTTCATGACGATGACGTTACCTGCAGCCAGTGCCGGGGCAAGTTTCCAGGCGGCCATCAGGATGGGGAAATTCCAGGGGATGATCTGACCGACAACACCGAGTGGTTCATGGAAATGGTAAGCCATGGTTTCGTGGTCGATCTCGCTGATGCCGCCTTCCTGCGCGCGGATGGCCCCGGCGAAGTAGCGGAAATGGTCGATCGCCAGCGGGATGTCGGCGTTCATCGTTTCGCGGATAGGCTTGCCGTTGTCGATGGTTTCGGCGATCGCGATCTTTTCCAGATTGGCTTCCATGATATCGGCAATCTTCAGCAGGATATTGGAACGCGTGGTGGTCGAGGTCTTGCCCCAGGCTTCGCGGGCGGCGTGAGCAGCGTCCAGTGCGAGATTGATGTCTTTTTCATTGGAGCGTGCAATCTGGCAGAAGGGTTTGCCGGTGACCGGGCTGATATTTTCAAAATATTGGCCATCAACCGGGGCTACCCACTTGCCGCCAATGAAATTGTCGTATTTCGCTTTATACGGGATTGCTACCCCCAGATTTTTCAAGCTTTCAAGACTCATTACTTCACTCCTTGGAAATTATGTTATCGACACTCCAGACTACTGCTCTAAGCCTGTTTAATTTAGTGTGTGGATATCTATAGCAGAATGCGTGCCTGAATTTCATGTGTGGTTAGCGATTGATTCTTAGGCATTTATTCCGGCTTCTGATTGTGTTTTATTTTTTTGACATGCAGAATGAGACACTTGATATTGTCAAATTGAGACATATGAGACGAATGTTGAGACTTTTATGAGCCGTCCTAATTACGTTCACCGCATCCGCAGCGCTCGCGAACAATTACTTGATAATGGCGAGATTCCCGAAGGATTGCTGCCCGATCCGATCCAGCGTTCATGGGAGCGTTGCCTGGAAACCGGCCTTAGCGTCAAACTGCGGCCGGAAGCCGAGCCTGCGGCACTCAATCAGCTGAATGAATTGCGCGAGCGCAACTCGCGTCTGCTGACGCAGGCGCAGCCGGAGATGGAGAGCCTTTATTCGCATATCTCCGGGACGCAAAGCATGGTGATTCTGAGTGATGCAGACGGCACCATTCTGCACGCCCTGGGTGATCAGGATTTCATGAGCAAGGCGCAGCGCGTAGCCCTGCAGCCCGGGTTTAGCTGGCGTGAAGATATCTCCGGCACCAACGCCATCGGCACTGCCCTGATCGAAAAGAACCCTGTGTTCGTAATGGGGGCTGAACACTACTTCGAAGAAAACGCTTTTCTGAACTGTTCAGCCTCGCCGATTCTTGATCCGCACGGCAGCGTCATCGGCGTGCTCGACCTCTCCGGCGATCACCGGCAGCCACAGGAGCATACGATGGCACTGGTGCGCATGTCGGCCTTGATGATCGAGAACCGGCTCTTCAATGCCAATTTCGCCACCGATGTCACCATCCGCTTTCATACCCGGCCCGAGTTCATCGGCACCTTGTGGGAGGGCATCGCCGTGTTCTCTCCCGACGGCAAGTTGCTAGCGATCAATCGTACCGGTGCGTTTCAGCTCGGCATCAACGAACAAAAAGTGGCAGGCATCGAATTCGACCAGCTGTTCGAAATGACATTGCCGGCTTTTCTCGATACTGCACGCCGCGCATTGTCGAATCACGCCAATCTGGTGCTCAGGAACGGCTTGCGCCTGCATGTGAAAGCCGACCCCGGCATGCACACCCTCGCTTCGGCAATCTCAATGCCGGCAGCAAAAGATGAAGCGCATCATCAGGGGCGGCGTGGGTTCGCACAAGCACTTGCGCAGGACCCATTGGCGTTGCTTGATACGGGCGATGCCATGCTGCAAAAAACCATCATACGGGCGCGCAAGGCGCTCGGGCACGATATCCCGATTCTGATCGAGGGCGAAACCGGCACCGGCAAGGAATTGCTGGCGAAAGCCATCCATGAATCCGGCAAGCGCAAAGAGGGTGCTTTCGTTGCCATCAACTGCGCTTCAATTCCGGAAGGATTGATCGAATCCGAACTGTTCGGTCATGAGGAAGGTGCCTTTACCGGCGCGCGCCGTCGCGGTGCAGTAGGTCGTATCCAGCAGGCGCACGGCGGCACGCTCTTTCTCGATGAAGTCGGTGAGATGCCCTTCGCGCTTCAGGCCAGGCTTTTGCGAGTGATTCAGGAGCGCGAGATTGTGCCGCTCGGCAGCAACAAGCGCATCAATGTGGATATTTCGATTATCGCCGCAACCAACCAGCGCCTGCGTGAACGGGTGAAACAGGGCGAGTTTCGCGAGGATCTGTATTACCGGCTCAACGGTTTGCGCCTCACTTTGCCGCCTTTACGCGAGCGGAGTGATTTGCAGGCCTTGATTCAACGCATACTGGAAGAGAATCTGGATAGAAATGACATCGTCATTCAACCCGATGTGCTCGCTCTGTTGCAACGACATCCCTGGCGCGGCAATGTCCGTCAGCTATTCAATATATTGCGTGCGGCCATGGTCTTCATGGAAGACAACGTTCTGAAGGCACAGCATTTGCCGGAGGATTTTTTCGAAGAGCTGGAAAACAATGGCACGGAAGCGCCGTTCATCAAGCTCGACAATGCCAGCATGGTCAATACCGAGGCCGCACTCATCAGGCATGCGCTCAACTCGCATGACGGCAATATGGCCGCTGCCGCGCGCCAGCTTGGCATCAGCCGCGCCACCATCTACCGCAAGGCAAAACGTTATCATTTGCTTTGAGCGTGTCGGTAAAATCCACGGGCTGAGTTTTTGCTGATGACTGTCAGGCAAGAATGGCCTGATGCTGTTTGATCGCTTCAGTGACCAGGTGATCAAGGCCTTGGCCTTGTTTCTCAATGACATGCGAAACCAGCTGCCGGCGCATTTGCTGAGCCCAGAAATTCTTGATGTGTGTTGCGATACCTTCTTTTGCCAGTTCGGCATCCGGGTAAGATTCAAAAAATTTACCAATCTGATTGGCCATCGAGATCAGACGATCGATGCTCATAGTGTTTCCTTGTTCAAAATTCTGTAAGGATGGCTGTAGACGACAAACTTTTGTTCACGGGCGAACCCGACCAGCGTAAGCCCCCGATTTTGCGCCATTCTGATTGCAAGACCGGTAGGGGCAGAGATAGCTGCCAATATCGAAATGTTGGCGCTGACAGCCTTCTGCACCATTTCATAGCTCGCGCGACTGGTGGTGAAGGCGAAGCCCGGCAGGCGGGCAGGGTTTCTGGTCAGGCTACCGATGAGTTTGTCCAAAGCGTTGTGTCTGCCAATGTCTTCACGCAAAAGATAGATATCACCTACCTGACTGACCCATGCGCAGGCATGGGTGCCACCGGTTTCTGACTGTAAGTGCTGTTGGCTGCGGATAGTCTGATAAGCCCGCAGTATGGCATTTGTGCTGATGTATTCACTGATTTCGGTGACCTTGCGTTTGCCTTGCATGACCTGCGCCAGACTCTCCGTTCCGCACAAGCCGCACCCGGTACGTCCGGCCAATGTTCTGCGGCGCTGTTTGAGTTCTGCGAAACATTCCCCAGCGAGATTGATATGCACTTCGGTCCCTTGTGGCTGGTGTATGACTTCAATGCCATAAATATCGGAAGGGCTATGCGCAATCTCTTCAGAAAGTGAAAAGCCTACTGCGAAATCTTCCAGATCAAGAGGTGAAGCCAGCATGACCGCATGAGAAATCCCGTTGTATATGAGCGCAACGGGTACTTCTTCTGCGACCCGGTCGTCCATATGCCTCGATTCTCCTGATTCCCATTTGAGCGCCGGGTAGCTGGTGACCGGGTTTACCGCCATCATGATGTCTGCTGGTGCATTCAATTGGTCAGTCCGATGTCGTGTCCGTGGCCAAATGTCCGGCGTGCTTTTTCTGTTCGCTACTGAAGGTGCGGTATTCGAGCTGCCAGTCCGATAGTTGGGAGACGCGGCTCACCTGCACGGCAGTGACTTTATATTCCGGGCAATTGGTGGCCCAGTCCGAATTGTCGGTTGTAATCACATTGGCGCCGGATTCCGGGTGATGGAAGGTTGTGTAGACGACGCCCGGTTGAACCCGTTCGGTAATGGTGGCACGAAGCACGGTTTCGCCCGCGCGACTGCTGACGCCAACCCAGTCCCCGTCCTGAATGCCGCGTTCCTCGGCATCATGCGGGTGAATTTCGACACGGTCTTCCGGATGCCATGCGACATTATCCGTGCGACGTGTCTGCGCGCCGACGTTGTATTGCGTCAGTATGCGGCCGGTTGTCAGAATCAGTGGGTATCTCGCGTTGACCCGTTCCGTGGTCGGAATATATTGCGTAATGAAAAAACGCCCTTTGCCGCGCACGAATTCATCGATGTGCATGATAGGCGTGCCTGCAGGATGTTCTTCGTTGCATGGCCACTGGATACTGCCAAGGCGGTCCAGCTTTTCAAAACTGACGCCTTTGAATGTCGGGGTCAGTGCCGCAATTTCATCCATGATTTCAGAGGCATGTTTGTAGGGCATGGGGTAACCCAGTGCTGTCGATAACATGGCAGTAATTTCCCAGTCTTCGTAACCGTTTTTCGGACGGGTGACCCGGCGCACTGGCGAGATGCGACGTTCGGCATTGGTAAAGGTGCCGTTCTTTTCCAGGAAGGAGGCTCCGGGGAAGAAGACATGTGCGTACATGGCGGTCTCATTGAGGAAGAGGTCCTGAACGATGACGCACTCCATTGATTCCAACGCGTGTGTGACATGCTGAGTGTTGGGGTCGGACTGCGCGATGTCCTCGCCATTGCAATAAAGCGCCTTGAAACTGCCTTCTCCAGCCATATCCAGCATGTTCGGGATACGCAATCCCGGGTCCTTGCTCAGAGGGCGGCCCCATGCAGATTCGAACAAGGCTCGTGTAGCATCATCAGCGACGTGACGATAGCCCGGAAATTCGTGTGGCATGGAGCCCATGTCACACGAACCCTGCACGTTGTTCTGTCCCCGTAGCGGGTTGACGCCCACGCCTTCGCGCCCGATATTGCCTGTCGCCATGGCGAGGTTGGCGATGCCCATGACAGTCGTAGAACCCTGGCTGTGTTCGGTGACGCCGAGGCCGTAATAGATTGCAGCATTGCCACCAGTCGCATAAAGGCGTGCTGCGGCTCGGACGGTCTCTGCAGCGATGCCGAGGTCGGCCGCCAATGCTTCAGGTGAGTTTTCAGGGCGTGCGGCAAAGTCTCGCCACATTTCAAATGAATCCCACTCGCAACGTTCCCGGACAAAGGCCTCGTTGACCAGTCCTTCAGTGACGATGACATGGGACATCGCTGAAATGAGTGCCACGTTGGTGCCGGGACGCAGCTTGAGGTGGTAGTCGGCTCTGACGTGCGGTGATGAGACGAGGTCGATTTCGCGGGGGTCGGCGACAATCAGTCTGGCACCCTGACGCAGACGACGCTTCATTTGTGAGGCGAATACCGGATGACCGTCAGTCGGGTTGGCGCCGATGACCATGATGACATCTGCCTGCATGACAGAATCAAAGGTTTGTGTGCCAGCCGATTCGCCCAGTGTTTGCTTGAGTCCGTAGCCGGTAGGCGAATGGCATACGCGCGCGCAGGTATCGACGTTGTTGGTGCCGAATCCGGCACGGATCAGCTTTTGAACGACGTAGACCTCTTCGTTGGTGCAACGTGAGGAGGTGATGGCGCCGATCGCGCTGGCGCCGTATTTTTCCCTGATGCGAGTCAATTCTTCGGCGGCGTAGGCGATAGCCTCTTCCCACGATACCTTCTGCCACGGGTCCTTGATGCTCTTGCGAATCATTGGTGTGGTGATGCGGTCCTTATGGGTGGCATAGCCCCAGGCAAAGCGACCCTTGACGCAGGAATGACCATGGTTGGCGCCACCGTTCTTGCTGGGCACCATGCGGATGACTTCCTCGCCTTTCATTTCCGCGTCGAACGAGCAACCTACGCCGCAGTATGCGCATGTGGTTGTGATGCTGTGCTCGGGGGTGCCGTGCTGGATGACGGATTTTTCCATCAATGTTGCAGTTGGACATGCCTGCACGCAGGCGCCGCAGGACACGCATTCTGAATCGAGGAAATTATCGATGCCGGAGGCGACCTTGGAATCAAATCCGCGTGCCTGTATGGTCAGTGCGAAAGTCCCTTGGGTTTCTTCACAGGCACGTACACAGCGCGAGCAGACAATACATTTGGACGGGTCGAAGGTGAAATAAGGATTGGACGTGTCCTTTTCTGCCTTCAGGTGATTGGCACCATCATAGCCATAGCGTACTTCGCGCAGACCCACTGCGCCGGCCATGTCCTGCAGTTCGCAATCGCCATTGGCAGCACAGGTGAGACAGTCAAGCGGGTGGTCGGAGATATAAAGCTCCATGGTGCCGCGGCGGATATCTGCCAGTTTGGGTGTTTGGGTCCTGACCTTCATGCCTTCGTCGACTGGCGTGGTGCACGAGGCCGGGAATCCCCGCCGGCCTTCGATTTCAACCAGACACAAGCGGCATGATCCAAACGGTTCAAGGCTGTCTGTTGCGCAGAGTTTGGGTACGGTAATGCCTGCCTCCATGGCGGCACGCATCACTGAAGTTTGTGCCGGAACCGTGACGCTGTGACCGTCAATTTCCAGAGTGACCAATTTGTCGGTTTGTTTGGCTGGCGTGCCAAAGTCTACGGGTTTGTTCATGTTGCTGTCTCCTTGGCTTTCAGGCGGCGGACTGCGCGGCCTCTATTCCAAAATCCTCCGGGAAATGATTGAGCGCACTGAGCACCGGATAAGGCGTCATGCCGCCCAAGGCGCAAAGCGAGCCATTCAGCATGGTGTCGCTCAGGTCTCTGACCAGTTCAATGTGTTTTACCGGCTGTTTGCCGGCGATGATTTTGTCCATGACTTCAACGCCACGCGTAGATCCAATTCTGCAGGGTGTGCATTTTCCGCAGGATTCAATCGCGCAGAATTCAAAGGCGTAACGCGCCATCTTTGCCATGTCGACGGTATCGTCGAATGCCACGATGCCGCCATGCCCAAGAACAGCCCAGATTTCGCTGAATTTTTCGTAATCGAGCGGCGTGTCGAACTGCGATTCAGGCAGATAGGAGCCGAGCGGGCCGCCCACTTGCACGGCGCGAATGGGTCGACCGCTGGCCGAGCCGCCGCCGAAGTCATACAGCAGTTCGCGCAATGTGATGCCGAATGCTTTCTCGATCAGGCCGCCATGCTTGATGTTGCCCGCCAACTGGATGGGCAGTGTGCCGCGCGAACGACCCATGCCGTAGTCACGGTAGTAAGCTGCACCTTTGTCCAGAATGATCGGTACTGAAGCCAGGCTGATGACATTGTTGACGACGGTCGGTTTGCCGAACAAACCTTCGATTGCAGGCAAGGGTGGTTTGAATCTTACCAACCCGCGTTTACCTTCCAGGCTTTCCAATAGTGAGGTTTCCTCACCGCAAACATAGGCGCCGGCGGCACGGCGAACTTCGAGTTGGAACTGGCGTCCGCTGCCGAGGATATCGTTGCCGAGGTAGCCGGCAGAATTTGCGCGGTCGATCGCATCATTCAAGGTGATCAGTGCATCGGGATATTCCGAGCGCAGGTAGATATAACCTTTGGTGGCGCCGACAGCGAGTGCGGCGATGGTCATGCCCTCGATCAGGACGTAGGGGTCTCCCTCCATCACCATGCGGTCGGAGAATGTACCGGAATCACCTTCGTCGGCGTTGCAGACAATGTATTTTTGGTCGGCTTCGCAGCCCAGTACGGTTTTCCATTTGATGCCGGTCGGAAACGCTGCGCCACCGCGACCACGCAAGCCGGAATCGGTGACTTCCTGCACGATGGCCTCTGGTGCCATTTCAAGTGCACGTCTGAGCCCACGATAACCATCATGGGCAATGTAATCTTGCAGGGACACCGGGTCGGTGATGCCGACGCGGGCGAAGGTAAGACGCTCCTGCTGTTGCAGCCACGGTAAAGCCTCTGTCAGACCGTGTAGAAGATGGTGTTGCCCGCCGTAGAGAAAATTGCAGTCAAACAGTTCACTGACATCTTCCGGGCGTACCGGGCCATAGGCAATGCGACCGGCAGTGGTTTCTACTTCCACAAGAGGCTCAAGCCAATGCATGCCGCGTGAGCCATTCCGAATGATCTGAATATCTGCGCCACGGCGAGCGGCTTCTACCGCAATGTGCATGGCGACTTGATCAGCACCGACGGAGCAGGCAGCAGAGTCGCGTGGGATATATACCTTGATGCTCATTCCGAACTCCTTGCCGCTTGAATCAACGCATTCAATTTTTCGCTGGTGACACGCCCGTGCACCTGCTCATCCAGCATCACTGATGGCGAAAGCGAACAGTTGCCGAGACAATAGACTGGCTCGAGTGTGATTGCGCCATCTGCAGTAGTCTGATGAAAGTCTATACCGAGGCATGATTTAGCCTCATGTTCAAGCGCAGTTGCACCCATCGCCTGACATGATTCAGCCCGGCACAGCTGCAAAATATGTCGCCCTGGTGCTGAAGTGCGGAAATGGTGGTAGAAACTGACAACCCCGTGTACTTCCGCAACCGACAGATTCAAAGCCTTGCCTATGATGGCGTAACTGTCTTGCGGGATGTAGCCAAGGTCATCCTGGATCGCGTGCAATAGTGGCAGCAGGCCGCCTTCGACGGCCCTGTAGCGATCGATATGATGCTCGATGTTCTGGGTGGAACGCGCTTTCAAGATGTTGCTCGCTTGCTGGTTAAAAAAGTTTACCGATATATATTAACAGATATTACGATGGTTATATTCAACTGAATATATTGGTTCTGGTAGGGCATTTTTTTGTAAAGACGTAATATGGCGGCTATAGCCATCATCAATAATTTCAGGGAAGTATCAGATGAACATCAGATATGCTGTTGCAATCATGCTTGCAGGTTTTGTGACCATGCCAGCGAGTGCAGATGAAGCAGACGCCGAAGCGCGTATCAAGGCGCTGGAAAAGCAGTTGCAGGCGCTGAGCCAGGAACTGGCGGCGATGCAGCAGCAGATGGCAAGCAGCAAGGAAGAGAAGATCAAGGCAAAAGGCAAAAGCAAAGGGACTCCGGTGCTGGCGTCTTTCAAGGATGGCATCACTTTCGAGGATGGCAGCGGGAACTGGAAAATGGCAATCAATGGGCGGGTGCAGGCAGATTATCGTCAGTTCTCGCCGGATGAGGATGCCGCTGATACTTTCAGCCTGCGTCGCGCACGACTGGGTGCGACCATGACGTTCTACAAGGATTACGCGGTGCGGGTTGAAGGTGAATATTCGGGCAGCAGCACAAGCCTGACTTACGCCTATCTCGATATCAATACCATGCCCAAGGCCAAAATCCGTATCGGCCAGTTCAAGCCGACGCTGGGTCTCGAGCGGACCATGAGCACCAATTTCCTTGATTTTCAGGAGCGCTCGATGGCGGATGCCTTGCTGGGCAGCAGTTATGACAGAGGCATCATGGTGCATGGCGCTCCGTTTTCCGGTACTACTTACAGCATCGCTTATGTCAACGGCTCGGGTACGGTGGACGAAACCAACGCCAAAAATGACGGCAAGGATGTCATCGTCAGGCTGACTGGTAATGTTGCTGAAATGGCAGGGTGGAAAGACAGCATTCTGCATGTCGGCGGTTTTTACGCCGATGGCAATCAGGGTTCGCGCAATCAATCGAATTTCATCCCGGGCCAGCGCACCGAGGGACGCGGTTTGACATTTTTTGCCACCGAAAACTCGAACGCTTTCAACCAGAATGTTGACCGTAGCAGAAGCGGGCTCGAAGCGATTGCGGCATACGGCCCATTCAAGTTGCAAGGTGAATATATCCGCACCGAATTCGAAGGTGACGGTTTTGAACGTGACATGAGGGCCTGGTATGCCAGCGCAATGTGGAATATCACAGGCGAGAAGTTTGCAGCGAGTTACCAGAACGGTGTCATGGGCCGGCTCCGCCCGAATCAGAATTTCAAGACCGGCACTGACGGATGGGGTGCCTGGCAGGCCGGCATTCGTTACAGCCGGTTCGATGCGTCGGATTTCATGACCGCAAACGCATCGGGAACCGGCGTATTGCTCAACAATACAGGAGGCACATCGGATGGTTTGCTGGTGGCGGCCAATGAAGCAGATGCCTGGACCGTGGGAGTGAACTGGATACTGAATCCCAATGTCCGGCTGGTGGCGAATCTGATACGCACCAACTACGACACGCCTGTGCTTGTGCGAGTGAATGGCGACAACAAGTCGCTGGATAAGGAAGATGCGCTGACCATGCGTGCCCAGTTCGATTTTTAGATAGTGAGTTGAAGCATGATGAAAAAACTGTTGCTGCTACTGGCGGCATTGCTGCTGGCCGGCAATGCTGCGATTGCTACCGAAAAGCCTGTGGTCAGGCTGGCCACCACGACCAGCACGGCCAACTCAGGGTTGCTGGATTATCTGCTGCCGAAATTCGAGGCTGTCTGTGATTGCAAGGTACACGTGATCTCGGTCGGTACCGGCAAGGCCTTGAAACTGGGCGAGGATGGCAATGTGGATGTAGTGCTGGTGCATGCGCGCGAGTCGGAGGATGCATTCGTCGCCGCGGGCCATGGCATTGACCGGCGCGATGTGATGTACAACGATTTTGTGCTGATCGGCCCCCATAACGACCCGGCGCATATTGCAGGGGAGCAGGATGTCATTGTCGCGATGAAGAAAATCCACGCAGCCAAGTCCAGGTTTGTATCGCGTGGCGACAATTCGGGGACTGATATGATGGAAAAATCCTATTGGAAAACCGCCGGCATTGGGCAGAGCGAAATCGCCAAGGCGAAATGGTATGTTTCGGCCGGGCAGGGAATGGGTGAGGTTCTGATGATGGCGGGCGAGATGCGGGCCTATACGCTGACCGACCGTGCGACTTATGTCAGCTATCGCGAACGTATCGGCTTGCCGCTGCTGATGCAGGGTGATGCGCGCATGTTCAATCCTTACGGTATCATCGCGGTCAATCCTAAAAAGTACCCGGATATCAATTATCGGGGTGCCAAACGCCTGATCGAATGGATGACTTCGGTCGAGGGGCAAGCGCTGATTGCCGGCTTCAAGGCCGGTGGTGAGCAGCTATTCGTGCCGTCAGCCAAATAACCAGGGAATTGTTTCACCCTCGATGGAGCTTCTGCAAACCACTTATGCTGCGATAGCCTTATTGCTTGCCGGCGACGAGGCGCTCTGGGGCATCATCTGGATTTCGGTCAAGGTCTGCTTTTTGGCGCTGGTGCTGGCGGCTCCACCAGCCGTGCTGATGGGTTTTGCGCTGGGCAGTTACAGGTTTCCGGGCCGCCGCGTGCTGATCGTGCTGGTACAGACGCTGTTGGCATTGCCGACGGTAGTCATCGGTCTTTTGCTTTATATGCTGCTCTCGCGACAAGGGCCGTTCGGCGGCATGCATCTGCTGTTTACCCAGGAGGCCATGATTATTGGCCAGGCTGTACTGGCTTTTCCGATACTCGCGGCACTGACGCTATCGGCAGTGCAGGGCGCGGACCGGCGTGCAGTGGAAACAGCCCGCACGCTTGGCGCCGGCAGGTTGCGTGAAACTGTCACCATGTTGCTGGAAGTGCGTTTTGCCGTGATGGCGGCAATGATCAGCGGATTCGGCCGTGTGATTTCCGAGATCGGTTGCGCGATGATGGTGGGTGGCAACATTGCCGGCGTCACCCGTAACATCACCACGGCGATAGCGCTTGAAACCAGCAAGGGCGAATTTGTGCAAGGCATTGCTCTGGGCATCGTGCTGGTCTTGATCGCGCTGGGCATCAATTTCGGACTGGCCTTGATGCAGGGCCGCGGAGAGCAGCGATGAGCATGCCCGGCAACAAGGTGCCTGTATTGGATGTGCGCGGATTGAAAAAATATTTCGATCAGCGACTGATTCTGAATATCGACCATCTGAGGCTGGAGCGTGGTCGAAGTTATCTGATTACGGGCAATAACGGCGCAGGAAAAACAACGCTGCTGCGGGTTCTGGCTGGTCTGGAGGCTGCCGAAATCGACGCGCTTGCTTACGAAGGCAGCCCTGTTGATCGCGATGATGTCGTGCGGCAATTGGCGCCGAAGGTGATTTATTTGCACCAGCAGCCTTATCTGTTCAATACATCAGTCGCGGCCAATATCACGTTCGGTCTCAAGGCCAATGGCATTCCCCGGCATCTGCATAAAACTTTGCTGGAAGAGGCGCTTGCATGGGCCGGTGTAGCCCATGTTGCACAGGTGCCGCCGCACAGGCTTTCCGGCGGAGAACGTCAGCGTGTCGCACTGGCACGGGCCAAGGTACTGAATCCGGCGATATTATTGCTTGATGAACCGACCGCCAACCTGGATGAAGACGCGCGGCAGCAGGTCAACGATCTGATCAGACAGATGTGCGATAACAACCATTGTGTGGTGATTGCGACACACGACCCGGAGTTGATTGCCTTGCAGAATACAGTGATCCTGCGTTTGCATCATGCCATGCTGACTGGCTTCTAAAACTATTGGCCGCTAGCCCGGCGTATTGTCCTTCTGATACAGACGGAAACTTTCCCTGCGCTCTGCCGCGCGCTTGCCTTGCCAGATCAACTGCCATTCCGGTCCGGGTTGTACATGGGTTCTGCCGCGCTCATCCTGAATCAGATATAAATCGCAGGCCGTTTCCGTACCAGCCTGTTGTACCCGGATATCTGTGTAGTAGTCTAGCAGCGCTTCCTGCGAACCGCCCAGCCCGGCACTTTGAACGCAGCGGAAATTATCCGGAGCAGCGGTCGCAATGCCGTGCATGACGCCAGCGTAACTTCTGGCAGAGTCAATCCACGGCAGCCATAAACACATCAGCAAACTCCAGACCATGGTGCTGCCAACCGCCCAGTCAGTCACAGCCGCGCGATTGGAACGTCGCGAGTTGTTGATGACCAACACCCATGTCACCGTGATTACGATAGCGGCAACAAAGCCAAGCCAGCCGAAGACTGGGTTATCCATGCCCGAGAGCACCTGCATACGTTCGTTGAGTTTGGCCGGCCAGCCGAACAGCATGGCGTACCAGCCGAGCCAGATGAGGAAAGCCATGGTGCCGAACAGCATCAGGCCGAACCAGTTGAGCAGGCCGGCAGCGCCACGTTTCAGTGTCTCGACGCTGCCGCCGGCCAGCGCTGCCAACGGCAAAAGGAAGACCAGCGCGTTGGTTTCAGTCGGGCTATTGGTGGTGCCGGTCAGAATGAAACTGACGAAAAAGAAAATGATGGACAGTTGAAACTTGGGCTCGCTCATGAGGTGATGGCGGTATTGCCATAATCCCCACAACGCCAGTGGCAGGGCTGGCAAGGCATACCAGCTCAGGGTTTTGATGAAATACCAGTAGTTGGCCCCGCTGATGCTCTCAACGCTATGTTGCCACCAGGCGAGAAAAGGTTCCGGCGCGATAAACCAGCTGAGCAGCGGCCATATCAACAACCAGGGTGCGGCAAATAGCGCAGCGATGGACACGATGACCAGATAGCTGCGGTTGCGCCAGGCACTGAACAGGAGTGGCAGCAAGGCAGCCGTGGCCAGCAGAATGAGTGCCGGAATCAAACCGATGGCAAGAAAGCTGATGCCAACACCGGTGCCGAGCAGCACGGATGCGCGGTACGGTCTCCTTCTGGCCAGCGCCAGAGCATAAAACCCCATGGCACAGCCGGCCAGACCTGCGGCCTCAGGGCGCAGCAAGTGCGCGGTCAGCACCAAGCCCATGGAGCCAAGGAATATGAACGTGGTTTGACGCCCTGCGCCGAAACCCCACAGTTCACGACCTATCATGCCGACAAGCAACAGGGTGACGGCCATCCACAGCCCGGTGACGATACGGGCAGCGTCATGCGTTTCAAGAACGGGCGACAGTAATTTCGCAGTCCCCGCCGCGCTCAGATAATAAAGCGGTGGATGCTCCATGCGGCTCTGGCCGACAGCCAGCGGAGCCAGCAAGTTTTCTCCGCTGAGCATGGATTTGACGATGCTGATGCTTTGCGACTCGTCAGGCTTCCAGGGTTCATGTCCGACCAACCCCATAAAAATCCATACGATACTGAGGATGACAAGCAGCCTGGTTTTCGCACGTTCGCCGATGCGCGCGCGCGGAGTCGCAAGATTGCCTTGCCAGTCATGTTCCAGTTCAAAGGCCATGTTGATCCGATATCCTGAGCAACCGTTAGGAGTATTGTAAAAACAAAAAGGCAGCCGTGGCTGCCTTTTAGCTGAACTTTACAACAATTACATGCCGTATTTCTGACGGAACTTCTCAACGCGACCGGCGGTGTCAAGAATCTTCTGCTTGCCGGTGTAGAACGGATGGCAGAGAGAGCAGACTTCAACGTTGAAGTCTTTGCCAATCGTCGTGCGTGTCTTGAACTTGTTGCCGCAGCTGCAAGTAACGTTTACTTCAGGGTAATTCGGATGGATATCGGCCTTCATGCTGATGTCTCTTTCAAATGCTGTCGCAGAAAACCCGTGATTATCAATGAAATCTACCGATTTTTCAACAACTAATTTTGCTAGATGCTGGCGGGAATCCGGCCTCGACCTCGAAGCCACGGGCCTANCCNCGGCGCATGCTGTCGAAGAAATCGGAGTTGTTTTTGGTGGCCTTGATTTTATCGAGCAGGAATTCCATCGCTGAGGGGTGANGCCGGTGACGCGGAGCGCAGAGCGCCGGTGCGGGAATCCGGCCTCGACCTCGAAGCCACGGGCCTATCCGCGGCGCATGCTGTCGAAGAAATCGGAGTTGTTTTTGGTGGCCTTGATTTTATCGAGCAGGAATTCCATCGCTTCGAGGTCATCCATCGGATACAGCAACTTGCGCAGTACCCAGATCTTTTGCAGGATGTCTTTTTCGATCAGTAGTTCTTCGCGGCGCGTACCGGACTTGTTGACGTTGATGGCCGGGTAGATGCGTTTCTCGGCCATGCGGCGGTCGAGATGGATTTCCATGTTGCCGGTACCCTTGAATTCTTCATAGATGACGTCATCCATGCGGCTGCCGGTATCGACCAGTGCGGTGGCAATAATGGTCAGCGAACCGCCTTCCTCGATGTTGCGGGCAGCGCCGAAGAAGCGCTTGGGACGTTGCAGAGCGTTGGCGTCAACACCGCCGGTCAGTACCTTGCCGGAGGCGGGCACCACGGTGTTATAGGCGCGTGCCAGCCGGGTAATCGAGTCGAGCAGAATGACGACGTCTTTCTTGTGTTCGACCAGTCGCTTGGCTTTTTCCAGCACCATTTCCGCAACCTGGACGTGGCGGGTGGCCGGTTCGTCGAAGGTGGAGGCGACCACTTCACCCTTGACCGAGCGTGTCATTTCCGTCACTTCTTCCGGGCGCTCGTCGATCAGCAGGACAATCAGGCTGACATCGGGATGATTGGCCGTGATGGCGTGCGCGATGTGTTGCATCATCACGGTCTTGCCGCTTTTCGGGCTGGCAACCAGCAGGCCGCGCTGACCTTTGCCGATCGGCGCGATCATGTCGATGACACGCCCGGTGATGTTTTCTTCACCCCGGATATCGCGTTCGAGAATCAGCGGCTCGGTAGGGAAAAGCGGAGTGAGATTTTCAAAAAGAATCTTGTGCTTGGTGTTTTCCGGTGGCTCGCCGTTGACGCTGTCGACCTTGACCAGCGCAAAGTAACGCTCGCCTTCCTTGGGGGTTCTGATTTCGCCTTGTATGGTGTCGCCGGTATGCAGGTTGAAGCGCCTGATCTGTGACGGAGAAACGTAGATGTCGTCCGGTCCGGCCAGATAGGAAGTGTCCGGCGAGCGCAGAAAGCCGAATCCGTCCTGCAGGACTTCCAGCGTACCATCGCCGAAAATGCTGTCACCCTTTTTTGCCTTGTTTTTCAACAGGGCGAAAATGAGATCCTGCTTGCGCATGCGGCTGGCATTCTCAATTTCGTTACTGATGGCCATTTCAACCAGTTCGGTTACGGGTAAGTGCTTCAGGTCGGATAAATGCATAGGGGGAAACTCGCTGAAAATCGAAACTGCATGGGGAAAGGGGACAACCGGGAATTGAAGCCTGATTCCTTTACTTTGGTGCCGGTGTGGTCAAAACAAAAGAATCAGGTCAAACAGTAGCTGGATTAGATATTGCTGTCAATGAAAGCGGTCAGTTGGGATTTGGACAGCGCGCCTACCTTGGTGGCCTCGACGTTACCATTCTTGAACAGCATCAAAGTTGGAATGCCTCGGATGCCGTATTTGGGAGGTGTGTTCTGGTTTTCATCGATATTCAGTTTGGCAACCTTGAGGCGGCCTGCGTATTCCTTGGAAATTTCATCCAGAATCGGAGCGATCATTTTGCAAGGCCCGCACCACTCAGCCCAGTAATCTACCAGTACCGGCGTCTGTGATTGTAAAACCTCTTGTTCGAAAGCCTCATCGCTGAGATGGATAATATGTTCGCTCATTGGGAACCTCTGTGAAATTGATACGGGATTTGGATAGTGGAAAATACTATTTCGCTATCGTAGCGAAAAACGCTGGCCGAGTGAAGCTTCATCTCAGCCAATTATGCAATATTCGCTTGGTGCCTCATGCATTGTTGTTTCAGGAATTCGTGATCACGATGACAGTGAACTGAAAACGTTCAAAGCTTCTGGTGCGCTCCACCAGCCTGGTGATCATGATGCGTGCGACTCTGCCGTCTTCGTTCAGTTCCAGAACCCGGGCCGGCGCATAAATGCCGCAACGTGTCACCAATGTGTTGGCTTGCCGGATGACGGGCAGTTCGGGCAGTAACAGTGCAAGCTCGAACTCGCCGCCATTGACGATACGTGCGGTTGCCGCCCTGGCATTCGGTGCAATCAGTTCGGTGCCGATGTCGAGCTGACCTTGCTTACCGTTACTCGCCCAGCGCAGAACTGCGATGGACCAGTTCTTTTCATCCTTGTTGTTGATGGCCAGCAACTCGCCGATACGTATGGGGACTGCCGGTGCGATCGGCAACTTACGCAGTGCCAGGCCTCCTGCGCTGATGTTGATCACCTGCCAGTTGGAAACGTTTGATGGCGTTTTTTCTGTGGTGACTTTACCATCGGCATGACGGGCGTCGCGGTTGAAGGCATGTATGTCGTTCAGACCAATCAGCAGCCGTGCGATATTGTTCTTGCCGGTGCGGCGATAGAGCCGTTTCGGCGGGACGCCCCAGTGTTTGATCAGGTAGACCAGAATATCCTGATATCTGGCATCAGGCTTTTTTTCCGAAGGGTCGGTGCTTTTATCAACTTCGCCGGCCTGTAGCATGGTCAGATGTTTGTGAACCAGCCGGGCCAGGTCGACCGTAATGAGCAGAATATCGCTGTTGCCATCGGGTTGTCGTGCCGTTTTCAGATAAGGTACGGGAGGACGGCTGGAAGCGAGGTTGATGACAAAAATGCCTGCTGCATTTTCCAGTATGCCGGGAGGTTGTATTTCCGTATGGTCTGCATATTTCGCAATATATTCTGCGACCAGTTCCATGTCCTGCGGCGCCAGATGCTGTGGGTCTGCAAGCGGCATCAGCAATGTCTGTTTGTAAAGCAGATCGATGTTGTCAGGCTCGGTGTCGAGTGTGATTTGGTGCAGGCTGTTTTGCGCCGCGCAGAAATAAAGTTGATGCAGGTCGGACCAGACGCTGGCAGGTACCTTGAAGTAGGTCTGATAGTACACCATGGACAAATGCTTGAGCGCTTCGATAGCACGATGGATGGTGAGCGCCAGCGTTTTTTCGCCGGGGTTGAACAGCTGGTTCAACTGATCCAGTAAAGAAAGTTTGTAGCCGTAAGCCAGCTCAAGCCACAGCGATTCTGCTGCAGCGGCATGGGCTTTGGCTTCGGGAGATAGCGGCAGAGCGGCCTTGCAATAGGTGCCGGAAAGATCGGCAGTCAGCCGGAAGGCATGATTCCTGTAGATTTCCAGTACTCTGAAACGGTTGTCCGCAGAGACTTTCTGACGATTGAGTATCTCCATCTCGTCGCGAAGTACAAAAGCTGCTTGTAGCGGCGCAGAAGGCAGGCTGGCGAGGAACTCCGAGATTTTCTGCGGGCGCGTCTCGGCGTTGATCAGCGGTTTATCTTCGAGTGCTGGAACTGTAAGATTCAATGCCATACACGCTACTCCGGAGGATATGATCTGATGTTAAATACTCTTGTTGAATTTGTCACGGCTTAACGCGAGCAGTCTGCATATGCATATTGAATCTTCAGAGGGATCTGGTCCATGCGCCGGGCGCTGACCGGAATATTGCTGGTGCTTCTGTCGCTGAGCGTCCATGCTGCACCGACTTTCACGCTGGTCGATACTGCCGGTAGCAGGCACCGGCTTGCCGATTATCAGGGCAAGTGGGTGATCGTCAATTACTGGGCAACCTGGTGTCCGCCCTGTCTGGAAGAAGTGCCTGATCTGGTCAATCTCTACGATCAGCGCAAGGACAAGGATGTCATGGTGTTCGGTGTGGTATTCGAGTTCAAGAACGTCGGTGAGGTCGAGAAATTTGTCGATGACATGTTGATGTCCTACCCCATCGTTCTCGGCAACGAGCGCGTGGTGGCCGAGATCGGCCCAGCGGAAATACTGCCGACCACCTATATATTCAATCCGCGCGGAGAGCTGGTGAAGACCAGGCGGGGATTGATCACCAGGCAATATATTGAAGACCTGATCGCGGGGAGAGTCCGCTGATCAGGGTCAATGCTGGTTAAACTTTGTCAGTAACTCAGTTTGGGGTGGGGATGCTGTTACCGGCCGCGTCCAGCACGTTGAGCTGGTTTTCTTCGGCAAAGTGCATGAGCTGGGCAAAACCGTCAGGGTTGACATCGCGCAGTTTCAAATCCACAGCTAGGCAGCGAACGCCGTTCACCATTCTTGGTTTCAGATAAGGTGAGTAACGCAGTTTTTTGTCGCTACCAAAGCTGGCGTAGGTGCTGCACATGCGGTCTACCCAGTCGCTGGGCCGGAACGGCTTGCCGGCACGGGTCAGACCTTCGATGATGATTTCGTTCTGGGGTTTGTTTGTACTGTTGGTGCTCATGGAACTTGGCGCGTGAATGTGATGTGCGGATTATAGCATTCACGCAACACCCGCAGATGCAGCTTTAATCGATATATTCGAACACTTTCACCACTTTTTCGACGCCGCTGACACCGCGCGCGATTTCCACCGCATCCTCGGCCTCCTGCTTGGTCACCATGCCCATCAGATAGACGATGCCGTTTTCGGTGACGACCTTGACGTAGTTGGAGGGGAAGCGATTCTCCTTGATCATGTTGCTTTTCACCTTGCTGGTGATGTAAGTGTCGCTGGCGCTGGTACCAAGGCCGCTCTTTTCGCTTATCGCCAGTTCATTGGTCACAGTTTTGACGTTTTCAACACTTTTGGCCACCGCTTCTGCCTTCGCGCGGGTGGCTTCGTCGATCGCTTCGCCGGTCAGCAGTACATTGAGGTTGAAGCTGGTGACACTGACGTTGATATTGGCGGTGCCGATGTTGTCGATGATTCTTTTCTTGGCTTTCAGCTCGATGCCCTGGTCTTCGAGATAGATGCCGCTGGTTCTGCGGTCGGCTGCCATGACGCCGCCGGCCACTGCGCCGCCGGCTACTACCGGAAAGCAGGCGCTAAGTTGGGTGGACAGTAGAGCCGCTGCGATCAGTTTGGTGCTGGTGGGCAGGTTGAAAATACGCATTTAATTCACTCCTAATAAAAGACAATCGATGGCATCGCACAGGCAATGCAACACAAGCACACAGCTTTCATGAATGCGGGCCGGGTTGTCATGCGGGATAGCAATATGAATATCTTTTTCGCGCATAAGTTCCATCAGTCTGCCGCCGTCGCCGCCGCATATGGCGATCACGTGCATCCCGCGCTCACCCGCAGCGTTTATCGCTGTGTGCAGATTGGCTGCATTGCCTTCGCTGCAGATGACCAGCAGCACATCGCCTTCCAGTCCGAGTGCGGTGATTTGTCTGGCGTAAACGTTGTCATGGCCAGTGTTTGCTGCAATTGCTGTCAGCGCGGCCGCATTCTCGCATAGCGCGATGGCAGCCAGTCCGGGCCGGTCGACATCGTAGCGGTTGAGCAGCAGCGATGCGAAATATTGTGCGTTGACTGCGCCGCCGCCGTTGCCGCAGGTGAGCACCTTGCGCTCGTTCAGCAGTGCTTCGACAATCAGTTCGGCCGCTTCTCCGATGGGGCGTGCCAACAATTCGGCAAGTGCCAGATGGAGTTGTCCGCTTTGCTCGAATTGCGCGCTTATTCTGGATTTCAGGAGCATATTGTTTTGTTCGTTCTAGCAGGCGTCGAAAGCATGGCTGATCCATTCGATGTCTTCCCGGCGTGTGCCGCGCATCAGTACTACGTCAAAACGGCAGTTGGCGCTGCCATGCGCTTGCAGATACTGTTCGGCGCTGCGGATGATTTTCTGTTGTTTGGCTGGTGTAATACTCATCGCCGCGCCGCCGAAACCGGGATTGCTGCGCAACCTGACTTCCACGAAAACCAGTGTGTTGCCGTCCTGCATGATGAGGTCTATTTCGCCATAACGGGTCTGATAGTTCCGCTCAATGACTTTCAAGCCCAACTGTTGCAGGTAGCTGGCTGCAACCAGTTCTGCCTCAGCGCCGGATGGGTTCAAGGTGCTTGTTCCAGCACAACGCCGTCGTTGGTGAATTGCCCGAGTGCCAATGTGCGTCGGATGCTGCCGTCCGGCGTGATCTCAATTCTGCCGGTCAAGCCGCGTATGCTTAATGGCATGTCCGGCGGTGCAGCAAGTGCGGCAAATACCTGATACGCATCGGCGCCGAGGGCAAACCAGCGCTGCATCATGCCTTGCGGCAAATCGGCTGCGGCTTCTTTGTAGGCGTCAAAACTACCGTCTGCGGAAGCCAGCATCCAGGGCAGGTCAATGAAGCGGACAGCCAACAGCGCGGCGTCTTCCGGCTCATAATTGACGCCGGTATAAATGTGCGAGAAGCCGTAAGTAGGGATCGTGATGTCGAGAAAAGCGCGGACGGATCTGGCAAGCTCCGGTTCAGTGGCGAGCACCAGCAGATCGGCTGGTTGTTTCTGCAGGCGCGATTGCAGGTCTTCAGGGATGGTCTCCCCGTTGATGACCACCTGCCGCAGCAAACGCCCTCCTTCTGCCTGCCAGGCATCGCTGAAGCTCTGTGCCATGCGGCTTGCGACCGGGGTATCGGCGGCAATCACGATGGCGGTCTGCAAGCCGAAATCGCGCGTCAACCTGGCGATCTGGGCGGCCTCGGTGTCGACAGAGAGGCCAAGGCTGTAAAGGTTGCCTAGCGTAAAGGCCGACTCTGCCTGATTCAGGGCAAGCGTCGGAACTTCGAGCCTGCCGGTCGCCGATCTGCTGACGGACAGCGCGGTTACCTCGTCGCGCGTCAGGGGGCCGACAATGAAACCTGCGCCATCGTTGACGGCTTGCTGATAAATGTTGTCGATGGCTTCCTTGTCGCCGTCAGTGGGGTAGATGGCGATTTCCGTTTCGTCACCTGCTGCGTTTCTGGCTGCCATGAAACCGCGCTCGATGGCATCGGCTGCCGGATGAAAAGCGGCACTGGCAAAAGGTAAAAGCAGCGCCACCTTGTTGGGGGGCTGTTCGGAGTTCGTCCTCAGAGCCGCAGTTGGTGATGAAACGCCTGCCAGACCGAGCACGAGATCGGTGCTGGCGCCATGATCGGGGTAGACTTTGCGCCAGTCGACGATGGCTTGCTGTAGATCATCCTGTCCGCGGACACTGAGCGCGAGGTCGATCCAGCCCTGTATGGCCGTGTTCATACTCTCGCCGCGCATCTCGATCAGCTGCGGTTTGTCCAGAGCGGCGAGCCCGTTCCATATCAGTGTCTGATTCTGTTCAATACGGGCCTGATTTTTCTGCCTGGCCATCTGCCAGTAGTAGCCGGCCTGAATGCGTTGTTGCAGGCTGCGCAGCGGATCGGATTGCTGGTCATAGGCCAGTGCGAGGCTTGCGTGTAAACTGGCCGCAGCCTGCGGTAACAGGGTAGGGTCATCGGCAGCGCCGCTCACCTGGATCGGCAACAGCAGGCGGAAAGTTTTATCTGCATCGCGCTCATCTGCGGCAATGGCGCCTTCAAGAATCTTGGCGTAAATCTGTTGCGGCGGGATTTTCTGCAGGGCGACTTTTGCACATACAATATCCGGGCGCTGCAGGCATTCGATACCCTCGGTAAAATTGGTTTGTACGGCACTTGCGGAGCCTGCCGTGGCGGGCCATGAGAGGAAAGACAGGGACAGGAGCCCGAAAAACAAGGTGAATAGACGTTGATTCATAGCGGAACATTATATGTGGTCGCCACTCCGATTGGAAACCTCGCGGACATTACCCTGCGCGCGCTCGAGGTTCTCAAGGCGGTCGATCTGATTGCGGCGGAGGATACGCGCCATACTTCCGGACTTCTGTCGCATTATGCGATCCAGAAAAAATTGCTCGCCGTGCATGAGCACAACGAGCAGCGCGCCGCCGCGCAACTGCTTGAGCGCCTGCGTGGCGGCGAATCGGTCGCCTTGGTGACGGATGCTGGCACGCCCGGCATCAGTGATCCGGGCGCGGTGGTGGTCGACATTTTGCGTGACGCCGGTATCGCGGTGGTGCCGGTGCCCGGCGCCAGCGCAGTGATTGCGGCCATGTCCGCAGCAGGCATACGCGCCAACGGCTTCACTTTTGCCGGCTTTCTGCCCGCCAGTGGCAGTCAGCGCAGAAAGGCGCTGGAGGCGTTGAAGACACATGACGCCACGCTGGCTTTTTACGAAGCGCCGCACCGAGTGGTCGAAAGCGTGCGGGACATGGCGGCCGTGCTCGGAGATGAACGCAGGTTGACGATTGCGCGTGAGCTGACCAAGACCTTCGAGACCTTTCATCGTTGCCGGCTTGGTGAAGCGGTCGAATGGCTGCAAGCTGACCCGAATCAGCAGCGCGGCGAATTCGTGCTGCTGGTGGAGGCCATGCCGGAACGGGCCTCTGGCCAGATGGCGCCCGAGGTCGAGCGCACGCTGAAGCTGCTGATGGCCGAACTGCCGCTCAAGCAGGCGGTGAAACTTGCGGCTGAAATCACCGGAGCCAAGAAAAACGCGTTGTACGAACACGGATTGAATATCAAGGACAGCGACAGCTGAAAGCATTTATGACAAAAACCCTGACCCTGACCCTGACCCTGACCCGCCCTGACGACTGGCATCTGCATCTGCGCGACGGCGAAGCGCTGGAATCGGTGCTGCCCGATACCGCGCGGCAATTTGCTCGCGCAATTGTCATGCCCAATCTGCGCCCGCCAGTGACTACAACGGCAATGGCGGCCGCCTATCGTGAACGCATACTTGCAGCACTGCCGGCCGGCATGAAGTTTGAGCCGCTGATGACCTTGTATCTCACCGACAATACCAGCCCTGAGGAGATTGCCTGTGCCAAGGCCAGCGGGTTTGTGCATGGCGTCAAACTCTATCCTGCCGGAGCCACCACCAACTCGGATTCCGGTGTGACTGATCTCAGGCATTGCGATGGCGCGCTGGCTGCGATGGAAAAGCTCGGTATGCCCTTGCTGGTGCATGCGGAAGTGACCGATGCCGAAATCGATGTGTTCGACCGTGAAAAAGTGTTCATCGACCGCCACATGCGCCCGCTGTTGCAGCGTTTTCCCGCTTTGCGTGTAGTCTTCGAACACATCACAACGCGTGATGCGGCGGATTTTGTGCGTGAAGCTCCGGCTCACGTCGGCGCCACCATCACCGCGCATCACCTGCTGATGAATCGCAACGCCATGTTCAGTGGCGGTATTCGCCCGCATCACTATTGCCTGCCGGTGTTGAAACGAGAAGAACACAGGCAGGCACTGGTTGCTGCTGCGATTTCCGGCAACCCTAAATTCTTTCTGGGTACCGATAGTGCCCCGCACCCCAAAGCAGCCAAGGAGGCCGCCTGCGGCTGTGCCGGCATGTATACCGCGCATGCTGCCATCGAGTTTTATGCCGAAGCGTTCGAGGCGGCCGGAGCGCTTGAGCGGCTTGAAGCGTTCGCCAGTTTTCATGGCGCCGATTTCTACGGTCTGCCCAGAAATAGCGAAAAGATAAGTCTGGTCAGGGAAAGCTGGCGCGTACCGGAAACTCTCGCCCTCGGCGAAGGCGAGCTGGTACCCTTGCGCGCCGGACAGGAAGTGGCCTGGAAGCTGGCGTGCTAAAATGCAGCTGAAGCTGGCCAGACAGTCGCCGTTCACGCAAGTGAGGGGAGGAAAGTCCGGGCTCCGCAGAGCAGGATGACGGCTAACGGCCGTACGCCGTGAGGCGAGGAACAGGGCCACAGAGACGAGCGTATTAAGTTACGGTGAAACGCGGCAACCTCCATCCGGAGCAAGGCCAAATAGGGTAGCAATGGCGTTGCTCGCGCCGCTACCGGGTAGGCTGCTTGAGCCCGTGAGTAATCGCGGGCCTAGATGAATGACTGTCGCCTGTCGCAAGACAGGAACAGAACCCGGCTTACAGGCCAGCTTCACTATCTTTACGTAACACTCTGTTATAAAAGAATAAATCTTGATGTAGCGCTTTTGCATTTCAAAAGGTGGTACACAAGATGGGACACAAGTATTTATGTCGCAGAGGTGGCGTCGTCTATTTCAGATGGCGCATATTCTCTGGATTCGAATCTTCGTTTGGCTGCAATGAGATTAAGATATCTCTTAGAACAGCATCGTTTTCTGAAGCATATTGTCGTGCATTACATTGGATAAAATTTGTTCATCAGGCGAAATTACTAAAAAGTCGATATGATTTAAACGAAATAACAAGAAAAGAATTCATATTTGAAATGAAAAAACGGATCATCTTAAAAAATAAAAATAGAAGTATACAAGATAATAGTGATTCTATTATTGGGTTGATAACATTAAAAAACAGTGATGGAAGTGTAGTTGAGATTGATTATGATGGTGACGAAGATAAAGAGTTATATGTTTTAAACGGATTAGGTTTAAATAAACAGCAGGAAAATGTAAACACTGGGATTACGCTCAGACAATGCTATCAGTTATTTCTCGATAATAAAGAGAGTTTAACTGAGAAGATGAAAAGTTCTTATGATCTCTATATCAATACTATATTACAAATAATGGATGATAAAGATATCGGATTAATTCAACAGAAAGATATTCGAGCAGTATTTTCTGACTACAGAAAATTACCAATACGAAATAAAGCTATCTATAAGAATAAAACTGTCAATGAACTACTCGAAATCTATATTCCGCCTGAGGATTTAATTAAAGAACGTTCATTGATGCAAGTTAAAAAGTTACTTCAAGGAATATTTTCATTTGCTGTAAATGAAGGATATTTACAAAAATCTGTCATGGATACAATCAAGTTAGATTTATCTAGCAGTTCAACTTATGCAAAATACTCTGATATTGAAGTAAGGATCATGTTGGATGCAGTTAATAGTCATAAAAATATATTCAGAAAATGGATTATTTGGATTGCAGCATATACAGGTGCAAGAAGAAATGAAATTATTCAGCTAAGAAAGGTAGATATTCGTTTTGATGAAGTATCTCAAAGATATTTTTTTCACATTACAGACGAAGCTGGATCATTAAAGACAGAAAACGCTATTAGAAAAGTGCCAGTACATCAATGTCTGATTGATGAAGGATTTCTTAATTTTGTTGAGTCGTCTAACAAATTATTATTTGACGGAGTTAATCCAGATACTTTTACAAAATGGTTTTACCAATTTAGAGAGAAATTATTGATATCAAGATTTGATGATTTCAATCAGAGAAGAGTTTTTCACAGCTTCAGACACACATTTATTTCTAAATCACGTGCAGCTGACAATCAGGTTGATAAAGTTCAACAAGTAGTTGGTCATGAAAAAGTCAGTGCTGGTACGACAGACAAATATACATATGTCTACGACTTGATAGAAATTTTAGATGTCGTAGATAAGGTCAAATATTTTCCAGATGACTGTAAGAAAACGACTGTTTTATAACAGTCTATTTTAACCCAAATGAACTGTTAAAAAAGTAGGGTTTATCATTTTTGACATATCAGATAAACTTACAGTGTTTGATAACACTGTTAAGGGCATAAATGTCAATATTTGGATATGGACGTGTTTCAACAAATCAGCAATCATCTGAAAATCAACGTCTAGAGCTTATCAAAGCTGGGTTTCAGATCGATTATTGGTTTGCAGACGAAGGCGTAAGTGGAAAAACTGCAGCATCTCAACGAAAGCAATTTTCAAGGCTGCTTGAAAGCATTCGTAACGGTGAAACACTTGTTGTCTCGAAGTTAGATAGGCTGGGTAGAGATGCTGTTGACGTGCTTCAGACTGTAAGAATGTTATCTGATCGTAATATTGAAGTAATTGTTCTACAGCTAGGTAAAGTCGATCTGGCATCATCAGCAGGTAAATTGTTGCTTATGATGTTAGTTGCAGTCGCAGAGATGGAGCGTGATCTACTGATTGAGAGAACGCAAGCTGGTCTCATGCGTGCAAAGAATGAAGGCATTAAGCTCGGTCGCAGGTCTAAAACTACGCTGGCTCAGCAAAATGAGATACGTGTAAAACTAGATGCAGGTAAGACGGTTTCTGAATTAGCTAGAGAATACGCAATCTCTCGTGCAAGTATTATCAATATTAGAAATCAGACGTAGTTCATGTTTTGTATATATGGGTCAATGCGTCAAGCATCTTCTTGTTTGTATCTACATCTGTCAGATTTGGCAATATATCATTTGAAGTGTAGTCATCTGAATATTTTGAGGTAAGATACTGCAGTCTTCTTGATATCAGTAATATTTCATCAGCGTCGTTGCGATTTACTTGCGTAATTGCGTAGGCTAAATATTTTTCAAGTGTCATTTTTTACTCCTTAATAATTTTTTTAGTATTTATATTTAATTGAGTGACTGTTTATGATTGATCGTAAGATTTTTGCTGGACGCATTGACCAATTTAATACATTAGAAGAATTAAAGATTATTTATAGCATTGAATCTCTCGAAAACGAAGAAATGTGGTCTAGCAGAGTCATAGATGAATATTCTATAAAAATTCGATCTAAAGAAATAAATTTAGAATCAATTGATCGGTAACGTAATTTATTATATTTTTTTGGAACATATTTCTTTATATTTTCACTGATAATATTTCTTACTAATTTTGATGGTTTAATTTTATTCATCAATGATATTTCATATATAAGTCTCTCAAGGCTGCTAGTAATTCTTACATGAATATTTCTATTATATTTTTCACTCATTTTTTATGGTTTTCTTCTACGGTGTAATCTATCTGGAAAAATCAAAGTATCATCACGATATTTATCATATTTCTTTGACGCATATAAGAGGCACATTGGTTCACATTCTCTTATGTATGAAGTCATAGTTACTGGAGAATATTTATTCATCGGATTATCAGTCGATATTATTTCATTCATTCTATCTGCAGTTTCTGGATGTACTGCAAGAATTGCATGATGGTGTAGTTTAACTGGAAATAACATCATATTTATGTAAAGGTTATCAGTTTTATTAATAGAAGGTTTTTGAGTATGCTCGTCTATAAATGTATAACATATAGGCTGAACACTCTTTTTTTTATTTTTATGAATGTTTCTTGTGTTAAGTAAATCTGGAAGAAATTTCTTGATGTAGAAATTTTTGAAGAAAGTATTAATTTCTTTTGCGCTTCTTTGATGGTTTTTATATGGCTTATAAGTGATAGTCAGGTGATAAATGTTTCTGTGTTCTAATTCAAGATTTCTTATTTCATTTGCTAGCGCTATTCTTTCACGTTGATAATTTGACAAGTTTAGCAATATTGAACTGGCTTTATTTTTATTTTCTCGTTCATTTATTGTGTTGTTTGCTATAAAGTCGGCTTTAAGATACTTGACGCAATCTAAGTAGAAATTTTGTTCTGATGACTCTATATACGAATTAGTTATTAATGCATCATTCGTGATTTCTTTGCTGGTAATATTCATTTTTTATCAATCTTTCTCTTTCTTCAGGCAACACTAGAGCTAATTGCTGTGCTTCACACGCAATCTCTGTGGGTTCAAGTCAAGTTTGTAGGTTAAATACGGTGAAGATCAGCGCATATTTGTTCTACATGCTTATATATATGCGACAGATCATGAAATTTTGAGGAAATGTAAAAAATATTTTTATTTTATAACTAATTGTTTTATATAATTAATTTATTTTCAGAAGAATTTTATGATCGATTTCGAATGGTTTTTTCCAGTAGCTCTTGTTTTGCTACTGTGGCTCGTGGAGCGTATTGTCAAGCACAGGGGTATATTCTTTGGTGAAAGGGAGAGGTCTGTTCTGGTGCTTCATGGTCTGTCGTTGGCTATAGGCTTCGTTATTTCGATTTTAATGCTGGCTTTTCTGCTAATAGATGCTGGTTCGCAAAGAGTATTTAGCTTTAATCAACTTGAGATGAATCAATATTCTAAATATATCATTGGTTTTTTATTGATAGATTTAATCTATTACTTTAATCACGTGATTCATCACAAGTTCTCTTTTCTTTGGCGTCTGCATCGTTTGCATCATTCTGATCAGTCGGTTGATGCGCTTACGACATGGTTGCATCATCCATTTGAATTACTCACATCGTTCATGTTCGTGACAGCTTTTTACTTCTTGCTGGATTTACCACTTGCAGCATTGGTCACATATACAGCTGTGATGGGTTTACATGCTGGATTTACGCACAGCGGATTGTTTTTACCTGACTGGTTGGATAAGTATTTGAGGTGGGTCGTTGTGACGCCAAGCGCACACAGGGTTCATCACTCTCTGGACATGCGGGAGGGTAATTCAAATTTTGGGCAGGTTTTCTTGCTCTGGGACTGGCTTTTTGGTACGTACGTCAAGCTCGATGCTGAAAATCTTGAGCATTTACGTCTTGGAATCTCTGCAGATCAGACGCCACGAAGGATGAATTTTTGGGGTTTTATCAAAAATCCGTTCATTTAATCTATTCATTGAGCAGGGCTAAAATGGCAATAATAGTCAAAATGAAACAATTGTTGACATTGCTCTAAGCTCATGGGATTCTGATCGTGGTTTTTATCGGCCTGTGAATTTTTTCTTAATAATTGAGTGGAGCAAAAATGAAAAAAATGATTTTGGCATTAATGGCAGCAGCTGGATTTGCGTTCTCTGCAGGCGCACAGGCTGGTTCACCAACCTTCAGCTTGTCGGATTTGAATGGCTTTCAAGTAGCTACAGCTTCTGCTGAGTTAGTATGTGCTTCTAAGCACGGCGATAAGAAAAGCAGTTCACGTGATTTCGTAGCGAAGTCTGGTAATTTCAGTTTGAACTTGATGGGTCAAACACAGAATCAAACCCTAAATCAGATTCTGGCTAATAATCCAAATTTTTCTAATTCGGATGATCTTCCTTGTACAGCTGCTGTTGCTGAAGTGCAGCGTTATGTAGCTGCTGCTTTTGTTTACAATATTGTTACTTCGTTTGGTGATGGCGAAGGTCTTGATAATATCTTGTCAGGTGTAGTGGGTGTTATTGCTACACGTTTGATTACTGCGACACCAACAGTGACTCATCTCGACGATGACAAGGTTCTTTACAACTGGGTAGTTGCGCTTCCAAACTGGTCTGATTTCTTCACGCCAGGTTCTGACAGCTAAGATTAAAATGATTTAGAGGCTCGCAGCGATGCGGGCTTTTTTATTGCTTAAACATCTTTGTGCATTACGGTTGGCTGCAATTCGTTTAATAGCATCGCACTGGTACACAAACTGATACACAGGCATGTACAAGCATGTCACAATGTCTCTGAAAGTCAATAACTAAGCGGCTCTCAAGATTTACAGTAGCTAGCTTACAGGCCAGCTTCACTCTTTCAAGTTCGCCGCCTCAGCAATCGCATCAGGCGGTTTCTTTTGCATGCACACTTTTCCTCAAGCGATGCAGCATACTTCAAAGCCATCGCTTGTTGGCGCAGGGCCAATTCAAGCACATCCCCAAGTGTTCTCATAAAGCACTTTCAGTTAATTTTCTATCTATCTAATTTTTAAAGGAATATTTTTTCGAACAAAAATCAGCTAAGTCATTGTCCCGTAAAGGAAAAATCACAAAAAAGGGCTTGCATCGCCCATTTTTTTTATCTATAGTGGGTCTTAGTGGAGAAAAGTGGGTTTTTGTGGGAAGTTGTCATTTGATTGGTCGTGCTCATCTCATGACGTTTTGGCTTTGCTTCTGTAACACAGTGGTGCAGTCGGCAACTTCTCACGTTTTATAAAAGGGGTGGCGAGCTTCATGTTTCGCGGTGCAACATCATTGAATCTGGATGCAAAGGGCCGGCTGGCAGTGCCGAGCAAGCATCGTGATGCCTTGCTGGCGCAATGCGCTGGGCATCTGGTGCTGACCGCGCATCCTCATCGTTGCCTGCTGCTTTACCCCCAGCCCGCCTGGGAACCGATCCAGTCCAATGTGATGTCGCTTTCCAGTTTTGACAAGCAATCCAGTGCCTTGCAGCGGCTTCTCGTCGGTTATGCCGAAGATATCGAGCTGGACGGCGCGGGTCGTTTGCTGGTTTCTCCCGCCTTGCGCGAATTTGCCGGTCTGGAAAAGCAGGCCATGCTGGTCGGGCAGGGTAGTCATTTCGAGTTGTGGAATATCGAGGCGTGGCGTGCCCAACTGGAGCGCGTGATGTCTGGCGACGATATGTCGCTGCCCAACGAGCTGGAGGGTTTTTCGCTGTGAGCGTTGGCACGGGCCAGCCTCTCAAACCCTCAGTCTCTCTGTCGCCCGCATCACCCCAAATGGATACGGATCTGACCTCCCCTGCGCATACGACGGTTTTGCTGGAAGAGGCTGTTGATGCCCTCGTGATCAAACCCGCCGGCATCTATGTCGATGGCACTTTCGGGCGCGGCGGCCATAGCCGCAGGATTCTTCAGAAGCTGGGTACGAGCGGCCGCCTGATTGCTTTCGACCGTGATCTGGCCGCCGTGGCGGCTGCATCGTCGATCGACGATGCGCGTTTTCAGATCGTGCATAGCCATTTTTCCTCGATGCAGCATGCATTGGCCGCGCTCGGCGTCAGCCGGGTGGACGGCATTCTGCTCGATCTTGGTATTTCCTCGCCGCAGATAGATGTGGGCGAACGTGGTTTCAGTTTCAGGTTCGATGGTCCGCTCGATATGCGCATGGATCAGAGTCGCGGACAGACGGTGGCAGATTTCATTGCAGGGGCAACAGAGCAACAACTTACAGGAGTAATAAAAGACTATGGTGAAGAACGGTTTGCTAAGCAGATTGCAAGGGCGATTGTTGCAGCACGCAGTGGGGGGCTTGCCATCACCACTACCGGACAGCTTGCCAAGATCGTGGCAGGGGCGGTTCCAAAAATCGAGCCTGGGCAAGACCCGGCGACGCGCACCTTTCAGGCTCTACGGATTTTCGTCAATCAGGAGCTTGAGGAATTGTCGTTAGTCCTGCCGCAATGCCTGTCATTGCTTGCCGGCGGCGGACGTCTGGCGGTGATCAGCTTCCATTCGCTGGAAGACCGCATCGTCAAACGCTTTATCCGCGCCGAGCAGGACCGGGATGACTTGCCCGCCAATTTTCCGGTGCGCGCCAGTGAATTGCCGCAGCCGCGGCTTATGGCCGTCGGCCGTGCAATCAAACCCGGTGCGGCCGAGATCAAGCGTAACCCGCGCTCGCGAAGTGCAGTGCTGCGGGTAGCAGAGAGAACGGCGGTAGCATGACGCGGCTTAATTTCATCCTGTTTGCGGTGTTGATCGTGACGGCGCTTGGTGTCGTGACCGCCCAGCACAAGGCGCGCAAGCTCTATTTCGAGCTGCAGCAACAGCAGGATGCGGCCAAGCAGTTCGAGATCGAGTGGGGTCAGCTGCAGCTGGAGCAAAGCACATGGGCCATGCATTCCCGCATCGAGAGCATCGCTACCAGATACATGCACATGGAAGTACCTGACAGCAAAAGGGTTCAGCTGGTGCCGATGTATCGCGAGGGTGTTGTGCCTTCCGCAGCGGCAACGGGGAGCGGAAAACAACCATGAACACGGTCGCGCTCAAAAGACAGCAAACCATCCGGCTGCCCGGCTGGCGTCGCCGTCTGCTGTTGGTGCTGGTGCTGGCCGGATTCGTGGTGCTGATCGCCCGCAGTGTCTACCTGCAAAGCACGCACAAACAGTTTCTGCAGCAGAAGGGCGATGCGCGCTACAGCCGCAACATTGTGCTGCCGGCGCATCGCGGCATGATCACGGACCGCAATGGCGAGCCGCTGGCGATCAGTACGCCGGTTGAGTCGATCTGGGCCAGTCCGCCGGACCTTGAAATGAACAAGGAGCAAGTCAATCAGTTGGCCGCATTGCTCGGCTTCAAGCCGGAAACCATCAGCAAGAAGCTGGCAAACAATCCGCGTGAGTTCGTCTATCTGAAACGCCGAATCCCGCCCGAACTGGCGCGGCAGGTCATGGCGCTCAAAATCCCCGGCATTTTCATGCAGCGTGAATACCGGCGTTATTACCCGGCTGGTGAGGTTGCCGCGCATCTGGTCGGTTTTACCGGCGTTGACCAAATCGGCCGCGAGGGCTTCGAGCTGGCAGCACAGGACGTGCTCTCCGGCAAGGAGGGTAGCCGCCGCGTCATCAAGGACAGGCAGGGTCGTATTGTCGAAGACCTGGAAGCGGTCAAGGTGCCTCAGGACGGCAAGAATCTGGTGCTTTCGATTGATCGCCGCATCCAGTATCTGGCGCATCGCGAACTGGCGCGGGCGGTGGAAACACACAAAGCCAAGGCCGGTGCTGCAGTCGTGCTGGATGCCAGAACTGGTGAGGTGTTGGCGATGACCAACGTGCCCAGCTACAACCCGAACAATCCGGTGAATCTGGCCGGTCGCTCGCGCAACCGAGCAATCGTCGATCTGTTCGAGCCGGGTTCCACCCTCAAGCCGTTCAGTGCCGCCGCCGCCATGGATGCCGGTGTTTTCGATACATCGTCGATTATCGATACGACGCCCGGTGTCATGCACATAGGCAGTGCGACTGTGCGGGACGTGCATCCGCAGGGCAAGGCGACCATCGCACAGATCATCCAGAAATCCTCCAATGTCGGCTCTGCCAAACTGGGTATGAGCATCGAGCCGAAAGCGCTCTGGAACGTGTTCAATCTTGCCGGTTTCGGCCAGGTGACCAATGTCGGTTTCCCCGGCGAAGCCTCCGGCAGATTGCGCGATTACAAGAGCTGGCGTCCGATCGAACACGCCACCATGTCCTACGGATACGGCCTCAACCTGACGCTGCTGCAATTGGCGCGTGCGTATACCGTGTTTGCCAACGACGGCGAGTTGCGTCCCGTCAGCCTGCGCAAGCAAAACGAGCAGCCGGTCGGTCAGCAGGTATTCAAACCGCAGACCGCGCGCGCCATGCTGGAGATGATGGAGCTGGCCGTGCTACCCGGCGGCACCGCCCCGCGCGCGCAGATTCCCGGTTACCGCGTGGCGGGCAAGACCGGTACCGCGCACAAGCACGGCGTTGGCGGCTATCAGTCGGATAAATATGTATCATCGTTCGTCGGCTTGGCACCCGCTTCCAATCCGCGTCTGATCATGGCCGTAATGATCGACGAGCCAGGCGCCGGCCAGTATTACGGCGGCGCAGTCGCCGCGCCGGTATTCAGTGCTGTAGTTTCCGGTGTCTTGCGCATGCTGGCTGTTCCGCAGGATGCGCCTAACGATAATATCGTCATTCCGCCGGAAGAAGCACCCGTGGTACAGGAGATGGTATGAGCGATATTCTCTCCGCACTGTTCGCACAGAACGTACATCCCCGCGCGATTACTGCGGACAGCCGCAAGGTGGTTCCCGGCAGCCTGTTTCTTGCATATCCCGGCGAGCATCACGACGGCCGTGCATTCATCCATGACGCAATAGCGCGCGGTGCCGCCGCGGTTGTCTGGGACAGGCAGGGGTTTGACTGGGACCCGAGCTGGCAGCTGCCCAATCTGCCGGTAGAAAAATTGCGCAAGCGATGCGGCGAAGTTGCCGACAGCTTTTTTGAGCATCCTTCGGAAAAGCTGTGGATGATCGGCGTTACCGGCACCAACGGCAAAACTTCGTGCAGCCACTGGCTGGCGCAGACGCTGTGTCTGCTTGGACGCAGGACTGCATTGGTGGGCACGCTGGGTAATGGTTTCCCCGGCGCGTTGTCGCACGCCATCAATACAACGCCCGATCCGATATTGCTGCATGGCATGCTGGCCGGCTATCTGCAGCAGGGCGCCGTTGCCTGTGCGATGGAGGTCTCCTCGCACGGGCTGGAGCAGGGCCGCGTCGGCGGCGTGCATTTCGATGTGGCAGTTCTGACCAATCTCTCGCGCGACCACCTCGACTATCACGGCGACATGGCGTCCTATGCCGCCGCCAAGCGCAAGCTGTTCGATTGGGACGGGCTGACGGCTTGCGTGCTCAATCTCGATGATGACTTCGGCGCAAAGGTAGCTGCCGAACTGGTTGCGGCAGGCAAGCCGGTGATCACTTATGGCTTCGATCCGCGCGCGGCGGTGCGGGCCAGCGCGCTCGAATTCACTGCCAGCGGCATGCGCATGCAGGTTGCCACTCCGAATGGCAACGCCGTGCTGCAAGCCCGGCTGGTCGCCCGGTTCAATGCATATAACCTGCTGGCTTTACTGGCAACACTGCTCTGCTCGGGTGTGAAGCTGGAGGATGCGGTGGATGCCATCGCCGCCATCGAACCGGTTGCAGGCCGAATGCAGCAGTTGGGTGGCGATGACCGTCCGCTGGTGGTGATCGATTACGCCCATACCCCCGATGCGCTGGAGAAAGTCCTGACGGCATTGCGCGAACAATCACGCGGACGCCTGTTCTGCGTTTTTGGCTGCGGCGGCAATCGCGATGCAGGCAAGCGCCCGCTGATGGGTGAGGTGGCCTCAAGACTGGCCGACAAGGTGATTGTCACTTCAGACAACCCGCGCGACGAAGCGCCCGAGGCGATCGTGGCGCAGATTGAAGGCGGTCTCTATGGCGATTACGCGATAGTACTGGATCGCGCAAAAGCGATCCGCGCAGCGATTGCCCGGGCAAAAGCGGGCGATATCGTGCTGGTGGCAGGCAAGGGCCATGAAAATTATCAGGAGGTAGCAGGCGTGAGAATGCCTTTCAGCGACGAGGCAGAGGTGCGCGCGGCATTGGTGGAGACGGCGGCATGATGAAGCTTTCCGAAGCGGCAATGGCAACGCATGGCAGCGTTATCGGCGAGGATGTGCTGTTCTCCAGCGTCTCCAACGACAGCCGTGGCGACAAGCAGGGACAATTGTTCGTCGCCATGCGTGGCGATCGCGTCGACGGGCATGATTTTGCCTTGTCCGCCATCGAGCATGGCGCAGCGGCGGCGATGGTGTCGCATGCGGTACCAGGCCTGACATCCGGTTTGCTGGTGCAGGATACCCGCCGCGCTCTGGGTGATCTTGCTGCCTGGTGGCGCGGCAAGTTCACGATTCCGCTCGCTGCGATTACCGGCAGCAACGGCAAGACCACGGTCAAGGAAATGCTGGCGGCGATTCTGCGCGTGACTGCAGGCGGCGAAGACAAAGTACTGGCGACGGTCGGCAACCTCAACAACGATATCGGTCTGCCGCTCACACTGCTCAAGTTGCGCCCGCAGCACCGCTACGCCGTGGCTGAAATGGGCATGAATCATTTCGGCGAAATCCGTTATCTGACCAGGCTGGCATGCCCGACCGTAGCATTGGTGAACAATGCTACCAGCGCCCATTTGGGCGGACTCGGTTCGGTTGAGGGTATCGCGCAGGCCAAGGGCGAGATTTTTGAAGGGCTGGCTGCCGATGGTGTTGCCATCATCAATGCCGACGACCGTTTTGCCGATTACTGGAAATCGCTGGCAGCCGGCAAGCGTATTTTGACTTTCGGCGTCGAGCAGCCAGCCGATGTCAGCGCTACGTTTGTGCTACAGGCGGAATACAGCGATCTGCAACTGCAGACACCGCTTGGTGCGGCAACCCTGCGTCTGCCGGTGGCCGGGCGTCACAACGTATGCAACGCGCTGGCGGCAACCGCCACCGCCATTGCCATGAACATTCCGCTTGCCGATGTGGTTGAGGGGCTGGCCGCATTCGGTGGCGTCAAGGGACGCTTGCAGCAGAAGACGGGCGTTGGCGGCGCGGTCGTGATCGACGACACCTACAACGCCAATCCGGCTTCAGTGAAAGCGGCCATCGATGTACTGGCCGCACGCGCAGGCAAAAAACTGCTGGTGCTGGGCGACATGGGCGAACTGGGCGACGCCGCCGCCGCGATGCATGCCGATATCGGTGCCTACGCCCGCGATGCCGGCATTGATGCGCTGTTTGCGCTGGGTGAACTGAGCCGCGAAATGGTTCGCGTTTTCGGTTCGGGGGCGCGTCATTACGCAACGCCGGAAGCACTCGCGGCAGACCTCAGGACGGGCATGGGTGTGGGCGTCAACGTTCTGGTCAAGGGCTCGCGCTTCATGCGCATGGAGCGGGTGGTCGATCTGATCACGCATAACAATACACAAGGGGAGAATCACTGATGCTGCTCGAACTCGCACAATGGCTGGCGCAGGATATACGCGTCTTCAATGTGTTCAACTACATCACTCTGCGTGCTGTGCTGGCGACGCTGACCGCCCTGGTCATTTCCTTCGTCATCGGCCCCGGTCTGATCCGCAAACTGACGCAGTACAAGGTCGGCCAGTCGGTGCGCGACGACGGCCCGCAAACGCATCTGGTCAAGGCCGGCACACCGACCATGGGTGGTGCCCTGATTCTGGTGGCGATTGCCGTTTCAACACTATTTTGGGCGGATTTGAGCAATCGCTATGTCTGGGTCGTGCTGATCACCACCCTCGGTTTCGGCATCATCGGTTGGGTCGATGACTGGCGCAAGGTGGTGCACCGTAATCCCAAGGGGTTGGCTGCCCGGGAAAAATATTTCTGGCAATCGCTGATCGGCTTCGGCGTCGCCATTTATCTCTTCAGCACGGCCAGCGTGCCGGCGCAGACCGAGCTGATTTTCCCTTTCTTCAAGGATTGGGTGCTACCGCTCGGTGCTGTCAGTTTCATCGTACTGACCTATTTCGTCATTGTCGGCACCAGTAATGCCGTCAACCTGACCGATGGCCTCGACGGTCTTGCCATCATGCCGACCGTCATGGTGGCCAGCGCACTGGCGATTTTTGCCTATGTTGCAGGGCACTTGTATTTCTCCAGATACCTGGGCGTGCCCTACGTACCGGGTGCCGGCGAACTCGCCATATTCTGCGCTGCCATCGGCGGTGCCGGTCTCGGCTTTCTCTGGTTCAACGCCTATCCGGCTGAAGTCTTCATGGGTGATGTCGGCGCGCTGGCGCTGGGTGCCGCACTGGGTGTGGTCGCGGTGATCGTGCGGCAGGAGATCGTGCTGTTCATCATGGGTGGCGTATTCGTCATGGAAACCATCTCGGTCATGCTGCAGGTCGGTTCGTTCAAGCTCACCGGCAAGCGCATCTTCCGCATGGCGCCGCTGCACCACCACTACGAACTCAAGGGCTGGAAAGAGACACAAGTGGTCGTCAGGTTTTGGATCATCAGCATGATGCTGGTGTTGGTCGGCTTGGCGACGCTGAAGATCAGATAAGGAGCAGAGAGCAAGATGCCATTGGCAATCAAGGACAAACGGGTGCTGGTGCTGGGACTGGGTGATACCGGTCTTTCGGCATTGCGCTGGCTTGCGCGTCAGGGTGCCGTGCTGTCCGTTGCCGATACGCGCGCCCATCCACCCGGGCTGGAGACAGTCAGGGCCGAGATGCCGCAGCTTGCCGTTCACCTCGGCGATTTCGATGCCGGCTTGCTGATGAAACAGGATTTGCTGGTGGTCAGCCCCGGCGTAGCGTTGGCCATGCCGCAAATTCAGCAGGCCATTGCGCATGGCGTGCCGGTCGTCGGCGATGTCGAGCTGTTCGCGCAATACAAACCGGCCAGCGCCAAGTTGATTGCGATCACTGGCTCTAACGGCAAGAGCACAGTGACGACACTCGCGGGCGAGATGTGCCGGGCGGCAGGACTGAAAACTGTGGTCGCGGGCAATATCGGCCTGCCGGTGCTCGACACATTGAACGGCGAAGTGCCGGACATCTACGTGCTGGAACTTTCCAGCTTTCAGCTGGAAACCACTGCCAGCCTCGATGCCGCTGCGGCGACCGTGCTGAATCTGAGCGAGGACCATATGGACCGCTATGACAGCATGGCGGATTACGCCGCCGCCAAGGCACGCATATTCAGCGGCAACGGCGTGCAGGTGCTCAACCGTCAGGATGCCTGGAGTGCCGGGATGGCATTACCGGGCCGGCCGCAGGTCAGCTTCGGGCTCGACAGCGCTATAACAGAGCAGGATTACGGCCTGATTGCTGACGGCGCGGAAACCTGGTTGTCGCGCGGCAACACACGACTGATCGCAACCGCCGAATTGAAAATCGCCGGTCTGCACAATGCTGCCAATGCCCTGGCTGCGCTGGCCTTGTGCCGCACTGCGGGTCTGCATGAGGCGCCATTGCTGACCGCGCTGCGAGATTTCAAAGGCTTGCCGCACCGTGTCGAGTGGGTGACGGAGATTGATGGCGTTGCCTTTTATGACGATTCCAAGGGTACCAATGTCGGCGCGACCTGCGCCGCGCTGGACGGCTTGCCGCAGAAGGTGGTGCTGATTGCGGGCGGCGACGGCAAGGGGCAGGATTTTGCCCCACTGCTGGCAGCGGCCAGCAGCAATGCCCGCGCAGTCGTGCTGATCGGCCGCGATGCAGGTTTGATCGAGTCTGCGCTGAAACCGGCAGCATTGCCCTTGTTGAAGGCCGACACACTGCCCGCTGCAGTCGATATGGCATTCGATGCCGCCCGCCCCGGCGATGCCGTGCTGCTGTCACCCGCCTGCGCCAGTTTCGACATGTTCCGCAACTACCTGCACCGCGCCGAAGTGTTTCGTGCCGCCGTGCGGGGACTGGCTGAAAGGGAGGCGGCACGATGATGCAGGTGCTGGGCAATCGACTGCGCTACAACGCGCCCGCCTACGATCAGGGCCTGCTCTGGGTCACGCTGATACTGCTCGGCCTCGGGCTGGTGATGGTCTATTCATCATCGATTGCGCTGGCCGAGGCGGACCGCGCGACAGGTCACCAATCCACTTACTATCTGGTGCGTCACAGCATCTACCTGGTTGTCAGCCTTTGCGTCGCGGCCGTTACCTTTCAGATTCCGACGCAGATGTGGCAGAAGATGGCGCCCTACCTGTTCCTGATCGGCATGGCGGCACTGGTGCTGGTGCTGATTCCCGGTATCGGCCGCGAAGTCAACGGCAGCCGCCGCTGGATTTCGCTGTTTGTCGTGACCGTGCAGCCGTCCGAGTTCATGAAGCTGTTGGTAGCCATCTATGCGGCAGACTACACCTTGCGCAAGGCGGCAGTGATGGACAGCTTTACCAAGAGCTTTTTCCCGATGCTGCTGGTCATGCTGCTGGTTGGCGGGCTGCTGCTGATGGAGCCGGATTTCGGCGCCTTTGCCGTCATTTCGACCATCACCATTTCCATCCTCTGGCTGGGCGGCATCAACGTCCGCATTTTCGCCGGCATGATCGGCATGCTGGTGGTCGGCTTTGTGCTGCTGATCTGGAGCTCGCCTTACCGGCTGCAGCGCATCATCGGCTTCATGGATCCCTGGGCCGACCCTTATGGCAAGGGTTACCAGCTATCGCATGCGCTGATCGCATTCGGTCGCGGCGAATGGTTCGGCGTCGGTCTTGGCGCCAGTGTCGAGAAACTGCTCTACCTGCCGGAAGCGCATACCGATTTCCTGCTCGCCGTGATCGCCGAAGAGCTCGGCTTCGTCGGTGTGCTCACCGTAGTGGCGCTGTTCGCCTGGCTGGTGATCCGCGCATTTGCCATCGGCAAGGAGGCGATTGCCAACGAACGTTATTTCTCTGCCTTGCTGGCACAAGGGATCGGCGTCTGGATCGGCGTTCAGGCCATCATCAACATGGGCGTCAACATGGGCATTCTGCCGACCAAGGGACTCACCCTGCCGCTGCTCTCCTTCGGCGGCAGCGGCATCCTGGCCAACTGCATCGCCCTGTCGGTACTCATGCGCATAGATTTCGAGAGCCGCCGGATCCAGAGGAGGTTGCCGGTATGAGCCGCACTTTGTTGATCATGGCCGCAGGTACCGGCGGGCACGTCATCCCGGGCCTCGCAGTTGCAGAAGCCATGCGCAGCCGCGGCTGGCAGGTGCACTGGCTGGGCACGCGGCATGGCATGGAAAACCGTCTGGTACCGCCGCATGGCATTGCCATGAGCCGGATCAACTTTTCCGGTCTGCGTGGCAAGGGACTGCTGCATACGCTCACCGGCGTGTTCAAGCTGATGGCTGCAACCTTGACGGCATGGCGTCTGATGGGGCGTCTGCGTCCGCAGGTGGTGCTGGGTATGGGCGGTTATGTCACGGTGCCGGGCGGCTGGGCGGCACGTCTGCGTAAACTGCCGCTGGCTTTGGTCAATGCCGACGCGGCCCTGCTGATGTCGAACCGCGCGCTGGCTAAATCTGCGACGCGGGTGCTGTTCGGTTTTGCCAGCGATCTTGCCGGGCAGCCTGCGCTCGCTGCCAAATCCCGCGTCACCGGCAATCCGGTGCGTGCGGAAATTGCGGCACTGGAAGCACCGGCCGGGCGCTACAGCAAGCGCAGCGGCCCGCTCAAATTGCTGGTGGTGGGCGGCAGTCTGGGTGCGCGGCCGCTCAATGAGGTATTGCCGAAAGCACTGGCGCTGATCCCGGCGGCCCAGCGGCCAATCGTGATTCACCAGTCAGGTATGCAGCACCTGCTATCGCTGCAAGCCGCCTATCAGGCAGCAGGCGTTGAGGCGACGGTGGTGCCTTTTATCAACGATATGGCTGAGGCTTACCGCGAGTGCGATCTGCTTGTATGCCGCGCAGGTGCCATCACTGTCAGCGAGATCACGGTGGCCGGTGTCGCCAGTATTCTGGTGCCGTTTGTCGTCTCGACCACCTCACATCAGCGCGATAACGCCGAGTGGATGGCGAGCAGCGGTGCAGCAGTCCATTTCCCGCAAAACGAGATGAGCGCAGAAAAACTTGCCGTCATGTTGCAGAGCTTTAACCGCGATCAGCTGTTACAGATGGCGGAGGCAGCGCGGTGTCTGGGCAAGCCTGCTGCAACGGAATCGATAGCCGACGAACTTGAGGCCATGGCGCTGTCAGCTGCCGCGGGAGTGAAAGCATGAAACATAAAGTGAAGAACGTGCATTTTGTCGGTATCGGCGGTTCAGGCATGAGCGGCATTGCCGAGGTGCTGCTCAACCTCGGTTTCAGCGTGAGCGGTTCCGATCTCGCCGATAACGTCGTCACCCGGCGGCTCAAGCAACTCGGTGCGATGGTGTTTAAGGGCCACGCGCGTGAAAACCTGGAAAAGGCCGATGTCGTCGTCGTTTCGTCGGCTGTCAATGAAAGCAACCCCGAGGTGATGGAAGCGCGCAACCGCACGATTCCGGTGGTGCCGCGCGCCATCATGCTGGCCGAACTGATGCGTTTCCGCCAGGGCATTGCTGTGGCCGGCACCCACGGCAAAACCACCACCACCAGCCTGATCGCCAGCATTCTGGCCGAGGCCGGCATGGACCCGACCTACGTCATCGGCGGCCGCCTGGAATCAGCCAATACCAACGCCAGACTCGGTACCGGTGAATATATCGTCGCCGAGGCCGATGAATCGGATGCTTCCTTTCTGCATCTGACGCCGGTGATATCGGTCGTCACCAACATCGATGCCGACCATATGGACACTTACGGTCACGATTTCGAGAAGCTGAAAGGTGCCTTTGTCGAGTTTCTGCAGCAATTGCCGTTCTACGGCATGGCGGTGGTCTGTATCGATGACCCCAACGTCAGGGCGATCTTGCCGCAGATATCGAAGCCGGTCATGCCCTACGGCTTTTCTGAGGAGGCGCGTATACGCGCCAGCAATGTGGTAGCCGATGGCGGGCGCATGCACTTTACCGTGACGCGGATCAACGGCGTCACTACGACCTTCGACGTCACGCTCAACCTGCCCGGCAACCACTATGTGCTGAATGCGCTGGCCGCAATTGCGGTAGCCAGCGAGCTCAACGTGCCGGATGCCGCCATCGTCAAGGCGCTGGCTGAATTCAGGGGCGTCGGCCGCCGTTTCGAGCGTTACGGCGAAATCGCTACGAAGGGTGGTGGTCATTTCACGCTGATCGACGATTACGGCCATCATCCGGTCGAGATGCAGGCGGTGATCAGCGCAGCACGCGGCGCGTTCCCGGGTCGGCGTCTGGTGCTGGTGTTCCAGCCGCATCGCTATACCCGCACGCGCGACTGCTTCGAGGATTTCGTCAAGGTGCTGTCATCGGTCGATGCGCTGATCCTCACCGAAGTCTATCCGGCCGGAGAACCGCCGATCGTCGCGGCCGACGGCCGTGCGCTGGTGCGTGCGGTGCGGGTGGCGGACAAGGTAGAACCGCTTTTCGTAGAAACGCCGGCCGAGTTGCCGCAGGCGATTATAGATATGGCCAGGGATGGTGATGTGGTCATTGTCATGGGGGCCGGTTCCATCGGCCAGGTGGCGGCAAATACGCGGGAGTTGGCAGCTTGATGGCGCAGCCGATCGCACAAGGTCGTCTGCTGCTGAACGAGCCGCTGGCACGCTACACCAGCTGGCGTGTGGGAGGCAAGGCAGATCGACTTTATATCCCGGCCGGGCTTGCCGATTTGCAGGCTTTTCTGTGCGGCCTGAACGAAAACGAGCCGGTGCATTTCATCGGTCTTGGCTCCAACCTGCTGGTGCGCGACGGCGGTGTGCGGGGCAGTGTGGTGGTAATGCATAACGTGCTCACCGGTTTGCACATGGATGGCGAGCTGGTCTATGCGGAGGCGGGTGTGACCTGCGCCAAGCTGGCGCGCTTTACCGCAAGACAGCATCGTCACGGTGCCGAGTTCATGGCCGGCATTCCCGGCACAGTGGGCGGTGCGTTGGCAATGAATGCCGGTTGTCACGGTGGCGAAACCTGGGATGTGGTGAGCCGGGTGCAGACCATAGACCGCCGTGGCGAGTTGCATTTGCGCGGCCGTGAAGCGTTCAGTGCCAGTTACCGCCATGTCGAACTGCCGGTGGCGGATGAATGGTTTACCGCCGCATGGTTCGAGTTGCCGGTCGGTGAAGCGAACGAGGCCGAACAGAAGATCAAGAGCCTGCTGGCGAAAAGGCTGGCTACCCAGCCGCTGAATCAGCCGAACGCGGGCTCGACTTTCCGCAACCCGCCGGGCGATTTTGCCGCAAGGCTGATCGAAGCAAGCGGACTCAAGGGCTATCGCATCGGCGGCGCCCAAGTGTCGGAGAAGCACGCCAATTTCATCGTCAATCTCGGCGATGCGACGGCGGAAGATATCGAGCGGCTGATTGCGCACATGCAGGAAACGGTGCAACGCGAACACGGAATCGCATTGCAGCGCGAAGTAAAAATTATCGGGGAAAAAGCATGAGCCACAGAGATCACAGAGATTTATCTCAAAGGGGTTTCTCGGTGAACTTTGTGTTCTCTGTGGCTAAGGCAGGTTGGGGAATATGAAGAAAGATTTTGGAAAAGTTGCGGTGTTGCTGGGCGGACGCTCAGGCGAGCGCGAAGTCTCGTTGAAGAGCGGTGCGGCGGTGCTGGCGGCCTTGTTGCGCAGCGGTGTCGATGCGCATGCGTTCGATCCGGCCGAGCGGCCGCTGCACGATCTCGAAGGCTTCGACCGCGCGTTCATCGCGCTGCATGGCCGTTATGGCGAAGACGGCACGATACAGGGCGCGCTGGAGCTGATGGGGATTCCTTACACCGGTAGCGGTGTCATGGCTTCAAGCGTCGGTATGGACAAATGGCGCACCAAGCTTTTGTGGCGGGCGGCCAATATCGCCACGCCGGATTTCATGCTGGTACAGCCGGACAGCGACTTTGCTGCGATCGAATCCGCGCTGGGCTTGCCGTTGTTCGTCAAGCCGGCCAATGAAGGCTCCAGCATCGGCATCAGCAAGGTGAAGCATGCCGGCGGCTTGCAAGCGGCCTTTGCCGAAGCGGCCAAGTCCGACCCGCTGGTGCTGGCCGAGCAATTTGTCGGCGGCGGCGAATATACGGTAGGCATATTGGGCGACCGGGTATTGCCGGTGATCCGCATCGTGCCGGCCAACGAATTTTACGATTACGAGGCGAAATATCTGCGCGACGACACTCGCTACCTTTGCCCGTGCGGGCTGCCGCCAGAACAGGAGGCGCAGATTCAGGCCGAGGCGCTGCAGGCATTCCGCATCATCGGCGGCCGTGGCTGGGGCCGGGTCGATTTTCTGATGGATGAAGCCGGCCGGCATTATTTTCTTGAAGTGAATACCTCGCCCGGCATGACCGACCACAGTCTCGTGCCGATGGCTGCGAGGGCTGCGGGGATGAGTTTCGACCAGTTGGTGGTGAAGATACTGGAACTGTCTACCGTGAGTGGAAAGGAAGCCTGATGGGGCCTGGCGTGCTCTGGAACAAACCGGCTGCGCTCAACTGGATCGCCAACCTGTTGTTCGCATTTGCCGCGGTATTGCTGCTGTACGGCACGATCTATGTTGTCGTGCATCTGCCGGTTTTTCCGCTGCGCGAAGTGCGGGTCGAAGGCACCTTGAACCACGTCACGCGCGAACAGTTGAAGCTGATTGTCGGCCGTCACCTGCAGGGCAACTTCTTCACGCTGGATCTGGTGAAAGCGCGCGATGCTTTCGAGAAGCTGCCGTGGGCAAGAAATGTCAGTTTGCGCCGTCGCTGGCCGGACCGGCTGGAAGTGGTGGTGGAAGAACATCAGGAACTGGCGCGCTGGGGCAATATCGCGCTGGTCAACACCTACGGCGAACTGTTTCACGCCGCATCGGATGCCGACCTGCCGGTTTTTTACGGTCCCGGTGATGGGGTGCGGGAGGTGGCTGAGTTTTACGGTAAATACAGCGCATTGCTGGCGCCGGCCGGGATGAAGGTCAGCGAACTGACACTGACGCCACGCCGCGCATGGCAGCTTCGCACCGATAATGGCATGGTGATCGAGCTGGGGCGCGAGGATACCGAGGCGAGGCTGGTGAAGTTCGCCAGCGTTTATCAGCACACGCTGAGCAAGCTCGGGGTGAAGTTGGCCTATGCCGATTTGCGCTATCCGAACGGGTTTGCCGTGCGGCGGCCGGTCAGAAGTCCGGCGAACAAGCAGGGAGCCGTTTCATGAGACAGGCTTACGCAGGATTGAATGGAGAGATGTATGAGCAGAGTTAAAGATGACAAGAATCTGATCGTTGGCCTCGATATCGGCACGTCGAAGATCGTGGCGATCGTCGCCGAGCTGCAGCCGGAAGGTTCGCTCAAGGTAATCGGTCTCGGGCAGCACAGTTCGCGCGGCCTGAAAAAGGGCGTGGTGGTCAATATCGATTCCACCATGCAGGCCATCCAGCGTGCGCTGGAAGAGGCCGAGCTGATGGCGGACTGCAAGATCAGCGCTGTCTTCACCGGCATTGCCGGCAGCCATATCAAGAGCCTCAATTCGCACGGCATGGTGAAAATCAAGGACGCCGAAGTGATGCAGGCCGACGTCGATCGTGTGATCGACACGGCACGTGCGATCGCGCTGCCGTCTGATCAGCAGATTCTGCACATCCTGACGCAGGAATTCATCATCGACGGGCAGGAGGATGTGCGTGAGCCGCTCGGCATGAGCGGCATGAAACTGGAAGTGAAAGTGCATATCGTCACCGGCGCCGTCGCGGCCGCACAGAACATCGTCAAATGTATCAAGCGCTGCGGTCTGGAAGTCTCTGATCTGATTCTGCAGCCGCTGGCTTCGAGCATGGCGGTGCTGACCGAAGATGAAAAGGAACTGGGCGTATGCCTCGTGGATATCGGCGGCGGCACCACCGATATTGCCGTGTTCAAGCAGGGCGCGATTCGCCATACGGCCGTGGTGCCGATCGCCGGCGACCAGGTGACCAATGATATCGCCGTCGCTTTTCGCACGCCGACACAGTCGGCCGAGGATATCAAGATCAAGCACGGCTGCTCACTGCGCCAGTTGGCCGACCCGCGTGAAGTGGTCGAAGTGCCGGGTGTCGACGGGCGCGACCCGCGCCAGTTGTCGGTGCAGACGCTGGCCGAAGTGATCGAGCCGCGCATCGTCGAGCTCTATGAGCTGGTACTGAGCGAACTGCGTCGCAGCGGCATGGAAGAGATGATCGCTTCCGGCATCGTCATCACCGGCGGCTCATCGATGATGCGCGGCATGGTCGAGCTGGGCGAGGAAATCTTCCACATGCCGGTGCGTCTCGGCATGCCGCGCTATGTCGGCGGCCTGTCGGAAGTGGTGAGCAACCCGCGCTATGCGACCGGCGTCGGTCTGGTACTGATGGGCAAGCAGCAGGTGGAACGCAATTTGTTGAGTGAGCTGGATTCGAGCTCGTTCAGCGGCATTTTGAACCGCATGAAAAGCTGGTTCAAAGGCAATTTTTAGGGGTGTGTCGCAGCAGGACACGGTTTACGGGTGTTTTAGGCAGAAGTGGTTGTAACATCATCAAGGAGGATGGCAATGTTTGAAATTATGGACAGGGACTCGCAAGAGGCCGTAATCAAGGTAATTGGCGTGGGTGGCTGCGGCGGCAATGCAGTAGCTCACATGATCGAAAAGAACGTCGGCGGCGTGGAATTCATTTGCGCCAACACCGACATGCAGGCGCTGAAGAAGAGCCAGGCACAGACCGTGCTGCAGATCGGAAGTGACATCACCAAGGGCCTGGGTGCCGGTGCGCGCCCGGAAATCGGCCGTGAGGCTGCGCTCGAAGACCGCGAGCGTATCGCGGAAATCATCGACGGTGCTGATATGCTGTTCATTACGGCCGGCATGGGCGGCGGCACCGGTACCGGCGCCGCACCCATCATCGCCGAAGTGGCGAAGGAAATGGGCATTCTCACCGTGGCAGTGGTGACCAAGCCGTTCGCTTTCGAAGGCAAGCGCACCAAGGTCGCGGTCGAAGGGCTGGAAGAACTTTCCAAACATGTGGACTCTCTTATCGTTATCCCCAATGAGAAGCTGATGGAAGTGCTGGGTGACGACGTGCCTTTCCTGAAGGCATTCGAGGCTGCCAACGATGTTCTGCACAACGCGGTTTCCGGCATTGCCGAAATCATCAACTGCCCGGGTCTGGTCAACGTCGATTTTGCCGACGTGCGTACCGTGATGTCGGAAATGGGCATGGCGATGATGGGTTCCGCCATGGCGACTGGCCCGGACCGTGCCACGATTGCCGCACAACAGGCCGTTGCCAGCCCGCTGCTGGAAGATGTCAATCTGGCCAACGCGCGTGGCGTACTGGTCAACATCACCGCCAGTACCTCCTTCAAGATGAAGGAATACTACGATGTGATGAACACCATCAAGGCGTTCACTGCTGAGGATGCGACCGTCATCGTCGGCAACGTGTTCGATGAAAGCGTCGGTGACGGACTGCGTGTCACCATGGTGGCAACCGGCCTTAACGGTATCGCCGGCCGCCGTCAGCAGAAACCTGAGTTGCGTGTCATGACCCAGGTGCGTGACGGTACGACAGGTCAGCCGGTATTTGTCGGCGGCAACGGAGCCGGAATGGGTGCATCGGATGACGATGCACCGGTCGTGTTTTCCTCCAACAGCCGCCGTGCGACGGTTGAAGCGATGAAGATCTCCGGCGTCGAGGAATACGATATTCCTGCGTTTCTGCGCAAGCAGGCCGATTAACCGGTCTGCAACACGGCTGGATGCTTGCAGAAGAAGTCGCCGCCGGGCGGCTGGGGAGTGTTTGCAGATGTGCTAAAATTTTTGGGAAACGCTGATTAAATGGTTACGCGGGCGAATTGCTGCGTTGCGCGATACTCACAACCTCGCCGTATAAAGCATACTGTGGCTTCGGCCGCTACGCTTAACCTGCTGCCGCAGGTTAGCCTGCGCCGAAACACTGCGTTAGTTTTCTCGGCTGTTGCGTTCCGCGTGCCTTGTGGCACCAAGGTCGCGACGCAGGAGCGGGCCCTTAATGGACATGCCCATTGCGGGTGCACTTTATCTCGCTCACTCATTTAATCAGTGCTTCCTTAGGCAAATATAACGAGGTTGAATCCAGTGGTCGAGGTGTATTGATTGGTCAAGCAAAGAACATTGAAAAAAGCCATCAGCGCGACAGGCGTCGGCTTGCACACAGGTGACAAGGTAACCCTGACCTTGAAACCGGCTGCGCCTGACACCGGCATTGTTTTCCGGCGAACCGATCTGCCCGGTTCTCCTGAAATCAAGGTCAGACCAGACCTCGTCAAGGACACGCGTCTTTGTTCCGCCCTTGAGGACAACGGCGCGCGGGTTGCCACCGTGGAACATCTGCTTTCCGCCCTGGCCGGGCTCGGTATCGACAATGTGCTGATCGAGATGGATGCCAGTGAAGTGCCCATCATGGACGGCAGTTCCGGCCCATTCGTCTATCTGCTGCAAGCAGCCGGTATCGTCGAGCAGCAGGCTGCGAAGAAATTCATCCGCATCAAAAAGCCGGTGGAAGTGATTGACGGCGACAAGTGGGTGCGTTTCGAACCCTATTTCGGTTTCAAGATCGATTTCACCATCGATTTCAATCATCCGGTGTTCGAGCATAGCGGCAAGCGCGTGCTGATCGATTTCGCCGATAACTCCTATATCCGTGAGATCAGCCGCGCACGTACCTTCGGTTTCATGCACGAGGTCGAATACCTGCGTTCCAACGGTCTTGCGCGCGGCGGCAGTCTGGACAACGCCATCGTGCTGGACGAATACCGCGTGCTGAATGACGATGGTCTGCGCTACGAGGACGAATTCGCCAAACACAAGGTGTTGGATGCCATCGGCGACCTTTATGTGCTCGGCCATCCGCTGATCGGTGCTTTCAGCGCCTATAAATCCGGCCATGCGCTCAACAACCAGCTGTTGCGTACTTTGCTGGCAGATGCAGAGGCCTGGGAATATGCCACCTTCGACAAGGTGGAAGAAGCGCCCGGCGCCTTCCAGTTGCAAATTCCGGTGGCGCCCGTGCTGCAGTACGTATAAGCGTTTGAGTACCCGCAATGTTGGTGCTGAGGTTATTGCTGGTACTGGTTCTGATTGCAGTGGTGGTGTCTGCCGGTTTTGCTTTGTTCACCAAAGACTGGCGTTATCTGCGCCTGGCCTGGCAGATCGTAAAATTCACCGGCGTCCTCTTGTTTATTGCTGCGGTGCTTTATGCAGTGGGGCGTATCATTCTTTTTTAGGCATGCGCGAAATGACGGCTGTTGCAGCCCTCCGCGCACTGTCACGTTTTCGCTAGCAAGGTGTTCGCGCGTGGGTAAATCGATAAAAATTTTCTGGGTTCTGGCAAGTGTTGGTCTGCTGCTCAGCGCAAAAGCGCATGGCGGAGCGGCCGGCGATCCGCTGATAGCCGCGCAGGAGGCCTACAACAAGCAGAATCTTGCCAGCGTCGAAGCCTATTCGCAGCAGATGAAAGCCAATGCCGACATTCTGGCACCGTACGCCGATTACTGGGCCATGCTGCTGAAGCTCAGCACGGCAAGCGATCAGGACGTCTCTGCTTTCATCGAACGCTATCAGGCGTTTCCCTTTGCCGACCGGGTGCGCGGTGAGTGGTTGAAACAGCTTGGCAAGCGTCAGGACTGGAACACGTTTTTTGCCGAACTGGGGCAATTCAAGCGCGAGGATACCGCTGTCAGTTGCCATGCAATGCAAGGGCAGGCTGCGCTGGGCTTTGAACCCGAGGCGCAGAAATTGCAGCAACTGTGGCTGACCTCTGCCGATCTGCCATCCAATTGCACTCAGCTGTTCGATGCCATGTTCCGTTCGGGCAGCCTGAGCGAGGAGCATGCCTGGGCGCGTTTTCGCCTTGCCATGCAGGAGGGCAAGATCAGCGTGGCACGGGCGGTGACGAAGTACATCAAGGATATCGACAGCAGCAACATCAAGCTGATCGATCGCGTTTATCAGAACCCGCAACAAGTACTGCAGAAGCAATCGATTTCCTACAAGAGCCGCTATGGGCGCGCCCTCAATATCTATGCGCTGGATCGCGTTGCCAGGACGCAGCCGGCGCTGGCGCTGGAGGTCTGGCAGAACAACCTTGCGCAGTTCAACAGCGAAGAACAGGCCTACATGTGGGGCCGTATCGCGTTGCACGCCGCACGCAGGCATGACCCCGAGGCCGGCAGATGGTTTGCACTGGCGAAAGATGCGCAGCTAGATAACGAGCAGATGGCCTGGCGTGTGCGCACTGCATTGCGCGTGCAGAACTGGCCGCAGGTGCAGGCGATGATCGAAGCGATGCCGGCGAGTGAGCAGGAAGTGGCGAGCTGGCGTTACTGGAAAGCCCGCGCACTGAAAGCGCAGAAACAGGTCGGCGCTGCTAATGCCATACTCGTGCCGCTTTCGCGCGAACATCACTATTACGGGCTGCTGGCGCTTGAAGAGCTCGGGGACATCATGATGGCACCGGGCACTGTTTATAAAGCTTCTGCCGACGAGCTCAAGCAGATGGAAAACCGGCCTTCGATCCAGCGTGCGCTGGCGTTGAACAAGCGTGGTCTGCGCTTGGAAGCCAGAGCTGAATGGGCATGGGCATTGCGCGATTTCGACGATAAACAGCTGATCGCCGCCGCTGAGTTGGCTTTCAGAAGCGACTGGATCGATGTTGCCATCAATACTGCCGAAAAGACGCGGCTTACGCATGATTTCGCCTTGCGCTTTCCGACGCCTTACCGTGATCTGATGCAGGCGCATATCAATGAAAACGCCCTGGATGAAGCCTGGGTCTATGGCCTGATCCGGCAGGAAAGTAGGTTTATCGGCGTTGCCAGATCGATTGCCGGCGCATCCGGCCTCATGCAGGTCATGCCGGCGACCGCCAAATGGATTGCCAAGCGGCTGGGAATGACCGGCTACCAGCCGGCCATGATTACCCAGCTGGATACCAATATGCGCTTCGGTACCCACTATATGCGCTACACGCTGGACAGAATGGATGGTCAGGCGCTGATGGCGACGGCGGCGTACAACGCCGGACCATCGCGGCCCAAGCGTTGGGCGGCACAGCAGCCGCTGGACGGACCGATCTACGCCGATACAATTCCTTTCACGGAAACGCGCGATTATGTGAAAAAAGTCATGGCCAACGCGTATTATTATGCGCAGCAGATGGGGCACCGAACCAAGCCGCTGACCGAGCGGCTGGGAACGGTGCCGGCAAATACGGGCGCAGCAGTGAGCGAGAGGCCGGAATAACAAATAGAGGATATCAATGCGTATTAATCAGGTATGTGTTTTAGGGGGTTCGGGGTTTGTCGGTAGTGCCATCGTGCACAAGCTGAGTGCGGCGGGATATGCCGTCAAGGTCCTGAGCCGGCGCCGGGAAAAATCCAAGCACCTCACGCTGTTGCCCAATGTGCAGGTGGTGGAGTGCGACATCCTCAGCGATGCCGAACTCGGCTCGCACATGCAAAGCTGCGATGCCGTAATCAATCTCATCGGCATCCTGCATGAAAGCGCGAAAGCCACCTTCGAGCAGATGCATCATCAGTTACCGGCGCGCCTTGCCGCACTCTGCGAACGTCACGGCATCCGCCGTCTGTTGCACATGAGCGCGTTGCAAACCAGCCCGGATGCGCCTAGCACTTATCTCCGCTCCAAGGCGGCGGGTGAGGCTGCCGTGATGGCGCACAAGGACAGCATCAATATCACCATTTTCCAGCCCTCCGTCATTTTTGGCCGTGATGACAGCTTTCTCAATCTGTTCGCCACCGTGGTCAAGCTGATGCCGGTGGTCGCGCTGGCCAAGCCCGATGCCAAATTCCAGCCGGTCTGGGTCGAGGACGTGGCCGATGCGTTTGTCAATAGCCTGGATAACGTCGATACCTACGGCAAGACCTACCAGCTGGGCGGCCCGCGCGTCTACACCTTGCGCGAACTGGTCGAGTTCGTCATTTTCGTGCTCGGCAAGAAACGCAGGATCGTCGGCCTCAACGACAAGCTTTCCTATTGGCAGGCCTATGCAATGGAAAAGCTGCCGGTCAAGCTGATGACGCGCGACAACTTCTATTCCATGCAGGTCGACAGCGTCTGCCGGACAGCAATCGCGCCCGAACTCGGCATCAAGCCGACCGCCATCGAAGCCATCGTGCCGGAATATCTCGCCAACGACACGCCGCGCGCTGCCTACAACCGCTTTCGCGGCATGGCTGGCCGTTAGCGAAATCTTGCGGCTGACAGGCCAGCATATGAGGATTTATCAGGTCGGCGGCGCAGTGCGCGATGCGATGCTGGGGTTGCCGGTCAAGGATTGCGATTACGTCGTCGTCGGCGCCACGCCGGAGCAGATGAGTGCGCTCGGTTATCGCCCGGTCGGCAAGGATTTCCCGGTTTTTCTGCATCCGCAAACGCAGGAAGAGTACGCGCTGGCGCGCACCGAACGCAAAACCGCAAAAGGCTATAAAGGTTTTCAGGTGTTCGCCTCGCCCGATGTCACGCTGGAAGAAGACCTGGCGCGGCGCGACCTCACCATCAACGCCATCGCCAGGGCCGAAGACGGCACGCTGATCGACCCCTACAACGGTCAGGCCGATATCCAAAACAGAATCCTGCGCCACGTCAGCGCAGCCTTTGTCGAAGACCCGGTGCGCATCCTGCGCGCTGCCCGCTTTGCTGCCCGATTTACTGATTTTAGCGTCGCGCCGGAAACCTTGCAGCTCATGCAGCACATGGTCGAAGACGGCGAAGTCGATGCGCTGGTGCCGGAACGCGTTTGGCAGGAGCTGGCAAAAGGCCTGATGGAAGCCCAACCCTCACGCATGTTCGAAGTGCTGCGCGCTTGTGGCGCCTTGAAAGTCATCCTGCCCGAGCTCGACCGTCTGTGGGGCGTGCCGCAGCCGCCGCAACATCATCCGGAAATCGACACCGGTGCGCACGTCATGATGGTGGTGGATTATGCCGCCGCGCAGGGTTATTCGCTGCCCGTGCGCTTTGCCGCCCTGACGCACGACCTCGGCAAGGGCACCACACCGAAGGACATGCTGCCGCGCCATATCGGCCATGAGGAACTTAGCGTCGATCTGCTCAAGGATGTCTGCAAACGTCTGCGCGTCCCCAACGACTGCAAGGAGCTCGCCCATGTTGTCGCCAGATTTCACGGCAAGGTTTACCGCGTTGATGAAATGCGTCCCGACACCAAAGTACGCTTTCTGCAGGACACCGACGCCATTCGCCAGCCTGAACGTTTCAGGCAATTCTTGCTGGCCTGCGAATGCGACTCACGCGGCAGAACCGGCTTCGAGGATAAACCCATTCCGCATACCGAAACCTGGCTGAAACTGCTGGATGCCGTCATGCAGGTCGATGCCGGCGCAGTGGCAAAGCAATATCAGGAAGCGGAAAAAATCAGGGAAGCGGTGTTCCAGGCGCGGGTGGAGGCGGTCAGGAGTCTGGTGATCTGAGGAGGCACGAGCCGCAAATCCAGTGGCTCAGTCAGGCCTTCTGCACTGGTATATCTTTGCGTTTTTGAAGATTTATGATTCAATACGCGCCTCTCGCATGGGCGGTTAGCTCAGTGGTAGAGCACTGCCTTCACACGGCAGGGGTCACTGGTTCGAACCCAGTACCGCCCACCAAGTAAATCAAAGTCTTAGCGATCCCCTGCTAGGGCTTTTTGCTTTTCTGCGTGACCATTTCGTGACACATCATCGAGCACCCTTACCGCTTGCCGCACATTGTCCGGTGACAGTCTAGTAGGGTGGGCAAATGTCTTTTAGCTTGCCCACCGATTAACTATTTTCAGCGTGCGTTGAACACCCTCTAGTCAAACATCCCAAGTTGCAGCTGGGCAAATTCCATCGGTTTGCGTTTGAAGCCGCTCTTGGCAAACTGGTGCCAGCGGCCGATGACGAAGCTGATCATGAGGTTGGCTTCGGCTTCCGGCAGAATCTTTTTGCCGGAATCGGTGACGGCGATCTTGAGGCTTTGCTTGATGGTGATTTCCAGGCGGTCGAGCAGCTGGTTGACGCGTTGTTGCAAGGCATCGTCTTCGTTAACGAGGGCGTCGCCGATCAGCACCCGGGTCATGCCCGGGTTTTTCTCCGCGAATATCAGCAGTACGTTGATGATGCGTTTGACCTGCATGAGGCCATCGGTTTCTTCGCTGGTGATTTTGTTGATGAGGCCGAACAGGGTTTGCTCGATGAAGTCGATCAGCCCTTCGAACATCTGCGCCTTGCTGGCGAAGTGTCGGTAGAGCGCCGCTTCGGAAACATCGAGTTTTGCTGCCAGCGCAGCAGTGGTGATTTTTTCGCGCTTGGGAGATTCCAGCATCTTGGCCAGAGTTTCCAGAATTTGCTGTTTGCGTTCGCCTGCCATGGTCGGTTCCTCGTTGGTTTTTCTCAATTATAACCTGATGTGTGTGAGCGCTAACACGCTCGGGATTCTGATATCGACAAAGTTCGGTTTGTGCAGCCGCCTGCTGACCCAGATGGTTTTCATGCCCAGCCGTTTGGCGGTCATCAGTGCCGGCAGGCTGTCCTCCAGCATGATGCAGTCAGCCGGATGCGCGCGGATGCTGTGCAGCATGCGGGCAAATCCGCGCGGCGATGGCTTGGGGTGAAAGCGGCTGCTTTCGACGCTGAACACCTCTTCGAACAGGTCGGCAACGCCAAGCAGGTTCAGCACACGCGTTGCGTAATGGCTGGGGGCATTGGTAAAGACGACCTTGCGGCCGTCAAGCTGTTGCAGCCAGTGGCGCAGGCGTTTGCGCTGCACCACCATTTCATGCAACGCCGGAAACTGATGCGTTTCATGCAGAAAATGTGCGGGACGGATGCCGTGATGCCGGGTAAGGCCTTTCATCGTGGCGCCGTAGATATGCCAGTAATGACGGCGCAACGCATGGGCATCCTCTTCCTCCAGCTCCAGGTGGTCCATGATGTATTGCGTCATCGCCTGGTTCATCACCGGGAAGATGTGCGCGTCGGCGTCGTGCAGGGTGTTGTCGAGATCGAACACCCAGACACGACTCACCTTTTCCTGCTCCAGTTCGATGGCGAGACAAGGCGACGACGAGCGACCGACGCGGACAGTGCTGTAGCACGGCAAGGAGGGAGCGAGGAAGTCAACGCAGTATCGCCGATGAAATGGAGACTGGAATTATTTGGCCTTGATCAGCGTACCGACGCCTTCGTCAGTGAGCACTTCCAGCAACAGCGCGTGTTCGACCCGGCCGTCGATGATATGCACCGATTTGACACCGCTTCTGGCCGCGTCCAGCGCAGAGCTGATCTTGGGCAGCATACCGCCCGAGAGTGTGCCGTCCTCGACCATTTCATCGACCTGCTTAGGCGTCAGTCCAGTCAAGAGATTGCCTTCCTTGTCGAGCACGCCGGGTGTGTTGGTGAGCAGAATGAGTTTTTCCGCATTGAGGATTTCAGCCAGCTTGCCTGCAACCACATCGGCGTTGATGTTATAGGTTTCACCATCGGGCCCGACGCCGATCGGTGCAATGACCGGAATGAAGTCGCCGGTATCGAGAAATTCGATAATGCTGGGGTCGATGCCGGTAATATCGCCAACGCTGCCGATATCAATGAATTCCCCGGGAACTTCTTTGTTGGCCATGAGCAGTTTTTTGGCACGGATGAAATTGCCATCCTGACCGGTGAGGCCGACCGCTTTGCCGCCGTGGCGGTTGATGAGGTTGACGATGTCCTTGTTGACCTGTCCGCCCAGCACCATCTCCACCACGTCCATGGTTTCTTCGTCGGTCACGCGCATGCCCTGAATGAAGGTACCCTTTTTGCCGAGCCGGTCCAGCAGTTCGTTGATTTGCGGGCCGCCGCCGTGCACCACCACCGGGTTCATGCCGACCAGCTTGAGCAGAACGACATCGCGTGCGAAACAATCCTGCAGTGCAGGGTCGGTCATGGCGTTGCCGCCGAATTTGATGACGATGGTCTTGTCGAAAAAGCGTTTGATGTAGGGCAGCGCTTCGGCCAGGGTTTGTGCCTTCTGGGCGGCAGTGGTTTTAGTGAGCATCGAATCTCTCTGCGCGTGAATGAATTTGCAGCTATTTTACCTTGAAAAAAAGCCGGAGACGGTGGCCAAATTATGCTAACTTTTACTCAGCTGTCGCTGGTCAGGTCTTTGATGCAAACGAGGAAAGCATGCCGAGTGATATCGAGATTGCCCAACAGGCAAAAATGAGAAAAATCAGCGAGATTGCTGCAGAGCTCGGCCTGGCCGAAGACTCGGTCGAGCATTTCGGCCGCTACAAGGCCAAGATCAATCCTCGGCTCAATCCCCACCTGCAGGAACGGCCGGACGGCAAGCTGATTCTGGTGACGGCCATCAGCCCCAGCCCGGCGGGAGAAGGCAAGACGACGACGACCGTGGGCTTGGGGGACGCGCTCAATCGTATCGGCAAAAATGCCATTGTCTGTCTGCGCGAACCTTCGATGGGGCCGGTGTTCGGCATGAAGGGCGGCGCTGCCGGCGGCGGCCACGCCCAGGTGGTGCCGATGGAAGACATCAATCTGCATTTTACCGGCGACTTTGCGGCGATTGCCTTGGCGCATAATCTGCTCGCCGCGCTGATCGATAACCACATCCATCAGGGCAATCCCCTGCAGATTGACCCGCGCCAGGTGACCTGGAAGCGTGTGATGGACATGAATGATCGCGCGTTGCGGCAGATCGTCGTCGGCCTCGGCGGCAAGGTCAACGGGCAGGCGCGCGAGGATGGCTTCGATATCGTCGTCGCCTCCGAGGTGATGGCGATTTTCTGTCTGGCGGAATCGCTCAAGGATCTGAAGCACAGACTCGGCAATATCGTCATCGGCTATACCTACGACGGCAAGCCGGTGCAGGCGCGCGACCTCAACGCGCACGGCGCGATGGCGGTGCTGTTGAAGGACGCGATCAAGCCGAATCTGGTACAAACGCTGGAACATACTCCCGCCATCATTCACGGCGGACCGTTCGCCAACATTGCCCACGGCTGCAATTCAGTCATCGCCACCAGGCTCGGTCTCAAGCTGGCGGATTATGTCGTCACCGAAGCCGGCTTTGGTGCCGATCTCGGGGCAGAGAAATTCATCGATATCAAATGCCGGAAATCCGGTTTACGGCCGGCCGCTTGCGTGGTGGTGGCAACCATCCGTGCGCTCAAGTATCACGGCGGCGTGGAGGTGCCCGACCTGCAGAAAGAAAACCTGCAGGCACTGGAAGCGGGGCTGGCCAATCTGCAAAAGCACGTGGAGAACGTCACAACTCACTACGGATTGTCCTGCGTGGTGGCGATCAACCGTTTCAGTGCGGATACCGATGCCGAGATCGCGCTGGTCAGGCAGCGCCTGGCGCAGCAGGGTGTGAACGTGGTGCTGGCCGAGCATTGGGCCAAAGGCGGAGCCGGCGCGGTCGCACTGGCCGAAGAGGTGGTGCGTTTGATCGCGCAGGGTGAGAGCCGCATGCGCTTTGTCTACGAAGAAACCGATCCCCTGTGGGAGAAGCTGCGCAAGCTGGCCACACGCATCTACGGCGCGGCCGACATTCATGCGCCGCGTCGCTTGCGTGTGCAGATCGACCAGATGCAGGCCGATGGCTACGGCCATTACCCGATCTGTGTCGCCAAAACCCAGTATTCCTTTTCCACCGATGCCAGCGCGCGCGGCGTAGCCAAAGACCATGTTGTCAACGTGCGCGCAATCAGGCTTTGCGCCGGGGCGGAGTTTATCGTCATCATCTGCGACGACATCATGACCATGCCCGGTCTGCCGAAAGAGCCCTGTGCGACGCGGATCGATATCGATGATGAAGGACGTGTCAGCGGACTTTATTGAGGTGAAAAAAAGCGGCCGGATGGCCGCTGGAGCGAGGAGATTATTTGAGACTGAGATCAAAATTGCTTGCCTGAACTTTCAGTCTGATCATGAAATTGGGGGCACGGGCAAAATTTCAAGTCCGGCGCATGAGGTCTGCGCTAGATTTTCTTTGAGAACACCTTGGAGCGGCGCTGCAGATTATAGAGCTGCTTTCTTTCCTGCGGCAGCATGCTGACGTCCTGTTCGATGAAGCCGCGCTCGAGAAACCAGTGTTCGGTGTGGGTCGTCAGGACGAAGATGGATTTCAGGCCGAGTTCCCGCGCGGCTTCTTCGCAATACTTCAGCAGTCTGTCGCCGCGTCCGCCGCGCCTGAAGCCGGGGTCTATCGCCATGCAGGCGAGCTCGGCGGTTTTTTCCTGCGCGAACGGGTAGAGCGCTGCGCAGCCGATGATGCGGCCGTCGTGTTCCATCAGGTGAAAATGGCTGATTTCCATTTCCAGCCGTTCGCGGCCGCGCCGGACCAGAATGCCTTCGGCTTCGAGCGGTTCGATCAGTTGCAGGATGGCGCCGACGTCGCCGATCTCGGCCTGTCGCATCGATTCCAGCGGTTCTTCGGTGATCATGGTGCCGATGCCGTCATGCGTGAACAATTCCTGCAGGATGGCGCCGTCGACATGGCGGCTGATCAGGTGCGTTCTTGCCACGCCGTTGTCACAGGCCTTGATGGAGGCTGGCAAGTAGTATTTCTCGTCTTCGGTAATGTCCTTTTCGGCCTTTTCTTCAATATGGTTCAAGAGCTTGCGTGCTTTGGCCGCTGTCATCTCGCGCAAGAGCTCGCCGCGAATATTGTGCACGCCGCTGGCATCCATCAGAAAGATCAGTTTGTCGGCATCGAGCGCGATCGCGGCATTGACCGCCACATCCTCCAGCGACAGGTTGAATACTTCTCCGGTCGGTGAATAGCCCATGGGCGAGAGCAACACCAGTTCGCCGTCGTCCAGCCGTTTCTGGATGCCTGTTGCATCCACCTTGCGCACTTCACCGGTGTGTTGCAGATCGACACCGTTGAGCACGCCCAAAGGTTTTGCCGTGACGAAATTGCCGCTGGCGACGCGGATATCGGAGCCTGCCATCGGTGAGTTGACCAGCCCCATGGAAAGCAGTGCTTCAATTTCAACCCGCACGGCGCCGTTGGCTTCCTTCACCGCTTCCATCGCCTCGTCGTTGGTAACGCGCAGGCCTTCAACCAGCCGAGTCTCGATCCCGGCTTTTCTCAGCCGCGATTCGATTTGCGGTCTTGAGCCGTGCACCAGCACCAGGCGGACTTCGAGACTGGCGAGCAGGTTGAGATCGTGCGAAAGCGCAACGAACTGGCCGTCATCGACCACTTCGCCGCCGAAGGCGATGACGAAGGTGCGACCACCGAATGCGTGGATGTAGGGCGCCGCAGAACGGAACCAGCGCACGAACTCCTGCGGCTGAGGCGGGGGGATGTCGCTGCTGCTTTGCGCCGCAGGGCTGG
>MCAW01000011.1:68081-99845 GCA_001704575.1 Methylophilales bacterium LSUCC0135
GTGTAGAGATAGGCGGGGGTGCAATCGAGTGCCATGCAGATGCGTCGCAGCAGAGGTTCGGAGACGCCTTGCACGCCGCGCTCGATGCGGGAGAGGTTGCCGCTGTCGGCATCGACCTGCTTTGCCAGTGCTTGCAGCGTGAGGCCCAGCGCCTTGCGCCGTTTTCGTATGGATAGGCCGATGGCCATAATGTTTCCTTAAATATGCGTTTAACGCATATTTTATATAAATTGCGGCTCGCTGCAATTAAAAATGCGTGAAATTGAAGTCACCCCACAGCGTTTGTAGGGATGAAATTGCAGCAAGCGCAGCAGTTTCGGTGCGCAGTATGCGCTGACCCATGCGCACCGGGGTGAACCCGTGCAGGCTGGCGAGATCGATTTCACTGTCGGTCAGGCCGCCTTCGGCGCCGATCAGCAGTTGAATTTCGCCTGCAGGTTTCGCCAGTGTCTTCAGGCTATCCGCAGCGGTTGGTGAAAGTGTGATCCGCGTCGGTGCAACGTGGCTGCCGATCTTGTCATCGCCGCCGGGTGGTGTGGCTGTCAGGCGGTTGTCCGCCAGCCATTGCGGCAGCGAAGTTGCCGGAAAAACTGGTGGTATGACGGCGCGGCCGCTTTGTTCGCAGGCGGAAATGACGATATTTTGCCAGTGCTCGCGTCTTTTTTCGGCGCGGTCGCCAGAAAGCTTGACCACGCTGCGCTGGCTGGCGATCGGCTGAATCGCGCTGACACCAAGTTCAACCGCTTTCTGGATGGTGAAGTCCATGCGGTCGCCCGCGGATATGGCCTGGATCAGTGTAATGCTGAGCGGTGATTCGCTGCGATTGGCAAGCACTGACGTCACTTTGGCGCTGACTTCATTCTTGCTGATGAAACTCAGTGTGCAGAGGTAATCATTACCGTCGCCGTTGAACAGCAAGACCTCGTCGCCGACCTTCATGCGCAGTGCCCGGCTGGCATGGATTGCCGCATCCGCAGTAAATTTGATATGGCTACCGGGGGAGAGTTTTTCAGGCGAATGAAAGCGCGGTGTCGGCATGGGAACGGGTTCTCGGGAGTGACTGTCGGTGTAAAATGAAATCAAATTCTAATTGAAGGAAGTGACATTATGGCAAGCCTCAACCCCCCTGTCTGTGATTTTGGCTGGAAAGCCCCAGACTTCATTCTGCCTGGCGTCGATGGCCGCGAATGGTCTTTGCAGGATATTCGCGGACCACGCGGCACGCTTGTGATGTTCATCTGCAATCATTGTCCTTACGTCAAGGCGATTCGTCAGCGGCTGGTGGCCGACGTCCGCGAGCTGCAGGCGCTGGGTGTCAATACCATCGCCATTTCCTCCAACGATGCAGTCAATTATCCGGAAGATTCATTCGAGAACATGCAGTTACTGGCGAAGGAGCTCGATTTCAGCTTTCCTTATGTCTACGATCGCACGCAGGTAGTGGCAAAATCTTACGGCGCGGTCTGCACCCCAGACTTTTTCGGCTTCAATGCTGATCTGGAGTTGCAGTACCGTGGCCGCTTTGATGATCAGCGCCGCGACATGACGCCCAACCCCAATCCCACGCGCGATTTGTTCAAGGCCATGAAGCTGGTGGCAGAGACCGGTCAGGGGCCGCGCGAGCAGATATCGTCGATCGGCTGTTCAATCAAGTGGATTGAAGAGACCGCCTGATAACAGGGCCTTTGCAGCCGGCTTGCTGTTGCCGAAAATCCTTAACTAGGCAATAATTACGAACTAATCCCTCTGCAATAACAATGAAACAGCGGCTGCGCAACAAGGCCGGGAATCCTGTACTGAAGGGGGAATTTCCAAGAATTTGAGTAGGGCTGGTTCCCGGAATAAACCCCGGGAAGCTGCCTTTTTCACTTTACACACCCGGTTTGAAAGAAGAGGGAGATTGAAATGGCAACTCGTACCGATTTATGTAATGCCATCCGTGCACTGTCCATGGATGCGGTCCAGAAAGCGAATTCTGGCCACCCAGGCGCCCCGATGGGCATGGCAGAAATTGCCGAAGTGTTATGGAACCACAACCTGAGCCATAACCCGACCAACCCCAACTGGGCCAACCGTGACCGCTTCGTTCTGTCCAACGGCCACGGCTCCATGCTGATTTACTCCCTGCTGCACCTGACCGGTTATGACGTCACTATCGACGACATCAAGACCTTCCGTCAGCTGCATTCCAAGTGCGCAGGCCACCCTGAGTATCACTATGCTCCCGGCGTAGAAACCACCACCGGCCCGCTCGGTCAGGGTATCGCCAACGGCGTCGGTTTCGCCATGGCCGAGAAGCTGCTGGCCAATCAGTTCAACAAGCCAGGTCATGACATCGTCGATCACTACACCTACGTATTCCTCGGCGACGGCTGCATGATGGAAGGCGTTTCCCACGAAGCCTGTGCGCTGGCCGGTACCTGGGGTCTGGGCAAGCTGGTTGCGTTCTGGGATGACAACGGCATTTCCATCGACGGCCACATCGAAGGCTGGTACACCGATGACACCGCCGGCCGCTTCCGCGCCTACGGCTGGCACGTGCAATCCGTTGACGGCCATGACGCTGCCGCCATCCAGAAGGCGATCGACGAAGCCAAGAAGGTAACCGACAAGCCTTCGCTGATCTGCTGCAAGACCATCATCGGCAAAGGTTCCCCGAACAAGTCCGGTTCGCACGACTGCCACGGTTCCGCATTGGGCGATGATGAAGTTGCCGCCACCCGCGCCAACATCGGCTGGAACCACGAACCGTTCGTCATTCCTGCAGACGTTTACGCAGGTTGGGATGCCAAGGCCAAGGGCGCTGCTGCAGAAGCCGCCTGGAACGCCAAGTTCGACGCCTATGCCAAGGCTTTCCCGGCAGAAGCTGCAGAATTCAAGCGCCGCATGGCCGGTGAGCTGCCAGCCAACTGGAAGCAAGTGACCGATGCCATGATCGCTGCGACCAACGAAAAGGCTGAAGGCGTTGCTTCCCGCAAGGCTTCGCAAAACGTTATCGGTGCTCTGGCACCTACCCTGCCGGAATTCCTCGGTGGCTCTGCCGACCTGACCGGCTCCAACCTGACCAGTTGCGGCAGCTTCACCCATGTCGACGGCAAGAATCCCGGCAACTACATCTCCTACGGTGTACGCGAATTCGGTATGGCCGCCATCATGAACGGTATGGCACTGCACGGTGGCCTGCTGCCATTCGGCGGTACTTTCCACATGTTCTCCGACTACATGAAGAACGGCATGCGCATGTCCGCGCTGATGAAGCAACGCGTGGTCTACGTGCTGACCCACGACTCCATCGGTCAGGGCGAAGACGGCCCGACTCACCAACCGGTCGAAAACACCTCAGGCCTGCGTTACATCCCGCGCATGACGGTATGGCGTCCGGGTAGCGCGACTGAAACTGCAGTCGCATGGGTTGCCGCAGTCGAGAAGACCGACGGCCCTACCAGCCTGGTGCTCTCCCGTCAGAACCTGCCCGGCATCAAGCATGACACCGTGCACTTCGACCTCATCCGCAAGGGTGGCTACGTGTTCTCCGACTGTGCCGGCAAGGCCGATGTCATCATCATCGCTAACGGTTCCGAACTGGATCTGGCTGTGAAGGCCGCTGCCGAGCTGAATGCCGCAGGCACCAAGACCCGTGTCGTTTCCATGCCATCCACCAACGTGTTCGATGCGCAGGATCAGGCTTACCGTGACAGCGTACTGACCCCGGGCGTCAAGCGTGTGGCAGTTGAAGCTGCTCACCCAGACTTCTGGCGCAAGTATGTCGGTCTGGAAGGTGCAGTTGTCGGTATCGATACCTTCGGCGAATCCGCTCCAGGTGGTGTGCTGATGAAGCACTTCGGCTTCACGGTTGAAAATGTGGTCAACACGGTAAAGAGCGTTCTGTAAGGAAAGCCCGACGTTTCGGTGGAGGCTAACGTGAGCTCAGGTGCGAACGTTAAGTGCACTTGTGTGCACGGCCGAAGCCAAAACGTGGTCAAGATAGTTAAGAGCGTTCTGTAAGGAAAGCCCGACGTTTCGGTGGAGGCTAACGTGAGCTCAGGTGCGAACGTTAAGTGCACTTGTGTGCACGGCCGAAGCCAAAATGTCGTAGCTACGGTGAAGTCTGTCCTGTAAATTTTTAAGGACCTCATGAAAAGAGCCTCTTTTGAGGCTCTTTTCTTTTCTGCCGCATCACTTCTTTATTAATTGCAGGATAAGAATCTTTTAGCCTGCGATGGCAGCACCACCGCTTGGATGCTGTAAAATCAAATCTGTGAAGCGTATTGAATTAATTCAACATTTTTAGAGAACCTTGGAGTAGCTCAAGCAGTATTGTGTTTCGGGTGCTCCTCAGAAAACGTTCAGGCTGGGAAAACATATCATGGCTATTCGAGTTGCAATCAATGGATTTGGTCGTATAGGACGTATGGTGTTTCGTGCCGTCGCCAAGGATTTCAAGGACATGGAAGTGGTCGCCATCAATGACCTGCTGGAGCCGGATTATCTGGCCTATATGTTGAAGCATGACTCCGTGCATGGCCGTTTCGACGGTGACGTTGCGGTCGAGGACGGCAATCTGCTGGTGAATGGCAAGGCCATCCGCCTCACTGCCGAGAAAGATCCGGCCAACCTCAAATGGGGCGATGTCGGCGTGGATGTCGTGGTCGAATGTACCGGCTTTTTCCTGACGCTGGATACCTGTCAGAAGCATATCGATGCAGGCGCGAAGAAAGTCGTGCAGTCGGCGCCTTCCAAGGACGATACACCGATGTTCGTCTATGGTGTCAACCATGCGGACTACAAAGGCGAAGCGATTGTCTCGGCTGCCTCCTGTACCACCAACGGGCTGGCGCCGGTCGCCAAGGTGTTGCACGACGCATTCGGCATCAAGCGCGGCCTGATGACGACAGTGCATGCCGCCACCGCCACCCAGAAAACCGTTGATGGCCCTTCCAACAAGGACTGGCGCGGTGGCCGCGGTATCCTGGAAAACATTATCCCGTCTTCCACCGGCGCGGCGAAAGCCGTCGGCAAGGTGATTCCATCGCTTAACAAGAAACTAACCGGCATGGCATTCCGCATTCCAACCTCGGATGTCTCGGTCGTCGACCTCACCTGCGAACTGGTGAAGGAAGCCACTTACGAAGACATCTGCAAAGCCATGAAAGCGGCCTCCGAAGGCGAACTGAAAGGCGTGCTTGGCTACACCGATGAAAAAGTGGTCTCCACCGATTTTCGCGGCGAACCCTGCCCGTCCGTATTCGATGCGGGTGCCGGCATTCAGCTCGATCCGACCTTCGTTAAGGTGGTGGCGTGGTATGACAATGAGTATGGGTATACCTGTAATATGATGCGGTTAGTCCGCCATATTACTTAATCATGGACTCCGGCGGCGCATACTGCGTTGTCCAGTGCTCGCTTCCTCGCCTACCTGCCAGGTAGGTCCCGGTCGCTGCGCGCTGTGCACCTTGTATTGCATCCCGCTCGCCTGCTTACTCAAGTGTGAGTTGGTGTATGAGTTTTCTTAGGGAGTAAGAATGTCTGTAATCAAAATGACCGACCTCGATTTGCGAGGCAAACGCGTCTTCATACGTTCCGATCTGAATGTTCCGGTCAAGGACGGCAAGGTCACGTCCGATGCACGCATCACGGCGTCGTTGCCGACCATCGAGTTTGCGCTCAATGCAGGTGCCCGCGTGATGGTGACATCGCACCTGGGCCGCCCGGAGGAGGGTATCTACTCCGCAGAAAATTCCCTGCAGCCGGTGGCGGATGTGATGTCGGCCAAGCTCGACAGGCCGGTGCGGCTGGTGCGGGATTGGGTGGATGGCGGTTTTGAGGTCGGCGCAGGTGAGCTGGTGTTGCTGGAGAACTGTCGGTTCAACAAGGGCGAAAAGAAGAGTCTTGATGAAACGTCACAGAAATATGCGAAGCTGTGTGATGTGTTCGTGATGGATGCCTTCGGTACCGCGCATCGTGCTGAAGCATCGACGCATGGTATTGCCAGATTTGCGCCGGTGGCAGCTGCCGGCATGCTGCTGGTGGAAGAGCTCGATGCCTTGACCAGGGCGCTGCTGAACCCGGCCCGCCCGATGGTGGCGATTGTGGGCGGCAGCAAGGTGTCGACCAAGTTGACCGTGCTGGAAAGCCTCTCGGAAAAAGTCGATCAGCTGGTGGTTGGCGGCGGTATTGCCAATACCTTCCTCAAGGCGGCCGGTCATGAGGTCGGCAAGTCCTTGTGCGAGGACGATCTGGTGCCGACCGCCAAGGCATTGATGGAGAAAATGGCCAAACGTGGTGCGGCCGTGCCGATCGCCGTGGACGTGGTCTGCGGCAAGCAGTTCGATGCAAGCGAGCCTGCCGTGCTGAAGGATGCCGATGCAGTTGCGGCAGACGACATGATTTTCGATATTGGCCCGAAATCTGCTAAGGAATTGGCAGATATCATCATGCAAGCTGGTACAGTGGTGTGGAACGGTCCGGTCGGCGTATTCGAGTTCGATCAGTTCGGCGCCGGTACGCAGACGATTGCTGATGCTATTGCCAGCACCAGTGCCTTTACCCTGGCAGGTGGCGGCGATACGATCGCGGCAATCCAGAAATATGACATCTATGACCAGGTGTCCTATATTTCGACTGCCGGCGGCGCGTTTCTGGAATTTCTCGAAGGCAAGACATTGCCTGCGGTGGAAATTCTCGAACAGCGTGCCAAGGGATAGCTTTCTGATCAGGTTGAACAGGGGGCTATCAATAGCCCCTTTTTTGTTTACTGAAGGAATCACTTGATCCAGCGTAAAACCAAAATCGTTGCTACGCTTGGCCCGGCTTCCAGCAGCGAGGAAATGATCGCGCGCATGATTGTCGCCGGCGTCGATGTCGTGCGTCTCAATTTCTCTCACGGCAGTGCCGAGGAGCATATCCACCGGGCCGGCCTGGTTCGCTCGATTGCCGTCAAACTGGGCCGTCCGGTAGGTGTGCTGTGCGATTTGCAGGGCCCCAAGATACGCATCGGCAAGTTCGCGTCCGGCAGTATCACGCTTGCTCCGGGCGACCGTTTCGTTCTGGATGCCGCTTGCGAGCTGGGCGATCAGCAGCGCGTCGGGCTCGATTACAAGAACCTGCCGCAGGAGGTCGAAGCGGGCGCCGTACTGCTGCTGGACGACGGGCGTGTTGTCATGACGGTTGAGAAAGTGCTCGGCGCGGAGATTCATTGCACGGTAACGACCGGCGGTATTCTCTCCAACAACAAGGGCATCAACCGTCAGGGCGGCGGCCTTTCGGCGGCGGCATTGACAACCAAGGACAGGCAGGACATCAAAACGGCCGTGGCACTGGAGGCCGATTTCATCGCGCTTTCTTTCCCGCGTTGCAGAAAGGATGTGGACGAGGCCAGAAAGCTGGTGAAGAAAGCCGGTGGCACGGCCAGTATTGTTGCCAAGATCGAGCGGGCCGAAGCTGTCGAGGCACTGGAAGAAATCATCGATGCCGCTGACGTCATCATGGTGGCCCGTGGCGACCTCGGTGTCGAAGTCGGCGATGCAGCGGTGCCGGGCTTGCAGAAGCGCATGATCCGCATGGCACGTGCGCAGAACAAGGTGGTGATAACGGCTACGCAGATGATGGAATCGATGATTACCAATCCGATTCCGACCCGGGCAGAAGTTTCGGATGTGGCGAACGCGGTGCTGGATGGTACCGATGCCGTGATGCTGTCGGCCGAAAGCGCGATCGGACAATATCCGCTGCAGGCGGTATCGGCCATGCATCGGGTCTGTCTGGAAGCTGAGCGCGAATATCATGTGCAGGATAATGTTCGCCGGGGCCGGCAGGTTTTTCAGCGCGTGGATGAGGCGATTGCGATGGCTGCGATCTATACGGCACGACATCTCAAGGTCAAGGCGATCGCTGCATTGACCCAATCCGGCGCCTCTGCGCAGTGGCTTTCGCGCGGGGATGCCGAGGTGCCGATTTATGCGCTTTCTCCGGAGAAGGTCGCGCGCCGCAAACTGACCCTGTACCGCGGGGTGTACCCCTATCCGATCGATCAGGGCGGCAAGGACAGAGATCAGATCCTGCGTGAAATGGAGTCGATTCTGTTGCGTCATGCAGTGATTCAGCCCGGGGATCTGGTGCTGCTGACTTTCGGCGAACCGATCGGCCAGGCGGGTGATACCAATACCATGCGCATCATCAAGGTCGGCGGCGCAGCCGTCGCTTGATCTTAAAAAAAGATGAGATAAGAGGCATAGTGCACTAAAATATGCGTCCCTCGGAGAATTGACGACATCATGCAGCCATTACTCAAAAGCCATATTCCCAGCCTCAAGTTGCTCAATCAGGGCAAAGTGCGCGATCTCTACGACATCGATGCGCGAACCATGCTGCTGGTAGCGACCGACCGGCTGTCGGCCTTTGATGTCGTGTTGCCGACACCGATCGAGCACAAGGGCGCCATTCTCACGCAGATTGCCAATTTCTGGTTCGACAAGCTTGCGCATATCGTGCCCAACCACCTGACCGGCATTGCGCCTGAATCGGTGGTCGGCAGTGACGCCGAAAAGGCACAGCTCGGCAAGCGGGCGATTGTGGTGAAGAAACTGAAGCCGTTGCCGATCGAAGCCATCGTGCGCGGCTATCTGGCCGGATCCGGCTGGAAGGAATACAAGACCGTCGGCACGGTGTGCGGTATTTCGTTACCCCCCGGGCTGCAGGAAGCATCGAAACTGCCGGCGCCGATTTTCACGCCATCGAGCAAGGCTGAAGTCGGCGATCACGATATCAATATCACCCATCAGCAGGCGGCTGATCTGTTGGGCGCTGATCTGGCCAAGGCCGTGGCAAATGTCAGTATCCAGTTGTACAAGGAAGCGGCCGAATATGCGCTGAGCCGCGGCATTATCATTGCCGACACCAAATTCGAATTTGGGCTGGACGAAAACGGCCAGCTTTATCTGATTGATGAAGTACTGACGCCCGATTCCTCGCGCTTCTGGCCGGCAGACCAGTACGTGGTCGGCACAAATCCGCCCAGCTATGACAAGCAATACGTCAGGGACTGGCTCGAAGCCTCGGGCTGGAACAAGACGCCGCCGGGTCCTGAATTGCCCGCCGATGTGGCCGCGAAAACGAGTGAAAAATACCGCGAGGCGTTTCAGCGCTTGACCGGGGCGGCGTTCTCTCCCGATTGAACACATCTCATCCGTTCAGTGCTTGATGATGCGCGCCCGATTAGCCGCAATTGCGAAGCGCTTGAAGAATGAACTGGTGCTTTATCGGGAAGTGCTGCGACATCCGCAAACACCCTGGCTTGCCAAGGCATTGCTCTGGTTGGCGGTCGCCTATGTGCTGCTGCCGTTCGATTTGATACCGGATTTTCTGCCCGTGATCGGACAGCTGGATGATTTGGTGATCGTACCCGGCTTGATTTATCTGGCCTTTAAAATGATTCCTGATGCGGTTGTCAGCGAATGCAAGGCGAGACTGGAAAAAAGTGGTTTGATATGAGCGAATTGCAGAAACTGGTAGATGGCTTCCGCCGTTTTCATGATTACTATTTTGCCACCGAAGGCCAGAAACTTTACGCAGAACTGGTGCGCGGCCAGCGCCCCAGCACTCTGGTCATCGCCTGTTCGGATTCCCGCGTCGATCCTGCGATCGTGATGGATTGCAAGCCCGGTGATCTGTTCGTTGTGCGTAATGTTGCCAATCTGGTGCCGCCCTATGAAAAGGGCGGTGGCTATCACGGCGTCAGTGCAGCATTGGAGTTTGCCGTTTGCGCGCTGGCGGTGGAGAATATTATCGTGCTCGGGCATCGGCAGTGCGGCGGCATAAAAGCCCTGTTTGAAGGCATTCCGGATGGCATGGAGGGCGAGTTCATCAAGCCCTGGGTCAATATGGCGAAGCGTGCGGCAGTGCGTGTGCGTGAAGATCAGCCGGATGCCAGTGATGAAGAAAAGCTCTGTTATTGTGAAATGGCCGGCATTCTGGTTTCGCTGGAAAATCTCCGCACTTTTCCGTTCATTCAGCGTGGCCTGCAGCAAAACCAGCTGAGGTTACACGGCTGGTATTTCGACATCGTCAGCGGCGAAATGCAGGCCTACAACGATGACAGGCTAACCTTCGAACCATTGATCGCCTGAGCGTTTTGCCGCGCCTGAATCGCGTATAATCACGCATTTTTTGCAGGGAACAGCAATATGTCACTCAATCAGGTGCCTTCCGGCAAGGCCTTGCCGGACGATTTCAACGTCATCATCGAAATTCCGATGCAGGGCGATCCGGTCAAATACGAGGTCGATAAGGATAGCGGTGCTATTTTTGTCGACCGCTTCATGGGTACGGCCATGCAGTATCCGACCAACTATGGCTATATTCCGCATACGCTTTCGGAAGATGGTGACCCGGTCGATGTGCTGGTGTTGACACCTGTACCTTTGCTGCCGGGCGTGGTCGTGCGTTGCCGCCCGCTCGGCGTGCTGATGATGACCGATGAGGCCGGCCCGGATGCCAAGGTGCTGGCCGTGCCGGTGGAGAAAGTCTGCGGACTTTATAACCATCTGAAGACCTATCAGGATGTCTCCGAATGGCGCCTCAACATGATTGCGCACTTCTTTGAGCACTACAAGGATCTGGATAAAGGCAAATGGGTCAAGATTGACGGCTGGTCCGGTATTGATGCCGCGCGTCAGGAAATTCTTTCCGGCGTTGAGCGATTCAATAGCGCAAAAGTCAAACCGGCTTTCTAGATTTCATTTCTGGTTTGTTATCAATAAAAAAGGCAGCGCAAGGCTGCCTTTTTTATTGTTGACCTTCGCTGTTACAACAACGGCACGATCAGTAACGCAACGATGTTGATGATCTTGATCAGCGGATTGACGGCCGGGCCGGCGGTATCCTTATAGGGGTCGCCGACGGTATCGCCGGTGACGGCAGCCTTATGTGCTTCGCTGCCCTTGCCGCCGAAATGGCCGTCCTCGATGTATTTCTTGGCGTTATCCCAGGCACCGCCGCCGGTACACATCGAAATCGCCACAAAGAGGCCGGTGACAATCGTGCCCATCAGCAGACCGCCGAGCGCAACCGGACCAAGCAGCAGGCCGACGGCGATAGGCACGGCAACCGGCAGCAATGAGGGAATCATCATTTCCTTGATCGCGGCGGTCGTCAGCATGTCGACAGCCTTGCCGTATTCCGGCTTGCCGGTACCCTCCATGATGCCGGGAATTTCGCGGAATTGACGGCGCACTTCCTCAACCACACTACCGGCAGCACGGCCAACCGCTTCCATTGCCATGGCAGCAAAAAGGAAGGGGATCAGGCCACCGATGAAGAGGCCGATGATGACCATGGGATTGCTCAGATCAAAGCTCGATGCAATACCGACGGTTTCCAGCTTGTGCGTGTAGTCCGCGAACAGAACCAATGCAGCCAGACCGGCAGAGCCGATGGCATAGCCTTTGGTCACCGCCTTGGTGGTGTTGCCCACTGCATCAAGCGGATCAGTGACATCTCGCACGCTGCTTGGCAATTCGGCCATCTCGGCAATGCCGCCTGCGTTGTCGGTGATCGGTCCATAGGCATCGAGTGCGACCACAATCCCTGCCATGCTCAGCATGGCAGTGGCAGCCACGGCCACGCCATACAGTCCGGCCAGTGCATAAGAGGCGAAGATGGCGATACAGACCGAAATCACCGGCCACGCAGTCGATTTCATTGAAATGCCGATGCCAGCAATGATGTTGGTGGCGTGACCGGTGGTAGAAGCTTGTGCGATGTGCTTGACCGGGTTGTAATCGGTACCGGTGTAGTACTCGGTGATCCAGACCAGTGCGGCAGTCAGGATCAGGCCGACGGCACTGGCGCCGAACAGGGCGTTGGCGCTGATCAGGCGGTCACCGCTGGTCAGCCCTTCCGGAAACACGTAAGCCGTAACGAAGTAGAAAGCAACCAGCGAGAGTAAGCCTGCGACGGCGAGACCTTTGTAAAGGGCAGGCATGACGTTCTTCATGCCGGGTTTGGCTTTGACGAAGAAGCAGCCGATGATGGATGCAACAATCGATACTGCGCCAAGCAGGAGGGGGTAAACGACCCCGTTGGCGCCTGCGCCGCTAATCATCAGTGCGCCCAATACCATGGTGGCGATGATGGTGACGGCGTAGGTTTCGAACAGGTCAGCCGCCATACCGGCACAATCGCCGACATTGTCACCGACATTGTCTGCAATCACTGCCGGATTGCGCGGGTCGTCTTCGGGAATCCCGGCTTCGACCTTGCCGACCAGATCGGCACCGACGTCAGCACCTTTGGTGAAGATGCCGCCGCCAAGGCGGGCGAAGATGGAGATCAGCGAGGAACCGAAGGCAAGGCCAATGAGCGGATTGAAGTCTGTTGTTGCTTCAGCACCCAGATAGACATAAAACCCGGTGACGCCAAGCAGGCCGAGACCGACCACCAGCATGCCGGTAATGGCGCCGCCCTTGAAGGCAACGTCGAGTGCCGGCACGATGCCGTTGGTTGCGGCCTGCGCGGTGCGAACGTTGGCCTTGACCGATACGTTCATGCCGATGAAGCCGCATGCGCCGGAGAGAACAGCACCGACGACGAAGCCCAATGCTGTATCAAGGCCGAGGAAAATGCCGATGAGGACTGCAAGTGCGATCCCGACAATGGCGATGGTTTTGTATTGGCGCGCCAGATAAGCTGCGGCACCCTGTTGAATCGCACCCGCAATCTCTTGCATGCGTGTATTGCCGGCGGGTAGTGAAAAGATCCATTTACTCATGACTGCGCCGTAGACGACGGCGAGTAAGGCACTTGCAATTGCTAATATCAGTCCAGCAGACATCGACTTCTCCCTCTTTTTAATTGAATTGAGAACCCCGGGCGTTGCTTCTTTGGTGGTAACGATATTTCAAATGGCTGTTGCATTCAGCATGCCTCTGATGGCAGGCAATGTGATGGCTATCGTGCCGAGATTTCTCCTGATCACTGAAGTTACATGAAGTTTACTGCGAGGCCATTATTTCACTTTTACCAGATGCCTACAATGACCTTGAGGCCTGCCATGCAACCGGCTCGCTACGGCAGCTTCAGAACATGCTCCAGAGCATGTTCAGTCCGATCAGATAAAGCAGGATGGCGAAAGCGCGCTTAAGCGCCATCGCCGGTAACCAATATGCGAGCCGGGCGCCGTAAGGTGCGGTCAGGCTGCTTGCCAGCACGATTCCAAACAATGCAGGCAGATAGACATAACCCAGGCTGTATTCGGGCAACGCCTCCGCGCGCAGGCCGTTCGCCATGTAGCCGATGGCACCCGAGAGCGCAATCGGCAGTCCGATGGCGGCAGAAGTACCGATGGCTTTTTTGATGGCAGTGTTGCAGTAAACCAGGAAGGGTACGCTGAGCGTTCCGCCGCCGATGCCTACCAGACTGGATACCAGACCGATACTGATGCCTGCGAGCCCGGTGCCGAACATGCCGGGCATCTCACGGCTAGGGTCGGGGCTGAAGTTCAAGAGAATCTGGGTGGCGGCAAGAAAGACAAATGCGGCAAATATGGCTTCCAGCCAGCCGGTCTGCAGACTTGTGGCCACCACCGTGCCGAGCAGGGTGCCCAGTACGATCCCGGGGGCGATTCTGCCCACGGTCTGCCAATCCACATTGCTGCGATTGTGGTGTGCTCTGGTCGATGCAATCGAAGTGAAAATGATGGTGGCGAGTGAGGTGCCGAGCGCCAGATGCATGATGTATTGCTGCGGAAATTCCAGGCCGGTAAATACGGCAACCAGTATCGGCACGATGATAAGTCCGCCGCCGACGCCGAATAGCCCGGACAACAGACCGGCAAACATGCCGGCAAACAGATAGATGAAGAATTCCATGCGGTTCCGTTCTTGTTTTTATCAGCGTTAGCGTGAGAACGTTGGGCTCATTGCTGATTACCTGGTCTGCGAGCGGCTGGAGAGTTTTTTCAGTACGGCTACCAGCGGCGACGCCTGGTCGAGTTTTTCGGCAAGCTTTTCCAGCTCGGTTGATGCGTAATAACTCAATGTTCTGAGAGGCTTTTCTGCCTTTCTTTGCTCAGATTGGACTTGCACTTGGACCCGAATTGAAGTAACTTCTAGCCCTCGCTTTTGCAATTGCGTCAACAAACCCGGCAACAACAATTTGATTTTTGCCGCTGCTGCACCATTGCTTGCATAGACTGTAAGCCGCCGGTGATGGAGGTCGCCGGCACGAGTGCAGGGCTTGAGTGCATCGGGCGCGACCGCATCCCACAGTTTTTGGCATGCGGTTAACTGTTCCGCCTTGCCGGAAATTGTCGCCAGATCGGCATTGTTTTTAAGAAAAGCATTGATGCGCTGCATGCCTGATACCTCCCAAAAAGGGGAAATGCTTGAATATAATTTTTGTGTCCAACAACATGGCGCGGGCAAAAACGCTGACCATGTTCCAGATTCTTTTGGTCCTGCTGACTGTGTCGGCGATTTCCATCGCATTGACTCTGGCGATTATCCTGCCGCAGGCCGATGGCCGCAATAACCCGGTCAGAGCGTTGCTGCCATCACAGCTTCAGTTCACCCTGCATCATCCGCAAAAAGATCTCGACGCACTGGCGCTTCAGCTGGGCGAAATGCACGCGCGCATCATGCGGCTGGACGCACTGAGTACCCGGCTGGCCAAGATGGCCGGCATCAAGGAACGGGACCTCGATGCAATTCAGGCGCCCGGCGCAGGCGGCCCGCAAGTCAATCCGCAGGATATCAGCGAAGCGCAATTGCAGGCCGGAATCGCAGACCTGGCGCAGCAGATCGAACTGAAAAGCGATCGTCTGAGCATGCTGGAAGCTATGCTTTTGCAACAGACCATGCAAAAAAACATGTTGCCGGACAACAGCCCGGTCAATGTCGGCTACAACTCCTCCAGCTTCGGCTGGCGCGTTGACCCGTTCTCGGGCCGCAGTGCGTTTCACGAAGGGCTGGATTTCACGGCGGCAACCGGAACGCCGATTCATGCGGCAGCAGGCGGACGGGTCACCTTCGCCGAACAGACGCCTGACTATGGTAAAATCATTAAGATTAATCACGGCTCCGGATTGGAAACACGGTATGCCCATGCATCAGAGCTGTTGGTCAAAGCCGGGGATGTCGTCAGAAAGGGGCAGCTGATTGCCAGAGTCGGTAATACCGGCCGTTCCACGGGTCCGCATCTGCACTTCGAAGTTCGCCGCGATGGCGCGCCGATGGACCCGCGTAAGTTTTTGCAGAACTGATTTTACAGAGCGGAATCCCAGGAGTTAAGATTCACATTTTGCAGGTCGGTGGTATTTATATCCAACGGCGTGTTGTTACAAACAGCCAATTCAACCTAAGGGGTTTCCGCTCGTGCGGAAAGTCGGTGTCATTTCATGTTATCCACGTTGTTCAAAAAAGTTTTTGGTAGCCGTAACGAGCGGCTGATCAAACAGCTCACGCAAAAAGTCGCTGCAATCAACGCACTGGAACCGGCCATGCAGGCATTGAGCGACGAGGCATTGAAGTCCAAGACCGCAGAATTCAAGCAGCGTTACCAGAATGGAGAAAGTCTGGACAAGCTCTTGCCCGAGGCTTTTGCTGTGGTGCGTGAGGGCGGTCGTCGCGTGCTGGAGATGCGTCACTTCGACGTGCAGTTGATCGGTGGCATGGTGCTGCACTCCGGCAAGATTGCTGAAATGCGCACCGGTGAGGGCAAGACACTGGTGGCAACATTGCCGGCCTATCTGAATGCCCTGACCGGCAAGGGCGTGCATGTAGTGACGGTCAATGACTATCTCGCCAGACGCGATGCCGAATGGATGTCCCGTCTTTATAACTTCCTCGGCCTGACGGTCGGCATCAATCTCTCGCAGATGCCAAGCGAGGAAAAACGCAAGGCTTATGCAGCCGATATTACCTACGGTACCAACAATGAATTCGGTTTTGACTATCTGCGCGACAACATGGTGCATACCGCTGGCGAGCGTGTGCAACGCTCGCTGACCTATGCGCTGATCGATGAGGTCGATTCCATCCTGATTGACGAAGCGCGTACGCCCTTGATCATTTCCGGTCAGGCGGACGAAAGTGTGGACTTGTATACCCGGATCAATGTGCTTGCTGCAAATCTGCAGCGCCAGACCGAGGAGGATGGTGAAGGCGATTATTGGGTCGACGAAAAATCGCATCAGGTTCTGATGTCGGAACAGGGCCATGAGCATGCGGAAAATCTGCTGGCGGAGGCCGGTCTGCTGCCGGAGGGTTCCAGCCTCTATGATGCTGCCAACATCAGCCTGGTGCATCATCTTTATGCCGCCTTGCGCGCGCAATCGCTCTATCATCGCGACCAGCATTATGTCGTGCGCGATGGCGAAGTCGTTATTGTTGATGAGTTCACCGGCCGCATGATGCCGGGCCGTCGCTGGTCGGATGGTTTGCATCAGGCGGTCGAGGCAAAGGAAGGCGTTTCCATCCAGAAGGAAAACCAGACCCTGGCTTCGATCACCTTCCAGAATTACTTCCGCATGTACGAGAAATTGTCCGGCATGACCGGTACGGCAGATACCGAGGCTTACGAATTCAACCAGATTTACGGCCTGGAAACCATTGTCATCCCAACCCATCGCCCGATGCAGCGCGTCGATCAGATGGACAAGGTCTATCGCACCGCAACCGAAAAATACAAGGCCGTGATCGAAGATATCCAGGAATGCCAGAAGCGTGGACAGCCGGTGCTGGTCGGTACGACCTCGATCGAAAACTCGGAGCTGATTGCCAATGTGCTGACCAAGGCCAAGCTCGAACATCAGGTGCTGAATGCCAAGCAGCACGAGCGCGAAGCCCACATCATCGCGCAGGCCGGCCGTCCGGGCATGATCACGATTGCCACCAATATGGCCGGCCGTGGTACCGATATCGTACTCGGCGGCAATCCGGAACCGGAAATCGTCAGGATCCGCCAGGACGAAAAACTGAGCGATGCCGAAAAGGAAAGCAGAATTGCCGGCGTCAAGTCCGAATGGCAGAAACAGCATGAGGCGGTGATCGCTGCCGGCGGTTTGCACATCGTCGGTACCGAGCGCCACGAATCCCGTCGCGTCGACAACCAGTTGCGCGGCCGCTCCGGACGGCAGGGCGACCCCGGTTCTAGCCGTTTTTACCTGTCGCTGGAAGACCAGTTGCTGCGCATTTTTGCCTCGGATCGCGTCTCTGCCATCATGGAGCGTCTCAAGATGCCGGAAGGCGAAGCCATCGAGCACCCATGGGTGACGCGTGCCATCGAGAATGCCCAGCGCAAGGTCGAGGGCCGTAACTTCGATATCCGCAAACAGTTGCTGGAATACGACGATGTTGCCAACGACCAGCGTCGCGTCATTTATCAGCAGCGCAACGAACTGCTCGAAGCAGCAGATGTGAAAGACACCATCGAAGCCATGCGCACCGATGTGCTGACCGATCTGATCGCGACTTATATCCCGCCCGAGAGCGTGGAAGAGCAGTGGGATGTGCCCGGTCTGGAAAAGGCGCTGCAGGCGGATATCAATCTCGATCTGCCGTTGCAGAAAATGCTGGAAGAAAACCCTGATCTGCACGAAGAAACCATGCGCGATCGGGTGTTCGAGGCAGCCAACGAGGCCTATGCGGCCAAGGAAGCGCTGGCAGGTGCCGAAGTCATGCGCCAGTTCGAACGTGCCGTCATGTTGCAGAGCATAGACAATCACTGGCGTGAGCATCTGGCAGCGCTCGATCATTTGCGTCAGGGCATTCATCTGCGTTCCTACGCACAGAAGAATCCGAAACAGGAATACAAGCGTGAAGCGTTCAATCTGTTCAGCGCGTTGCTTGATACGGTCAAGCGGGAAGTGACTCAGGTCACCATGCTGGTACAGGTGAAGACCGAAGCCGATGTTGAAGCGGTGGAAAAACCTGCCGAGCTGGAAAACGTGCAATACCAGCACGCCAGTTATGAAGATGCACTTGGAGAATCTGCTGCCGATGAAGCACCGGCCGCAGCCCAACCGTTCGAACGTCAGGGCGTCAAGGTCGGCCGCAACGACCCTTGCCCATGCGGCTCAGGAAAAAAATACAAGCAATGCCACGGCAAGTTAAGTTGAGTTGAATGTCAAATGGAGTCTAGTCTTGTGAATAGTCTATCGGAAACCATTGCTTCCCCATGTATCGGTATTTGCAGCATGAACGAGACAAGCGGTCTTTGCGAAGGTTGTTATCGCACGATCGAAGAAATCCGTGATTGGTGGGACATGGCGCCTGCCGAGCGGGATACGGTAATGCAAAGGCTTGATCAGCGTTTGCAGCAGATCGATTTCGGCGACTAGACTGATTGATTGCACAAGCAGCATGAAAAGGCCGGGGAAACCCGGCTTTTTCATGGCCGTTAGTCTCTTGATTGCACCGCAACGCCTGCCGGTGAATGGGGTAAAATCGGATTTTGCATCCAATATGGAAGTTTGATATGCCCGTCAGTTATGCTGCGCCAGACGCAGAATCCCTTTACCCGGTCAGAGGTGTCCGGCTTGGCGCGACAGAGGCGCATGTGCGCAAGCCCAACCGCAAGGATGTGCTGGTTATGGAGCTGGCTGCCGGCAGCAAGGTGGCGGGCGTTTTTACCCAGAACCGGTTTTGTGCGGCTCCCGTGATTCTGTGCAAGGAGCATCTGGCGGGCGGGCATGAAATCCGCGCCTTGCTGGTGAACACCGGCAATGCCAACGCCGGTACCGGCGAGGATGGCCTGCGGCATGCCAGAGAAAGCTGCGAAGCGCTGGCCCGGCTGATTGGGTGCGCACCTGAGCAGATTCTGCCGTTCTCGACCGGTGTCATCATGGAGCCTTTGCCGGTGGATCGCATTATCGCAGGGCTACCAGCAGGCATTGATGATCTGCACGAGCATCATTGGTTGCGCGCCGCAGAAACCATCATGACCACCGACATCGTCGCCAAAGGCGCCTCGCGCCAAATCGCCCTGGGTGGCAGGACTGTGACGGTGACCGGTATTTCAAAGGGTTCCGGCATGATCCATCCCAACATGGCGACCATGCTCGGTTATATTGCTACCGATGCCGCCGTGAGCCAGCAGGCGCTGGATAGCATTATCGACCATGCCGTCAATCGCTCGTTCAACTGCATTACGGTAGATGGCGATACGTCGACCAACGATTCCCTGATTCTGATTGCCACCGGCCGGAGCGGCAATGACGAGATCGGCCCGGCAGATGATGATTACGTCAGGCTGCGCGATGCCATTACCGATGTCGCCATAGAACTTGCGCAGGCCATCGTACGCGATGGCGAAGGCGCGACCAAATTCATGACCATACAGGTGGAGGGCGGGCGCGATCAGGCGGAATGCCGCAAGGTGGGCTATGCGATTGCCCATTCGCCGTTGATCAAGACCGCATTTTTCGCTTCAGACCCCAATCTCGGCAGAATTCTTGCCGCCATCGGCTATGCCGGTATTGAGGACCTGGACGTGTCGGCACTCAAGCTCTACCTGGGTGACCAGTTGGTGGCCGAGCATGGCGGTCGAGCCGCCAGTTATGTTGAGGAAAAGGCAGCAGCGGTCATGCAGGCAGCCGAGATTACCGTGCGTGTCGATCTGAATCGCGGCGAAGCGGCAGCAACGGTCTGGACCTGCGATTTTTCCTACGATTACGTCAAAATCAATGCAGACTACCGGTCTTGAGTGCAAGGTGAATCATGCCGGATTTTGAAGGACTGATTGCACGGGCAGAAGCCCTGCTGCAACGGCTGGAAATATTGCTGCCGGCACCGGCAGAAGCGCCTGATTGGTCGGCGACGGCCTGGCGTTGGCAGCATGCAAATGGCCGCAGCTATCTGCATGCGCTATTGAATCCGCACAAGATCAGGCTGGCTGATCTGCATCATCTGGATGAGCAAAAAGCCCGGATCGTCGGCAATACCAGACAGTTTGTTCACGGCTTCCCTGCCAATAATGTGCTGTTGACTGGTGCACGCGGTACCGGTAAATCCTCGCTGGTGAAGGCGTTGTTGAACGAATTCAGTCCAGACGGCCTGCGTCTGATTGAAGTGGACAAGCAGGATTTGCATGCCTTGCCGCAAATTGTCGAGCTGGTCCGTGACCGTGCCGAGCGCTTCATCATATTTTGTGATGATCTGTCATTCGAGGCAGGCGATGCCGGTTACAAGGCTTTGAAAGTGGTGCTGGACGGTTCGCTTGCTTCAACTTCCGAAAACGTGCTGGTTTATGCCACTTCGAACCGGCGCCACCTGATGCCTGAATTCATGCAGGAGAATCTCGAAACACGCTATCTCGGCGAAGAAATCCGCCCCGGTGACACGACAGAGGAGAAAGTGTCGTTGTCTGAACGCTTCGGTCTCTGGCTGTCGTTCTATGCGTTCGATCAGGATGAGTATCTCGATATTGCCCGGCAATGGCTGGCGGATTTCGGCATCGAGACATGGGATGATCAAACTCGCCGTGCCGCTTTGCAGTTTTCGCTGAGCCGTGGTGCACGCAGCGGCCGCGTTGCTTACCAGTTCGCATGCGATTATGCGGGTAGCCGCGCGCTTGCCTCGATGGCTACGGGGCAGGTCCAGCCGGAGCGTTCCCCAAGCGGGGGCAAGCGGAGCTGATGACAGAGTCCAGAGTGACGCACGCAGCCGTGGCGGTGCTGGTCAGGCCGGATGGCGCGGTGTTGCTCGGCCAGCGTCCGCATGGAAAGCCTTGGGCGGGCTGGTGGGAATTTCCCGGCGGAAAGATTGAGGCGGGCGAGTTGCCGATTCAGGGATTGCAGCGCGAGTTGCATGAAGAGCTCGGCACCCAGGCGCTGGAAGTGTATCCCTGGCTGACGCGCAGCTTCGACTACCCGGAAAAAACCGTCAAGCTGCATTTCTTCATGGTGCATCGCTGGTCGGTCGAGCCGCATGGCAAGGAAGGGCAGGCACTGGTCTGGCAACATCCCGACCGGGTTGAGGTGGCGCCGCTGTTGCCGGCCAACGCGCCGGTCGTCAAGGCGCTGATGTTGCCACGTATTTATGGCATTACCGATCTGGCGGAATCCGGCGAGCACTTGTTTTTCTCGCGGCTGCAAGCAGCACTGGAGGATGGCCTGAGATTGATCGAGGTGCGCGAAAAACAGTTGGAAGCTGATGCGCTCGAAGCCTTTGCGCGACGTGTGATGATGTTTTCAAAGCCCTATGGCGCAAAGGTGCTGATCAATGGCGATGTGCAAATGGCGTGCAGAACCGGCGCGCATGGCGTGCATTTGAGCGCCGTTCAGCTGCTGGGTCTGACCCAACGCCCCGAGCTCGAATGGGTGGCGGCTTCTTGTCACGATGCGCTGGAGTTGCAGCAAGCCAGACTGATGGAGCTTGACTTCGTCACGCTTTCGCCAGTCATGCCGACTCGCAGTCACCCGGGTGTGCAAACGCTGGGCTGGTCCGGTTTCAATCAGCTGGCCCGTGATTATCCGCTACCGGTATTTGCATTGGGTGGAATGAAATATGATGACCTTGCGATTGCCAGGCAGCATGGCGCGCATGGCATCGCCATGCAAAGAGGCGTTTGGCCGACATGAAACGCGCTGCGATGATCTGCTCGCGTGCAGTCCTGGCCGGAGCGTTGTTGCTTAATGCTTGCGCCCGTGCGCCGGAAACGATGCATGACTGCGCGGATATCTCGGCTGGCTGCCGGGTCGACGGTGTTTACGTCAGCAGCAACCATCCGCCGCAGATTCTCAAGCCCTTCGAACTGCGCATGGAAATCCATGATCCTGCGCTGATAACAGCCGACCAGGTGTACGCCAGTTTCGGCATGGAGGGCATGGAAATGGGGCTCAACCGCTACCGCCTGATCAAAAAAGCGGAGGGTTTGTGGGTGGCAGAAGTCAACTTGCCGGCATGTGTGCGGGGGTGGGCGGATTGGACAATGTTGCTGGAGCTGCATGACGGCATGCATAGCCAGCGTTTTATGATCGGCTTTCAGACCAAGGGCTAGCAGCGTCAGGTTTGGACACGCAGGCTTAAGGTGTCCAGGCTTTAGATGTAGAGGTTAGTGGCCGTGCCTGCCGGCGGCTTTGACCGGCAGCTTTACTGTCATGTTGTGCGTCTCGCCAGACTGGTTTCTGAAGTGGAGCGAGAACTCACCTGTTCCGCCGACGCTGAGTGTTTGTTTCAGGTCAAACAGCATCAAATGATAGCCGCCCGGTTCCAGACGCACGGTTTTCCCCGCAGGGAGAGGCAGTTCATCCAGCATGCGCATTTTCATCACGTCGTTTTCCATCGTCATGCTGTGTATCTCAACAGTCCCGGCGAGATTGCTTTCAGCCTTGATCAGTGTCGATCCCTGTTTGCTTTGCAAGCGCATGTAGGCAGCGGCGACCTGCTGTCCGGGCGCGGTTGCCCGGATCCATGCGTCGCTGATGCTGATATCCTGATCCGCTTCGGCACAGGCGGTAAGTGCGAAAAGCAGGCTAAAGCAGAGTGTGCGGAAAATATTCATCGGAAGCTCCTGCCGTTTATTGCGTTTTGGCGAATTCATCATCCATGTCGCCAGGTTTGATTGCTTCAGGAATGCGATATCCCTCGCTCGCCCATTGCCCGAGATCAATCAGTTTGCAACGTTCCGAGCAAAAAGGCCGGTATTTGTTTTCCGTGCTGTAAGGTGTCAGTGCCTGACATTGTGGGCAGGCGACCAAACGCTTGTTTCCGGTTGACATGGCGGGCTTAGAGATTACACAAAGTCAGTACAAAAGGAACATCAAAATCACAGGCGCGTGGACGCTGCGATACTTCCAGGCTGTTGAACCGGATATTGATGGCGTATTTGTTGGCGCTAACTTCCGGGAAGCAATTGAGGTCATCAGCAACTTCGATACGTACCATTTGGGCTGGTTTGACGCCGCCGAGCATTTCCTGATATACCCCGCCCTGCGCCACCAAACGGCTTGTGGCGCTGCTGCCGCGCAGGATATGCAGGATGATGCGTACGGCGGCATTGAGCGGTTGCAGCGGAGTAAGCCAATTATTCAGGTCGCTTTTACGGCGCTCGTTGCCGAGGCCGAGCCAGAAATGATATGAGGGCAGGTCGAATTCGCAGACTCCGCCGGGAATGCCGGTGCGCTGTTTGATGCTCATCAGCCATTCGTTATCGCGCAGACATTGGCCGAGTTTGGTGGCGTTCGAGCGTAATTCGATGGAGGTTGTTTCGATTTCGCCGATCAGCTCATTCAGTAGCGGCTCGGAGATCGAGGGGTTGCCACGCAAATTCCGCATCATGATTTTCTGCCGGTCCAGTTCTTGCAGCAGGTCGGCTTTCAGCTCCGCGCGGTCAATGACATCGAGAATCTGAAAAATGGAAATCAGCGCGCAGTGGTGATTGAATTCGCTGCTGCCGCTGATATGGTGCAGGGCCTTGAGGAACAAATCCTCAATACGCAATAGCGTCCGGATACGTTCATTGAAAGGGTAATCGTAGCTGGGCACGGACTTTATGCGGTGTCATGAGCAATTGATAAATATTGCAGTTGATTATGAGATCTATTCTATAACTATGCAAGTCTGAATGAACTTTTTAACAGATCATCAAATATTTTTGATGAAGTTTCTCAATTTCTTTCTTTAATTCCGGCAACCCCCGGTTATTGGTGATGATGTCGTCTGCTTGGCCGATACGCTCGGCTCTTGACATCTGCGCGCGCATGATGGCTTTGACAGCGCTTGCAGGCAAATCGCTACGTGCTGTCGTCCGGCTCACTTGCAGCGTTTCGTCGCAGTCTATCAACAGGCTGCGCTGGACCAGACTGCGGTAACGCTCATTTTCAAAAAGCAGCGGTATGGCGATGATCTGATAAGGTGCCTGTGGATGCTGGTTTACCCTTTGAACCACCTCGTCAAAGATGGCCGGGTGCAGTATTGCTTCGAGCTGGTGTCTGGCACGTTCGTCGGCGAACACTTTTTCGCGCAAGGCAGCGCGATCCAGGCTGCCGTCAGGATTGAGGAATTCGTTGCCGAAAAGGTGGATGATGTTTTGCAATACAGGCTGGCCCGGCGCAGTCAACTCATGTGCGATGGCGTCAGTATCGACCACCGGCACGCCGAGTCCGGCAAAAATGCGCGCCGCTTCGCTTTTCCCGCTACCGATGCCACCGGTGAGGCCGACCAGAAACATGTCAGCCCGCCAGGTAAAAGCCAGTGAGTTGCGGCCCCCAGAACAAGGCGGCAATACCGCCTATTGCAAGAAAGGGGCCGAAAGGGATGGGGACTTCGCGGCGATGTCTGGCGAAGACGATAAGCGCGATGCCGATGACCGAACCCGCAATCGATGCAAGCAGAATCACGGCGGGCAGTAACTGCCAGCCGAACCAGGCGCCGATCGCTGCAAGCAGTTTGAAATCGCCGTAACCCATGCCTTCCTTGCCGGTCACCAGCTTGAATGCCCAGTAAATCGACCACAAGCTGAGATAGCCTGCGATTGCGCCTATCACTGCAGACTGCAGATCGGTGAAACCGCCGCCTATATTGAAAAATATACCCAGCCAGAGAAGTGGCAGGGTGATATCGTCCGGCAGGAGCTGGGTGTCGAAATCAATGAAGGTCAGGGCAATCAGCGCAAAGCTGAAGATGAGCGCCGCAACGGCCATTGCGGATACGCCGAACTTCCAGGCGATGGCGCCAGCCAGCGCACCGGTGAGCATCTCGACCAGCGGGTAGCGCAGGCTGATTTTGCTTTTGCAGTTCGCGCATTTGCCGCCCTGAACGGCATAGCTGATGAGCGGGATGTTCTGCAAGGCAGTAATTCTATGACCGCAAGACGGGCAGGCAGAACGTGGTACCAGAAGATTGTACCTTGTTGGAGAGGGCTCCGCGGATTCGTTCTGCGGTGCCAAAATCGCACGGCATTCGGCCTGCCATGCCAGCGCCATCATTTTGGGCAGGCGATGGATCACGACATTGAGAAAACTTCCTGCCAGCAGTCCGAACAATGATACGAACGCAACGTAAATGAAGGGGCTGGTGTGTAAGGCAATCAACAAAGGGTCGAAAAAATCAAACATGAGCGGGCCCTGGATAAAGTTGATGCATCATCCCACCGATATTCATTCATCGCAACTTGCAACCTTTTTGCCGTTGCTGCGTTTCATGCATGACGGGCTATTGAAATTTCCACTTTCGCCGCCAGTTAACAACCTGTATGGAAAGGTACACCATGGATAAAGAACACGATACTTTAAAAAACGATGCTCAACTAAAATCGGCTTGGGAAGAGCCGGTGGTTTGCCGGGTCGAGGTCGATTTGTCCGGCTGGCTCGAGCAACTCACCGGTCGCCCGGACTGGGAATTGCTGGACGAAGAGGAGGATGAGAATTACATCAGCTTCGCCATGCGTCAAGGCCGTCAGGAAGCCGAGGTCACGCTTTATCATAACGGCTATGCGGTTGTTGATGTCGATGGCGAAGCGCTGTTCGACGGTTCACTGACGACAGGCACCAGCAAGTGCGCGCATCTCAGTTATTACCATGCGGAAAGCGGGGAGCCGATTACCTTGAACTGAGCGGCTTAATGGCTGCGCTCGACTGCGAAGCGGGCAAGGCCGGTGAGTGCCTGAAGATAAGTTGAATCAGGCAAATGGGCAATGGCAGCGTAGCCTTTTTCCGCTTCTTTTTGGGCCATCCTGCGGACCTCGCTCAGTGCGTCGGTGGCAGCCACGGCTTCCAGTACTGCGGGCAGGTCGTCCAGACCGCCTTGCTCGATAGCGTGACGTATCAGCTGCTGTTGTGTTTTGTTGCCGCGCCGCATGGCGATCAGCAACGGCATCGTGGGTTTGCCTTCTGCGATGTCGTCACCCAGATTCTTGCCGATTTCCGCGCTTTCTCCACTCAGGTCCAGCACGTCGTCGATCAGCTGAAACGCCGTGCCAAGACGCATGCCGTATTCGGCCATGGCCTGCTCATCCTCTGCTGAAGCGTTGCAGACAACGGCGCCAAGGCGGGTTGCCGCTTCGAACAATTTTGCCGTTTTGTAGTGAATGACCTTCAGGTAAGCCTCATCGGTGACGTCCGCATCATGTACATTGAGCAGTTGCAACACCTCGCCTTCGGCGATGATGTTGGTGGCTTCCGCCAGAATTTCCATGACACGCATGTTCTGCACTTCGACCATCATCTGGAACGCCCTGGAATAGACGAAATCACCCACCAGCACGCTGGCGGCATTGCCGAACATGGTATTGGCGGCAGCCTGGCCGCGGCGCATGGACGACTCGTCAACGACATCGTCATGCAGCAGTGTGGCCGTGTGAATGAACTCTACAACTGCAGCCAGCTGATGATGCGTCGCCGTGATCTTGCCGAAGGCCCCTGCGGCAAGCAGTACCAGCGCAGGTCTCAAGCGCTTGCCGCCATTGATGATGTAGTTGGCAACCTGATTGACCAGTACGACTTCGGAGTGCAGAGAGCGGCGGATGACGGCGTCGACCGCAGTCATGTCATTGGCAATGCAAGATAATAAGTCTTGAGACACGTGATTTGCTCTGAACGTTTGTGCGCCATGGAGCTGGAAATCCAGGGCCGAATGCATGGTGTTAAACTTAAGCTCCAGATTTTAGCATATCCGTGATGGTCTGATGCCCACGATGAAGGGCATTCCGGCGTTTCAGGATACCGGCACAAAAGACGATAATGGGTTTGCTTTCCTTACGCTTTTACGTATAATGCGCGATTCATTTGAAAGCGTAGCGAACGAGGCTTAATCATGTATGCAGTCATCAAAACCGGCGGTAAACAGTACCGTGTAGCCGCTGGCGATAAGCTAAAGGTTGAAAAATTGGCAGGTGAGGTCGGCAGCGACATCACACTTGACCAAGTGTTAATGGTGGCAGATGGCGACAACGTGACCATTGGCGCTCCTCTAATCGACGGTGCAAGTGTCAAGGCCAAGGTTGTTGCACACGGCCGTGGCGACAAGGTGATGATTTTCAAATTCCGCCGTCGCAAGCACTACCGTAAGACCCAAGGTCACCGTCAGGATTTCACGGAAATCGAAATCGGCACAATCGCAGCAGCAGGCAAGCCAGCCAAGGCATCCAAGGCCAAAGCGGCAGCAGCCGAGTAATAAAGGAATAAATCATGGCACATAAAAAAGCAGGTGGCAGTTCACGTAACGGCCGCGACTCACAGGCCAAGCGTCTTGGCGTCAAGGCTTTCGGCGAGCAGATCGTCAGCGCAGGCAGCATTATCGTTCGCCAACGCGGCACCCGCATGCATGCTGGCGACAACGTCGGCATGGGCAAGGACCACACCTTGTTTGCCAAGGTTGATGGTAAAGTGACATTCAGCGTCAAGGGCGCCCTGCGTCGCAAGCTGGTCAGCGTCATCCCGGCCTGATACGTACAAGCTTCGCAAAAGCCCTATCGCAATGGTAGGGCTTTTTTGTTTTGGCGAAATGCCGGTAATCACTGCGCTGACGCAATGTATGAAATGGCTGACGATGCAGGCGCCACTTGTGCTGACTGAAACCACGGAAGCGGAAATGATCCAGAAATGAAGTTCATCGACGAAGCAACAATCAAGGTCTACGCCGGTGATGGCGGCAACGGCGCTGCGACGTTTCGTCGTGAGAAGTATGAGCCCATGGGCGGCCCCAGTGGTGGCGATGGCGGCCGTGGCGGCTCGATTTTTGTGGTCGCCGACCTCAATATCAATACGCTGGTGGATTACCGCTATACCCGTACTTTCCGCGCACAGCGCGGTGAGAACGGTCGCAGTTCGGATTGTTACGGTGCCAAGGGCGAGGACCTCATTCTTCGCGTGCCGGTGGGTACGGTGATCAGCGACAAGGCCAGTGGTCAGGTGCTGGTCGATCTGGCGGAAAACGGTCAAAAAGCCCTGCTGGCAAAAGGCGGTAACGGCGGTTTGGGCAATATCCATTTCAAGACCAGTACCAACCGGGCGCCCAGGCAATGTACACCGGGCGAACCGGGCGAAGAACTGGAACTTTACATGGAACTCAAGGTGCTGGCCGATGTAGGCTTGCTCGGCATGCCGAATGCCGGTAAATCCACCTTTATCCGTTCCGTTTCTGCGGCCAAGCCCAAGGTTGCCGATTATCCTTTTACGACGCTGCATCCCAACCTCGGTGTGGTGCGCGTTGATACCAACCGCAGTTTCGTCATTGCCGACATTCCCGGCCTGATCGAAGGCGCGGCAGAAGGCGCCGGACTCGGACATCAGTTTCTGCGTCATCTGGCACGTACCCGGCTGCTGCTGCATATCGTCGATATTGCGCCTTTTGATGAGTCGGTCGATCCGGTGCAGGAAGCCCGTGCGATTGTCGAAGAGCTGAGAAAATACGACGAAGAACTTTATAATAAACCGCGCTGGCTGGTGCTCAACAAGGTCGATATGCTGGAAGACCCGGCTTCTGCGGTTGAAAGTTTTGTGCGGGATTATGGTTGGGACGGACCATGCTTTGCCATTTCTGCCATCAGCGGCGGCGGCACCAAAGAGCTGGTCTATGCCATCATGGCGCATCTGGAAAATACCAAACGACTGGAAGCGGAATCCACGAAAGATGAACTCCCTACTGACTGATGCGCAGACGCTGGTCGTCAAGGTCGGTTCCAGCCTGGTCACCGATAACGGCCGAGGTCTGGACATGGCGGCCATCTCCGCTTGGGTTACGCAGATTTCCTCGCTGGTCAAGCAACAGCGTCAGGTCGTGCTGGTATCCAGCGGTGCGGTGGCAGAGGGCATGCAAAGGCTTGGATGGAAAAAACGCCCTACCAATATCAACGAACTGCAGGCCGCTGCGGCAGTGGGTCAAATGGGGCTGGTGCAGATGTACGAATCCTGCTTCAGCCAGCATGGCCTGCATACCGCACAGGTGCTGCTCACGCATGAAGACCTCGCCGACCGCAAGCGCTATCTGAATGCGCGCAGCACGCTGCGCACGCTGCTCGATTTGAGCGTCATCCCCATCATTAATGAGAACGACACCGTCGTGACCGATGAAATCCGCTTCGGCGATAACGATACGCTGGCTTCGCTGGTGGCGAATCTGATTGAAGCTGATGTGCTGGTGATATTGACCGATCAAAGCGGGCTCTATTCAGCCGATCCGAGAAAGCATGCGGATGCGGTGTTCATCGAACGAGAAACTGCCGGCAACCCTGAGCTGGAAAAAATGGCCGGTGGTGCGGGGACAGCGATCGGCAGCGGCGGCATGCTGACCAAGATACTGGCAGCCAAACGTGCAGCCAGAAGCGGTGCCGGCACCATCATTGCCTCGGGCCGCGAGCCTGATGTGTTGCTGCGTCTTGCGCAAGGAGAATCCATAGGCACGCATCTGCATGCCGAGCAAATGAAAACGGTTGCCAGAAAGCAATGGCTTGCCGATCATCTGCGACTGGCGGGAAAAGTCACCCTCGACGCGGGCGCTGCCAAGGCACTGTTGCAAGGCGGCAAAAGCCTGTTGCCGATCGGCGTGATCAAGGCCGAGGGGCATTTTGACCGTGGCGATGTTGTTGCCTGTCTCGATGATAGCGGCAATGAAATTGCGCGCGGCCTCATCAACTACAATGCCGCCGAAACCGCGAAAATTCTGCGTAAACCCAGCAGTGAGATTGAAAAGATTCTCGGCTACATCGACGAAGCCGAACTGATTCATCGTGACAATCTGGTGCTGCTATAGCCACAATCGAAAGTAGCAGCACACAGATTGTGTTTGCATGCAAATCGCAGGGCCGGACGAGCCAAATTCGTGCTACATGAACTATTGCCTTAAGGGAGCCATTCAATGAGCCAAGCAAACAAGCAGGCAAAACCGTTAGTTGCCATCATCATGGGGTCGGATAGCGATTGGCCGGTGATGAAAGCTGCCGCCCAGATGTTGGCGGATTTCGGTGTCGCTTATGAGGCCAGAGTGGTTTCGGCGCACCGCACCCCGGATTTGATGTTCGATTTCGCCGAGCAGGCAGTTACTAACGGCTTTCGTGTGATCATTGCCGGAGCGGGCGGCGCCGCCCACCTGCCGGGCATGGTGGCGGCCAAGACCACGCTGCCGGTATTGGGCGTGCCGGTACCTTCGAGGCATTTGAATGGTCAGGATTCGCTGCTTTCCATCGTGCAGATGCCGAAAGGCATTCCGGTCGCGACCTTTGCCATCGGCGAGGCCGGGGCTGCGAACGCCGGGCTGTTTGCGGTTTCGGTTCTGGCGAACGACGATAAAGCGCTTTCTGAACGTCTCAATCGTTTCAGGGCGGCACAGACTGATAAAGTCATGGCCATGAATTTATCCGATCAGCCCTGAAGTGTTGCTGAAATTCCTTACTGACCATTGGAGTGATCTTGAGTAAATCAGTGATTTTGCCGCCGGCCATGCTTGGCATGCTGGGCGGCGGCCAGTTGGGCCGTTTTTTTGTGATTGCTGCCCATGAAATGGGCTATCGCGTGACCGTGCTGGATCCGGACAAAAACAGCCCTGCAGGCAGAATTGCCGACGTGCACTTATGCGCCGCATATGACGATGAGGCCGCATTGCAGCAGCTGGGCGAAACCTGTGCCGCCGTAACTACCGAGTTCGAAAATGTTCCGGCAGCGACACTTGAGCATTTGGCGCAGCACTGTGTTGTCCATCCGGGCGCATCGGCGGTCGCAATCGCCCAGCACCGGGTGGCGGAAAAAACTTTTTTTCGCGATTCCGGCCTGCCGGTCGGCGACTTTTCCGTCATCCAGCAGGAATCCGACCTGCCGGACGATAACAGCGCGCTGTATCCGGCCATACTCAAGGTGGCGCGCTTTGGCTACGACGGCAAAGGTCAGGCCAGGGTGAGGAATCGTCAGGAGGCGCTGCAGGCATTCAGCCGGTTCAAGCAGGAAACCAGCGTGCTGGAGCAGATGCTGCCGCTCGATTATGAAGTTTCCGTTGTGCTGGCGCGCGATGCTGGCGGCAAGGTGGCTGCTTTTCCGCTGGCGGAAAACAGTCATCTGAACGGTATTCTTGATGTGACCATCGCGCCGGCCAGAGCCTCGGAGGTGATTAAGGCCAAAGCACAGGCGCTGGCGATTCAAATTGCCGAAAAGCTTGGTTATGTCGGCGTGCTTGGCGTCGAATTTTTCGTTTCGGAGGGCAAGCTGCTGGTGAATGAAATGGCGCCGCGGCCGCACAACTCAGGGCATTACACGATCGATGCCTGCATCACCAATCAGTTCGAGCAGCAGGTACGGGCGCTGACCGGCCTGCCGTTGGGCGACAGCCATCTGCACAGCCATGCGGTGATGGTGAACATTCTTGGGGATGTCTGGAAAGATGCCGAACCGGCCTGGAACAAATCACTGGCGCACCCCAATCTGAAACTTCATCTTTACGGCAAGCATGAAGCGCGTCCAGGCCGAAAAATGGGTCATTTCACCGTGCTGGCCAAAGATACCGAGTCGGCGCTCAATCAGGCACTGATCGCCCGAGCCGAGCTCGGAATAGGTTGAGGCGCACAGACACTGTGCTGGTTGCGGGCAATAAAAAAGGGTCATGACTAGAACAGAGGGTTAAAAGGAATGCTAACCTTCTGTTATGTCATTAAAAAATAGGTACGTTAACCGTTCAAAAATCAGCGAGGCGAAATTCCGGGAGCTGGTTCGCTGCTTTGCTGCCGATCTGGATGCTTCCCAGATCGCACTGCTCAGTGGCTTGAACCGCAATACCGTGAACCGATACCTCAAAGCGATTCGAGCGCGCATTGCCGAGCATTGCGAACTCGAATCTCCGTTATCCG
>MCAW01000012.1 GCA_001704575.1 Methylophilales bacterium LSUCC0135
TATCGACCAGATAATCATTGGGATTCAGCCGCTGTTCGACATGCTCATCGGCAGGTGAAGGAAAGCCGGCGGGGACACTGGAACTGTAGAGCGGCAGATCAAAGGTGGGCGACAGCAGGCCGATGGGGTAAATGCGGTTGACGTTATTGAAGCCGGGATTGCAGGGAGTGACATTGCTGATCGCGAGATCGAGGGGTATTGCGGTTGCCATGGGTACTGACCTTAATTCTGTAACAGGAATTAAGTGTACGGATTTGATCGGTCTCTCGCAACATCAGATCGACGGCGGGGAAAAGAAATGTATCCGCAAAACACGCCCATGCGCATCCATTCAATTTTGCAAGCTCATCACATCGGCAATTGCATCGCTGATGGAGTTTGAATGCAACTTTGATACACAGCAGGCACCTCGATTGGATAGATGTCGCCTCAGCAGCACATCAATTTGATCCAGAGACAAGCTGATGCCAGCGGGAATCAGCGTCAAGGTAGAGGCCTTGTTGATGTGATACACAGCACCGCTGCTATCAATCAACCTGTCCTGCTCCATGAGCTGTATTTGTTGAAGTGCATGATCGCTGAAAAAGCGCTCAGCATCTGCCACATACATCAGCTCATCATCTGCGTGAAGTTTTATGATGGCCGGCCACTGTACTGATGCGAACGACGCGGACATCAATAGTCTCCACGACCGTGATCAGTAGCTGATTTGAGTTTATCGGGACAAACAGGCCATCCACCAAGGTAACCAAGACCCATGCGTTATATCATCCAATTGTTTTAATTACTTTTTTTGCTTCCATCAGTGCAACCGTCATGGCGACCGGAGAACCGCGATACACCATTCTACAAAAAGAAGACGCTTTCGAGTTAAGGCGCTATGCGCCCGTTATCATCGCCGCGGTCATGGTGGCAGACAATCTTGATGAAGCATCAAGCAAGGGCTTTGGTCTTCTCGCGGCTTATATTTTTGGTGATAACCATGCTGATGGCGTAGCAGCAAGGTCATGACGACGGCTCCGCTCATCGTTGCACCTCGCCCGCAAAAAATTGAAATGACCGCACCGGTAGGATTTCAGGCAGATGCCGGTCGTTGGTCCGTCCATTTTGTCATGCCATCCCAATAAACATTGGACAGCTTGCCAAAAACGAACAATGCAGCCATTACTCAGGACACTACCCGAGCGAAAGGCAGCGACAAAAACGGCCCCCACAGGTGCCGTTTTTATTGGTGCAGTGACTTCAAGTGACAATTCATAACAAGTCAGGTAGCGCTGACCAGCTATCTTTTGAGCTGATCAAGACTTGATCTGAATCTGTGTAACATCTCGTGAAAGCAGCGCCCTCATCGGGCATGCCAGTTGGATATCACTGATTGATCTGTTGGCGCCCCCGACACGAATCGAACGTGTGACCCTCCCCTTAGGAGGGGGATGCTCTATCCACTGAGCTACGGGGGCAGCTACGCTATTTTCTCATATTTGTTTCTCATATTTGGCGCATTTCTGAATTTAGAATCGCAAAAACTGTCATTACCGGGTAGGTGTTTAAAACAGCTTTAACCGACAACCAAACACTTTGCCCAATTCAGAGGATTACCATGAAACTCGCCATTGTCATCGCCGCTATCGCGCTCACCCTGTTGATGTTCCGCTCCATCAGTTTTGCCGGAAAATTACCGGCACCTGGTGATGCCGCACCGGATTTCAATCTACCTGATGCGAAATTGCAGACCCACACGCTGGCCGATTATTCCGGTAAGTGGCTGGTGCTGTATTTTTACCCGAAGAACGATACGCCCGGTTGTACCAAGGAGGCATGCGCCTTTCGTGACGATCTGTTTCAGATTGAAAAGCTCAACGCCAGGGTCGTCGGTGTGAGTGTCGACGATAGTGACTCACACGCAAAATTTGCCAAAAAATACAATCTGCCCTTCCCGCTGCTTGCCGACAAAGATGGCAAAGTGGCTGACAGTTATGGGGCGCTGACCAATCTGGGCATCATCAAGATTGCCAAGCGCTATACTTATCTGATCGACCCTGAGGGCAAGATTGCCAAGGTTTATCTGAGCGTGGATACTTCGCGGCACTCACAGGAGATCATCGACGATCTGAAAAAGCTTGCCGCAAACAAGACCTGACTCCAACGGCCCATGCCAAAAAAAAGCCGCCTGGCATATCACCAGGCGGCTTCTGTTTGTTCAGACACTGGTGCCCGGGGCCGGGGTCGAACCGGCACGACTGTGAAGTCGAGAGATTTTAAGAATGCCAGCTACGCTGCAAGCTAGTATTTACAAGGGTCAAATTAACTATTAAAGATTGTGTAACGTTTTGTGCTACGTAGCACTAGCGCACGAAACAACTACAGCAGCTAGTTTGTGCCCAAAACAGCCAAGACCTGCTGCGTCTGCTGTAGCGTATCACGTGCTTTGTTTTGCTTCTGCTGCGCACGTGCAGTTTTCAATGCCTTGCTGGCATTATCCTTCTGCTGCTTTAACGCAGCAATACGCTGCTGTTCTGGCGTGCGTGTTTTTTGACCTGTTATTTCTTGTATGCGCATACGTGTATTTATGCACACTTTGCTAGTGCACCTTGCAGCTGTGTGTGGGGCTTTTTGTGGCATACAAGCAACCTAGTCACTATTCAAAATAGCAATTAGCTTACTGTATATTCGATAATAATTTTGTGCAACGAGTGTGCAACGCGAAATTTTGTGTTGATGTTAGTGAGTACTATGCTTACTAACATTGATTTTATTGGTGCCCGGAGCCGGAATCGAACCGGCACGCCTAAAAGGCGAGAGATTTTAAGTCTCTTGTGTCTACCAATTTCACCACCCGGGCAATGGGCAAGCGCTATTTGCATCAAATACAAACGCGGCTTGATAAACAAGCCGCGTATTCTATCACCGCAGCATGCATTTTTTAACTGAAGATTGGGATCAGGGAAATTTGCGCCGGTTTGGCATTCCAAACCGCACCCGCCCGGTTCAATCGATGACAGTTTCGCTGACAATCAGCCAGTTGTTCGAAACCTGTTTGAGCTGCAGTTCTTTGCTCACTTCGTATTGTTTGGCATTTTGTGCAGCCTCTGCTGAAACCACCGGCAGCTCGGTGATTTTGGCGGTCGCCTGATTACCGCTGACGCTCACCTTGTCGATACGCACCGCCACATCGGCGCGGCCGGCATTCTTGATGCGCTCACTACACTGTTTGAGCCAGGCCGCTTTGGTCACGCCATTGGCGGGAACGAAGTCTTCGGCATAGTAAGCCAGATAGGCCGCCAGGTTACGGTCCTGCCAGGCTTTCGCCCTGCCGTTCAGGCGTGCAATCACGATAGATTCCGGGCTGAGTGGGTTCTTCAGTTCCGGGCTGTTGAGGGCCGTGAGGCTGTCGCCAAGCGGTCTTGCGTTGGCAAGCAGCGCCTTCTTGTCTACGTTGAATACCGGCGGCGCAACGGCCTGACAGACGTTCTGGCGGTCGAAATATTCCGCGCGGGCAAACTCGGGCAGATCCGTGCGCACTACACCGAGCTTGTTGAGCAGCTCGCCCTGGGCTGCGTAAGTGCGCGCATAGGCAAGCTTGAGGTCATATTCAGTATTGGCATAAGCACGGCGCGCCTGAAAATATTCGTTAAAGCCGGTAAAACCCGAAAGGATGTTGGAGGCGCGAGCCGGAGTCGAACCGGCCTAAACGGCTTTGCAGGCCGCGGCATAACCGCTTTGCTATCGCGCCATACCCGTACAGCTTGACTAGTAAAAAAGGGAAAGCAACGTATGCTTGCTTTCCCTTTTTTGTATTTGGAGCGGGAAACGAGTCTCGAACTCGCGACCTCAACCTTGGCAAGGTTGCGCTCTACCAACTGAGCTATTCCCGCGTGAAGAAGGCAGCATTTTAGCGATTTTCAGACCGCTGTCAACACTGTTTTCCGCTTATTTTCTTGCCCGCATCTGTGGCCACGCCGCCTTCAAATAGTAAGCCATTGACAGCAATGTCAAAAACGCTGCGAGGTAAATCAAAACTTCGCCTAAAAATTTTATGTCGATGATGCCGACCGGGTCGTAATACAACAGCAAAAGAATGGCCACCATCTGTACAGCCGTCTTGATTTTGCCCAAACCGGCAACAGCGACACTGCCGCGCTCGCCGATGCCGGCCATCCATTCGCGCAATGCGCTGATGGCAATCTCGCGGCCGATAATAATAAGCGCGATGACGGCACCGGTGCGTTCCAGTTCCACCAGCACGATCAAGGCTGCCGCCACCATCAGCTTGTCGGCGACCGGGTCGAGAAAGGCGCCGAAAGCCGAAGTCTGCTGCCATTTGCGTGCCAGATAGCCGTCCAGCCAGTCGGTGATGGCGGCAACGGCAAACACCAGCGTGGCGGAAAAATTGACCCAGTGCGGGTCCAGCATATCAACAGGCAGATAAAAGATACCGACGAACACCGGAATCAACAGTATGCGCAACACCGTCAGACTGTTCGGAATATTCCATTTCATTTGATCCTGCTCCCCCCTTCGTACGCACGCACCTGGCCAGCGCTAATGCAGTTCCCCGTAAATTTTTTCGGCCAGTGCCTGGCTGATGCCTTCAACCTGTGCCAGTTCATCCATGCTGGCATTCCTGACCCCCTCCAGACCGCCGAAGCGTGTCAGCAGCTTCTGCCTGCGCTTGGCGCCGATGCCGCTAATGTCTTCCAGCGTGGAATGCATGCGTGCCTTGCCCCGTCTGGCGCGATGGCCGGTGATGGCAAAGCGGTGTGCCTCGTCGCGGATTTGTTGCAGCAGGTGCAAGCCCGGGTGGTCTTTCTTCAGCGAGACCGGCGTATCGCGGTCGGCAAAAAACATCTGCTCGAGTCCGGGTTTGCGCTCTTCGCCCTTGGCAATGCCGACCAACAGGATATCACTCAAGCCGACTTCGCGCATGACCTCAACTGCGACGCCAAGCTGTCCTTTACCGCCGTCGATAAAAATCAGGTCCGGCATCTTGCCCTCCCCTGCAGCCACTTTCTTGTAGCGTCGCGTCAGCGCGTCGCGCATGGCAGCATAATCATCGCCGGGGGTGATGCCGCTGATGTTGTAGCGGCGGTATTCGGAATTCTGCATATCGCCACGGTCGAAGACGACACAGGAAGCCACCGTTGCCTCGCCCATGGTGTGGCTGATGTCGAAGCATTCGATACGCTCGGTACTCTCGGGCAACTCAAGCGCCTCGCGCAAGGCCAGCAGACGGCCTTGCTGGCTGGCGTGCTGAGCTGCGCGCTGCTGAAGGGCCAGTTCGGCATTGGTCTGCGCCATTTTCAGCCAAACCTTTTTGTCGCCTACCGGTTTGGTGTTGATTCTGACCTTGCGGCCGGACTGCTCGCTGAACACCTCCTCCAGCGCTGCGGTTTCGATCGGCGCGCCGGCAATAATCAGCGGCGGCACTTTCTGACCGACATAATGCTGTTCAAGAAAAGCCAGCAGCAACGCTTCGACATCGCAGTCATCGGCATTCTTCGGAAAAAAGCTCTTGTCTCCCAGATGACGGCCACCACGGATCATCACCAGGTTGACGCAATATTCGCCTGCCAGCCCGGCACAGGCAATCACATCGGCATCGCTGACATTGAAATCGCTGACGAACTGCCGCGCCTGCACCTGCCGCAAACTTTGCATGCGGTCGCGATAGACGGCGGCCAGCTCATAATCCTGACGGCTGGCCGCTTCCATCATGCTGGCGCCAAGCTCATCCATCACCTGCTGTTCACGTCCCTGCAGAAAAAGGGTCGCGTGCGCGACATCATGGCGGTAATCCTCTGCAGAAATATAATCGACGCAGGGCGCCGTGCAACGCTCGATCTGGTATTGCAGGCAGGGGCGCGAACGGTTGGCAAACACAGTGTTCTCGCAGGTCCTGAGCTTGAATACCTTCTGCAACAGCTGGATGCTCTCGCGCACAGCCACGGCATTGGGAAACGGGCCGAAATAATCGTTGCCCTTGCGTTGCGTGCCGCGGTGAAACGCCAGACGCGGAAACTCGTCACCGGTCAGCACGATGTACGGGTAGGATTTATCGTCGCGGAACAGCACGTTGTAACGCGGCATGAAACTTTTGATCAGGTTGTTTTCGAGCAGCAGCGCTTCCGCTTCCGAACGCGTCACCGTGGTTTCGATGCGCACGATATTCGATACCATCATGCGCGTGCGCGGGCTCGGCAGGTTTTTGACGAAGTAGGAAGACACCCGCTTCTTCAGATCCTTGGCCTTGCCCACGTAGATGACCTCGTCCTGCGCATTGATCATGCGGTAGACGCCCGGCAGATTGGGCAGGTTTTTAAGAACGGGTTTGGGATCGAAGGTCATGTTTCAGGACAAACTCCCCGTCATATCGCCAGGCAGGCATCTCATTGATCAAGCAACTCCCCTGCCACGGCCCAGTTTTCTTCCTTCACCTCATCAAACACGATATAGGTATAGGATTTCGGCTTGTGCGCAATGCGCTCCATGGTATCGGTGATTTCCCTGGCGATCTTGTCCTTCTGCTCGCGGGTGAGCGAGCCGGCCAGTTTGACATTGATATAAGGCATTATGGTCTCCTTGATTCCTGTTGGATGGATTCGAACACTGCATGAAACATCGGTGCTGTCAGCCGTCGCGTCTGCGTGTTGTAACGGCTGCAATGATAGCTATCGTACAGAATGCGGCCACCCGGCAACACATGCCGCGCAGCATGGCCAAACTTGTACGCAGCGACTTTCTGGCCGCAGGCTCTGAGCACAGCCTGGTGGGCGATATTGCCGAGCGCCAGAATCACCACGCCATCCGGCAACGCGGCCAGCTCGGCGCCAAGAAAACGGTTGCAGACGCGAATTTCCTCAGTAGTCGGCTTGTTTTCCGGCGGCAGGCATTTTACCGCGTTGGTAATGCGACAGCCTTGCAACATCAGACCATCATCCGCCGACAGCGAAACATCGCGGCTGGCATAACCGAACTTGTGCAAGGTCTCGTAAAGCAATACCCCGGCATAGTCGCCGGTAAAAGGACGGCCGGTGCGATTGGCCCCGTGCATGCCTGGCGCGAGGCCGACCACGAGAAGCTGTGGCGATTCGTCGCCGAAGGGCGGTACCGGCTTCGCGTAATAACCGGGGTGCTGGATTTTGACCTGATCGAGAAAGCCCGAGAGTCTCGGGCATAGCCGGCATCCGGCATCAAAGGCGCAGGTTGAAGAATGTGTGTTCATGTCGATGGGGTATCCGGTTTGTCGGTCAACCAGCAGGCATCCTGATCCGGCTTGCCGCTGCCGGTGAATTCCGGCTGCAGGGTGATATGACGGATGACATATTGCTCGCGCAATATCCGGCGCATGCTGTCCAGTATCTGCGGCCAGTCGTCTTTCTCTTTCAGTACGACATGCGCCGACAGCGCCGTCCCTTCGGATGAAAGTGACCACAGGCGCAAATGATGTACGTCCTCCACCCCGGGCACGGCGTTCAGTTGCTTGCGGATCGCTACCGTATCAAGATGGGCGGGCGCGCCTTCCATCAGCATGTGCACGGCTTCGCGCAGCAACCGCAGGGTCGAAATCAGAATCAGCAGCGAAATGAAGATCGACAGGATGGGATCAACGACAAACCAGCCGGTGAAATGAATCACCACGCCTGCCGTCAGTGCCGCCACCGAACCGAGCAGATCGCCGAGCACATGCAGCAGGGCAGCGCGGTGGTTGATCGTATGCTGGCGGCGATGCAGGTGCAGGGCGACCAGCACCTCGGCACGCAGAAAACCGTAATGATGTTTGGGGTTGGGGGGCATGCGCGCAAGCCAGGCGCCTAACCAGGCCAGCGCAAGCGCCGCCGCATCGGATGCCATATGTCCGGCATCGCCGAGCAATGCCAGCGAACCGGTCAGCCAGCCACCGATGGCCTCGACGATGGCAAAACCGGCGATCAGCAGCAGCGGCCAGAGGAGAATGTCGGTCGCGCGTGCGTTGTGTGCGCGGCTGTGGTGAGCGTGAGAATGCGCGTGCTGATGGTCTGTCATAGGCCATAATGCTAGCAGCCTGCGCCTGACTATCCAACGTGCAAAGCGAATTATTATCGGTGCCGTTGCCGCAGAAAATGTAACAGGCACCTGAATCAGGTGCCTGTTGAGAAGACAGTGTTGGCGTTAAATGTTAACGCAGATGTTCAGTAGGTTTTTACCGCATCCGTCTTGTTGCAGCGCTCGCCCCAGACTTTGCGCTTCTCGCCCCATTTATCACGCATGGCCTGTTTTTCCGCCTGGTCAATGAAGCCGTCAGCGTTGGCATCCATACGCTCGAAGTGCTTTTGCATGCGTTTTTCGCCGGCTGCGCGGAATTCCTCGAAGCTGATGCGGCCATCCTGATTGACGTCAGGCTTCCAGCCACGCTCCGCCTTTTGTACTTCACTACTTTTTACGGCATCTGCTGCATGTACGCTACCCAGTCCGAGCAGGGCAAATGCTGCAGTGATACCGATGATTTTGCTCAGTGTCATGATGAATTCCTTTTGTTATCCGTGAGGGTGTTACCCCATTAGCAACGCCGGCCTGCAGCATCGGTTGACCTGCAAGGCGGATTGAATCGCACGCGATGGAATACAATGGCGGAATCGTTGTCACACAGGCTGTATTTTCACAAAGGACTCTGATCATGAAACCATCCCGTCTCTTCATCGCAACCCTGACATTAGCCTGCCTGCCTGCCATGGCAGCAGAAAAAACCGTAGCTGTGCGCGCCATCAGTGAAGCCGGAGTCGGCAAGATCATCGGCATCGTCAAGCTGACCGATAGCCCACAGGGCCTGACCATCACCCCCGACCTGGCCGAACTGCCGCCGGGCGAGCGTGGCTTCCATATCCATGAAAACCCGAGCTGCGCCGCGCTGGAAAAAGACGGCAAGATGGTCGCCGGTCTGGCAGCGGGCGGTCACTACGACCCCGCCCATAGCGGCAAACACGAAGGTCCGGCCGGTGCCGGCCACTCAGGCGACCTGCCGGCACTCAAGGTTGCGGATGACGGCACGGCCACCACGGAAGTTGTCGCCCCCAGACTGGAGATCGCCGATGTCATCAACCGCGCCATCATGATTCATGCCGGCAGCGACAATTACAGCGACAACCCCAAACCCTTGGGCGGCGGCGGTGCCCGCATCGCCTGCGGCGTCATTGAATAACTCGCCCCGCCCGCTTACACAGAAACCGCTACATGCTCAGTTATCGCCACGCCTTCCACGCCGGCAACCATGCCGACGTGCTGAAACACATCGTCCTGCTGCAGGCGCTGAAATACGCCACGCAGAAGGATAAACCCTTCTGGTATATCGACACCCATGCCGGGGCCGGCATGTATGCGCTGGACACAGGCTATGCCACCCAGAACGCCGAGCATGCGGGCGGTATCGGCCGCTTGTGGCACACCTCGGACTTGCTGCCGGCGATAAAGGAATATGTCAGTCTCATCCGCCGTTTCAATCCGGACAAATCGCTACGGCATTACCCCGGTTCGCCGGTGTTGGCCTATTGCGCCATGCGCGAGCAGGACCGCCTGCGGCTGTTCGAATTGCACCCGAACGATTACAAGCTGCTGAACCAGTCCTTCAAGCAGCTCGGGCTGACTGCGGACAACCGCAGGGTGATGACGCAGGCACAGGACGGCTTTGCCGGCATCAAGGCCCTGTTGCCACCGCCGCCCCGGCGCGCGGTGGTGCTGATAGATCCGCCTTATGAAGAAAAACAGGATTACAACCGCGTAGTGGAGATGGCAAAAGACAGCCTCGCCCGATTCGCAACCGGCACCTACCTGATCTGGTACCCCTTGCTGCAGCGGCCGGAACCCTTGCAAATGGTAGAAAAACTGAAGCAGCTACACCCGGCGAACTGGCTCGATGTCACCCTGACGGTGCAGGCACCCGCCATTTGCGGTTTTGGCATGCACGGCAGCGGGCTGTTCGTGATCAATCCGCCCTGGACCTTGCCCGACACCTTGAACGGCATCATGCCGGTCTTGCTGGAAAAACTCGGCCTTGATCAGGGCGCCGGCTGGACCCTGCAAGCCGAGATCGAATAGAGCGCTCAGCGTATCGTCACAATACTGCCGGGCAAGCCAGTCTCACCGGGTTTGACCAGAAATTTGTGTACCGCCACCGTGCGCCCGTGCTCGGTTTCGACGCTCACGCGCCAGACCCCGGGCTGCACGTTCTGTTTGTAGGTATAACCACGGAAACCGCCGTCGCGGCCGCCTTCTAGCCCGAACCCCATGCGTTCCATACTCTGCCAGCCGTGCTGCGGATGACGGTACTGCCAGCGATGATAAAGGCGGGTATTGAGGCCTGAGGGCGCAAACACCGAAGAAACGCAATAGAGCCGCTCACCGGCAGGCAGATGGATGCGGTTCTGCCAGCGCAGCCAGAATTTCCATGGCGCCGCACTGTCCTGCGTGATCCGGTAATTCCCTTCGACCTTTTGCAGGTTGCGTCCCACTTCGATCTCACGTTTGACCAGGGGCACCGGCGGAATGATATCGAGCGGATAGGCCACTGCGAGCACGACGGCAATCAGCCAGACCGGCCCAATCCTGCCGGGCTGTCCCGGCGTGATACGGCGCAAGCCGAAAGCAAATGCGGCACCGGCCAGCGTACTGAGATAAAACCAGAAAAAGTGAATGCTGCCGACCAGGTGCGGCAGCAGAAAATTGAACAGCAACATGGCGCAAAGCCCGAACAGCGCCCAGGTCAGGGTGAAACGGCGGTATTTGCTGCTGATGAACTCGTTGCCGATGAGCAGAATTGCCAGCCCCAGACACCAGAACAAGGCCAGCAGATGGCTGGCACTCTTGATGTAAAAAATGAACAGCGCGCTGAACAGGCCGCCGAACAGGAACTGCATGAGCAGATAAGGCCATTGTTCCAGACGTTGCTGCAGCGGCGTTGCCGGCCGCGCGAGACTGTTGCGATAGCCCAGCCACCAGAGCAGCATGCCGGCTGCCAGCAGATAACTGCTCAGCACCAGCAGATCAAACGGCCTGACCTGGCGGCCTATGGTCAAGGCGTCCCAGATAAAACCGGCAAAGAAAGCGATGACCGGCAGCAAGGGTTTCAGTTTTGTAATGACTTCACGCATGGCAGCGGCATTGTAGCGTTTTCATGGCCGGGCTGCTGTGTCTTCCGCCGGCAGATAACAAGCAGCCCGCAACACTGAAAAAACATCAATTCCGCACGCTGCTTTTGCTATCATTCCATCCTGTCGAATTTCTCGTCATCTTGCATATCCGTCATCCGGCATACTCTTTTAGCATAGGAATTTTCATGGAAAAAACCAATACCGCCCGCATGGGCGTCATGAGCAGCATTCTGTTCGGCAGCCGCTGGCTGCAAGTACCGCTTTATCTAGGCCTCATCGTTGCACAAGGCGTTTACGTCTTCCATTTCATGGTGGAACTGACTCACCTGGTCGAAAAAGTCCCGCATCTGGCCGAAGCCGACATCATGCTGATCGTGCTGGGCCTGATCGACGTCGTCATGATTTCCAACCTGCTGATCATGGTCATCGTCGGCGGCTACGAAACCTTCGTTTCTCGCCTCAACCTGCAAGGTCACCCGGACGAACCGGACTGGCTTTCGCACGTCAATGCCAACCTGCTGAAAGTAAAACTGGCAACCGCCATTATCGGCATTTCCTCGATTCACCTGCTGAAAACCTTCATCAACGCTCAGAACCTCGACCACCAGACCATGATGTGGCAAACCATCATTCATATGGCCTTTGTCGTATCTGCAGTTTCCATCGCCTATATCGATCGCCTGATGGTCCACAGCACAGCCAAAGCGCATTAAGGTATTCGCGGCAACCTACAAAAAAGGCTGACCAAACGGTCAGCCTTTTTTATCTGCTTTTGTTTCAGGCGCTGCGAATCCCGATACCGCGCCACTGCGCCGGGCCGATGTCGTGGATCGAAGCGCCGTTGACATCAACCGCCACGGTCACCGGCATGTCCTTCACCTCGAACTCGTAGATCGCCTCCATGCCGAGATCGGCAAAGGCGACCACGCGGGCAGATTTGATCGATTTTGCCACCAGATAGGCGGCACCGCCGACGGCGATCAGATAGACCGCGTGATGGCGGCGTATCGCCTCAATCGCCGCTTCACCGCGTTCGGCCTTGCCGATCATGCCGAGCAGGCCGGTGCCAGACAGCATCTGTTCGGTGAATTTATCCATGCGGGTTGCCGTTGTCGGGCCGGCCGGGCCGACCGCCTCGTCGCCGACCGGATCGACCGGGCCGACGTAATAGATGAAACGGTTCCTGAAATCGACCCCCTGCGGCAGCGGCTGGCCATTCTTCAGCAATTCGGTCATACGCTTGTGCGCGGCGTCGCGGCCGGTCAGCAGTTTGCCGGAAAGCAGCAGGGTTTCGCCCGGGCGCCATTCTGCAATCTCGGTAGCCGTCAGCGTTTCCAGGTTGATCTGCCGCGCCTGCGGATCAGGCATCCAGCTGACTTCGGGCCAGTCGGCCAGACTGGGTGGCGTCTGCAACGAAGGGCCGCTGCCATCGAGCACGAAATGCGCGTGACGCGTCGCTGCGCAGTTGGGAATCACCGCTACCGGCAATGAGGCGGCATGGGTCGGGTAATCCAGAATTCTGACGTCCAGTACGGTGGAAAGACCACCCAATCCCTGAGCGCCGATGCCGAGTGCGTTGACCTTGTCGTAAATCTCGATGCGCAATTGTTCCAGCCGGTTCTGCGGGCCCCGCGCCTTCAGGACCGGCATGTCGATTTCGTCCATCAGCGCCTCTTTCGCCAGCAGCACGGCTTTTTCCGCCGTGCCGCCGATACCGATGCCGAGCACGCCGGGCGGACACCAGCCCGCGCCCATGTCTGCCACGGCAGACAATACCCATTCGACGATATCGTCAGAAGGGTTGAGCATGGCGAGCTGCGCCTTGTTCTCCGAACCGCCGCCCTTGGCCGCCAGCTTGACCTCGACCTTGTCGCCGGGCACCAGTCGCACGTGGATGACGGCAGGGGTATTGTCGAAGGTGTTTTTGCGGCTGCCGGCCGGATCGGCCACGATGGAGGCACGTAGCGGATTTTCTTCAAAAAGGTAGGCGCGGCGCACGCCTTCGTTGATGAGCGCCTCGATATCGGCGCCCGGCTCCCACTGCACGCCGGTACCGACATTGACGAAAACGACGACTATGCCGGTGTCCTGACAGATGGGGCGACGGCCCTCGGCGCACATACGCGAGTTGGTCAGAATCTGCGCAATCGCGTCCTTCGCCGCCGGCGACTGCTCCAGCGCATAAGCATCGCCGAGCGCGCGAATGAAATCGACCGGGTGGTAATACGACATGAATTGCAGAGCGTCGGCGACGCTGGCAATCAGATCCTCGTTCCTGATCAGGGTCACGCCACCGCCTGCTTCAATTGGTCGAGAATGCCTGGATTATCCAGCGTGGAAATATCGGAGGTGATTTCCTCACCTTTCGCCAGCGAGCGCAACAAACGGCGCATGATCTTGCCGGAGCGAGTTTTCGGCAGGTTCTCGCCGAAGCGGATTTCATCCGGCTTGGCAATGGGGCCGATCTCCTTCGCCACCCAGTCGCGCAATTCGGCGACGATTTTCTTCGCCGCATCGCCCTCGGGGCGCGCACCTTTCAGCACAACGTAGGCAACAATCGCCTCGCCCTTGACGTCATGCGGCTTGCCGACGACAGCAGCTTCTGCCACCAGCGGGTTGGCGACCAGCGCCGATTCGATCTCCATGGTGCCGAGGCGGTGGCCGGACACATTCAGTACGTCATCGATACGACCCATGATGGTGAAGTAACCGGTCTTGGCATCGCGCACGGCGCCATCACCGGCAAGGTAGAGCTTGCCGCCCAGATCGGCGGGGAAATATGATTTCTTGTAACGTTCGGGGTCGCCCCAGATGGTGCGGATCATCGATGGCCACGGGCGCTTGATCACCAGCAGGCCGCCCTGTCCCCAAGGCAGTTCCTGGCCCGTTTCGTCGACCACGGTGGCCTGTATGCCGGGCAAGGGCAGCGTGCAGGAGCCCGGCACCAGCGGCGTCACCGGCAACGGCGAGATGACATGGCCGCCGGTTTCGGTCTGCCAGAAGGTATCCATGATGGGGCAACGGCCGCCCCCGACTTCTTCATGGAACCACATCCAGGCTTCCGGGTTGATCGGCTCGCCGACCGAGCCGAGCAAACGCAGACTGGACAGGTCGAACTTGTTCGGGTGCGTTTCCGGGTTGGTGGCAGAGGCTTTGATCAGCGAGCGGATGGCAGTTGGCGCGGTGTAGAAAATGCTGACCTTGTGGCGCTGGATCATCTGCCAGAAACGGCTCGCATCGGGATAGGTCGGGATGCCTTCGAACACGACTTGGGTCATGCCAAGCGCCAGCGGGCCGTAAGCCACATAGGTATGGCCGGTGATCCAGCCGACGTCTGCCGTACACCAGAACACGTCGCTGTCCTTGCCGTCGAATACCCAGCGGGTAGTGTTGGCGGCATGCAGCAGGAAACCGGCAGTGGCGTGCTGCACGCCTTTGGGCTTGCCGGTGGAACCGGAGGTATAGAGCAGAAACAGGGGATGTTCGGCGTTGACCCAGACCGGTTCGCATGTATCGGCGGCATCGGCGATGAGGTCGTGCCACCAGAGGTTGTTGGCGTTCCAGGCGATGTCGATACCGGTACGGCGAAAGACGATGACTTTTTCCACCGATTCGCAACCCGGCATCTGCAGGGCCTCGTCAACGGCTGATTTCAGCGGCAGCGAGCGGCCACCACGGAACTGGCCGTCGGCAGTGATCACGGCGCGCGCGCCGGTATCCTGTATGCGCTCTTGTATGCTCTTGGCGGAAAAACCGCCGAACACGACCGAATGCGTCAGGCCGAGGCGGGCACAGGCCTGCATCGCCGTAATCGCCTCGACCCCCATCGGCATGTAGATCAGCACGCGGTCGCCCTGATTAAGTTGCAGTTTCTTGAGTCCATTGGCTAAGCGGCAGACGCGCTGATGCAGATCGCGGTATGTGACTGTGGTCACGTCACCGTTATCGGCCTCGAAAATGATCGCGATCTTGTCACCGCGCGTCACCAGATGACGATCCAGGCAATTCCATGATGCGTTCAGCTCGCCGTCGGCAAACCAGCGGTAAAACGGCGGATTGCTTTCGTCCAGCACCTGGGTGAAGGGAGTTTTCCAATCCAGCAATTCGCGCGCCAGCCCGGCCCAGAAGCCCTCATAATCATTTTCTGCCGCATCACAAAGACGATGGTAGGCATCCATGCCGGGGATCGCCGCATTACGCTTGAGCGCCTCGGCGGGTTGAAACAATCGGGTTTCATGCAATACGGATTCAATAGAACTCATGACCAAGCTTCCCTCTCCACAAACGAACTTTGATTTTAATGATTACTGTATTTTTTATTTTTATAGACATCTGAGATGCCTGCTCTAAAACAAAAAGCCCATTACCAGTTGAACCAGTGAATGGGCTTTTTGCTGATACTACGCAGTTGACTTGCCGGCCTGTTACTTTGCGACCTTGGCCAGCGTGTTCCAGGTCTCGATCAGCGTGTCCGGATTCAGCGACATGGTCTGAATGCCCTCGGCCATCAGCCACTCGGCGAAATCGACGTGGTCGGAAGGTCCCTGGCCGCAGATACCGACATACTTGCCCTTGCTGTTGCAGGTCTGGATCGCCATCGAAAGCAGTTTTTTCACCGCCGCGTTGCGCTCGTCGAAACTTTCGGCCACCAGACTGGAATCGCGGTCCAGGCCGAGGCTCAACTGCGTAAGATCGTTGGAACCGATGGAGAAACCGTCAAAATATTCGAGGAACTCTTCGGCCAGCAGTGCGTTGGACGGAATCTCACACATCATGATCAGGCGCAGGCCGTTCTCGCCACGCTTGAGGCCGTGCTGTTCAAGCAGCTCGACCACGCCGCGGGCTTCGTCCAGCGTACGGACGAAAGGCACCATCAGTTCAATGTTGGTATATCCCAGCACATCGCGCGCTTTTTTCATCGCCTCGCATTCGAGCGCGAAGCAATCGCGGAAATCCTTGGAGATGTAGCGCGCTGCGCCACGGAAACCCAGCATCGGGTTTTCTTCGATCGGCTCGAACAGATCGCCGCCAATCAGCTTGCGGTATTCGTTGGACTTGAAATCGGACAGGCGCACAATCACCTTGTTCGGCCAGAAAGCTGCCGCGAGCGTGGAAACGCCCTCGGTGATCTTCTCGACGTAGAAGGTGCGCGGATCGGCATAACCGCGGGTGCGCTCGGCCACAGAATCGTGCAGTTCGTGTGGCACCTGGTCGAAACGCAGGACGGCCTTGGGGTGGATACCGATCAGATTGTTGATAATGAATTCGAGACGGGCGAGACCGACGCCAGCATTCGGCAACTGGGCGAACTCGAAGGCGAGCGAGGGATTGCCGACGTTGAGCATCAGCTTGACCGGAATCTTCGGCAACGACTGGCGCTCAGTTACGGTTTTCTCATAAGGCAATTCGCCCTCATAGACATAACCGGTATCGCCTTCGGCGCATGAGGCAGTGACTACCTGATCCTCACGCAACCTGCTGGTTGCATCGCCGCAACCGACGATGGCCGGAATACCGAGTTCACGCGCAATAATGGCGGCATGACAGGTGCGACCGCCACGATTGGTGACAATCGCAGAGGCTTTCTTCATCACCGGCTCCCAGTTGGGATCGGTCATATCGGTCACCAGTACATCACCGGCCTTGACCAGATGCATGTCGTTGGCACTTTCGACGATACGTACCGGGCCGACGCCGATTTTCTGTCCGATGGCACGGCCTTCGGACAGTACGGTGCCGCGTTTCTTCAGGCTGAATTTCTCTATTGCCTTGTCCTCGGAACGCGATTTGACCGTCTCAGGGCGGGCCTGCACGACATACAGCTTGCCGTCCTGGCCGTCTTTGCCCCACTCGATGTCCATCGGGCAACCGTAGTGTTTTTCGATCGCAATGGCGTGGCGGGCAAGCTCCAGTACTTCGGCTTCGCTCAGGGAGAACTGGTTGCGCTCGGCTGCAGAAGTCTCGACCACCTTGACCGAACGTCCGGCCGAACGCTCGCTATTGAATACCATGCGTTGCTGCTTGGAGCCCAGTCCGCGGCGGATCAGTGCCGGGAAACCGGCTTCAAGCTGCGGTTTGTGTACGTAGAATTCGTCCGGGTTGACCGCGCCCTGCACGACCATTTCGCCCAGACCATAGGAAGAGGTGATGAACACCACATCGCGGAAACCGGATTCGGTATCCAGCGTGAACATGACACCGGATGCGCCGAGGTCCGAACGCACCATACGCTGCACGCCGGCGGAAAGCGCCACTTCGATATCGTTGTAGCCGGAGTGCACGCGATAGGAAATGGCACGGTCGTTGTAGAGCGAGGCGAACACTTCGCGGATGGCATGCAGGATGTTGTCGATGCCGTGAATGTTGAGGAAGGTTTCCTGCTGACCGGCAAAGGAAGCGTCCGGCATGTCCTCGGCAGTAGCGGAGGAGCGGACGGCAAAACTGGCGTCGTCATCGGTCGCCAGTTTCGCGTAGTGCTCGCGGATTTCCTGTTCGAGACGGGCCGGCAGCGGCGCTTCCACAATCCAGCTACGAATCTGCTCACCGGTCTTCGCCAGCGCCACAACGTCATCCACATCAAGCTTGGCCAGCGCATCCTTGATGCGCGCCTCAAGCCCCTCATGCGCAAGAAAATCACGATAAGCCTGGGCCGTGGTCGCAAAGCCTCCGGGAACGCGCACATCGCTTGCGGCAAGGTTGCTGATCATCTCGCCAAGCGACGCATTCTTGCCGCCCACCCGGTCAACATCATGCATTCCGAGCTGTTCAAACGGGATTACATAGGCTTGCATACCATTTTCCTCATGAAATAATTGTATTTTTAAATCACACTGCAAATTACCGGCGGCCTAAGCAGAACACTTCTGCACACCCTTAAGACTGAGCCGCTGCATAATCAGCGATGAAATCTCTTCGACTGAGCGCGAGGTGGAATCCAGCATATCGATTCCCTCACGCCGCAGCAATGCTTCGGCCTGCTTGACCTCGCGCTTGCAGTTTTCGTAATCGGCATAGTGGCTGTTGGGCCGCCGCTCGCTTCTGATCATGTGCAGCCGCTGCGGGTCGATGGTCAAGCCGAAAATCTTGTCCTTGTGGTCGAGCAAAGTCCCAGGCAAGGCGTCACGTTCGAGGTCTTCCGGAATGATCGGATTATTGGCAACAGCCATGCCGTACTGCATGGCCAGGTAAATACTGGTGGGCGTCTTGCCGCAACGGGAAACGCCGACCAGAATGACATCGGCATCCTTCAACCCGGTTTCGCTGATGCCGTCGTCATGGCCCAGCGTGAAATTGATGGCGTTGATGCGGTTGCGGTATTCCGCACCGGCAACGCGCCGGGAAAGGCCGATGGTCTCGTTGGCCGGCATGCCAAGCTCGCAGGAAAGCGGATTGACAAAGGTGCCGAACATGTCGAGACAATGTGCGCCGGTCAGATGGAATAAAGCGCGGATACTGGGGCTGACCACTGTCATGCAGATGATTGCCCTGACGCCGTCGCGCTCCTGTGTCGCGTTGATGACTTCAACCGCCGCCTTGGCCTTGTCGACGCTGTCGATAAACGGCATGCGCACCTGCTTCAGCGTAAGGCCTTCAAAATGGGAGAGCAGGCACTGTCCCAGCGCCTCTACGGTAATGCCCGTGCTATCTGAAATATAGAAGATGGTGCGTTTGGAGTTATCTGGATTCATGTTCAACCAACAATTGGTCCGGCCACGAGACACGCATTTTTATCATTATCACGCGTCGCTGAAATACCCTATATAACAGGATTGTAATACGCCAAGGCTGCTTAAGGAACCTCTGATTAAATCCTGCACAGCCTCAAACCGGCTTTGCAGGGCGGGTGAGAAGAAAGCAGCGATGCGAACGAGGGTTCCCTTACGGGAGCCCCTCAATCAGCAGACTACCCTTCGTGAGCGATGCTGCAATCTGCTCAGTGATTCAATTCCGCGATCGGGATCACCTTGCGGTTGGCGTATTCCGCCATCTGATGGAAGTTCAGATAGCGGTAAATCTCGGCGGAATTGCGGCTCAAGCTGTCGCCGACGGTCGCCAGATACTCCTCTGGCGTCGGCATCCTGCCCAGCTTGGCGCACACTGCCGCCAGTTCGGCCGAACCCAGATAAACTCGCGCATCCTTGCCCATGCGGTTATCAAAATTGCGGGTACTGGTCGAAAACACGGTGGCACGGTCTGCTACCCGCGCCTGATTGCCCATGCAAAGAGAACAGCCCGGAACTTCGGTACGCGCACCGGCCACGCCGAATACGGCATAGACGCCCTCTTCGCGCAATTGCGCCTCATCCATGCGGGTTGGCGGCGCCACCCACAGGCGCACAGGAATATTGCCAGAACCTTCCAGCACTCTGGCTGCGGCGCGGTAGTGACCGATATTGGTCATGCAGCTGCCGATGAAGACTTCATCGACCTTATCGCCGACCACGGCCGACAGGGGTTTGATGTCGTCCGGATCGTTGGGGCAGGCCACCAGCGGCTCGGTGATTTCGTTCAGATCGATTTCCAGCACGTAGGCATATTCGGCATCGTTATCCGGCTCCAGCAATTCCGGCTGCGCCAGCCAGGCCTGCATGGCGTCGATACGGCGCTGCAGGGTGCGGGCATCCTGATAGCCGCTGTCTATCATGTTCTGCATCAGCACGATGTTGGATTGCAGAAATTCAATCACCGGCTCCTTGTTCAAGCGGACGGTGCAACCATTGGCCGAGCGCTCGGCGGAGGCATCGGCAAACTCGAACGCCTGCTCTACCTTGAGGTCGGGCAGACCTTCGATTTCGAGAATGCGGCCGTTGAAAACATTCTTCTTGCCCTGCTTGCCGACAGTCAGCTCACCCTTCTGGATGGCTGCGTAGGGAATCGCGTTGACCAGATCGCGCAGGGTGATGCCGGGCTGCATGTCACCCTTGAAACGTACCAGCACCGATTCCGGCATGTCGAGCGGCATGGCGCCCATGGCGGCGGNAAATGCCACCAGACCGGAACCGGCGGGAAACGAGATGCCGATAGGAAAGCGCGTGTGGGAATCACCGCCGGTGCCGACCGTATCGGGCAATATCATGCGGTTCAACCAGGAGTGAATGACGCCGTCACCAGGCTTGAGACTTACGCCGCCGCGGCTGGACATGAATTCCGGCAGGCTGTGCTGCAGCTTGATATCGACCGGCTTGGGATAAGCGGCAGTGTGACAGAAACTCTGCATGACGAGATCGGCGGAGAACCCGAGGCAGGCAAGCTCCTTCAATTCGTCGCGCGTCATGGCACCGGTGGTGTCCTGGCTGCCGACCGTGGTGATCTTGGGTTCGCAATAGGTTCCCGGGCGCACGCCGGTGCCTTCCGGCAGGCCGCAGGCGCGGCCGACCATTTTCTGCGCCAGCGTATAGCCCTTGCCGGAATCGGCGACCGGATCGGGGCGCAGAAAAATTTCCGATGGTGCCAAGCCAAGCTCGGCACGGGCGCGCGCAGTGAGACCGCGGCCAATGATGAGCGGAATGCGGCCGCCGGCACGCACTTCATCCGGCATGGTCATCGGGGTCAAATCGAAACTGGCAATCTGCTCGCCGGCGGCGTTCAGCACCTTGCCCTGATAAGGCAGGATGGTAATCACATCGCCGGTTTCCATGCGGCTGACATCGCACTGGATCGGCAGCGCGCCGGAGTCTTCCGCTGTGTTGAAAAAGATCGGGGCAATCTTGCCCCCCAGCACCACACCGCCGGTGCGCTTGTTGGGAATACGCGGAATGTCCTCGCCCATCCACCATTGCACCGAATTGATTGCCGATTTGCGCGATGAACCGGTGCCGACCACGTCGCCGACATAGGCCAAAGGCAGGCCCTGCTGTTTGAGGCCGGCAATGGTCTTGAGCGCATCCGGCATCTTGTTGACCAGCATGGCCTTGGCGTGCAATGGAATGTCCGGCCGCGACCAGGCTTCCTGCGCAGGCGAAAGATCGTCGGTATTGGTTTCTCCCGGCACCTTGAACACGACCAGACGGATTTCTTCCGGCAGCGGCTTGCGCTGGGTGAACCATTCGGCATCGGCCCAGGATTGCATGAGCTTTTGAGCATGCGGGTTACCCGCCTTGACCTTTTCGGCGACATCGTGAAATGCGTCGAACATCAGTATGGTGTGCGACAGCGCCTTCACCGCATGTTCTGCCAGTTCGCCATCGAGCAGACTGACCAGCGACTGCACGTTATAACCGCCAAGCATGGTGCCGAGCAACTCAATCGCATGCGCGCGCGAAATCAGTGCGCATTCGGCTTTGGCGTGCGCGATATCGGTGAGAAAAGCCGCCTTGACGTAAGCCGCCTGATCAACCCCGGCAGGCACCCGATACTCCAGCAGTTGCAGCAGAAAGTCAGCCTCTCCGGCCGGCGGATTTTTCAGCAAGGCGACCAGTTCAGCGGTCTGTTCTGCATTCAGGGGAAGGGGCGGCAAGCCTTGCGCAGCGCGCTCGGCAACGTGTTCTCTATAGGCGGTAAGCATGGCAACTCAATCAAAAATCAAAGGAAATATTATAACGCGTGCAGTAGCCTCACGAAACGCGGGATCGGGACGGCAAGCGCTGATTAAATGGTTAGGCGGGCGAATTGCAGCGTTGCGCGGTACTCACAACCTCGCCGTATAGCGCATACTGTCTCGGCTGTTGCATTCCGGGCACCTTGCACTTCATCCCGCTCACTAATTTAATCAGTGCTTCCTTAGAGAGCACGCAATCAGCGTGTAGAAACAGGCAAAGTTCATGCCCGGGCGGGACAGCAACGGGATCAGAACAGGGATTGTTTGAAGGCAGTGCCGCAACTCTGGCCGGAGGCGCCTTCCATCTTGTCGAGAATCTCTTTCTGGTAACCCTTGCCATGTTTGGACTCGATGAACACGCGCACTTCAGAAACTGTCACGATGCCGTTCCTGTCCTTGTCCATGTCGCGCAGATTGTCCTCGACACTGGGCACGTCCATGACTTCAACTGCCATTGCGGGCAGACAAATCATCAAAAGAAGCAGCGGTAGTTTTTTCATCGTCGTCAGTCCATCAAGCGCAGCCATAAGGTTATGAGTTACAGCATCCCATCAAGTTCATGATTATGCGCCCAATATGCGCTGATTGCACCGGGCAGGCGTCTGACAACTCCGGGGAAAACAAGCACGCAAGATTGTGATTTTGACTGTACGGGTTGTAGGGTAAAATCCCGGTTTCTCTCAAGCAATTGCATTTGACAAAAAAGGTTTCAGCATGGAGCTCTCCTCTCTCAACGCCCTTTCACCGCTCGACGGCCGCTATCAATCCAAAGTGGATGCCTTGCGCCCCTATTTCAGCGAATACGCGCTGATCCGTCACCGCGCACAGGTCGAAGTCGAATGGCTGAAGGCACTGGCAGCAGAGCCGTCTCTGCGTGAGATTGCGCCTTTCAGCGCAACCACCATCAAGGAACTGGCAAAGGCGATCGAAAGTTTCGGTGAAACCGAGGCAGCCCAGGTCAAGGCCATCGAAACCCGTACCAACCACGACGTCAAGGCGCTCGAATACTGGCTCAAGGAACGTTTCGACGGCAATCCGGAAATTCGTGCCGTCAGCGAATTCATCCATTTCGCCTGCACTTCCGAGGACATCAACAACCTCTCGCACGGCCTCATGCTCAAACAAGGCCGCGACGAAGTCATGCTGCCCATGCTGGACCAACTGATCGCCCGCTTCACTGAACTGGCGAAGGAACTGGCCGATCTGCCCATGCTCTCGCACACCCACGGACAGCCGGCATCCCCCACCACGCTGGGCAAGGAACTGGCCAACGTCGTCTATCGTCTGCGCCGCCAGCGCGAACAATTGGCAAAAGTTGAAATTCTCGGCAAGATCAATGGCGCCGTCGGCAACTTCAACGCCCATCTTTCCGCGTATCCCGAGTTCGACTGGGAGGCGTTCGCGAAGCGGTTTGTCGAATCGCTGGGACTGGTTTACAACCCCTACACCATCCAGATCGAACCGCACGACTACATGGCCGAACTGTATGACACACTGGCCCGCATCAATACCATCCTGATTGACATCGACCGCGATATCTGGGGTTACATCTCGATGGGCTATTTCAAGCAGAAAGTCAAAGCCGGCGAAATCGGCTCTTCCACCATGCCGCACAAGGTCAACCCGATCGACTTCGAAAATTCGGAAGGCAATCTCGGCATGGCCAATGCGCTGTTGCGCCATCTGGCCGAAAAGCTGCCGATTTCGCGCTGGCAGCGTGATCTCACCGACTCCACCGTGTTGCGTAACATGGGCGTGGCTTTGGGCTATACGCTGCTCGGCTACGACTCCTGCCTCAAGGGCTTGGGCAAGCTGGAAGCCAATCCCAAACAACTGGCGCACGATCTCGACCACAACTGGGAAGTGCTGGCCGAACCGATTCAGACCGTGATGCGCCGGTACGGCATCGAAAATCCCTACGAGCAGCTGAAAGAGCTCACGCGCGGCAAGGGTGGCATCAACCAGGCTTCGCTGCACGCGTTTATTCGCGAACTAAAGATTCCCGAGTCTGCCAAACAGGCATTGCTGGAAATGACCCCGGCCAACTATACCGGCAAGGCTGCCGCGCTGGCGAAGCGTATCTGACAGGCAGAACAGACCGTGAACGAAATTCTGGTGCTTTACTACTCTCACGGCGGTGCCGTGCATGAAATGGCAAAACTGATTGCACGCGGGGTCGAATCGGTTCCCGGTGCCAGTGCGCGTCTGCGCACCGTGCCGAAAGTCTCGGCCAACTGCGAGGCAACCGAGCCGGAGGTGCCGGCTTCCGGTGCGCCCTATGCTGAACTGAAAGACCTGGAAGAGTGCGCAGGGCTCGCGCTCGGCAGCCCGACCCGCTTCGGCAACATGGCGGCGCCGATGAAATATTTTCTCGACGGCACCGTCGGACAGTGGCTGAAAGGCGCGCTGATCGGCAAACCGGCCGCCGTCTTCACTTCTACCGGCTCCATGCACGGCGGCAACGAAACCACGCTGATCACCATGATGCTGCCTTTGATGCACCATGGCATGCTGCTGGTCGGCCTGCCTTATTCCGAGCCGGAACTGAGCGCCACCAGCAGCGGCGGCACGCCATATGGCGCCAGCCATATCAGCGGCGCGGCTGACGACAGGCCGATCAGCGAGGAAGAACGCAAGCTCTGCATCGCGCTGGGCAAGCGTCTGGCACAAACCGCACTGAAACTTGCCGCCTGATGTCGCTCGTCACCGAAGCACGGCGCTTTCTGCGCAGTACGCGCAAAGGCATCCTCTCCACCCATTCGGCCAAAATCCCGGGCTATCCCTATGGCTCGGTCGCGCCCTTCGTGCTCGACCACGACGGCCAGCCGTTGATACTGATCAGCACGCTGGCCGAACATACGAAAAACATCATCGCCGATTGCAGGGTTTCACTACTGGTGTTTTCCGCTGCCGAGGACCTGCATGCCAGTGGCCGCCTGACTCTGATCGGCGATGCCGAGCAGACCGACAAGCAGGACCTTTTGCTCAAAGCCCGCTATCTGCGCTACTTCCCCGCCGCCGCGCAATATTTCGAAGCCCACGATTTCCATTTCTACCGCATCCATATACAACAAGTACGCTATATAGGCGGCTTCGGCCGCATGTCGTGGCTGGCCGGCACGGAAATGAAATCGCCGCGCACGCCGCTGATCGCACAGGAAGCCGGCATACTTGAGCACATGAACAGCGACCATCAGGAAAACTTGCTAGCCTATTGCCGTCACTTTCACGGCGCAACGCCGCAGCAGGTAGAAATGATCGGCATCGATAACGACGGTTTCGATGTGCGTGCCAAGGATGACATCCTGCGCTTCGATTTCGAGCAGCCCATCAGCGACGCGGAAACCGCCAGAACCGCGCTGGTCAACATGGCGAAAGCCTGCCGCGCATGACCGCCCTGCTCAGAATCGGCGCCGGCAGCAGCCTGATCGCCTTGATCATGCTGTGTCTGGCATGGGAAGGCTGGCTCGCGCCCTTGCGTCCGCAAGGTTCCATGCTCATCCTCAAAACCGTTCCCCTGTTGCTACCGCTGTTCGGCATCCTGCGCGGCAGGCGTTATACCTATCAATGGGCATCAATGTTCATCCTCATTTACTTTACCGAAGGCGTCGTGCGCGCATGGTCGGATACTGGTTTATCGGCACAACTCGCACTGGCGGAAGTGGCCCTGACCGTGATTTTTTTCTGCTGCGCGATCTTTTATGCCAGGCTGACCAGAACGAGCTGACGCCTGCTACCGCATGTCCCCCACGCCATCATTTATCAGCGCTTCCTTAAAACTTGTTCACCAGTCATATATAATTTGTTCATGCGTATCCTACTTTCCAATGATGACGGCTATTTCGCGCCAGGCATCAACATTCTCGCGGAACATTTATCCGGAATCGCCGACATCACGGTAGTTGCCCCCGAGCGCAACCGCAGCGGCGCCAGTAATTCGCTGACGCTGGACCGGCCGCTCACGGTGCGCAAGACCAGCAACGGTTTCTATTACGTCAACGGCACGCCCACCGATTGCGTCCACCTCGCGGTCACCGGTCTGCTGGCGGACCTGCCCGATATGGTGATTTCCGGCATCAATGACGGTGCCAACATGGGCGATGACACCATTTATTCGGGTACCGTCGCCGCCGCAATGGAAGGCTATCTGCTCGACATTCCTTCCTTTGCCGTTTCAATGTCGCGCCACGGCGCACAGTACTTCGAAACCGCGGCGCGGGTCGTGGTGGATTTGGTCAAACGCTACCAGAAAACCGGCTTTCCGCCGCCCTTGCTGCTCAACATCAATGTGCCCGATATCCCTTATGAAGAACTGCACGGCAGCGTCGTCACCCGCCTCGGCAAGCGCCACAAGGCGGAACCCGTGATCAAGACCAATACGCCGCGCGGCGAGACGGTTTACTGGGTGGGTGCCGCCGGCAATGCCCAGGATGCAGGTGTCGGCACCGATTTCTACGCAGTGGCCGCCGAGCAGGTCTCCATAACGCCTTTGCAGGTAGACCTGACCCAGCACAAACAACTGGACCAGCTCAATGCCTGGCTGGGTCAGAACTGAAACGACCATGCACCAGGCAGAACAGAAAGCATGAGTTCGGTGATCAGCGGTATCGGCATGACCTCGCAACGCACGCGCCAGCGCATGCTTGCCCGGTTGCGCGCGCAAGGTATCAGCGACGAAGTCACGCTGGCTGCGATGGAATCGGTGCCGCGCCATATCTTTGTCGATGAAGCGCTTTCATCGCGCGCCTATGAAGATGTGTCTCTGCCGATCGGCTTCGGCCAGACCATTTCGCAGCCATACACAGTCGCCCGCATGACGGAAATCCTGCGCGGCAAGGGCCAGCTCGGCAAAGTGCTGGAAATCGGCACCGGCTGCGGCTACCAGACCGCCGTACTGGCAAGGCTGGCAAGAGAAGTCTATTCAGTCGAGCGCATCAGCCCTTTGCTGATGAAGGCGCGTGGTAATCTGCGCGAACTGCGCATGAGAAATATCAAATTGAAACATGCCGATGGCACCATGGGGTTGCCGGAACTGGCGCCCTTTGATGGCATCATGGTGACTGCCGCATCGGGCCACGTGCCGCAGGACCTGCTGGCACAACTGGCAATCGGCGGTCGCATGGTGATTCCGGTCGGTACCGATGAACAAACGCTGTACCTGATCGAAAGAACTGAAAGCGAATACCGTCAGACCATGCTGGAAACGGTGAAATTCGTTCCATTGCTCGGCGGTACCAGCTGACTCTTTCTTCATGAAGCCGCCCGGCATGGGCGTTTCTGCAATTCAATTTAAGGGATTTTTCAGGTTTGATACGCTACACCGGTCTAATACTCTTATGCAGCCTGCTGATCGGCTGTGCAAGCAGCCAGAAGGCGCCCGTGATCGAGCGTGCGCCTGCAACCAAACCGGCTGCCAAACTCACCGAAAAAGACTGGCGTCCCGAGCTTTACGCCGTCAAGAAGGGCGATACGCTCTACACCATCGGGCTGGAACACGGCTACGATTACAAGGAAATCGCCGAAGCCAACAACATCCTCCCGCCCTACACCATTTATGTCGGCCAGAAACTCAAGCTCAAGCCCGGTTCGCCCAAACCCGGTTCGTTAGCAGGCAAGCCGGCTGCCACGGCCGCACAGACACCCGCCGACAGTAGCGCAGTCGTCATCACGCCGCTGGACATGGGCGGCGACATGAGCGCCACGACGGCGGGCGATACTCCGGTGGGCGCTGCCAGCGTGGGCGCTGCCATCGTGGGCGAAAGCACAGTAGCGGCTACAGGTCAGCCGCTGCTGATCAGCGAACCCAAAGCGATGCGGCAGCCGTACAGCGAACAGGCCTTGCGCGTGCCTGTTGCCCCAACCAGCCCTGCTACCGCACAGACTGCGCCATCTGCAACAACGCACGCGACCAGCGCGCAGGATGCAGCAAATGCGCCGGCAGTAGCGGCACAAACACCAGCCACAGACATCACGGCTACCAACGGCCAGATCACCTGGGCATGGCCGGCCACTGGCAAGCTGCTGGCCGGTTTCAATGACGGCGGCAATGCCAGGGGCATTGATATCGGCGGCAGCACAGGTCAGGAAATCAAGGCCGCAGCGCCGGGCAAGGTCATCTACAGTGGTTCGGATTTGCGCGGCTACGGTAAGCTGGTCATCATCAAGCACAATGCGGATTACCTCTCGGTTTATGCGCATAACAGCAAGATTCTGGTAAAGGAAGGCGACCTGGTCACACGCGGCCAGAAGATTGCGGAAATGGGCAACACGGATAGCGACACCACCAAGCTGCATTTCGAAATCCGCCGGCAGGGCAAGTCGGTTGACCCGGCTGCTTATCTGCCGGGCAATCCGGGCTAAACGCGGGTCAGTTCATTTCCCGGCTGCTTGCAAACCATCGGAGGCATCATGGCTGTCATCAAGAAACCTGAGATCAAAAAACCCGACACGCTGCTCAACACCCTGATTGCGCTGGTGCGGGTGAGTCTGGTGTTATTGGGACTGGTCGGCATTGCTTATGAAGTGTTCCGCGAAGGCGGTTTGCTGAAATGGATATTCCAGACCTTCTTCACCTCGCTCAGCGGACTGATTGCGGCCATCGTCATCGCTTTTCTGCTTTACCGGTTTTTCGGCTGGATCAACAGCGTGCCGCCAGACCAGACCAGCAGACGCGGCGACATTCCGATGTACCTGATGATGGCCGTGGGCGCTTATTATTTGTATCGCCTGCTTGCAACCGGCGGCCTGTAACCGCATATCTGCATCAAGCCGCCTGGCATCAGGTAATCACCGTCGGCGTATCGCGCCCGGTTCTTTCCTTCAGTTCCGATAACTGCATTGCAATGCTGATCAATTCTGCCAGCGCTTCCTGCGCATCAAGATGGTGATTGGAAGGATCAGGCTCGTAAGCTTCCAGATAGATGCGCAAGGTCGCGCCATCGGTACCGGTACCGGAAAGGCGGAAAACAATCCGTGAGCCGTCGGTAAACAGTATGCGGATACCCTGCGCCGTGCTGACGCTAGCGTCGATGGGGTCGGTATAGCTGAAATCGTCGCAGGTTTTGACTGTGTAACTGCCGAATACGGTGTCGGGCAGACTTGAAAAACGCGCGCGCAGGTGCTGCATGACGCCGCTGGCCGCTTCTGCCGGCAGCCCCTCGTAATCGTGGCGCGAATAAACATTGCGACCGAAACGCACCCAATGGCGCTTCATCAGGGTTTCGACCGACTGCCGCTTGATGGCAAGGATATTGAGCCAGAACAACACCGCCCAGAGGCCGTCTTTCTCGCGCACATGATCTGAGCCGGTGCCGAAACTTTCCTCTCCACACAGCGTGACCTTGCCCGCATCCATCAGATTACCGAAAAATTTCCAGCCGGTCGGCGTCTCGAAGCAAGGAATACCAAGCTCCTCCGCCACCCGGTCTGCCGCTGCGCTGGTCGGCATTGAGCGCGCAATACCGGCAAGTCCGTCAGCATAGCCCGGCGCCAGCCTGGCGTTGGCAGCCAGCACGGCAAGGCTATCCGAGGGCGTGACGAAAAAGCGCTTACCCAGAATCATGTTGCGATCGCCGTCGCCGTCCGAAGCTGCGCCGAAATCCGGTGCGTTTTCACTGTACAGAATCTCCACCAGTTCATGCGCATAGGTCAGGTTGGGGTCAGGATGACCGCCGCCGAAATCAGGCAGCGGCGTCGCATTCATGACGCTGTGGGCAGGCGCGCCGAGCCGGTTGACCAGAATCTCTCTGGCGTAAGGCCCGGCAACCGCGTGCATCGCATCGAACTTCATGCGGAAACCGCTTTGCAACAAATCGCGGATGGCATTGAAATCGAACAACGCTGCCATCAGATCTGCATAGTCCGCCACCGGGTCGATCACTTCGACCTGCATATCTCCCAGTGTATGCGTGCCGGTTGCATCGAGCGGGATGTCGGCAGCTTCGAGAATCCGGTACTGGCTGATCGTTTTGCTGCAGGCAAAAATTGCATCGGTGATTTTCTCCGGCGCAGGCCCGCCATTCGAGGTGTTGAATTTGATGCCGAAATCGCCGTCACGCCCGCCGGGGTTGTGGCTGGCTGAAAGTATGATGCCGCCGAAGGTCTGATACTTGCGGATCACGCAGGATGCTGCAGGCGTCGAAAGGATACCGCCCTGCCCTACCAGTACCCGGCCGAAGCCGTTGGCAGCCGCCATTTTGAGAATGATCTGGATAGCCTCGCGGTTGTAATAACGGCCGTCGCCGCCCAGCACCAGCGTTGCCCCGGACGGAGCCGCGATGATGTTGAAGATGCTCTGCACGAAATTCTGCAGGTAATCCGGCTGCTGAAAAACACTGACCCGTTTGCGCAGACCGGAAGTGCCCGGTTTCTGATCGCTGAAAGGTTGCGTCTGGATAATCTGGATAGTCATTCTGATGCGCTTTCAAAACCTGATTTATGTTGTTTTCGGGTTGACACCCGGAGGCTTTCACCCGATAATTGCGCTCCTCGTTTGGGGCATTAGCTCAGTTGGTAGAGCAGCGGACTCTTAATCCGTTTGTCGTAGGTTCGACCCCTACATGCCCCACCAGAATATTCAACGCCATCAATGACTTTAGTCTTGGTGGCGTTTTCATTTGTAGTATGGTGTTCCGTTCCCTGTGTTCCGATGCAGATCAGGGACTCTGGATCATGGAATGAAAACATCCCCGCATCCTTGCCATAACAAGAGCCTGCCCAGGTAGTTTACCAATCCCCGCGTCGATATGTAAGTTTCCATACAGTGATCGCGTCTTGCTCTATGTTCACATACACGTCCTGCTGGTAATGTTAAGATGGAAAAAATTGTCAGATCCATTGCTTAATCAGGAGAAGAAAATGTCAAAAATTTCCCTGTTTTTGATCGCCATGTTTATTTCCGGCCAAGTGTTGGCATACGAATGCCCGGCGCCCAATAACGCTTCAGGAGGTTGGGTGCCCGAGTTTTGCCCTGATCACAGCAAAATGCGTGATGAAGGCATTGTTAAAAGTATCGAACAGAAAGAAGTTGACGATGCTTCAGGAGCCGGCGCAGCGGTTGGTGCTGTCGCTGGCGGCGTGCTCGGCAACACTGTCAGTGGCAAAAAGAACAAGACGCTGGGCACTTTAATCGGCGCGGTTGCCGGCGGCGTTGCGGGTCATTATGGAGAGAAATATTTAAAGAAAAAACGCGTTTGGGAGGTTAACGTAAAAATGACGGACGGCAGCGAAAAGCGCTTCGAATACGAATCCGATCCTGAATTGGCAGTTGGCGACGAAGTCTTGATCAGCGGCAACAGCATCCATAAAAAAATGCGTTAATCCACTAGCAAATACGGGGAGTGATGGCCGCGATCCTGATCGGCTGCAGATTAAACGCCACTGAGCCTGGTGAAAGTAGCGCAAGCATTAAAACCATTTTTGACATCGTTGATTGCAATTATCGATAATCCGGTTTCTGATACCTACAGGCAGCAATAATGGAAGAACGCATTCTGGATATCACCTCCGCATCCAGCACTTTGAACGAACGCTTGAGCAGATTGCATGACCGCCTGCTGGCTAACATTCCCGTCATTGACCGTATTGCCTGTGCCATATACAACCCGCTGACTGATGAATTGAAAACGTTCATCAACAGCACCCGCGCCGGCAAGGCAATTCAGGCCTACGATTATAAACTTTCCGATAGCGAATCACTTTCTGCACTGGCCAAATCCGGTGATGTGCGGGTGATTGTCGATATTCACAAGAGTATCGCCCCAAGCAGCAAGCACTCAGCGTGGTTGCTGGAACAGGGTTATCAATCTTCCTTCACGGTGCCTTTGTATGACGAGGGAGCGTTTATCGGCTTTGTTTTTTACGACTCTGTTGAAGCAGCAGCTTTCACGCCAGCAATTCAGCGTGATCTTGTGCTTTACACCAACCTGATCAACATGAGCCTGTCGAATGAGCAGGCCAAGGTGCATTCGGTCAAGGCCTCAGTGCTGATCGCCAAGGAATTTGCCAATTTAAGAGACTTCGAAACCGGCGCGCATATTGAAAGAGTGGCACAAACCTCCAGAATCATTGCCAAATGGATTGCTCCCAAACACAGGCTGAGCGACGAATTCATCGAGCATGTGTATCAATACGCGCCTTTGCACGATATCGGCAAAATCGGCATTCCCGACCACATTTTGCTCAAGCCTGGAAAATTGGACGAGAAAGAACGGGAGATCATGCAAACCCATGTCGAAAAGGGCCTGCAGATCGTTGAAAGCATTTTGCATGAGCTGCAAATCAGGACCATGGCTGATTCCGTCATCCTAACCAACATCATTGCCTCTCATCATGAAATGCTGGATGGCTCTGGTTACCCCAAAGGTCTCAAAGGAGAGGAAATTCCGCTGGAGGGCAGAATCGTAGCGGTAGCCGATGTCTTCGATGCGCTGGCCAACAGGCGACCGTACAAGGAGATCTGGCAGATCCAGGACGTCATGGATGAAATCGGACGAATGACTGCCGAAGGCAAGCTGGATCAAGATTGCGTAGAGGCGCTTGAGGCCAATCTTGCTGAAATCGTCGAGAATCTATCGCGTTACCAGGATGTGCTCTGACAACACCGCCTGCTGCCAGCTTGGTCTTGTAAAAGGCAGAGGCGTGACAAAGCCACGACGCTCAATCCGCGATCAGTTTTTTGTGGACTTCACGCGTGATGCGCCACACAGTCCACACCACAACGGGGATCAGCAAACCGGTGGTGATTTCGACATGTATTGGCAAACCTGCAGATTTGGCAGCCTTGGCCACGTAGCTCAGCAGACTCACCACGTAGTATGAAATTGCCGCGATGGAGAGACCTTCCACCGTCGCCTGCAGACGCAATTGCAATTCCTGTCCGCGCGTCAGCTTCTCCAGCAGCTGCTGGTTCTGCACTTCAGTGGCAATATCGACGCGCGTTCTCAGCAAGGCGCTGACGCGCGAAATGCGTTCTGAAAGCGAAGTCAGCCTGTCGGCAGTGGCGTTGACGGTTCCAATCGCAGGGGACAATCTGCGCTGCATGAACTCGCCGATGGTTTGGGTGCCGGGGATCGGGTTTTCGCGCAGTTCGGCAATGCGCTGGTTGACGATTGCGTAATAAGCCCGCGTCGCGGAAAAGCGGTAGATATGATGCGTCGTGGCACGCTCGACGACGGCTGCCATCGAGATCAGCGTATCGAGCAACTGCTGGTCCGAGGCCACCTTGTTTTCAAGTTGCTTGGTGATATCGGCGAGATTGCCGTCTGCTTCCGTCAGCAAAGGCGTCAGTTGCTTTGCCACCGGCAGACCCTGCAGCGCCATGAGCCGGTAGGTTTCAAGCTCGATCAATCGTTGCGACACACGCCCGGCACGGGTGGCTGTGATATCTGCCGGGGCGATCGCCAGCATGTGTTCGAAACCATCTTCTTTCACCATGAAATCGGCTACAGCGACCGAATGCCGGTTATTGCCCATCACCGATGCAACTATCGACTGGTTAGCCAGACACACTCTGGCCATTTTCAGCAGCTCATCCTGACGCGTCATGTCGTCATGCAACATGGCGAGCTTGATGGCAGCCAGTGTCCGTCCCGGAATCAATTTCAGCCACTCACCGGCTATGCTGCCGCAGGCAAAAAGCCCGGCCGTAGCATTCTCCAGGCGGACATCCGACGTTATCGGCTGCACAATGGAATAGCTGGTGAATTCAGTGTGTCGCTCCCAGGTGATACTGAAGTCTTCGAGTGTCAGCCGTAAAAAATTACCCTGCACAGCATCGGAGGGCAGCCCGGATTGTCCCGGAAGCAGGCTGAGATGCAGGTGCTCACGCTCGCGCGAAACGCCTGCATTCATCACCGCCACATAAATCACCAGTGCAGGCAGCTCTATGCGCGCGCTTGGCCGGGCATGCACCTCGTAATGAATGAGCATCCGCTCGGCATCGTTTTCCGGCAAATGATGGGCTGAGATATTCATCAAACTGCAACCTGATATGGAATTGACTTAAATATACAAGATTATGCTGTGCTTTTCCTGCGTCTGGAGTCTGCGCAAGATTGAGAATACCCCTCATGCAGGGTTCTTCCGCACGAAAACAGTTTCCTTGATTTACATCAAGCAGAAAAAATCATCCGGATGTTTTAATGAGCCATCTCACTGATTTGTTCACAGACTCCACATTCGGGTGCGTTTATCGCACCCTTTTTTTTGCACCTTTATTGTATTTGTTTTTGCACCTTTGCCAGGCTTGCCGGTCCATCACGCTGTAATCAGTGTGCAAGCGCATAATCGGCCAGCCACTCACAGATATCCGCGCGCTGCATCGCCTGTTTTAAAATCGCCATGGAAATCCCTTCTTGCATCTCTGCGAATGTATGATTGAAAGCATGATGCTAAATCAGGACAATCCATAAATTAAATTGATTGTTACGATAATCGTTATAGAAAAATTGCATAACCACCCATGAACGAACTGAAAAACTTTGCCGAAAACCTGGGCTTTACCCTCCTGGCAGAACCCTGGCTACCCAGCATCCTGATCGCCATCGCAACCACGGTGGTGGCCCACTTCATCGCATCCCACCTGCTCAGGCGCCTGCTCAAAGCCGCGCAAATCACGCGCAGCACTTGGGATAACACGCTCATGCATGCGGCCATCAAGCCCTTGCCCATGCTGATCTGGATCGTCGGCATTTCCTTTGCCATCGCCATCATTCACGAATACACCGAAAACGAATTCTTCAGTTATGTGCCGGTCATGCGCGATGTCGGCATCATGCTCTGTATCGCCTGGTTTTTTCTGCGGCTGATCGCCGAAGCCAGCAACAACTACGTAAAAATCCGCCAGACCGAAGGCGAAGAAGTTGATCGAACCACAGTGGATGCGCTTTCCAAACTGGGACGCCTGACCGTGGTCATCACCACCGTGCTGGTGGTGATGCAAACCATGGGCTTCAGCATCGGCGGACTGCTGGCGGCAGGCGGTATCGGCGGTTTCGCGCTCGGTTTCGCCGCCAAGGACCTGCTGGCCAATTTCTTCGGTGGCCTCACCATCTATCTCGACCGGCCTTTTGACGTTGGCGACTGGATACGCTCGCCGGACAAGGACATCGAAGGCACGGTCGAGCTGATCAGCTGGCGCCACACGCGCATCCGCCGCTTCAACAAGAACCCGATATACGTGCCGAATTCGGTCTTCACCACCATTGTCGTTGAAAACCCTTCGCGCATGACCAACCGCCGGATCAACGAAACCATTGGTCTGCGCTATCAGGATATCGGCGTGGTGGGTGCCATCGTCGAAGACATCAAGCAGATGCTGATCGCACACCCGGACATCGACACCGGCCAGACCTTGATCGTCAACTTCAAGGCGTTCAACGCCTCTTCGCTCGACATCATGGTCTATACCTTCACCCGCACCGTGGTGTGGGTCGAGTTCCATGCCGTCAAACAGGATGTGCTGCTGAAGATCGCGGATATCATCGCCAGCCACGGTGCCGAGATCGCTTTCCCGACCCGCACCCTGCATATTGCAGCAGACGGAATGCCTGCTGCCTGAGCCCGCCATGCAATTCACTTTCGAGATCGTTTCTGGCGTCAGCGAACTCGATCCCGCCGCATGGGATGCGCTCACCGATGGCTCACCGCTGCTTTCATACGCTTTTCTCGCGGCCCTTGAAACCAGCGGCTGTGTCGGGCCTGGCACCGGCTGGCAGTCCTGTCCGCTGGTGGTCAAACACGGCGAAAGGCTGGCCGGCGCAGTGCCGCTTTATGCCAAAAGCCACTCCTACGGTGAATACGTGTTTGACTGGTCGTGGGCCTCGGCCTTCGAACAGCACGGCCTCAAGTATTATCCCAAGCTGATCGCCGCCGTGCCATTCACCCCGATTACCGGCGCGCGTCTGCTCAGCCATGACCCCTTCATCCGGCAACAGATGGCCGCCATCATTGCCAATCAGCTGGAGAACCTGCAACTCTCCTCCGTGCATGTGCTGTTTCCCGATCCGGCTTCAGCCGATGTATTGCGTGAAGCAGGCTGGCTGCAACGCGACGGCGTACAGTTCCGCTGGGAGAATCCGGGGTTCGGCAGTTTCGAGGAATTTCTCGCCCGCCTCACTCACGACAAGCGCAAGAAAATCCGGCAGGAACGCAGAAAAGTGCGCGAAGCAGGCGTCAGCATCAAACGCCTCACCGGCAGCGATATCAGCGAATCGGACTGGGATTTCTTTTACGCCTGCTACTGCAACACCTACCATTTGCATGGCGCTACGCCTTATCTCACGCGCCGCTTCTTTAGCCAGCTGGGCGAGCAGATGGCGGACAAGGTGCTACTGGTGATCGCGACGCTGGGGGGCCAGCCGGTCGCCGCCGCGCTCAATCTGTTCGGCACTGACAATGCCGGCGTCAGCCAGCTTTACGGTCGCTACTGGGGCGCGCTGGCGCAGATTTCCGGCCTGCATTTCGAACTTTGCTACTATCAGGCACAGGAGTTCTGCATCGAGCGCGGCATCCGTTACTTTGAAGGCGGCGCACAAGGCGAACACAAACTCGCACGCGGGTTTACTCCGCGGCCGACCTGCTCATTCCACAAAATTGCCGACAGCCGCTTTGCCAACGCCATCGAACATTTCGTGCGGCGGGAATCCAGCGGCATCGAACATTACCAGCACGAGCTCGAAGAACGCTCGCCTTTCCGCCGTCAAAGCGGCGATGACCACAGCGCCCGGTAGCGGCCGCTAGCGTCGTGTTCCAACGCCTGCTTGACCGGGTTGAAACGCCGGCCGCCCCTGGGGTCGGTGCCGCGCCCGGCAATATAGAGCCAGTTGCCCTGATTGCTGTAAACATCGTAATCGACCAGTTGCGCTTCAAACCAGGCAGCGCCCGCGCGCCAGTCACAGCCAAGATCATGAATAAGATAACTGGCCGCCACCTGACGCAAGCGGTTGGAAAGATAGCCGGTCGCCGCCAGCTCGTGCATGGCCGCATCCACCAGCGACTCACCGGTCTCGCCCCGGCACCAGCGGGCGAAAACATTCGCATCGTGCACGCATGGCGGTGCATGATTCAGACCGCTGCTGCGATAAAGCGCGCGGCCGTACTTGAAATGCAGAAAGCGGAAGTAATCGCGCCATAGCAGTTCAAACCAGATCCAGTAAGTGCTGCGGTTGGCGCCATACGCCGCTTCATAGGCCTTCAGCGCAGCATATACCTGCCGGGCCGAGATACAGCCCAACGCCAGATAAGGCGAGAATTTGGTGGAATAATCCGTGCCGCTCAACTTGTCGCGCGTTTCCTTGTAGGTGCTGGCGAGGCCGCCGGAAAAATACCGTTGCAGATGCGCCAATGCCGCCGTCTCGCCGCCCATGAATGCAGGCAGCCGGTAGGGAAAGGATGAAATATCGGAAATAGCAGCCGGCGCAGCAATCTCTGCTGCAGGACTATCGTGCCTGACCAGATGATCCTGTAGCGCCTGATCAAGCCCCAGCGCAGGTGCGGCTGGCAGTTTTTGTACGGGCGGCAAAGGCAAAGCCGGCAGGATTGTGGCTTTTTCCACCGCCTGCCTGAAGGCGGTAAAGACATCGGGCAACTGCGCCGGGGCAAACGGCAGGTCTGCGGGACAGAGCATGCTCGATTGCCACAGCGGATGCACATCGACTCCGGCTGATTGCAGGCGTTCAACTTCGGCCAGCTCCTCCGGCGCATTGATCGATTCGCAGAACAGCATGCCGGCGCCGCAGGCACGCATCCATTGCGGCAACAGGGTTGCGGCATCGCCTTCGATTTCAACCAGCGCGTTGCCGGCAGCCCGCAAATTGCGCGAAAGATCATCCAGCGCGTCGCGCAGAAAATGACGGCGATGCGCGCCTACGCGGTTACAGCCCCAGCGGCTCGCTGCTGCGGCCGGATGGCAGTAGATGCAAAGCAGCCGGTCAGCCTCGCGTGCCGCCAGACTGAGTGCCGGATTGTCGGCAAGCCGCAAATCGTTTCTGAACCAATATATGGCAACCTTCATGAACACTCACTTTATAATTCAATGACAGACAAGGCTTCTCTTTTGCGGCGCGGAACGTTAATATCCTACTAAATTGGTAGGATATAACTGAATTGAACAAAGCAGCGCACCCCGCAGCCCCTTCAGCGGGCTGGAACTTCGACAACAGCTACAGCCGTTTGGCTCCCGTGTTTTTCACAGCGCAAGACCCGGCAAAAGTCCGCGAACCGCGCATGGTGATATTCAACCATGCGCTGGCGCAATCGCTAGGGCTCTCCGCCGAGAACCTGTCCGGCGAAGCTGGCGCAATCATATTCTCCGGTAATGCGCTGCCGCAGGGCGCCACCCCGATCGCGCAAGCCTATGCCGGCCACCAGTTCGGCCACTTCAACATGCTGGGTGACGGCCGCGCCATTCTGCTGGGAGAGCAGCTTGCGCCCGATGGCGGCCGCTTCGATATCCAGCTCAAGGGCGCCGGCATCACGCCATTCTCCCGCCGTGGCGACGGACGCGCCGCTCTCGGCCCCATGCTGCGCGAATACATCATCAGCGAAGCCATGCATGCACTCGGCATACCGACCACGCGCAGTCTGGCAGTAGTCACGACCGGCGAGCCGGTTTACCGCGAAACGGTACTGCAGGGCGCCGTGCTGACCCGGGTCGCAGACAGTCATATCCGCGTCGGCACGTTTCAGTATGCCGCCATGCTGGATGACAACAGCGCGGTCAAAACCCTGGTCGACTACACCCTGCAACGGCATTACGCCGGAGTCGCACAGGCAGAAAATCCCTACATCGCCATGCTGGATGCCGTCATCGACCGGCAGGCATCGCTGCTGGCGCAGTGGATGCATACCGGCTTCATTCATGGCGTGATGAATACCGACAACATGAGTATCTGCGGCGAAACCATCGATTACGGCCCCTGCGCTTTCATGGATGCCTACGATCCCGGCACCGTGTTCAGTTCCATCGACGCACAGGGCCGCTATGCCTTCGGCAATCAGCCGCCAATCGCGCAGTGGAATCTGGCGCGTCTTGCTGAAACGCTGTTGCCGCTCTTGCATGACGAGCAGCAAGCCGCCGTTGAAATCGCGCAGGAACTGCTCAGCAGCTTCGCCGCAAAATTCAGGCAGTACTGGCTCAATGGTATGCGCGCCAAACTGGGGCTGACAAATGCCGAAGACACTGACACGGGGCTGATCGAAGCATTATGCAAGTGCATGCTTCGGCATCGGCTCGATTACACCAACACCCTGCGCGACCTGGCTAGCGATGCCATTCGCCAGTCGCCGGCCTGGCAGCAGGAGGATTTCAGGGCATGGCACGATGACTGGCAACAACGGCTGGCACGTCAGCCAGCAACAATGGAGACTGCGATGTCGCTGATGTTGCAGCGCAACCCTGCAGTGATTCCGCGCAACCATCAGGTGGAAGCTGCGCTCGAAGCCGCAAACGCTGGCGACTTCAGCGTCATGCAGAAATTGCTGGAAGTGCTGGCCGAGCCTTACCGCGACAATCCCGCCCATGCGCCCTACCGTCTGCCGGCGCCGCCTTCCGCTCAGCGCTATCAGACCTTCTGCGGCACATGACCATGCCTGATTGAAGATTGAACTGAAACAGGCGCATCGTCATTCCGCGGCGGCCGAAAGCCGAACCCGGAATCCAGAAGCAATTTAAAAATACTGGATTGCGGGTAAAGGGCGACAATGGCGCCTGATGCGATCTTTTCGTTTCCGGCCAATCCCTCCTGCTGGATATAACCATTACTTATAAGCGCAAAAATAGAAATTATTTTCAATCAAGCGGGGCCTTTGTTACAGTGTCGGCCTTTCTATTCAATCAGTTGATACCCTTTAAAGCTTTTCATGAAAATCATTCGCACACTTGTTCCCCTCTTCGCCGCGCTTGCAGCCTCCCATGTCCATGCTACCGACGGCTATTTCGCCCATGGCTATGGCATTAAATCCAAAGGCATGGGCGGGGTCGGTATCGCCCTGCCGCAGGATGCGCTCGCCGCAGCCACCAACCCGGCTGGCATGGGCCTGATCGGCGACCGTATCGATTTTGGTGCGACACTGTTTCAGCCAAGGCGTGAATCGGAGATCTCGGGCAGCATGAATCCTGACATCAACCGCACTTACGACGCCAACGACAGCAAGAATTTCGTCATTCCCGAATTCGGTTATAACCGCGTCATCAGCCCGGATGTCACCCTGGGGGTCAGCGTCTATGCCAACGGCGGCATGAATACCGATTACAAGGAGCCGATTCCGCTGCTCGGCAGCAGCCGACCCGGTGTCGATCTCGCGCAGCTGTTCATCGCGCCGACCGCCACCTGGAAAGTCACGCCCAACCACACCCTAGGCATCGCGCTCAATCTCGCTTACCAGCGCTTTCAGGCCAAGGGTTTGCAGAAATTCGACAATCAGAATTTCACTGCGTATCCGGGACACGTCACCAATAACGGCCACGACTATTCCAGAGGCATCGGTGTGCATGTCGGCTGGATAGGTCAGATCACGGACACCGTGACGCTGGGCGCGACTTACCGCAGCAAGACGCATATGAGCCGGTTCAGCAAATACAAGGGTCTGTTTGCCGAGGGGGGTGATTTCGACATTCCAGCCACTTATGGTCTGGGTATAGCAGTGAAGGCAACACCGGCACTGACGCTGGCGGCCGATGTTCAACGCATCGAATACAGTGATGTGGATTCGGTCGGCAGGCTGTCTCTGAGCAATCTCGGCGCTGGAAACGCACTTGGCAGTGCCAACGGTCCCGGCTTCGGCTGGCGCGATGTCGATGTGGTCAAGCTCGGCGCCAGCTATCAGTGGAATTCGCAGCTGACCGTGCGCGCCGGTTACAACCATTCTTCACAGCCGGTACGCAGCGGCGAAACGTTATTCAACGTACTGGCCCCGGGCGTGGTCAAGGACCACGTGACTTTTGGTGCAACCTGGGTGCTGCCGAACAAATCGGAGCTTTCTTTCGCTTACTATCACGCGTTTGAAGAAAAAGTCAGCGGCAAAAATTCCATTCCTGACAATTTCGGCGGCGGTGAAGCCGATCTGAAAATGCGTCAGAATGCCTTGGGCATCGCTTACGGCTGGAACCTGTAATTTCTAACCGGGCCGCATGCATCTCCAGCCGCATGCGGTCTTTTTATTGCTTACGTAAGCCGTGCTGCAACACGAACTGTTCGAGTTGCTCGGCAGGCAACGGCGGGCTGAACAGATAGCCCTGGTAAAAATGGCAGCCGTTTTCCAGCAGAAAATCCCGCTGCCCTTCCGTCTCCACTCCCTCCGCAATGACGCCAAGCCCCAAGCTGTTTCCGAGTGTGATGATGGTACGCGCAATCGCAGCATCGTCGGGGTCGTCCAGCACATCACGGACAAATGAGCGGTCGATCTTGAGCTGATCCAGCGGCAGCACCTTGAGGTAGCTGAGCGAAGAATAACCCGTGCCAAAATCGTCCAGCGCAAAACTGACGCCACTGGATTTCAACTGCCCCATCTTGCTGATGACGTCTTCGATATCTTCGATCAGCACCGTCTCCGTCAACTCCAGCTTGAGTCTGTGCGGACTGGCGCCGCTGCTGCTGACGATGTCTAGCACCTGCTGGACAAATTCAGGGTGGCGGAATTGCCGCGGACTGACGTTGACCGCCAGCATCAGGCTTGAAAATTGCGGCAATTGCGCCCAACGTACGAGTTGCTCGCAGGCGCTGCGCAAAACTGTTTCACCCAGAGAAATGATCAACCCGGTATCCTCGGCCAGCGCAATAAAGCTGGACGGTGCTATCGTGCCGCGCTGCGGATGCTGCCAACGCACCAGCGCCTCGGCACCGATCATCATGCCGGCATCATCCAGCTGCGGCTGGTAATAAAGAATGAACTCCCGATTCTGCATGGCAAGATGGATATCCTGCTCCATGGCAACGCGTCGAGCCACCGCGCTCTGCATGTCGGGATCAAAGAAACGCATGGTATTGCGTCCGGCCATTTTGGCCTGATACATGGCAATATCGGCACGCTTCAACAGCTCATCGACGCGCAGCGTACCTGGCTCGATCAGGGTGGCACCAATACTGGGGGTGCTGCGATGTTCGTGACCGCCGAGCCGGAAAGGTTCGGCAAAGGTATCCAGAATCTTCTCGCCCACTCTCAGACCTGAATCAACAATACCAGACCGGTTCAAAATGTAAATTGACTTACCGGTCAAACGATTTATTTGGCAAAAGTGATAAAAACACGCGATGATTTGACCCACATCAAAATTCAGATGCCTGGTTCACCTAGAATGAATTCATCTGCATGATTCATGTATTCACGACAGGAGCATCAAAATGAACAATAAAATTATTGCCGTACTACTGGGCATGGCTTTTGCTGCGACCGGCTGCAATAATACAACGCCGGAAAACACAGCGGCAGACAGTGCGAGCAATGCCGGCCAAGCCCCCCAATCCGTTCGCGATGAGCCGATCAAACCCATCCTGGCTGCACAAGTGGCAAACGAGAAGTATGTCGAACTGGGCAAGAAGCTTTATTTCGATCCGCGTCTGTCTCGCTCCGGTTTCATTTCGTGCAACTCCTGCCACAACCTCTCCATGGGCGGTACCGACAACCTCAAGACCTCGATCGGCCACAACTGGTCCAAAGGTCCGATCAATTCGCCGACCGTGTTGAACTCCAGCCTCAATCTGGCGCAGTTCTGGGATGGCCGTGCCGCCGATCTGAAAGAACAGGCTGCCGGCCCGATTGCCAACCCGGGTGAAATGGCCTTCACGCATGAGCTGGCGGTCGATATGCTGCGCTCGATTCCGGGCTATGTAGCAGAGTTTGAATCGGCTTTCGGCAAGCGCGAGATCACGATCAATGAAGTGACGCTGGCGATTGCCGCATTTGAGGAAACGCTGGTGACACCGAATTCACGTTTTGACCAGTGGCTGTATGGCAAGGAAGATGCGTTAAGCGAAACCGAGCTGGCCGGTTACAACCTGTTCAAGACCAGCGGTTGCGTTGCCTGCCATAACGGCGAGGCCGTCGGCGGCAACTCGTTCCAGAAGATGGGTGTGGTCGAGCCGTATCATGCGACCAGCCCGGCTGAAGGCCGTTCTGCCGTCACCGGCAATGATGCCGACCGCTTCAATTTCAAGGTGCCGACCCTGCGTAACGTCGAACTGACTTATCCGTACTTCCATGATGGTGAGGCCGACACGCTGACTGAAGCGGTGGATACGATGGGGCGTCTGCAACTTGGCAAGAAATTCACCGATGAAGAAAACGCGCAGATCGTCGCCTTCCTGAAGACACTGACCGGTGACCAGCCAGCGTTCCAGTTGCCGCAGCTGCCGCCGTCATCGGACAAGACGCCGCGTCCGCAGCCGTTCGCTGACTAAGCCGACGTAACAAAGCCGGGCAACGCAATGGCCAGGCCAGAAAGATCAAAAAGGGTGAAGTGATTCACCCTTTTTTGCTTCCTGCAAACCAGACAGTATCATGCAGGCAGTTGAATGATTTCAGATTTCATCTGGCCGAGCGCCTTCAGCAGCAATTTGTAAGTATCCAGATCGAAGTATTTCTCGCTTTTCGCGATCATCAGCGCATCCAGTCCGGTTTCGTCCTCTACCGAGCCGAGGCCGCACCAGTGCTCGAACACATGCAATTGGGTATGTCCGGTCAGCGGGTTCTGTTCGCGTATGCCAATCTTGCCCGGGTAGGGCCAGGTTTTCAGCCGGTGTGCCGCCAACGCTTGCTGCAGCCGCAGGTAGTGGAGTTCCGGCGCCTCACGGCCGGCGCAGACGCCTTTGCATCTGCGCAGCTGATAGGCGAAACATCCGCCTTTGCCGGATTCCAGCCCGAGCAGTTTCGGACAAAGTGCATGAGTTTCGGCCATCTGCCGCAACACCTCGACCGCCTGGCGTTTCGAGCGGAAGGTGCCGAACAGCTGCCCGGTCGCCGCCGGGTCAATCTCATCCTCACGCACCAGCGTAACCAGCGGTCTCGTTGCCGGGCTCTCAGCCAGCCGCCAGCTGCAAAGCTGACGTTCGCGCCGCAACTGGCGGTTGTAAACCGGCTGACGTTCCTTCACCAGCCGCGATTCCAGCAACAGCGCGCTGAACTCGCCTGCCGTTTCGATCCATTCGATATGCCTGACTTCCTGGCTGATGCGCATCTCCTTGGTAGAGGCATGATCGCCGCTGAAATGCGAGAGCACTCTGGCGCGGATGTTGACGCTTTTGCCGATGTAGAGCGGCAGGCTGTTTTCGCCATAAAACAGGTAAACACCGGTGCTCTCGGGCAAATCGTCGATCAGCGCCGGGTCGATACCGCTCGGCAGCGCCGGCCCCTTGAGCAAGTAAGCCGCCGCTTCGGTTACCGCAGCAACGCCCAACTCGCGATTGGCGAGCGTCAGAAACTGCGCCAGCACCTCCACATCACCCATGGCCCGATGACGCGCGCCGCAATGAATCTGATGGCGCTTGATGATGGCATCGAGGCCGTGGCTGTAATGTTGCGGATACAACCGTCGCGATAGTTTCACGGTACAGAGTACCTTCTGCCGCAGGTTGATGCCGATACGCTTGAATTCGTTTTTAAGAAAGCCGTGATCGAAACGCACGTTGTGGGCGCAAAGCACCGCCCCTTCCAGATAGGCCATCAAGGCTTGCGCAACTTCCCGGAACAGGGGAGCCGATTCAACCATGTTGTCGTCGATGCCGGTGAGCTGCTGGATGAATGGCGGAATCGGTGTTTCGGGGTTGATCAGCGTCTGCCAGCGGGCGACTTCCTGCCCCTGCTCATAGCGAATCAGGGCAATTTCAGTGATGCGGTCCACCAGCGGCGTTGCGCCGGTGGTTTCCAGATCGAGCAGCACATAAGCTGGTAGCATTGCCGTCAATGCGATTTTCCGGCCAGCATGAATTCGGCGTAGAGATTTCTCTCGCGCAGACATTCCTTCGCATGTTTGTCAGGGCAGCTTTCGCGCAGTTTGCACATGCAGCTGTTTTTCACCATCGCTTCTATCGAGCTGGGTTCTGTCCTGGCGGCATCATGTTGTTTGTCGGTTTTCATCGGCTTCTCAATTCAGGTTAAAAATCGGGTTCTTGACCATGCCCACAGAAGGATTATCCGTCAAACACTAAGTTCCTTGGCGGGCGGAATATACGGCTGCCTGATTGACAGGCGTTGTTGACAGGCATAGATTGAAGCTAACAGCAAATGTGAAATATTTGAAAGTTATTCTGGCGATTATGATCTGAGAGGCAGGAGACCACAATGTTTGCGCATGGCGAGGCAATCTACAACTCCAGCAGCGATAACCTCTGGCAGCTGATGAAAGAACATCAACGGCTCACAACCTTTCTCGACGATCTTCAGCATAATTGCATCAACCAGCACAACCAGCTGGATTGCAGCCATTGCGATCGCGGCGCGCTGGCCTCCTGCCGCGGGCAGCTGCCCTCATATTTCCATGACCTGATCGACCTATGCAGCATTCATTTTTATCGAGAAGAAGTGCTGATCGCACAAGAGCTGCAGGGTCTAGCGGCGCACCAGAACCTGAGAAAGCATCATCAGGCGCATGCCGGGATTCTCAAAAAAATCGGCGGCATCATCGGCGAATGCGCATTGATCAATGAGAAAAAACAGACTGATGAGGCCTACCGTTTTCTGTATAAAAGCCTGACGCAGCTGTTTGCAGAACACGATGCTGAATTCGATGAGGAACTCGCGCGTTGCATACACGAAAAACACGGCAGAGTGAATTCGGCACAAACGTTATAAGGCCTTCGCCCGTGCCTGATCAGGAAATCTGCGCGGCCGCTGGAACCACTACCTGGTGCTGACCGTCTTCAGGTGCGCGTAAAGCTCATCCTTCAGCAGGAGCTTTTCTTTCTTCAGCACTTCAATCTCTTCATGGGTTCCGGGTTCGATGTGGCTTTCCATGTTCTTGATCTTCTGATCAAGCTCATTGTGCCTATCAAACAGTTGCGTAAAGTGCCTGTCGGTATTCTTCAGTTTGGTGATTAAATCGCGATACTCGGGAAACATAAACACTCCAATTTTGTTACGGGTAGTCAATTCATCCGTCGACATCAAATGGCTTTCAAACTGCGCGAAAGCCCGGTGCCGACAGAATCATAATGACAGCTTGCCCTTGTTCGGAGCTTGATTCAAGTCAACTCTTGCATCAATCTTCTAAAAAACAAGGGGCATAACTGGAACAGAGGGCTAAAAGGAATGCCAACCTTCTGTAAAGATAAAACACATATCCAAGCAGCAATAGAATACTGCCACAACCACATAAACGAAAAACGCATCCAGCATCAGATTTGACACAAGCACCATGCCGTTTGAGTTTTCTTATCGCCGGATTGCAGTATTGCAATCACCTGCACAAAATATCCAGCACATCATCATATGAATAAGTTTGCGCCCGGATCTGCGTTTCCTCGGCATCCAGTATTTCGCAATACCGGTACATCTGCCGGACTTTGGATTCAGCCTCCTCGCGCGTGTATCCATTGATTTTAAGATTGTTGACCAAAACGCCGTTTGCACAGCGAATGTTGAAAACATACTTGACCAGTTGCATAAGTCTCTGCGCACCTTTTAACTGTTATCGAGCCGATAGCATCCAAAAAGCCTGCCAATTTGATGTATTACTTTAGCTATCACGCATTAACTTATCATATTTATCATTTATATCAAATATTTGCCTTACATACCCTCCAGGCCATGAATGAAATCCAGAAAAAGACACCTTCCAGGTGCTCTTGAAAGCCGCCAGCCACTACAAGCATGACAGACGTATTTGGTGATCAAACAAACTTCAACACGCAGCAGCCCAAAATTACCTTGAATGCGCTCGCATTGCCGTCAAGCGCCACTGTCAATGGCAGATAATTCAGCCAATCGGTCAAAGGCTCGATACTGTCATCGGCCGATAATCAAAAGCCATGGACACGCACATTCATGAGGCGCAACGGGATATTCATCGAAGCCAATCGCGAAGTTCATGAAAATCCTTAGCCATCATTCATGAAGCTGCAGGCAAGTATGTAGGGCGGTATCAGTATGATGTGAATCGTGAGTTTGCAACATCAATCAACAACATTTACAGGAGAACAACCATGTGGACCAAGCCAGCTGCTACTGAAATGCGTTTCGGTTTCGAAGTGACCATGTACGTTTGCAACCGTTAATCCGGTTTCAGTTACGCACAAAAAAATGGCACCTGCGGGTGCCATTTTTTTGTTTAACGCATATGGCAAGATTTTCATGCGTTCCAATCGTCGTAACGGTTTGTATAACTGGCTGAATGATTCCGCATGAAAACCCTGCCTGTTTATAATATCCAGCAAGCTGCAGTAATCAATAATGGTCTTCTACTCAACATTCAGCTGATCATATGACATGCCCCAGTTGATCTGCCATAGTGAATTGCATACCAGCGCATGGCAGGGTTTCGATAAAACAACCCTAAGCAATTTCAATTTTAAGCTATTTTTAGTTATTTCATTTAAACTAAGCGCTTGTAAACAAACGTAAGCCACTGGGAATTATTCATGAAAAAAAATATCGTTGTTCTGGCATTACTGATTTTTTCAACATCGGCCTGTACTGATGGTGAAAACACTCAAGCCGTAGAAACGTTTAAAACACTCAACGCAAGAGTCGATGAGTTATCTTCTAAATTGGATGAGGCTCAGCAGCAAATAAACGACCTGAAATCGGCTGGCGCATCAAAACGGGAAGAGAGCTCATCAGCGATATTGTTGTCAGGCAGCAACGAGCAGAAGCCTTTTAAAACCGAGACCGGCTCATTGACCGTAAGCCTCAAATCCATCAAGGCAGAAAAAAACGGTGCAAGCGCAGAGATTCTGATTGGAAACCCGCAAGCAGCAACGATCACCGGAATGAAATTCATGTTGGAATACGGTAGCCTGGATAGTGACGGCGCGGTGGTTGCAGCATCCCAAAAGTCACGAGAAGTCACACTCAGCAAAAAATTAAAAGCCGGAACAAACACACCGATCAAATTAAATCTTGAAGGCATTACCCCTGATCAAGTCCACTACCTCATCCTCACGCAACCGCAATTCAAGCAGCTGGAATTCCGCATGAGCCAATAAAGGGCGACTGAAAGGCAAAATCCCTGCGTCTGCCAAAGCTGGTGAGGTAGCGGCTTTTGTATGGAATTGCTGATCTCGTACGAAGCAATTACTGCATCGCTAAAATTTATTAAACCAAATCTCATGCGTTATATCGCTTATNTTGTTTTGATAGTGTCTGTTGCTTGCATGAGTGTAACCGCCATGGCTACAGAAGAACCGCAATACACCATTCTGGAAAAAAAAGACGCTTTCGAGCTGAGGCGCTATGACCCCATCATCATCGCCGAGGTAGTGGTTGACGGCGATCTTGATGAAGCATCAGGCAAAGGTTTCCGGCTTCTTGCCGGTTATATTTTCGGTGATAACAACGCCCCAGATGACAGCAGCAGCAAGATCGCGATGACTGCACCAGTTGGCATCGAGCCACGGCCGCAAAAAATTGAAATGACCACACCGGTTGGATTTCAGGCAGATACAGGTCGCTGGCGCGTTTATTTTGTCATGCCCAAGCAATACACACTGGAAAGCTTGCCCAGACCGAACAATTCAGCCGTCAGGATAAGCGCAATACCAGAACGAAAGATTGCCACACTCAGATTCTCCGGGCTTGCCGGCGAAGATAAAACCATGGCCAAAACCGAAGTATTGCGCAACTATCTCAAAAATAAGGGCTGGAAAGAGATCTCGGCCCCTCAGCTTGCACGCTACAACCCGCCATGGACGCTTCCTTTCCTGCGGCGAAATGAGATACTGATTGAAGTCAATGCAGCACAAGGTTCATGAAAATCCTTAGCCGTCATTCATGACAGTACATACCAGGTTTTTTGCGGGCGTCGGTAATATGTGAATACGTAAAGTCGTATCACACCTCAACAAAATTACAGGAGAATGACCATGTGGACCAAGCCAGCTGCTACTGAAATGCGTTTCGGTTTCGAAGTCACCATGTACGTTTGCAACCGCTAATTTGGTTACAACGTATATTCAGAGACGGCACCTGCGGGTGCCGTTTTTGTTTATAAACAAGTCTCACCTGATAACCATTTTCACACTACTGCACAATGCGGCATGAGTCTGAAGTGTAAATCCTGGATTAAACGCAAACTCGCTACATTTTCAGACAAAGATGAGCCATCAAGACTTCATAGCAAGAATTGATGATGATTCTCTCCACGTTCGTATACTACGTGCGCTCTACCGACCAGCAAGGGATCCAGCGGGCCGATACGGTCAATATCCTTGGCTTCATACGGCATTTTGTGCAGCACGTAGCGCATGGCATTCAAGCGTGCGCGTTTCTTGCAGTCCGACTTGATGACTGTCCACGGAGAATCTGCAGTATCGGTGTGCATGAACATCGCTTCCTTGGCTTTGGTATAGCTATCCCACTTATCAAGAGAAGCGAGGTCGACAGGACTGAGCTTCCATTGTTTTAGCGGGTGCAGCTGGCGTTCCTTGAAGCGGCGCTGCTGTTCTTCACGACTGACAGAAAACCAGAATTTGATGACATGCGTGCCACTTTTGACCAGATGTCGTTCAAACTCGGGAGCCTGCTTCATGAATTCCAGATATTCCTCATCTGAGCAGAAGCCCATGACACGTTCTACACCGGCACGGTTATACCAGAAGCGGTCAAACAACACGATTTCACCGGACGTTGGCAGGTGGCTGACATAACGCTGGAAATACCATTGACCACGCTCGGTATCTGTCGGCTTTTCCAGAGCGACCACGCGGGCACCACGAGGATTGAGGTGCTCCATGAATCGCTTGATGGTGCCACCTTTTCCAGCGGCATCACGCCCTTCAAAAAGAACGACCAGGCGCTCACCCTTGTTCTTGATCCAGGATTGCAGCTTGAGCAATTCGACTTGAAGCGCATATTTCTGCTTTTCATAGCTTTTGCGAGATAAGAGATTTTTGTATGGATGTGCGCCCTTGCGCCAATCAGGGTGAAGCGCATCATCCGCAGTTTTTTGCTTGCTCAACCCCCTGACATGGCTACCGAAAAGTGCATGCTGCAATTTTGCGGCATCATCGGGAGATGCGCCTTTGAAGATTGTCGTCAACGAAGCCCTGAGGGATTCCGCATCATCTGCTTTGGAAAGCTGGTTCAAAATATCCTCAACCGCACTGAGTTTGGAAAACTGCGCGGCATCAATATTTTCCTTTACCGAAAATGTTTCCAACCCTGCTTCACTTTGGTCAGGAGCGACATCCCCTTCCCCGGTAGGACGAAGGGTTCTTTTAACAGGTTTTTTGACTGGATTATTCATATTGACTCGCTTTAATCTCTTTATTTCAGTTGCTTAGCATTGAAGGCCATGCATATTAAAAAGATCCAGCAGGGTGGCGTGATCAATAAACAGCATCTGTTCGGGATCCAGGTTTTCATAAACCAGCCCCAGACAGTTGAAGACCAACTCATGACCGAGATACTCCCCGGGGGCGTATGCACTTGTGTCTGTTGCGTTAAGCAGTTTCTTTTCCGCCAGCGTCACCTGCTCTATCGTCATGAAGTAGCGGTATAAGGAACTGGCGATCTCCTCACAAATTGCCTTTGCAGCCATGCGATCTCCGACGACATCGTGATCAACTCTCATGACCTCTGATCGTAGCAAGTGATAAAAAGCCAAATGCAGCCGATCCGCACGCGCGCTTTGCTGAATCAATTGAACGATAGCGGAGGAGATCATCTCCAGCGCTCCTGACTTTGATGCGGGGTTCTCGTTGATCTTGTGACCCAAATAAAATGCCTTGATCGCAAGAATCTTCTCATCATTCATATCCATCCAGCATTACCCGCCTTTCCCATGATCCTGCTCATTGATTGATCGACATCAGCGTGCGTGTCATATCCGACAGACGCCGTACTCAATATGCGCTCAAATAATGGGTAGATAGTTGCTTTAAATCAAAAAAATGACAGATAACCGGCCGCAACATGCGTGCTAACACGATTAATGGCGATCAAGGCCGACCGCCCTTGCAGACAATCGGCGCCGATTGCAGATCGACCTCCTGCTGCAGCGATTCAATCTCTGCCTTCAGCGCTTCGTATTCGCGGGGTTTGCGGTCGAGCTAATTGCGTGTCGAGGCTATGCGCTTGCTCAAGCCCTGCGTAGCCGAGAGAAAGGATACGGCTTTGCTTTATTACTGCCCGGCATCAATATTACTGCATGATATCAAGCAATTGATGGAGCTTTTTGGCGAAATCGGTATTGTCGTAATAGCCCTGAAAGATGTGATGACCAGGGCCTGTTGCCGCAGCAATGACCGGCTCAGGCGTATGGCCGGAGGTGCCCCAATAGATGCCGGTGTTTTTGCCGATGATTTGTGCCAGGGTATTGTGCGGCAGATAGGAGGTCTGCTCCTCGCTTGGCGTCTTGTTGATGACAGCAGCAAGATCTGCCGGCGTGAAGCTGACGCCCGGAAAGTATTCAGCCGCGATACGCTTGAAGGCATTATGGCCCGCAGCATTGTCACGCAAGTCTGCGGTTTTGTTGACGAAGCTGGCAAGCGAACCCTTGATATTGCCGAGATTGGCCAGTCGCGCATCATCGAGTTTGATATCCTGCATCTTGCCGTCAGCATGCTTTCTGCGCACATAGGTCGGCGACAGGCCGCCCGTCTCGTGATCGCCGGTGACGATCACCAGGGTATCAGGGTGACGGGCCTTATACTCGAGCACCACCCGCAGGGCCGCATCGAATGCCCACAAATCATGCATCAGGCTGGCGGCATCGTTCTGATGTGCGGTGGTATCAGTACTTTCGTTTTCAAGCAGAAGAACAAAGCCTGCCTGACCCTCCAGCGCTGACATGGCTGCTTTGGTCATCTCGGCGAGGCTGGGTTCTGCTTGTTTATCCCGGTCAATCTCGAACGCCATATCCTCCAGTGCAAAAAGCCCCAACCATTTGCCGGGAACAAGTTTGCCAGCACCGGCCTCTCTTTGAATGTGCTCGCCTGGATTGATTTTGGCGAGCTCAGCACGACTTTGCACAACGCCGTAACCTGATTCAGCAAAGTCCCTGGCGAGATCACGCGTGTCTTTTCTGGCGCTGCCCGCCGCACCTTTGGGCAGGAACATGTCGCGCCCTCCACCCATCAGCACATCCGGTTGCAGCGCAAGATAGCCATCGACGATCTGTTGATGGTCCTTGCGCGATTTGGCTGAAACCGCAAAGGCAGCCGGTGTGGCGTCATACACGGGCGCAGTGGTGACCAGCCCGATTCGCTTGCCTGCCCGTTTTGCCGCCAGCATCAGCGGGGTCAACGCCTTGCCCTGCGGTGACGTGGCGATGGCACCATTGTTGACTTTGTGGCCTGTTGACATGGCACTGGCGGCGGCAGCCGAGTCGGTAACAAAGGCATCGTTCGAGAAGGTCGACATCAACCCAAGGCTGCCATTGGCGATGACATGATCGAACAAGGCATAGTCTTGTCCACGCAATTTACGGGCGGTATAAGCACCGAACTCGAATTGCGTCATCGCCGCACCGTCGGCAAACAATATGATGACATTGCGCGGTCGCTCCGGCGCCGCCTGCGCCTGGGATGCCAGCGATAATGCGAGCGGTAGCCATAGAAAAACGAATAGCAAAATGATGAAACGGCTTATTCTGCCGGCTTCAGTGCGGCATCTTTTCAATATTTCGAGCATGGCCATGCTTCCTTCAGGTGTCGTTAGCGCTTGCAGCCGGAGGTTGATCAATTTCGTTGAGGTTCGAGTTACTTCTGGCCCGCTCGCGCATGGGTAGCAGACCAAAAATCAGCGCCATGCCGATATAGCCCAATGTATATGGCCAGGCCGCAGTGATGCCATATGCACCTACGACAGCGCCCTGCTCTATCCTGTAGCCGTGGATCAGGCCGGTTGCACTGAAGGCAGCGGCAATCAGCGCGGTCAGCGCTGCTGCGCGATACTGTCGTTCAACCAGACAAACGGTGATGCAGGCGAGCAAGGTGGAGGTGATGATAAAGCCGCGCTCAAGCGCGATCATGCCAGCGATTGGCAACTGACCAGCCAACGCCGCCAGACCAACCGATTCGATATTGGTGCCTGCTGCGCGCAGCCCGTTCTCCAGCATCAGGTAGCCCCAGGCGGTAATCGCCGGAAAAAAGCCGGCAACGACGCCAATGGCATGGTGTCTGGGGGTGGTGGCAAACGCCTGCGCTGCCATGATCATGCCGATCCAGAGCAATATGGCGGCGCCCGCCTCAACTGGGATGAGCGCCGAGATGAAACCTACCAAGCCGAACAGGCACAAGCAGGTGATGACCACACCATTGGCGATTGAATATCCAGCGCCGGCGCCCATCGCTTTCCAGCCCGGATGGCCGATATAGATGGTGGTAGGGAAGACGCTGCCAAAGCAGGCGCCAGCAATCGTCCCGATACCATTCACCGCGAGCGCACTTCTAACGGGATATCGGTCTCCGGCCGCTTCTGCGCTTTCGAGGTTCTGCAGCGAGCCGAGCAGATTGAACAGCCCCATCGAGACGATCACCGGCAGGAACATGATCATATAGCTGGATAAGGTCGCGCCAAGAAGTGCGTCGATATAAAGGTTCGGCAGTTGCAATTGCAAGGTCGCCGCCTCATTCAGCAGCGAGACATCCATACGACCCAACCCCCAGGCCAGCAAGGTGCCGGCAGCTATCCCGACCAATCCGGACGGCAATCCCCAGGGTAGACGCAAACGGCCGATGTATTGCATGAAAATGATGGCGAGCGGAACGAAGCCGACCAGCGGATCGGCATAGATTCTGAACATGAAATCCATCGCGATAAAGGTCATGGCGATACCGGCCAGGGTGGCGAGCAACGCCGCGCGCGGCGTAATCCGTTTGATGCGCTCCGCAATGAATGCGCCAGACAGCTCGATCAGGCCGGAACCCAGACAGGCGGCCAGCCCCACCTGCCATGCCAGCTCGATATCCTGCGTGGTGTCCAGCACCGGCTTCATCACAAACAGAATAAAGGCAAAGAGCGAGATGGTGTTGATGCCATAGGGGAGCGCTGTGGCATCCTGCCTGCCGCTCGCCAGATTAAGTCGTCGGGCCTGCCAGGCATAAAAGAGATTGCCGACAAGAAGACTGACGGCAACTCCCGGCAATATCCTCCCCAGCAACATCTCGTTCGGCATATCAAGAATGGCACCGCAAAGCACGACAATCAGAATCAGCTGGATCAGATTATCGATAAAGAGCCCGAAGAAACCGTCGAGGTCGCCATTTTTCCAGTAACCGGCAAACATAATAGGGGTGCGCATGAGGAAGAAATTATCTTTTGTTGTTGGGCTGTAAAGTCTGCATAACCATATGGCGCTTTATCAGAAAGCTTTCAGGCATTTTGCTTTTGCATGATGACAAGTGAATGATGACAAGTGCATGATGCCGGCCATTATCGCGGGAAAGTCATACGAGGCGGCAGGCTTTTGCGGAATTCAGATGGTGGCACCGGATTCTCATCTGCCCACAAGCCCAGACGGTTTTGACGGGCGGTATTTTCCAGCTGAATGTAATGCGGAAATTTCCTGGCGTAGTGTCTGTATACCCATGCCATACCCATTGACAGCATTGTTTCATTGGCGTTTACCCCATCGCACCAAACCTCGGCAACATGGCGTTGATAGCGATCTATCGCTTCAACCCGGGCTTTTGCCTCTTTGCCAAAGCAAATTCCGGACAGGGCTTTTCTTGCCTTGCTGCCAAACGCCTGCCCTCTCTTCGGACCGTCAATCGCAGCCAGGCGAATCTTGTATTGCCGATTGCCGGTATTCAGAATGGTGAGGGTATCGGCATCGGCGACACTCACCACGCGACCATGCAGCGTTTCTGCGACAGCATTCAGGGAATGCAGCAGCAGAAGGCCTGCCAGCAGATAGTGCAATGTCTTGTTCATAGGCTAAGGCATCTGAAATCTGTTCGTATGCATGCATCATACCTGTAATCCAAAACCTCCAATCAAGCGCGTATGAGGCCGGCCCGGGACAATTTCCGCATATCGGTTATTCGTGACTGGCGATGGAGGGCACAGATATGGATGCCCCATATGACCATGGATGATGGACAGTTTGCTATCGCATCGCTATGCTTGATCTGTCAAAAATGATACCCGGCCCGAATGAAACTTCTGGATCTCGATCACTATCCGCGCAAAGACATCTATCTGGCTTTTCGCGACCGTGAAATGCCGCAGCTCTCAGTCACGGCAGAAGTTGATATCACCCGCCTCAAAGCCTTTCTGGATGAAACTGCCTATGGATTCTTCTTGCCAATGGCTTATCTGGCGGCTGTTGCTGCCAATCGTATCCCGGCGTTTCGTGAGCGGATTGTTGACGGCCAACTGGTTGAATTCGAGCAGTGTCTGCCCAGTTTTACTGTCACGGTTGAGGAGGGGCTTTTCTCGTTTTGCGATATCCAGCGTTTGGGGCTGTTTGGAGAGTTTTACCTGCATGCCAAAGAGGTGATGCATCGCATCAAGAAGACGCCGGATCTTGCTGTCGCTGACAAACACGGGCGCTTATTTATCACCAATATTCCCTGGATATCGTTCACCGCCTTCACCCACCCATACTGCAAGCAATATGCTTCGATTCCCATCATCAGCTTCGGCAAATTCAGGCAGCTCAATGGCATGCTTTCATTACCGGTCGCTGTTCAGGCCCACCACGCGCTGGTCGACGGCTACCATCTTGGCCAATTCTTTGAAATATTGACCGCACTTTGCGCTGATCCGGCTAGTGTGCTCAGCACTGATTTGGAAAGTGTGCTCAGCACTTAACGGAAATCGAGCCGGGCAGATTGATCAGGCGCATTTCAATATTGATATCAAACAAGCAATATACTGATAATATTGACAAAACTGATAATGCGGCGTAGTTTCATCGGAGAATAAACCATCTATCCAATCATCCTGCTTGATGTATTCAATACGTCTCAATCAGTTTGTTAGGCTGGTAATATTCCAGGTTGCGGTATTTCCAAACTCAGATTCAAGCAGGTGAATCATGCATAGCGCTACACCAGTCAAGCAGCTGATATACAGAAGCTGTTTATCAGAAGATACCTCTGAGGCGGATATCTACCGAATGATAAGACATGCCCAGAAATACAATATTCAGCATGAACTTTCTGGCTTCCTCATTTCCGATTCCAAAAACTTCGTTCAGCTGATCGAAGGTGCGGTCGATCAGGTCAATAGACTTTTCGATAAAATCAAAATCGATCAAAGACATCACCACGTTGAAGTTGAATATTACGATATAGGCCTTTCCAGAATCATGCCCTTCCTTGGTATGGGACTTTGCCTGCTGAATTGCAAAGTCGATTTTCAAGAAGATTTTTATTTCACCCGCTTGCAAGCCAGGGAGTTCAGCAGCCTGTTTGACGGTAAGGTTGGCAATTATTTTCGGGGATACCTGGCGTAAATCTCGACAGGCGTTTACGCAGTCCGGGTTTCTGCGGGCAGCACCCCCAAAAAACCTCCATCAGTGCGTCAGATTGATCGTTAATCATTGATGGATAATAAAAAAAGTAATTCTGTTTAAAATTCATTCATAAGGAAATTCACAATGCGGGTATACAAAATAACAAACTTGTTGGCGGCAGTGCTTGTCCTGACATTGCTCAACGGTTGTGGCGAGCGCGAGAAGATCAGTGATTTCAGCCAGCTTGCAGGCAAGGAATTTGCGATTCCTACCGGCACTGTGGCGGATCAGCTGGTCTTGTCTGTATTTCCTGATGCAAAGTTTCAGTATTTCAATACAGTGCTTGATTCTGCCATCGCAGTAAAAACGGGCAAGGCAGACGCAGCAGCCTATGACGAACCCATCCTGCGCAATATTGCGGCCAAGAATCCCGGATTGAGAGTGCTGCCGGAAAAAATCACCACCGACAATTATGGTTACGCCGTCAAGCAAGGTGATATTGCGCTGAAAGAGGCCATCGACAGCGTGGTGGCAGAAATCAAGGCTGATGGCACCTATGACGAGATGCTGCGCCGTTGGCTGCCTGCGGTGGGTGCGCCGGCGCCGATGCCCGTGATTGAAGGAGGCAGCGAAGGTGTTTTGCGTTTTGGTACGGCGGCCGTGACCGAGCCTTTCTCGTTTGTTGACGCGTCAAGACAGGTGGTTGGGCTGGATGTCGAGATCGCTGCACGCGTGGCGAAAAAGCTGAACCGGCGGCTTGAAGTCGTCAATATGGATTTTGGCGCAATGATTCCGGCATTAATGTCAGACAAGGTCGATATGATTGGTGCCTGCATTACGATTACTGAAGAGCGTGCGCAAAAGGTGTTGTTCTCTGAACCCTATTACGAAGGAGGTATTTCCGCTTTGGTGAGCGAGTGATCATAAACAGATCGGACAGATCTGGATGTGTGAACGTGACAGATGCGGTTGAATTCTCCAAGCCATTAGCTTTTGAACACCAATGCATGATGCCAGGTGTGTTTACATAGATGCAGGAATTCAGAAAATTTCGCCTCTTTCGCAAGTGCTTCATAAGTTGCAACAGTTTCAGGAAAGTCATATGCAACGGCATGTTGCCTGATCGCAGCATGCTGTTGCTCTGAGAGAAGAGGCCAGTGCCTCTCTGCATGGCCAAGATAATTTTCCAGATAGGCTAACCGATCTTCATCCGGCGATCTCGCCAAATCCACCAAAATCAATAGCCCGTTTTGTTTGAGTCGTATGTGGGCCAGTTTGAAGAATTCGGCTTTCTGTTCACTATCAAGATGATGCAGTGCAAAACTGACAAAAATCACCTCATATGTTCTTTTCTCGGCTGAAAGGCATTCGAGCATTTCACGTTTTTCAAGAAAACTTTCAATACCGGCAAGCGCAAGAGAATGATGTGCATGTTCAAGGGCAACTTCTGACAGATCACAGCCATGATAAAAGGCGATTCTCGATTCCTTGAAGGCTTCAAGCGTCTGGCTGGCATCACCGCAACCGAGATCAAGCAAGCTTAAGGGCTGGTGTCCAAAATGGGAGGCCAAAAAAGTCCTGACGGTATCGCTGATCTCGCGATGAAACATGTAGTTATTGGCGATGATATTTTGGTAGGTGTTCCAGCCTTCCTTGAAAAGCCGGTCAGATTCGTTCATCAATTGCATGTCTCGCTGAATCCTGTAGTTACAAAACGTTTTGACGCGGAGAATCCTCAGTGTCCGACAAGAAAACCTCAGACAGCAGCAATGCCAGCAGGGAAACGATAGCGGCAACACTCAGGTACAAACCAACCGCATGCAGATTGAAACGCATCGCAAGTGTGGTGGCTATATAAGGAGCGAGCGATCCGCCCAGGATTCCGGCAAGATTGAACGCCAGTGAGGTGCCGGTATAGCGCAAGGGTGTCGGGAAAAGTTGCCCGAGCCTGGTGCCGAGCGGTCCATACATACAGCCCATCAAGGCAAAGCCGATGGCCATGGATAGAAAGGTCATGAATGCCGAACCTGATCCGAATAGATTTGGAAATATCAATCCATAATTTGCAATGGCAAAACCTGCCACCATCAAGGTGGCGTTGACACCGAAGCGGTCAGCGGCGATTGCCGACAAGGGGATGGTCGCGGCAAAGAACAACACACTGCCAAGCTGCATGAGCAGGAATTCTTCGCGGCCGTAGTGCAGTGCGCTGGTTCCCCAGCTCAGACTGAATACGGTCATGAGATAAAACAGCACAAAGACTGCGACAGAAGCCAGAGTCCCCAGAATCAATGCCGCCCAATGGCTGCGGAACAGATTCAACATCGGCACCTTGACCAAGGTTTTCTTTTCAATCGCTTGCTGGAATTTTGGCGTTTCCGCCAACTGCAATCGCACATAAAGACCCAGACCGATCAGGATGGCACTGGCGATAAATGGGATACGCCAACCCCAGTCAAGAAACTGGCTGTCGTTCAAAACTTCAGTCAGCACGATAAAAATGCCGGTGGCAGATATGAACCCGAGTGGCGCGCCGAGCTGGGGGAACATGCCGTACCAGCCGCCTTTGCCTTTGGGCGCGTTCTCGGTGGCCAGCAGCACCGCGCCGCCCCATTCGCCACCAAGGCCTATGCCTTGCCCGATACGGCATATCACCAGCAATATCGGCGCCAAAATGCCCACGGCTTCATAGGTCGGCAACAGGCCGATCATCACCGTAGAGATGCCCATGGTCAGCAGCGACACAACGAGTGTCACCTTGCGGCCGATGCGGTCGCCGAAATGCCCGAACAGGAGCGATCCCAACGGCCGTGTAAAAAATGCAACTGCAAAGGTCGCCAGCGATTGCAGGGTCGCAGTAGTCGGATCGGACTCCGGAAAGAAAATTTTGGGAAACACAAGCACAGCGGCTGTAGCAAAAATATAGAAATCAAAGAACTCGATCGTCGTGCCGGCGAGGCTGGCAAAAAGGATACGGGCTTTGGAAGCCTGAGGCCCTTGGTCAGTTTGAAGGGGAACAGATGTAGTCACGGTGTTGTTGCTCTATTTGAAAGTTGATTTTCTTTTACCGGCATGAACATGCCCGGATATTCAGCATTGTTAACAGATTCTGATGACCGGCACGCTATTGATGATGGCTTCCCATGCATCATGCACGGCTTTACTCAAGGCACGATTGATCTCTTCAAGATTGGCGATATGGTCGATTCGCGCTTGCAGTCTTTCTTGCTCGGAGGCGCTCAGCAGATAATTCATCAGATCAGTTGCACGCAATAAACCGACGATCAAGGCATCACGCGGTTCCGGAATGTCATCGCTATTCAATAGCTGCATGACCCGAGCCCGAACTTCGCGTTCTTCGATACCGCTGCTTGGCGGATAGACGCGGGTCTTGAATACCCAGAGCAATCGTTTTTCCACGGTCTTGAGTATGCCCCGCTCCACCAGGCCCTGCACGACCTCATCAATCAGGCGCTCACCCTGCTTGGCCAAGCGTGTCAGCCACGCTGCGGTAGAAAGCGTATTTTTTTCTGCGGCAATTTCGTCCAGCAAGGCATCCAGCATCGGATGATTCGTAGGCGCGGTAGAAACTACAAACAATCTATCCGGGTCGGTATCGATGCGCCCCTTCAGCGTGAGCTCCATGATCAACGAAGCGGCGATGCCTATATCCAGCGCATAGGGTTTGGCACTCGAGATCAATTTGCCCGTCTCATCATCGAGCGTGATTAACACCAGTTCTTCTGCAAGACTCAAGGGATGTGAGGTGGTCATTGGGTATTTCTCAAAGTTGTATGTCGATGATTTTATCGAAGCCGCTCATGATCAGAAGATCGTGAATCGGGCCGGTGGGTTTGGCAAGAACCAGTTTTTTCTTTTTCTCTTTCAACGCCTTGGCAGTCTTGAGAAAGACCCTGAGACCAACGCTACTGATGTAATCAAGTTCAGAAAGATCGATAGTGAAATCCTGATCAATGTTTTGCAGCATCGCCATAATCAGATCTTCAGACTGCTGGGCATTGGTGGCGTCAACCCGACCGCTTAATTTGAAATCAACATTTGTAACCATCTCACCCTCTTAAAAAACGCTATCGACAAAAGAAACTATAAACATCAATAAAACCGACGTCATCCTCATCAATGGGACTGCCTGACCAACAGCAGCGAGAGTAAACCGCAACTCAGACAATTCATGGTATCCAGGACCCGGCAAGCCTGAAGTTTTATCTCTCGCTATCAATAACGCGCTGTAATACATCTGATAACTTGCCCACCGGTTTGAATTGCCAGTCACCCTGATACTCGACATCATCGACGACATAACGCCCCTGCTCAAGCACAACAAAGGTTCGATCATGCCACTGGATGCGTTGCGTTTCAGAATCGGCGAAGGGCAAATATTCAAAGGTGACTTGGTAAATGGCTGCATTCTTCTCGGCCCGAATGTCGACCACGCGCTGGGCACCTTCAAACATGGAATAAAAAAGGGCGCCTTGAACCATAGGCGGCTCTGTACCATGGTGCCGCAACTGGGCAGCTTCCTCTGCCGCTCTGGCAGCAGCGAGATGGGCCTGTAATCTCGCAGAAATAAAAGGAGAGATTTGTTTCAAGCTTTCATCCGAGGGCACGCCCATCATGGGATTCTCGATCAGGCTGTAATGGAAATCAATCACCACGGCCTTGGCAGGATCCGCACTTGTTTGATCAGAGCCGCAAGCCACCAGGTTGAGTGCCACAAACACAGCCAAAGACCATGTCAGGATATTTTTTTGTGCAATCATTTTTATCATTTTTGTTGCCAACGGCGCTACTATGGCAGCGTTCATGACCTGATGGCAAGTATCACTGAATCAAAGCAAAAGTTTCGCTTGTACATGAACATGGGCAAAATCGTCAGACCAGGACCTGTAGCAGTCATAGCCCCAAAAAAAAGCATTCTGGGGTGCCGTATTTAATGTTGCATTTGATCGAATTAACGATGGCGCAAGCACATGCATGAGCGCATATCGGCATCTATAATGACCGGGATGAATTTAATCCAGCCACCAAACCTTGCTGCGAAGAGTCACCGCTTACCACGGCTTGGAAGAATCGCGCCATTACTGCAACGCCCCATGCGCGTTATGCGCAAGTGCCTGCCGCACGCCATACTGCTGTCTTTGCTCTGCATGCCTCTGCAAGGTTGCCAGGATAACTACAATAACGTAAACCATGCGCCCAAACTCAGCGATCTTGCAGAAGGCGACATCGCTGTTCTGACCGGATCCGCAGGCGACAACGCCGCACGCAAGGCTTTTCCTGCAGCCACAATTCACGACATGACCGTGGCAGCCGATGCGGCATTGGCGGTCAAAACCGGCAAGGTAGATGCCTTCGTCTATGACAAAAGCGTGCTGCTCAATATCGCCGCCAAAAATCCGGAACTCGTCATCATCGACCAGCCTGTAGACAAGCTTGGCGTAGCCGCAGCAATGGCCAACAAACAGCACCCGCTCAAGCAGGACATCGACGGTGCACTGCAGTCTCTGGATGCAGATGGCACGCTGGCATTGTTGAAACAAAAATGGATCAGCAACAGTCCCGCCGACTTCGCCATCCGTGTAAAACCAGCTGCAAATGCTGATGCCGTATTGCGCATGGGCACCAGTGCCAACATCGAACCGTTTTCATTCCAGGCCAACGGAGAATTGACCGGGCTCGATATTGAACTCGGCCAGATGATTGCCGCCCGTCTGGGTAAACGCCTCGAAATCATCGATATGAATTTTGAAGCCTTGATCCCTGCCTTGCAGGGCGGCAAGATTGATTTTGCCCTGTCCAATTTCAACATCACCGAAGAGCGTAAACGCCTGGTCCTGTTTTCCAGACCATACATAGAAAATGACATCTCCGCTTTGGACAGACGATCACAAGGCGGCGCCAGCACTGAAAACCCAGCGCTTGCTGGAACAAAGCCGACCACGGTGGCAAGCAATGCCGTACCCGGTTTTTTTGCCTCGCTCGCACAAAGCTTCGAAAGCAACATCCTGCACGAAAAACGTTATCTGCTGATCTGGGATGGCCTCAAGACCACCATCGTCATTTCCGTGCTGGCGACCCTGTTCGGCACCCTGCTCGGCGCACTGGTGTGCGCGATGCGCATGTCGCCACGCACCCTGCTCAATCTGCCCGCCCGCATCTAGATCAATGTGCTGCGCGGCATGCCGGTGCTGGTACTGCTGATGCTGATCTTTTATGTGGTGTTCGCTTCGGTCAATATCAGTCCGGTGCTGGTCGCCGTCATCGCGTTCGGCATGAATTTCGGCGCCTATGTCGCTGAAATCTACCGTTCCGGCATTCAGGGTATAGACCGAGGCCAGTCAGAAGCCGGTATCTCGATGGGGTTCACCAGAATGCAGACCTTCCTGTTTATTGTCATGCCACAGACCATTCAGCGTATTCTGCCGGTCTATAAAGGCGAGTTC
>MCAW01000013.1 GCA_001704575.1 Methylophilales bacterium LSUCC0135
CAGACCATTCAGCGTATTCTGCCGGTCTATAAAGGCGAGTTCATTTCGCTGGTGAAAATGACGTCCATCGTTGGTTATATCGCCGTGCAGGATCTGACCAAGGCCAGCGACATCATCCGCAGCCGCACTTTTGATGCGTTCTTCCCGCTGGTGATGGTGGCCATTCTGTATTTCCTCATTTCATGGGTGCTGATGCTGGCACTCGAATATCTGGAGCGGCATACCGACCCCAGACAACGACGCAGAAAGGCGTTAAATAGATGATTACGGTCCAGGGACTCTCGAAAAGCTTCGGCAATAACGTCGTACTGCGAGATATCAGAACGGAAATCCGCAAAGGCGAGGTGATTTCCATCATCGGCCCTTCCGGAACCGGCAAGAGCACGTTCCTGCGCTGTCTGAACCTGCTCGACCAGCCGAGCGGCGGCAGTATCGTCATCGATGGCGAGAATATTCTCGACCGGAAAACCAACGTTGCCCGCATCCGCCAGAAAATGAACATGGTGTTCCAGTCCTTCAACCTGTTCAGCCATCTCTCCGTGCTGGAAAACCTGACACTGGCGCCAATACGTTTGAAACACATACCGCAAGCAGAAGCAGAAGCCAAAGCGATGGCGTTGCTCAAACTGGTCGGACTCGCCGAAAAAGCCGACAGCTTCCCGGACGAGCTGTCCGGTGGTCAGAAGCAGCGGGTTGCGATTGCCCGCTGCCTGGCGATGGAACCGGAAATCCTGCTGTTTGACGAGCCGACTTCAGCGCTCGACCCTACCATGGTGAGCGAAGTGCTCTCCGTGATACGGCGTCTCGCGAAAGAAGGCATGACCATGCTGATCGTCACGCATGAGATGGATTTTGCCCGCGATGTCTCCAACCGTGTGTTCTACATGGATCAGGGCCTGATCTACGAGGAAGGCACGCCGCAACAGATTTTCGAGAACCCGCAAAAGGAAAGAACGCGCGCGTTCATCAACCGCGTCCGCAGTTTCAGCTACCGGATTGAAACACCCGATTACGACCTCTATGCGATGAACGCCGAAATCGAAGCCTTCTGCGAAAAACAGATCCTGCCGAAAAAAACCCGCCACAATCTGCTGTTATTGGTGGAAGAACTGCTGCAACTGCATACGCCTTTCCTGCGCGATACGGTGCTGGACGTCACCATCAGTTACTCGGAAAAAAGCGAGCGCGTGACCTTGCTGTTCGAAAGCAGCGGCGCGGCGATGAACGTGCTGGAATCAGATGCCATGGCTGACGACCTCGGCATCGTCATCATCCGCAATCTCTGCGAGCAGATTGATTACCGGCGCCAGAACGACCAAAACCGGCTGGAGTTGTTGCTCAAGAATTGAGCGGAACGGCGCCGATACTTAGCCCGGCCGCCATGAATCATGGAACTGCCGGGCGAATTTGCGTGTTAAAGTTGATGCTGTAGCGTTCTTCATCGAGCACTCATGCAAACGGCTATCCCGAATACACAGCCACTGACTTCTTTCAGTCGCATGGCCCGCCGGCTGCTCCTGACGCTGGCTGGCTGTCTGTTGCTGGCAAGTACCGCCGGCGCCGAGCCACAAGTCTTGCGCGTTGTAGCCGATGATAATTACCCGCCATACCTGTTCCGCAATGCCGATGGCGAACCGGAAGGTTATGTCGCCGATTTCTGGCAATTGTGGGAGAAAAAAACCGGCATCAAGGTCGAGCTGATGGCCACACAATGGTCGGCGGCGCAGCGCATGATCCAGAACGGCGAGGCTGACGTGATCGACATGATCTTCCGCACACCCGAGCGCGAACTGATCTACGACTACGCAGCGCCCTACACCGATTTGCCGGTCGCAATCTACAGCCACAATTCCATTACCGGACTCAGCCGCCTGGAAAGTCTGCGCGGTCTCAGAGTCGGGGTGATGGCGGGCGATGCCTGTATCGAGACATTGCAACGCGGCGGCATCGACGACCTGCATTTCTACGACAGCTACCTCAACCTGATTCAGGGCGCACTAAGGCAGGAGGTCAAAGTCTTCTGTCTGGATGAATATCCGGCCAACTACTATCTCTACCAGCTCAAGCTCGAGCGCAATTTCATCAAGGCTTTCGATCTTTATCACGGTCAGTTTCACCGCGCCGTCATGAAAGGCGATAAGGCCACCCTGCAATTACTCAATCGCGGCATCAGCATGATCAAGCAAAAGGAGCTGGATGCCCTGCATGAAAAATGGATGGGAAAATCGATCGGCCAGGGACCCTACGGACGCTATCTCGCCTACACCCTGCTGGCGGCATTGTTGGCCGGGGTCATGCTGTTGCTGTGGAACCGCTCGCTGCAAAGACGGGTGGAAGCAAAAACCGCCGAACTGACGCAAACCCTGGCTGACCTGCAAAAAGCCGAGGAGCGCTACCGGCTCGTCTCCGACAGCAGTAGCGACGTCATCTGGCTGTATGATCTTGCCGGCCAGCGCTTCAGTTACGTCAGTCCATCGGTTGAGAAGCTGCTCGGCTACAGCGTCGAACAGATGCTGCAAAAAGACATGCAGGATGTCATGACCGATGCCTCTTTCGCCGCCATGCGAGACAAGCTTGCGCAACGCCAGGCGGCGTTGGCGGATGGCGATGAGTCGAAACGCGTGCAGATTGATGAAATCCAGCAGGTCAAACGGAACGGCGACATCGTATCAACCGAAGCGGTCACCACGCTGATTCCGGATGAAAGCGGCCATATCACCCAGCTTCAGGGCGTCACGCGCGACATTACCGAGCGCAAGATGGTCGAGCGCCAGATGGAGGTCTACCGCTCCGAGCTGGAAGAGCTGGTCAAGGTGCGTACGCGCCAGCTGCAAAATGCAAAGCAGCAGGCCGAAGTCGCCAACCAGGCCAAGAGCACCTTCCTCGCCAACATGAGCCATGAAATCCGCACGCCGATGAACGCCATCATCGGTTACGCCCATTTGCTGCAGGAGGATATCCGGCAGGTGAAGCAGAAGGAAAAACTGGATCGCATCATCATGTCCAGCAAGCACCTGCTCGGCATCATCAACGATATCCTCGATTTATCCAAGATCGAGGCCGATCGCCTGACGCTGGAAGAGGAAACCCTGATCATCACCGCCACCATCAACCATGTGCGCAGCATGATGAGTGACCGCATCAGCAGCAAGGGCCTGCAGCTGATCGAACAGATCGACCCGCGCCTGAACGAAATGCCGGTCATCGGTGACTCGCTGCGGCTCAGCCAGATACTGATCAACTACATCACCAACGCGGTAAAATTCACCGAGCAGGGCAGCATCACCTTGCGTGCCAAAGTGACCTCGTTCGATGAAACGAATGTCAACCTGCGCTTCGAAGTGGAAGATACCGGTATTGGCATCAGCGCTGCGCAACAGGCGCGGCTTTTTCAATCATTCGAGCAGGCGGAATCCTCCACCGCGCGCAAGTATGGCGGCAGCGGCCTTGGGCTGGTGATTTCACGCAAACTGGCCGCCATGATGGGTGGCGAGACCGGCGTCGAAAGTACACCCGGCAAGGGCAGCAACTTCTGGTTCACGGTCAGCCTGCCGCGGGGCAATGCAGCAGACCTGCCGGCAAAAAGAATCGCTCACGAGCAGAGTCGCTTGCGGCAGAACGCCTGCGTGCTGGTGGCGGAAGACAACGAAATCAATCAGGAAGTCGCCAGGGAAATGCTCAGCAACATGGGGCTCAAGGTCGATATCGCCGGCAATGGCGCCGAGGCACTGGAAAAATTCCGGCATCATCACTACGACCTGATCCTGATGGACATGCAAATGCCGGAGATAGATGGCCTCGAAGCCACGCGCAGGATACGCGCGCTACCGCAAGGCAAGCGCATCCCGATTCTGGCAATGACCGCCAATGTGTTCATGGAAGACCGCGTACGTTGCGAACAGGCCGGCATGAATGATTTCGTGTCCAAACCTGTAGATCCTGAACGGCTGCGCCAGATATTATCCGCGTGGATATTTGAGCAGGCGGAAGAAACCGGTGCAGCATTGCCGCCAACAAAGCAGGCAGAACAGCAAAAATCCAGTCAAGAGAAACAGGTCGATCAGGCAACAGGGCTGAAATTTCTCGACGGCAATCTGCAGAACTACGAGCACATGCTGATGAAATTCGCCGGTACGCACGCCCGCGATGCCGAGCAAATTGCGGCCTTTGTCGCATCAGGCGACCACATCAGTGCCGAACGCGTGGCACATACCCTGAAGGGCGTGGCGGCCACGCTGGGCATGAGCCGCATACAGGAACTTGCCAAATGGCTGCAACAGGAACTGCATGCCGGTCTCGGTGAAAATGAACTGCGTGAAGAACTGACGCAGCTGTCAGAACATTTGCAGGCGGCAGTTGCCGAGATCGCACAACGGCAGCAAGCCAACGTGCGCCAGCAAGACAAAGCGCATAAGCAGCAGGAACCGCATCCCGCTCACGAACAGTATCCCGATCAGGGGACACACACCGCGGCAGAAGATGCGTCCAAACCGGACGCACCGCCTACAATCCGCGCGCAATTAGGTGCTTTGCAGCGCTTTCTCGAAAACGATGACATTCAGGCCTATTACTACTGGCAAACACTTGCACCCGGACTCATAAACGCGCTGGGAGAAGAGGCCTGCAAGGGCCTTGGCCAGCAGATCGAGCGTTTCGACTACAGCGGCGCCCGCGATGCATTGCAGCACTTGTTGGCGCAATACCCTGTGCTGAACCGGGACTGATGGCGATGGTCGATCTGATGAGTGGAATAAGGATGCCAGGAGAAATTTCATGACCGATGAACAACACAATGCGTCACGCAAGCATGTGCTGGTGGTGGATGACACGCCGGATAATCTCGCCGTGCTGGGCGGCCTGCTGATGCCACATTACAACGTTCGCGTCGCCAACTCCGGGGCATGGGCCCTAACATCAGCCAATACCGAACCACGGCCGGATATCATTCTGCTCGACATCATGATGCCGGAAATGGATGGCTACGAAGTGCTGAAACAGCTCAAGGCCAATCCGGAGACACGTGATATCCCGGTAGTTTTCATCACCGCCATGGATGCTCCTGAGGATGAGGCCCGTGGTCTTGCACTTGGGGCCATGGATTACATCACCAAACCAATCAGCCCGGCAATCGTGCTTGCCCGGGTGCGGGCGCAGCTCGATCTGAAGGCCGCACGCGATATCCTGCGCGATCACAACGCATGGCTGGAAAGCGAAATCCAGCGCCGCATACACCAGTTCGAGAAGATACAGAATGTCACCATACGCGCGCTGGCCAGTCTGGCCGAGGCCAAGGATAACGAAACCGGCAACCATATCCTGCGCACGCAGAATTATGTCAATGCGTTGGCAATTGAGCTGGCCGGTCTGCCGCAGTATGCCGACAAACTGACACCCGAAGCGATCGCCATGATGACAAAAGCCGCACCCTTGCACGATATCGGCAAGGTCGGCATTCCCGATGCGATCCTGAACAAGCCCGGCAAACATGATCCGGAAGAATGGGAGATCATGAAAACGCACGCGCAGCTGGGCGCAGATGCCATCTGGCGTGCCATCCGCGACGAAGAGGATATCGAGTCGGTCAGGTTTCTCCATGTCGCCATGGAGATCGCCGGCAATCATCATGAAAAATGGGATGGGAGCGGATATCCGAATGGACTAAGCGGCGAGCAGATACCGCTATCTGCCCGATTGATGGCACTCGCCGATGTGTTTGATGCTTTGATCAGCAAACGTGTTTACAAACCTGCCTACCCGCTGGAAACCGCCCGCGCGATTATTTTGGAAAATCGCGGCAAGCATTTCGATCCGCAAGTCGTCGATGCATTTGAGCAATGCATCGATACTTTTCAGGCGATTGCCGCCAGCCATGCTGACGCAGAAATGGCGATTTGAATGACATCTGCAGGCACCAAGAGGCACCAGCAACACGCTATTGATTAAGTGCCGGCAAGCCCTTTGAAGTAACAGTACCAACAATGGGGTGATGATACCTTTATCCTCAAGTCACTTTTTCCGGCACATCAGCCGCCAATGATATTCAACGGCCTCAATTGGAAACCTGCTGCAAACAGGGTTACTATTGAAGCTGCATCAAGCATGGCAACTCAAAAACAACAGATACGGTGAGTTTCGTCTCCGGCAATGAGGGCTTGTTCCTGTTCCCGGTCAAGAACGCGTTTTCGGTCATCTGTTATTTGTTCCGTATGCGGCCATGCAGAGTTAGCAGGGTTATCTGTTCGGCAAGCCTGTGGCTGTAGATGAGTTTATCCAGCAGTTACTTAGAATATGACTACATTACGATTGGATGAAAGTTCCGTCATGAAAAAAACCATCTGTGCCGTGCTGTTCGCCCTTGCCTCTGGCTCCGCATCCGCCACGCTGTTTCAGCTTGACGACAACGACAAGGAAGTCGCCTATGCCGAAACCAACACCATCCGCAAATCCGGCGACGTCGTCACCATGTGGTCGCTATACGATCTGAAAGGCACCAAATATCTTGCAAAAAAAGCCTACCAGTCGACCAAGTTCCAGATGGAGTTTCAGTGCAAGAAAGAACTGGTGAGGCTGCGCGGCATGAAGTTCTATGCCGGCAAAATGGGTGAAGGCCCAGTCATCTACAACGAATCTTTCACTGATATCTGGACACCGATCACCGATGTTGAATCAGAATGGTATTTTGCCTGCAACAACCGATAAGCTGATTTATCCACATGAAAATCTCCAGAATCATCCTTATATTTCTGCTCACGTTCCTGTCAGCCCAAGCTTCCGCGCAAGCCGAGGCAGCAAACCGTCCGGTCCGGATTGCTGCGGTCAATATCGCTGACGACATGCTCAAGCCTTTGATAGATCAATTCCACAAATCCGGCAGCACCCGAGTAAAAATTGTCTATACCGGCAATGATCCATTCTCGGTAGCGAGAGCAGGCGAGGCAGATATGGTCATTGCCCATTATGGGCATCCTGTGGTGCAGGGATTCGTCGAAGCAGGATACGGCCTTTTTCCCCGGCCTGTGTTTGCCAATCAGGTTGCCATCATCGGCCCTGCCATCGACCCGGCCAAAATAAAAGGCCTGAGTGATGGGGCAGAGGCAATTCGGCGCATCGCCAATGCCGGTGAAAAAATCCACACCAATGGGCATGGTGCCAACTATCTGCTTGACTTGCTATCCATCAGTGCAGGCATGCAAGGCAACGCGGATTTCGTTATCAAAAGCGATCTCGCCGGCAAGGCTGCGATCCAGTCTGCAGCAAAGCAAGGCGCCTACATCATCTGGGGCGTACCGCCGTTCATTCGCCAGCCGTCAATCTCCTCCGGGATGGACATACTGGTCAGCGCAGACCCTGCCTTCCAGAGAATCATGGTTTCCATACTGGCCAATCCGGACAGGATTACCGGAGCTCGTGCTGCCGAGGCCAGAGAATTCGAGCGATATCTGCTATCGCCGGCAGCTCAGGCACTGGTCAGAGCTTTCAGATACCCGGGGCATGAAGCACAGTTCTGGTGGCCTGCAGCGCGTCACAACAGCCAAACCGATTGAAATACCCCGGCCGCGGCTAGCAGGTCGCCCCTGCATGAGACTCAGAGCAGCTCCACATCCCTGATTTCTCTTCAATGACCAGCATTTCTGGTTGGCATTTCATATACCGTTGTATATTATTAAACATATTGAAATAGTAAGAAATAACGGCATGCGCAACCCCCTGGTCGTTTTGATCGGCCTCGATGATACGGATAATCTGGAAAGCTGCGGCACCGGCTACCATGCGCGCACCATCGCGAAAGAACTTGAAATACAAGGACTGGCAAACGCCCTGCACATCACGCGTCACCAGTTACTCGTCAGCCCACTGGTTCCATACACTTCGCACAATAGTGCTGCCTGCATACGCGTGCATACGGAACCGGAAAATCTGGCCGCGATACAGGCGTATTGCGAGCAATATCTTGCTGCAAACAGTGCCGAAGGTTCAGATGCCGGTTTGTGTGTAGCGCCGGAAGAAAAAATCAGCAGGGAAATTCAGCGCTTTGGCTTTCTCGCCAAACGCAGACTGGTCACGCAGGCTGCTGCCAGACACCTGAGTGTGCAGGCAGGGCTGCCGCTGGTGGGACTGACCGGCACACATGATGGCATGATCGGCGCACTGGCTGCGGTGGCACTGCACGCATCCGGTAGTGACGGGCGACTGCTCTGGCTACGTGGGTTGCGCGAAATGACGGACCGGATGATGGCGCTTGGCGAGCTATTTGCAAAGACGGGGCTGGAGGTCATCCAGTCCAGGGATGGCCAGGTGCTGAAGGATGAGAACACCATCATTGCCATGGGCAGCTGGCCGCGTGCGGTCTGGATGAATAACGAAGCAGTATTGATTGTTGAAAAAACCGGTAATGAAGAGGGAGCCGATTGGCGTGTCGCAGATAAACAATATCTCAAGCAGTTCTAATCCTGCACGTCAGCGCCTGATCTATCTGGCGCTGATATTTTTTGCAGGCGCCATTACGGTCGCCATGCATGATGCATTCCGCTGGCCGTTGAAAATGCCGGGGCGGCACGGGCTTGAACTCATGGCGATTCTGATCTTTGTGCGTGCCGCTTCCGGCGAGCGATACGCCGCATTACTTGCCTCAGTTGGCGGCGTAGCCGCCATCGGCGTCTTTGGTCATGGGGCAGGCGTAGAATCTGTCGTATTGTTATTACAGGGGCTTGCCATAGATATCGGCTGGCGCATATTGCGCGGTCAGCGATTCTGGCTTTTTGCCCTTCCGCTGATCGCAGGCATGGCGCATACCATCAAACCTCTCACCAAGCTTTTCTTTCAGCAGGGCTTGGGCATACCCAGCGATTCACTCGTCCATGGGCTTGTGTACCCGATGACGACGCACTTTGTTTTCGGGCTGGTCGGCGGCATTTTTGGTGCGCTGGCCTACTATGCCATACACAAAAACAAACAGCACCAGTAACCAACCGATTCAAGGATCAAACATGCATTCCGCATCAAAGCACTATTTTTTCGCGCCTCGCTATATTTACGAAAATATCAAGAAGCCGACACTTACAGGCAGCCTGGCCATACTGCTTTCTGCCCTGGCCTTGCAGGCCTCCGCAGAAACCGGCAATGAAGAAGTCTATCGGCTGGGCGAAATTCTGGTCAGCGAACGCTATCTCGATCCGGAAATCGGCAGCAGTTACCAGATCACCCGCGATGATTTTGATCGCACAGGTGCCCGCTCGCTGGAAGAAGCCCTCAAAGAAATACCCTCATTGCATGTACGCAACGGTGCCGACGGCACGCCACGCATTGATATTCGCGGGTTGCGAACCCGCCAGATCAAACTGCTGGTCAACGGTATTCCATTCAACTCTGCCGACGACGGTCAATTCGACCCGACCCTGATCCCCACTTTTGCCATCGGGCGCATCCAGGTGCAGGCCGGTGCCTCCTCGGTGCTCTACGGCGATGGCGGCCTCAGCGGCGTCATCGATTTGCAGACACGCGGCGCTTTCGATGGCTTCAAATCAGGCGGTCAGGCGGAATTCGGCAGCGACCATTTCTGGCAGACAAACGCTTACATGGGCTATGGCGACGGCACCAACGACTTCTTTGCAGCTGTCGGCGTAAGAGCACGCGACGCCTTCCCGATGTCGAATGACTTCAATTCGTCCATTCCTTCCAGCAGGGACAACTATCAGAATGACGACGACCGCAACAATAGTGACAGCCGACGCTCGAATATTTTCACCTCCTACAGCCGCCAACTTACGGAAAAGCTGCGGGTCGGGGTATTTCTGTCGCATGTCGAAGGACATTACGGCAAACCGCCGAGCGTGCTGGATTGCTGGAAAAAAGATGACAAGGGCTCAGCTGCTTGCTTTACTAATGGCGATGAATTCGCAGCAGGGACAAGTTACGAACGGGTAGAACAACAACGCGGGACTACCGTGCAACTGGTGACCGATTATGACTTCAATACGAATTGGCATGGCCGTCTGGCGTTGTTCAGCAACACATTGAAAGAAAATACAGTTAATTACAACGATAACTCTTACGCGACACTATCTGGAAATGGTGCATTTGACGAAAACAGTCGTATGCAGGTTTCCGGATTTCACAGTCAACTTGATGGAGTGCTGGAACCAACCGGCACCAAAATAGGATTAAGCCTGAACAGCAGAAAGGAAGCCTATGATGTAGATGGCTATGAAATTAATTCAAAAAATGAGAAGAATCCACTCTATGTTAACCGCGATATCCGCGTCAGCAGCTATGCCGTGGAATTACGTCAGCCCGTCAATCAAACACTGGAGTTGCTGGCTGGTGTCGGCTATCACCGGCTGGACAAGGACGGTGGTTCGAACGAAAGCGAATACAGCGGCCAGATCGGCTTCTCGCAACAACTCACCAGCGTCACCAGCCTATATGGCACCCTGGCCAGAAAAGCCGGCGCGCCATCCATCCGCCAGCTGTATGAGCCCAAAAAAGGTTCTAACCTGAACGGCAATCCGGACCTGAAATTCGAGCGCGCGGATCATCTGGAATTCGGACTCAAGAACCAATGGGATCGGGCAGCACTCGATGTGGCGATCTATCAATCTCGTGTTCACGACTTTATTGAGAAGCAGAAAACCAATGTGGGTAATCAGAGCGTCAATAACGACTTGTATGTATTTCAAGGCATCGACGTCAATGGCGTATACGAAGCGACGGATGCTTTGACATTACGCGGTTCGCTCGGCCTCATTCGTGCACGCGACGAATCTGACAATGCCCCAACCGAAAGACTGCAATACCGTCCAACGCACAAAATCAACCTGGGGGCGGAATATCGCTTTCTTGGCAACTGGTTGCTGAGCGGCCAATATCAACGCGTTGCCGGGCAAGCTTATTTCAATAAAGACGACGCTGCCGATTATCGCTATCTGGACAGTTTCGAGCTGGTGTCGGCACGTCTCCGCTATTTGTTGCCCAAGCAGATGGGAACCATCTATTTGGGCGCGGACAATTTGCTTGATGAAGAATACGAAACCAGCTATGGATTCCCGCAGCCAGGCCGCTTTGTTTACGTAGGCACTCAGCTGAACTGGTAAGAGATTCTTTGCTTAATCTCATGTAAGCGGCCATCAATGCCGCTTTTTGAGTTATGAATGCGCGAATAACGACAGTCAATATTCTAGCCGCAGCCCACACAGCAGAAAAGAAAACGGTATCAGCTTATACAAATCACTTTATTATCTTGTAAACAAGATTAAATAGTCATAAAAAACAAACAGGCGGTTACGCTGCTGGCCTGTCAACTCTCTCAATACGCCGTGTGTGATTAAATCATCCACTAGTGCGCCCGCTGTATTCGGCGTTGTGCTCAGCAATTCCGAAACATTTTTAATGTCCAAAACAGGACGCTCATATAAATGACGCATTAACCTTTGCACATTCCCCTGCCGACGTTGGCTGAACCTTGGCAATACTTCACGCTCGATGCGCTCTTTAATCACCAATATTTCTTTAAACACGCCTATCGCATTTTCCGCCGTTTCCTTGATACCATGCAGAAAGAAAATAATCCATTCGCGCATATGATGACCTTGCCGCACCGCCATTAAATGATCTACATATGCGGTTTTATTACGCTCAAAATAATCAGAAAGATAAAGTGCTGGTTTTACCAACAATCTCTCCGATGCCAGATATAAAGAAATCATTAAACGACCAAGCCGGCCATTCCCATCCAGGAACGGATGCACCGTCTCAAACTGATAATGGGCAATGGCTATCTTGATAAGCGGCGGGACATTCATCTGCTCATCATGCAAGAACTTTTCGAGGTCGCTCATCAACTCGTTAACATGATTTTGATGTGGTGGTACAAACACGGCATTCTTCAAGCTCACACCAATCCAGTTCTGGCTGATCCGAAACTCCCCAGGCATTTTATTTTTACCACGCACGCCAGAAAGCAATACAGCATGTGTATCTCTCAGCAATCGGTTTGATAATGGCAAGCGCTCCAGACTATCAATGGCAAAGTTAATCGCACGGATATAATTTTGCACTTCCGCCCAGTCATCGCGTTTCTCCGGGCTTAAGTCCGCCTCATCCTTAAAAGCATCTTCGATATTGGTTTGTGTCCCCTCGATTTTGCTGGATTGTGTTGCCTCTTTAACCACATATGTACGGATAAAGAATTCAATGTCAGGCACTAATTGAGAGAATGCGTTGAGTTCTCCCAAGACACGATCAGCCTGGCCAAGCAGTGTCTGCAACTTGGCATCAGCAATAATCCAGGGATGGTGTATTGGCGTGGGCAAAAAGCTTTGATACTCGTATTGCGCTTCGTACTGCCCGGCAAAATAATCGTCAAGATTCATATTTAAGAAACTAACCACTTTTCTACAATTAATAGAATCTTATTGTAGAACATCAGGGAAAGTCAATTCTTATTGTAGAATAATGAAAATTTCTACAATAAACAAAGCCGTATTGTAGAAACTGAAACTACATTAACTGCGATTCAATTCCCGGAAATACCCAAGGATCGATAACCCGGGCCTGACACCCATCGGGCGATATTACCCAGCATGTGAACGCATAAAGAAAAAGGGACGGCTTTTACCGTCCCTTGTTCAATTTTGGTGGCCCCCCTCGGAGTCGAACCGAGCACCAACGGATTATGAGTCCGCTGCTCTAACCAAGCATGAGCTAGAGGGCCGGGAGAGGTTTAGTCGTTGCCGGTTTCGAGAAAGCTGCGCAGACGTTCCGAACGGGTCGGATGGCGCAGTTTGCGAAGGGCTTTGGCTTCGATCTGACGAATGCGCTCGCGCGTGACGTCGAATTGTTTGCCGACTTCTTCCAGTGTATGGTCGGTATTCATTTCAATACCGAAGCGCATGCGTAGCACCTTGGCTTCACGCGCGGTGAGCGATTCCAGCACTTCCTTGGTGGCGTCGCGCAGGCTGGCGTAAACCGCTGCATCGACCGGTGCCAGCGTAGTGTTGTCTTCGATGAAATCGCCGAGATGCGAATCGTCGTCGTCGCCGATAGGCGTTTCCATCGAGATCGGCTCCTTGGAGATTTTCAGGATCTTGCGGATCTTGTCTTCCGGCATTTCCATTTTCTCGGCCAGCGTTGCCGGATCGGGTTCCAGTCCGGTTTCCTGCAGAATCTGGCGGCTGATGCGGTTCATCTTGTTGATGGTTTCGATCATGTGCACCGGGATACGGATGGTACGGGCCTGGTCGGCAATCGAGCGGGTGATGGCCTGACGGATCCACCAGGTGGCGTAAGTGGAGAACTTGTATCCACGGCGGTATTCGAATTTGTCCACCGCTTTCATCAGGCCGATATTACCCTCTTGGATCAGGTCGAGGAATTGCAGGCCGCGATTGGTGTATTTCTTGGCGATAGAGATGACCAGACGCAAATTGGCTTCGATCATTTCGCGCTTAGCGCGGCGTGCGCGCGCTTCGCCGGTGGACATCTGCTTGTTGATTTCCTTCAGTTCCTTGATCGGCAGACCGACCTTGTCCTGCAGGTCGAGCAGACGCTGCTGCTGGTCGACGATGGAGTGGCGGAAGCGCTCCAGACGTTCGGCATAAGGTTTGTTCAGCGCCAGTTCAGCGTCGAGCCAGCCGAGGTTGACCTCGTTACCGGGGAACACCTTGATGAAATGCTGACGCGGCATGCCGGCTTTTTCAACGCAGAAATCCATGATCTTGCGCTCGTGTCCGCGTATCTCGTCGACCATGTTGCGTACGGTACCACACAGCGCTTCGACCTGTTTTGCCGAGAAGCGGAAGGCAGTGAGCTCTTCCAGGATGCTTTCGTGCAGCTTGACGTATTCCTTATCCTGCGAACCCTTGGTTTGCAGAATCAGGGTCATTTTCTGGTGTGCGTCGCGTACCACGGCAAAGCGCGTCAGGACTTCTTCCTTGAGCTTGGCCAGGGCTTCGGCGGAGATGGCCGCGGCCTTTGCACCGTCGTCATCATCTTCCTCTTCGTCTTCCTCATCGACTTCTTCAGTGGCGTCTTCGGCAGCCTCTGCCGCCATTTCCTCTTCCATGCCTACATCAGAGTCAATCAGGCCGTCGACCAGATCATCGACGCTCATTTCGTCCTTTTCGACCTTTTCGACCATCGCCAGCAATTCGGTAATGGTGGTCGGGCAAGCGGCGATTGCCTGCACCATGTGCTTGAGACCGTCTTCGATACGCTTGGCAATCTCGATTTCGCCCTCGCGCGTGAGCAAGTCCACCGTGCCCATTTCGCGCATGTACATACGCACGGGGTCGGTCGTGCGGCCGAATTCGGAATCGACTGTAGAAAGCGCCTGTTCGGCTTCTTCTACCGCATCTTCGTCGGTCACAGCAGCAGGTGCATCAGACATCAGCAGCACTTCGGCATCAGGCGCTTCTTCGTAGACCTGAATGCCCATGTCATTGATCATGCCGATGATGCCGTCGATCTGCTCTGAATCCTGCACGTCATCCGGCAAGTGGTCGTTGATTTCAGCATACGTCAGATAGCCACGCTCCTTGCCGAGGACAATCAGCGTCTTCAGACGTGTACGACGATCTTCAACCTCGTTCGGGTTTGCTGCAGTCTTGTCGTTCACCTTATCGTTCTGCTGCTCTTTAGCCATGCTCTACCTCAACTCTTTTGTGCCGTAATTGATATTGCGGAAAACCGCGCATTATACCCTAAAACCACCTTCAATTTCAGCTCCGCCATGTGCCTTCCCGATGCGTTTCAACGGGTTGGCATCGCTATCTGCCGCGTATGGTCCTCAGCAACGCACGTTCTTCCTCGGTCAGCTGACTCAGGCTCTTTTCGCTGAGACTGTCGAGCAACTTCGCATGTTTGCGTTGCGAATAGATTTCCCTTAATTGCTTGCGGGCACCCTCAAATTCAAGTGCAATATCCAGCGTTTCATCCAGAATATGTAATTCCCGTTGAATTTCCCGCAGCATGCGTGCATCGAGATGCTTTTCCAGCTGATGCAACAAGGCTGCAGGGTTCGATTGCGGGTTGAGCAACGCAGTCTCGATCACTGCCCGCACCATCATGTCATCCTCGCCCTGCCCGTGCAGCCATTGCAAATCCTCTTCACGCGCCAGCGATGCTTGCATCAGCAGCATCAACACGAAGCGACGATGCAGGGATACGGTGGTACGCGATTGCCGGGGAGCCGCCCGACCCGGACGTTGATCGAGCGACGGCATTTTGATCATGCCCTGCATCTCATCCAGCGTCACGCCGGTCAGTTCGGCAATGCGTTTGCGCAAAAGAAGAGCAAGACGCGGCGCTTGTATCTGCTTCAGGATAGGTTCTGCCGCGTTGAGAAACTGCACCTTGTCCTCCTGCGATTGCAAGGGATTATCCGCGCCCAAGTTCTGAATGATGTATTGCGACAACGGCAGTGCGGTCTGCATCGCAGCTTCAAAAGCCTCTTTGCCGAATTCGCGCACATAGCTGTCCGGGTCGTGCTCTTTCGGCAAAAACAGGAAGCGCAACTGCAAGCCGTCCGTCAGTGCCGGCAATGCATTCATGGCCGCACGCCAGGCAGCGGTGCGGCCGGCCGCATCGCCGTCAAAGCAAAAGACGATCTCATCCGTCTGCCGCATCAGCTTGGTGATGTGATATGGGGTGGTTGCGGTACCAAGGGCGGCGACTGCGTACTCTATGCCGTATTGCGCCAGCGCAACCACATCCATGTAACCTTCCACCACCAACGCCCGGCCGGCATCGCGTATCCCCCGACGGGCCAGAAAAAGCCCGTATAACTCATGACCTTTCTGAAACAGCGGGGTTTCCGGCGAGTTGTAGTATTTCGGCGTGTCTTCCGGGTCGATCACGCGGCCGCCGAAACCGATGACCTGACCTTTCTGGTCATGAATGGGGAACATGATGCGATCACGGAAACGGTCATAGCGCTTGCCCTGCTCATTCTCCACCACCAATCCGGCCGTTTGCAGCACGTCGCTGTCATAGTGCGGAAAAACCGCCTGCAGATTCTGCCAGCCCGGCGGCGCGTAACCGATCTGGAATCTGGCCGCCACTTGCCCGCTCAAACCCCGGCCTTTCAGGTATTCAATCGCGCGTGTTGATTTTTTCAGTTCGGCCTTGTAGAAAAAGGCCGCCTGCTGCATGGTTTCCAGCAGGCCGGGAATTTCCTTTTGCGCAGGTCTCGGGTTGTCGCGGGTCTCCTGCGGAACGATCATGCCGACCATTTTCGCCAGCTCGTGCACAGCCTCGACGAAGCTCAGCCCCTGATATTCCATCAAAAAGCCGATGGCCGTGCCATGCGCCCCACAACCGAAACAATGATAAAACTGCTTGGTCGGGCTGACCGTGAAGGAAGGCGATTTTTCGTTGTGGAACGGACAGCAGGCCGAGTAATTGGATCCGGCCTTTTTCAGCGGCACGCTTTTATCCACCACATCGACAATGTCGACGCGATTGAGAAGTTCCTGGATGAAGGATTCTGGAATCATGCGCGATTAACCGGATAGAGTCTTGAATAATAGCCGAAAAACAAAAAAGGGGCTTTCGCCCCTCTTGCTGCATCCGGATTGTTTCGACGAAAAAGCGGCTCAGGCACCCAAACGGCTCTTGATCATACCGGATATCCTGCCCATTTCGGCACGGCCGACAACCAGCGGCTTGATGGCCGCCATCACCTTGCCCATATCCTTGATGCCGCTGGCGCCGGTGTCTGCAATCACCTGACCGANAATATCATTGAGCTCTGATTCGGTCAGCGCGGTGGGGAGGTACTCCTGCAACACCGCCACTTCAAATTTCTCGATATCCGCCAGATCATGCCGGCTGGCAGCTTCATATTGCGCGATGGAATCGCGTCGCTGCTTCAGCATTTTCTCGATCGCTTCCACCACCTGCGTATCGTCAAGCTCGATGCGTTCATCTACCTCACGCTGCTTGATGGCAGCCTGCAATAAACGAATCGCACTCAGACGCGCGGTATCCTTCGCGCGCATGGCGTTTTTCATGTCTTCAGTAATACGTGCTTTAAGCGTCATGATGAAAACGTGCATGCGCACAGAAGCATAGCCTCTGTGCGCATGCAGGGAATTCCGTAAATCAGGCCGGGTTTAGTAGAGCTTGGCGGGCAGCGTCTGGTTGCGAATGCGACGGTAATGACGCTTCACAGCAGCAGCAGCCTTACGCTTGCGTTCCCAGGTTGGCTTCTCGTAAAACTCACGAGCGCGCAGATCGGTCAGCAAGCCGGTTTTTTCAATCATGCGCTTGAAGCGGCGCAGTGCCACGTCAAACGGTTCGTTCTCTTTAACTCGTACAGTAGACATTCAGCTCAATTCCTTGAGGTTCTTTTGAAAAGTCTGTTATTCTAGCCGCCGATTTACCTTTTATCAATCTTTATCAAAGACTTTATTCATATCGTGTTAGTCCTTGGCATCGAATCTTCCTGCGACGAAACCGGAATCGCACTATACGACACGGAGCAGGGCCTGTTGGCGCACGCCCTGCATTCACAAATCGACATGCATGCGGAATATGGCGGCGTCGTACCTGAGCTGGCTTCGCGCGACCATATCCGCCGTGCACTGCCACTCACTCAACATGTATTGAAAACAGCCGCCAGACAGCTTGCCAATATTGACTGCATTGCCTACACACAAGGCCCAGGACTGGCCGGCGCGCTACTGGTCGGTACCAGCATAGCCGAGGCGCTGGCGTTCACACTGAACGTTCCCACGCTGGGCGTTCACCATCTTGAAGGGCATCTGCTGGCGCCGCTGCTGGAAGAAAACCCGCCTTCGTTCCCGTTCGTTGCATTGCTGGTTTCCGGCGGCCATACGCAGCTGATGCGCGTTTCCGCGATCGGTGATTACGAGCTGCTGGGCGATACGCTGGACGATGCAGCCGGAGAAGCCTTCGACAAAACCGCAAAACTGCTGGGGCTGGGCTATCCCGGTGGCCCGGCATTATCGAGACTTGCGAAGGAAGGCAAGCCTGGCAAGTTCAAGCTGCCGCGCCCCCTGTTGCACAGCGGCGATCTCAATTTCAGTTTCAGTGGCCTCAAGACCGCTGTGCTCGGCATTGTCAACGAACAAAAAGCGCTGCACGGCGAACTGCCGGAAGCAACCAAGGCCGATATCGCCTTTGAATTTCAGGAAGCCGTGACAGAAGTGTTGACTGCAAAATGCATGGCGGCATTGCGCGAAACCGGCCTCGACAGCCTGATTGTCTCGGGTGGCGTCGGCGCCAACGCCAGATTGCGCGAACGCCTGAATCAGGCAACTGCGAGGAAAATGTGCAAGGTCAGCTATCCGCGGCTGGAATTCTGCACCGACAACGGCGCCATGATTGCCTTTGCCGGCGCCATGCGGCTGAAAAACCTGTCTGCGGAACAAGCTGCGAATCAAGACCACCATTTCACCGTGCGGCCGCGCTGGGATCTGGCAGAACTGCAGAAGCCCTGAGAAAGTGGTGATTTATTCGTCATGCCGGCGCAGGCCGGTATGACAAAGCCGGATAAATCAGCGTTTCCCTAGGATTTGCCCTTGCCGAAACCACCCTCGGTACCGCTCAGCAGGTTACGGATATTGCTGCGGTGGCGCCAGATCAGCAACAACGCCAGCAACACCGTCGTTGCAAAATAGATATCCGGGCCGCCGAACAGGTGCCAAGCGAACAACGGCGACAACAGTGCTGCCAGAATTGCCGCCAGCGAGGAATAGCGCCAGATGGCGAAGGCCAGTATCCAGGTCAGCAACACCGACAAACCAAGCCACGGCGATATCGCCAGCAATACCCCGAGCGCCGTTGCCACGCCTTTACCACCCTTGAACGCGTAATAGACCGGGTAAAGATGGCCGATGAATACGGACAAAGCCACCAGACAAATCGCCATATCGCCGAGGCCGTAAGCCGCCGCTGTCCATACCGCCAGATAGCCTTTGAATGCATCACCGAGCAGGGTAAGTAACGCTGCCAGCTTCTTGCCGCTACGCAGGACATTGGTCGCCCCCGGATTGCCGGAACCGACTGTTCGCGGGTCCGGCAGGCCAAAAACCTTGCTCATCAAAATACCGAAAGAGATGGAACCCAACAGATAGGCGGCGATTACAAAGCCTGCTTCAACCATGACGAATGCTCTAAAATGCGACAAGAGAGGATTCTAAACCATGGACACCATATTTCTAAGCGAAGTCAGAGTCGAAACCAGACTTGGCGTACCTGACTGGGAACAGATGACCCCGCAAACCATCGTGCTAGACATCGAAATTGGCATGCCGCACAGCCGCGCCTGCCAGTCTGATGCGATCGAAGATACCATCGACTACGGCCAGGTTGTCGCCCGCATTCGCGAAACACTTCAAATCAACAGCTTCAAGCTGGTCGAAGCCCTGGCGGAACACCTCTGTCAGCTGATCATGAAGGAGTTCGGCGCGCCAGTGGTCAAGATCAAAGTCGCAAAACCGGGGATATTACCGGGGCTGAAGGCCCTGGGCGTCATCATTGAAAGGCATGCGCCATAGCGACAATTAGCGCTAATCTGACACACCCTAGCCTCTGGGATGATGTATGGAATGCAGTTGCTTGAGTCGCTCGCGCGCCACATGCGTGTAGATCTGGGTAGTGGATATATCCGCGTGTCCCAATAACAGCTGCACTACTCTGAGGTCGGCACCGTGATTGAGGAGATGCGTGGCAAAAGCATGGCGCAATACATGCGGCGACATCGGTTTTTGAATACCTGCCTGCAAGGCATATCGCTTGATCAGATACCAGAAGGCCTGACGCGTCATGGCTTCGCCGCGCTGGGTAACAAACAGGCTGTCGCTCAGGTGCTTCTGCAGAATCTGGGGCCTGGCATCTTTCAGATAGCTGCCAATCCAGTCGACCGCCTCCTCACCCATCGGTACCAGTCGGGTCTTGCTGCCCTTGCCGGTGACACGGATAACGCCTTCCTGCAGACTCACTTCCGTCACTTTCAAACCCACCAACTCGGAAACGCGCAAACCGCAGGCATATAGCAATTCCAGCATAGCACGGTCGCGCAAGCCCAGCGGTTGAGCGGTCACAGGCGCATCGAGCAGTGCTTCGACCTCCTCCTCATTCAAACTCTTGGGCAATGAACGCGGCAGCTTCGGCGAATCAATATGCAGGGTAGGGTCCAGCGTGATACGCTGCTCTCTGAGCGCATGACGATAGTAGCGTCGCAGGCTGGCGATCAGACGGCTGATGCTACGCGGTTTACTCAGCAGAAACCTGACCGCAAGATATTGCTGAATATCGGCCTGAACAGCCTGGTCAAGCAGCTTGTTTTCGTTCTGTTGGAGCCAGGCCGCAAATGCGGTCAGGTCTAGACGGTAACTCTGCAAGGTATTTTTCGAAAGGCCGTCTTCCAGCCAGAGATGATCGATAAAGTGATCGAGCAGCGCCTGATTGTCGTCGCTCATCGCCCGCTCTCGTGACGCAGCAGCCAGGTCTTGATGGCGAGCCCGCCTTCAGCGCCCTGCATGAAACCGCCGATGCCGTTTTTAGCCACCACCCGATGACATGGAATCAGCAACGGCAACCGGTTGGCACCGCAGGCATTGGCCACGGCGCGAGGACCCGAGCCGATCTGCTGGGCAAGCGCGCTGTAAGTCATGGTATGTCCGGGCGGGATTTCTGCAATCGCGTGCCAGACCCGTTTCTGGAAAAGCGTGCCCGCCTGCGCCACGGGCAGGTCGAGCGTTGAAAGCGGGTCCTCAAAATATCGCATCAGCTGTGTGGCAACATGCCGGATAAAAGGCTGCCCAGGAAGCTGCTGTTCAAGCGGCATATGCAAAAGCTCCAGCGCGAGCACGAAATCATCGCGGGCCCGAATGCCGACACTGCCGAACGGGGCTGCAACAACCGCATCAAATGGTGCGTTCATGCCTTATGTTAGCGCAAATAAAAAAGCCCCGAAACTCGGGGCTTTTTCTGGTAACGCTGGATTACTCTGCGGCGGCTTCGGGCGACATGACTTCCTTGTCGCGCGCCTGCAGTTTTTCCTTGATACGTGCAGACTTGCCGGAACGCTCGCGCAGATAGTAAAGCTTGCTACGGCGGACATCGCCGCGACGCTTGACTTCGATGCTGGCAATCAGCGGTGAGTAAGTCTGGAATGTACGCTCGACACCCTCGCCGGAAGAAATCTTGCGGACGATGAACGAAGAATTGAGGCCGCGATTGCGAATCGCAATGACGACACCTTCGTAAGCCTGAACGCGCTTACGGGTACCTTCAACGACGTTGACACCTACCACGACGGTGTCACCGGGCGCGAAAGAAGGAATGTTCTTGCCGAGACGGGCAATCTCTTCCTTTTCCAGCATTTCAATAATATTAGCCATTCTGTTGCTCCTTCTGGTTATGCGAGTCTTGTTCCTGCTCAATTTCCTTGAGCAGCCGAGACTCCTCTTTTGACAACGGCCTTGCGGCCAGTAAATCCGGACGTTTTGCCCGGGTTCTCTGCAACGACATTTTGAGGCGCCATTGCCTGATCTTTGCATGGTTGCCGGACATCAAAACTTCCGGCACCCTCATACCCTTGTAAATTTCCGGTCGGGTGTAATGCGGACAGTCCAGCAAACCATCCACAAACGAATCTTCTGCCGCCGAATCTGCATCGCCCAACGCACCCGGCAACTGCCTCACGATGGCATCCAGCAGCACCATGGCCGGCAGCTCACCACCGGAAAGCACATAGTCGCCGATCGAAATCTCTTCATCCACGAGGCTTGCCAGCAGGCGCTCATCGACACCTTCATAGCGGCTCGCCAATAGTACCAACCCTTGGCCGGTCACCAGCTGCATGACTTTCTCATGTGTCAGCGGCGCGCCCTGCGGCGACAAATGAATGACCCTGACATGCTCGACACCCGAGGCCTGCTGCCGTGCTTTTGCCGCAACAATCGCCTTCTCCAGCGGCTCAGCCAGCATCACCATGCCGGGGCCGCCCCCGTAGGGCCGGTCATCCACGGTCTTGTAATTATCGGTGGTGAAATCGCGCGGATTCCACAACGACAATTGATAAATCCTTTTTTCCAGTGCTCTTGCCGTAATACCCGATTGCGTCACCGCCTCGAACATCTGCGGGAACAATGTGATTACATCGAACTGGTATGTGGTCCCGCTCAAAAATCTGCATCCCAGTCGACCAGCATGTTGCCGGCTTCGAGGTTCACATCCAGCACAACCTGGGCAATGAACGGCAGCAATCTCTCACGCTCACCCTTGACTACCATCACATCATTGGCGCCGGTTTCAAACAACTCCTCCACCTTGCCCAGATCAACATCCTGCAGATTTTTGACCTGCAAGCCGATCAGGTCAGACCAGTAGTAGGCGTTTTCTTCCGGTTCAGGCAACTGTTCGCGTGGCACTGCAACCTGCCTGCCCTTCAGTGCGAAGGCAGCGTCACGATCGGCAACGCCCTTCAGTTTCACCAGCAAACTATTGCTGTGTATTCTGGCCGTCTCTACTTCAAATTTTTGCCAGGAAGGCTCACGCCCCAACCACCAGTCCGGGTAATCCAGTAGACCATCCAGCATTTCGGTATCCGGCTGGATTTTCAGCCAGCCATAAATGCCATATGGGGCGACGACGCGCCCCATGATTACCATTTCACTCAAAGCTTGCTTGGCGGCAGCGCTTGTAATGGCCGCCGCGCCTTATCAGGCTGCGTCTTCAGGTGTTTCCGGCGTTTCAGCTACTTCTGCTGCTGCCTTGGCTTCTGCAGCGGCGGCAGCTTCTTCAGCAGCCTTGGCATCAGCGGCTGCCTTCAGCTTGGCTGCTTCCGCGGCCGCAGCCTTGGCCTTGACGGCTTCGGCCTTGGCAGCATCCTTCTGCTTGACCGCCTGCATGCCTTCAGGGCCCTTCGCGTGCAGCTTGACCAGACGCGCTACGCAGTCGGACAGACGAGCGCCATGGCTTTGCCAGTGAGTGATGCGCGCCTCATCAAGACGAAGACCTTCCTGAGCGCCCTTTGCCAGCGGATTGTAAAAACCGACGCGCTCAATGAAGCGGCCATCGCGGCGATTGCGGGAATCTGCAACCACGACACTGTAAAAAGGGTTTTTCTTCGCGCCACCACGGGCCAGTCGAATGATCACCATATGTTTGTTCTCTTAAAGTTTTTGCAGAAAGGGGCGGATTTTACGTTATTTTTTAATACTTTGGCAAGGTTTATCTGAGCCCTGCGAAACATTTTGATAATGCGTCGGATCAGCAACCCCGGCCGCCGCAAAACCCTCGCGCCGGAAACGGCAGGAATCACACAAACCACAAGCCCGGCCCGCCTCGTCAGCCTGATAACAGGAAACCGTCATCGCATAATCGACACTCAGGCTCAAGCCTTTCTGGATGATCTGCGACTTGCTCAAATCGATCAACGGCGCATGTATGCTGATCGTTCTACCTTCTACCGCAGATTTTGTCGCCAGATTGGCCATGCGCTGAAACGCCTGCACATACTCCTTGCGACAATCGGGATAGCCGGAATAATCCAGCGCATTGACGCCTATGAAAATATCCCGGGCATCCAGCACTTCTGCCCACGCCAGCGCGAGAGACAGCATGATGGTATTGCGCGCAGGCACATAAGTCACCGGTATGCCCTCTGTAGGCGCTTCCGGCACATCGATATGCTGATCGGTCAATGCCGAGCCGCCGAACATCGAGAGATCAAGCTGGGCTACGCGATGGGCGGCTGCGCCATGGGATGCAGCAATTTTCTCTGCAGCCTGTAGTTCGGCGACATGGCGTTGATGGTAATCGAGACTGAGGCAATAACACTCGAAGCCCTGACCGCGCGCAATCGCAAGAACCGTTGCAGAATCCAGTCCGCCTGACAGCAGGACGACGGCTTTGGCGCGCGAACCCTGCAAGGTTTCGGCGGATTGACCCGTTGCGGATATGTTCTTCATCGGCAATTCCTAAACGCCCGGCTTTTCGCCCCAGAGAATCTTGTGCAATTGCACCTGCATACGCACCGGCAGTTTGTCCTGCAATATCCACTCTGCGAGATCAGTCGGGTTCAACTTGCCGTAAACCGGCGAAATAAGAACGCCGCACCGATCCGCAATGCGGTGATCGAACAAAAATTGCTTCGCCCAATCATAATCGGTACGATCGCAGAGGACGAATTTGACCTCGTCCAGCGACTTCAGATGATCGAGATTTCCCCAACGATTGTTTTCCAGCTCGCCAGAGCCGGGGGTCTTGATATCAAGAATCACCGCCACGCGCGAATCCACCCCACTGATATCGATTGCGCCGCCGGTTTCGAGCGAAACCTCATAGCCCGCATCACAAAGCCGGTTCAAGAGTTCAAGACAGTTCTTCTGCGCCAGCGGCTCGCCGCCGGTCACTGTGACGTAACGCGCGCCATACTCGCTGACCTTGTCCATGATCTGATCCAGCGTCATGTTGCCGCCGCCGCTGAAAGCATAGGCAGTATCACAATAGACGCAGCGCATCGGACAGCCGGTTAGGCGCACGAATACAGTAGGCAAGCCGGTGCGGGAAGATTCCCCCTGCAGGGAATGGAAAATTTCATGAATCCTGAGTGTCATGTTGCGTGATTTTGCAGAGAACTATGCCCAAAGACGAAGCGCAATTATACGCGCATGGCATCAGCTGCTCGACAAACCTGAAAAGGCGTTATCTTGTTTTGATGGATTCGAGGACTGCGAGGCGCTTCTGCGCAGTTGGCGCCACGTCGCTCTTGGGATATTTACTGAGTAGCAGCCGCAGGGTTTTCTTGGCGCCTTCGACATCAGATAGCTGAATCTGCGAATTGGCAATGTTGTACATGGCGTCGGGGGCTTTGGCATGATCCGGGAATTGCTGCAGCAATTTCTGCTGGGTCGCCATAGAAGCCTTGTAATTCTTCAGTGAAAACTGTGCATAGCCGAGGGCGTACTGGGCTTCGGGCACGCGAGCGCTATTCGGATAGGTTTGTAAATACTTATCAAATGCCTCGAATGCTTCCCGGTGTCTGGAGGCGGTGGCAAGCGCCTGTGCGGCTTCAAAATCACGGCTTTCAGGCGAAGCCTCCTGACTTGCATTGCTACCGTCTGTTGCCGCCTCTGCTGGCTGCGCGGCTGGAGTTGCGTTGCTTTCCAGCTGACGCAAACGCGTATCAGTATCAGCATACAAATCACGCTGACGCTGTTGGGTAATCGTAATGTTATGGTTGGCGACTTCAAGTTCGCCTTTCAAGCGGCTGAGCTCCTGATTGAGCTGCTCCACCTGGCTTAGCAAATCAAGCAGACCCTGGCCTTTGACGATGGCTTCTATCGCAGCCACACGCTCTTCCAGAGCCTGCTGACTCTTCTTTAACTCGTTAAACGCCGCCTGATTCTGGGTCTGATTTTCGGTAATTTTCTTGCGCGCTTCCTTGTCCTCCAGAAACGCGTGCGCGTTCTGTGACAATGCAAGCAAAACTACCGAACCCAGAATCAGTCGACGCATAAACACTCCTGCTTACTCGCCTTGATAGATGATATCGACGCGACGGTCTTTCTGACGGCTGGTCGCATCAGTACCGGTAGCTTTTTCTTCGCCGTAGCTCACAGTCTCGATCTGCCTGTCCTGAACACCAAGAAGGTTCATCACTTTCTTGACGGAAACAGAGCGGCGCTGACCAAGCGCGAGGTTGTATTCACGCGTACCGATTTCATCGGCATGGCCTTGCAGCACAACACTGGCACCGGCATTCTGGTTCAGGTAGCTGGCATGCGCTTCAATCAGCGGACGGAACTCGGCCTTGACCTCATCCTTGTCGAAATCGAAATAGATGCTGCGTTGGGAAAGAATGTTGTTGGGATCTTTCAACGGGTTATAAGCCAATTCCGATTCCGGTGCAGCCGCAGTAGCTGCCGGAGCCTCAGCAACAGGTGCGCTGGCAGCAGCTGCCGGAGCTTTTTCTTCTACCGGCGCAGGGGCATCTTTCATCGGTTTGCTTGAACAGGCAGTGAGCATCACTGCCAGCAAGATGGTTCCAATCAGACCTTTATTCATTATTTCTCTCCTTGTGTTTACTAAATAGAACATATACAACTTTACAGCATAACGACCATAAGGCAAAAAGTGCCTTGAATAAAACCTTCAAAACCTAATCGACACGAGGGCCCCAGGCAGGTTCACGCACATCGCCGCCGTTATCGCTCAACCTTTGCCGCACCCGGCCATCAGACGACACTGCAGCCAGAGTACCCTTGCCGCCCATCGAGGTCGCATAGAGAATCATGCGGCCATTCGGCGCAAAGCTGGGTGACTCGTCATTCTGCGTCTCGCTCAGCACCTGCACCTGACCCGTCATCAGGTCCTGTATGGCAACACGGAAAATATCGCCATCGCGCTTGATAAAGGACAGCATTTTTCCATCTGGCGAAATACGCGGACTGACGTTATAGCTGCCATCGAAGGTCATGCGCTGCACGCCGGCGCCTGTCGATGTCATGCGATAAATCTGCGGCGAGCCGCCCCGGTCGGAAGTGAAATAAATGAACTGTCCGTCAGGCGACCAAACCGGCTCGGTATCGATCGCACTGGTTCTGGTCAGTTGCTGCAAGCCGGTACCGTCTGCATTGATGGCATACACCTGCGAATTCGCACCATGCGTGAGCACGATAGCGAGACGCTTGCCATCCGGCGACCAAGACGGCGCACTGTTGTTGCCCTTGAAATTTGCCAGAACATAGCGCTGTCCGGAAACCAGAGACTGCACATAAACCACCGGTTTCTTTTTCTCAAAGGAGACATAAGCGAGTTTTGTACCATCCGGAGACCAACTCGGGGAAATGATAGGTTCGGCCGATGAAACCACGGTCTGCGGATTGAAACCATCGGCATCGGCAACCTGGAGCGAATAGCGCTTGCCCGCCTTTGATACATAAGTGATCCGGGTGGCAAATACGCCCGGCTCGCCGGTCAATTTCTCATAGATCACATCAGCAATCTTGTGTGCCGTCATGCGCAACTGGTTCGGTGCAATATTGTATTCAAGACCAGCGAGCTGGGTCTGCTTCAACACGTCGAGCAAACGGAAGGTCACCTTGAGGCGATTGCCGGGCAGGTTCTCGATGGTGCCGATGGTCAGCGCCTGCGCCTGTAGCGCAGCCCAATCCGCATAACGGACTTGCGAGATATCGGTCGGCTGATTGATCACGCCGCGCGTCTCCAGTACGCGAAACAGGCCGCTACGCTGCAAGTCAGCGCCAATAACGCTGGCCATCGCATCCTGCGGTGCAACTTTCAGGCTCGCAGGTTGTGCAAATGGAACGATCGCGATCGGAATTTGTTGCGCTGCACCACCGACGATCTCGATGGTAAGAGCGGCATGACTGGAAAACGGCAGCATTAACGCAACAAAACCTGCAAGCAGGCACAGATATTTTCTGAGTGAATTCATAAAAAAATTAGTAATGAAAAATGATGCAAAGTTCCCCTGTGCGAAGTGACATGCACAAGACCCGTTAGCTGCAGACAGTATTACCGGTTTGGATGAAACTTGAGTTTCAAATCCCTGAATTGCGCAAATAAATCAGGCTGCGGCGGCACGGGGAGCGGCTGCGCAAGAAGAATGGCGCGCTCCACCGATTCATCGCATGCACTCATGCCACTACCTTTCAGGAGCCGCGGCGTACCGATCACATCCCCGGTTGGCGCCAGCGATATTGCAAACTGCAGCTCAGGATCGCCGGTGCCGCATAATTGTGAATTGACGTTGCGGCGTATTTTGTTGTTGATCATGTTGATATATTTATCGACTTCACCCTGATTCACTACCGGCGCCGTCTGGGGACCCGGCGGGCTTGCCGCGGCAGGCTTCGCAGCCTCCTCTTCCAGCATGGCCCGCTTGAGTTCTTCCAGTGCTTTCTTCTGGCGTTCTTCTTCCAGGCGTTTTTTCTTGTCTTCCTGGTCTTTAATTTTGGGATCCGGCTTCTTAGCCTCGACCTTGGGTTTTGGTACTTCCTTCTTCACCTGAATCTCAGCTTTGGGTTCCGGCTGCGGTTCCGGTTCCGGTTCCGGCTTTGGCTCTTGCACCGGCGGCTTCGGTTCGATTTTTGGCGGTTCCATCACAGGCTTGGGCATTACCGGCTTCACGGGCAATTCGTCCCATAACTCGACCGTCGCAATACTGGCCGGTTGCACCACCTTCCAGTTGAACGAAACCACCAGCACCGCCAGCAGAACGACATGCACCAGCAGCGACAACGCCCCCGCTTTCAGCGCGACCGGATTCTCATGCGAACGTATCATAAGCTCAGTTGGTAACAGGGCTGAGCAGCAGGCCGACTTTTTCGACCTGGCCCTGCTTCATCAAATCCATAATAGCGATGACTTCACCATAGTTGACGCTTTTGTCCGCCGCAATCACGACGGAACGCTGCGGATCTTTTTCCAGCTGGGTTCGCACGGCGAACAGCAACTCGTCGCGTTGCATCAACTTGCCATCCAGTTCGATGCGCTTGTCCGCCTTTACGCTCAGCACCAAGGGCGGGCTGACCGGTTGTTTCAACGCCTGGCCGACACTCGGCAACTCGACCACACCGGGATTGGTCATCGGCGCCGTGACCATGAAGATTACCAGTAGCACCAGCGTGACGTCGATGTATGGCACGACGTTGATCTGGTTCATCATGCGGCGCGATTTGCGGCGGCTCATGGCCTAGGCCTTCCGTTGCAGGATATTGGTGAATTCTTCCATGAAGCTTTCATAGCGCACGGATAGCCGGTCAACGGAGGAAGCAAAACGGTTATAGGCAATCACTGCCGGGATAGCGGCAAACAGACCAATCGCGGTGGCAATCAGCGCCTCGGCAATACCGGGCGCGACTTGCGACAATGTGGCCTGCGCGGTGTTGGCCAGCCCTAGAAAGGCATTCATGATACCCCAGACCGTACCGAGCAGACCGATGTAGGGACTGACAGAACCGACCGAAGCCAGAAACGGCAGATGGGCGTCGAGGTCATCCATTTCGCGGTTATAAGCAGCGCGCATGGCGCGGCGCGAGCCTTCCATGATATCGCTGACTTCGAGTCCGCCCTGACGCTTTAGTCTGGCGTATTCCTTGAAACCCGCCTCGAACATGCTGGCGATTCCCTGCGGTTTTCTGCGGCCGGCCGTGACACTTTCGTACAAGAGGTTGAGGTCGCCGCCGGTCCAGAACTTGTTCTCGAAATCCTCGGCTTCCTGGTCCGAACGTTTGAGGGTAAAGAACTTGATGAAGATATACCACCATGACACAAGCGACGCCAGCACCAGGATCAGCATCACCAGCTGTACCGGCACGCTGGCGCCGGAAATCAGGGCAACAATCGACATATCGGTGGTTGCATGTAAATCAGTCGGGTTCATTCAGGCTCCATTGTTTGCTAGATGATTACTTTGCTTTTATTGTGCGGCGTTTTCGATCAGACCACGCACGGATGAGGGAATGCTGACTGGTTTGAAATCAGCAGCATTGACGCAAACCACCTCGACTTCGGCTTCGGTCAGGATTTCCTGCTGCCGGTAAATCTTCTGCTCGAACACCAATAAACTTCTGCCCACCCTGTCAAGAACGGTCACCACATCCAGCGCGTCGTTGAATTCTGCAGCGCGCCTGTATTGTAGCGTAATCGCACGCACAACGAAGATGACGCCCAGCGTGCTTTTCAGTTCCGTCTGCTCAACGCCGAGACTGCGTAACCACTCGGTACGCGCGCGTTCCATGAATTTCAGGTAATTGGCGTGATAAACCACGCCGCCGCCGTCAGTATCTTCGTGATAGACCCTGACCGGCCAATCGAATCGCATCATTCCTGCCATAGCGTACCGCTCGCCAATGCCGCCGGCACAGGCAAACCGAAATGCTGATAAGCCAGCTGCGTCGCCACCCGTCCGCGCGGCGTGCGCATCAGATAGCCCTGCTGGATCAGATAAGGTTCCAGCACATCTTCTATCGTATCGCGCTCCTCGCCGATCGCTGCTGCCAGGTTATCAAGCCCGACCGGGCCGCCGCCGAATTTTTCCAGCACTGCCTGCAACAGCTTTCTGTCCATCACATCGAAACCGAGCTGATCGACATCCAGCATTTTCAGTGCCGCATCGGCAATCTCGGGACTGACCGTGCCATTGCTCTTGACCTGTGCGTAATCGCGCACCCGGCGCAACAACCGGTTGGCAATGCGCGGCGTTCCGCGCGAGCGTTTTGCGATTTCCAGCGCACCGGCTTCCTGCATCGGCACTTCCAGCAAGTCAGCTGAGCGATGGACGATACGCCCCAATTCTTCTGCCGTATAAAATTCCAGCCGGGAAACAATACCGAAACGGTCGCGCAACGGATTGGTCAGCATACCGGCGCGCGTGGTCGCGCCGACCAAGGTAAACGGCGGCAAGTCGAGACGCACGGAGCGCGCTGCAGGACCTTCACCGATCATGATATCGAGCCGGTAATCCTCCATCGCCGGATAGAGTATCTCCTCCACCACCGGCGACAGACGGTGAATCTCGTCGATAAACAGCACGTCATTGGGTTCAAGATTGGTCAGCAGCGCCGCCAGGTCGCCAGCGCGCTCGAGAACGGGGCCGGAAGTCTGGCGCAGATTGACGCCCATTTCGCGTGCGATGATATGAGCCAGCGTGGTTTTACCGAGCCCGGGCGGGCCGAACAGCAAGACATGGTCGAGCGCTTCGGAACGGCCGCGCGCCGCGTTGATAAAAATCTCCAGCTGGCCGCGCGCCTTTTGCTGACCGATATATTCATCCAGCACCTTGGGCCGCAACGCACGCTCCATCGCCTCTTCCTGCGGATTTTGTGCTGCCGGGGCAATCAAACGGTCGGTTTCTATCATCGCTCGATCTCCGCTCAGGTTCTGGAAAGCGACTTCAGCGCCTGCTTGATGCCATCGGCGACGGCAATATCCGCCGGTAACGGCTTGACCGCTGCAAGGGCTTCGCGCTCGTTGTAGCCCAGCGCCAACAGGGCATTCAGCACATCCGCACCAGTCGATTTGGCTGACGCACCCTGACTCGCGCTCACGCCCTCAATCGAGAATTTATCCTTTAATTCCAACAGCAGTCGCTCGGCAGTTTTCTTGCCGACTCCCGGCACTCGCGTCAGCAAGGCTGCATCCTGCAGGGCAACCGCCTGCGCAAGATCGTCGACCGACAGGCCGCTCAGTATCGAAAGCGCGGATTTGGCACCGACACCATTGACCTTCAAAAGCTGGCGGAAAGTTGCGCGCTCTCGCTCGCTGCCAAAGCCGTAGAGCAGCTGCGCATCCTCGCGTACGATGAACTGGGTCAGCAGCACAATCTTTTCACCGGTGGCCGGCAGATTGTAGAAAGTACTCATCGGCACTTCGCATTCATAGCCAACGCCGTTGACATCGATCAGCACCAGGGGCGGCGTTTTTTCAAGCAGAACACCATGCAGGCGACCGATCATGACTGGATTCCGGAAAATAAGTTAGGAAATGAATTCACAGGCTATATTAGCCTACCGCCACGCACACGAAAACCTGCCGTCGCCAGCCTGCCCAAACCCTGGCCGCCATGTGCATGGCAAATCGCGCAAGCCAGCGCATCAGCAGAATCCGGACTCGGATTGGCAGGCAGCTTGAGCAGGCGCTTGACCATTTCCTGCACCTGCTCTTTGGCGGCATGGCCGTTGCCGACCACTGACTGCTTGACCTGCAGGGCGGTATATTCGGCCACCGGCAACTTCCGCAACACGGCAGCGCTGATGGCGGCACCGCGTGCCTGACCGAGCAAAAGCGTGGATTGCGGATTGACGTTGACGAAGACTTTTTCAACAGCAGCCTGTTGTGGCGCATAGGTATCGATGACTTCGAACAGACTGTCCAGTATGATTTTCAGACGCGTCGGCAGATCCTCGATCTCCGCGCCCTTGCCGGAAGTGGTCTTGATGGTACCGCTGGCGATGTAAGAGAGTTTTTCGCCGCTTTTCTCGATGATGCCGAAACCGGTTTGTCGAAGGCCGGGGTCAATACCGAGTATGCGGCTGGTCATCACTCTTCCATGACTGCCGAGGTATACACTTCCTGCACGTCATCGAGGTCATCCAGCGCATCCAGCAGCTTCTGCATCCTCACTGCATCATCGCCGCTGAATACGGTGTCGGTCGAGGCTTTCATGGTCACTTCACTATGCACGGGTTTCAACCCGGCCGCTTCGAGCGCATCCTTGACCGCCTGGAAATCGTTGGGCTGGGTAATGACTTCGATACTGCCGTCTTCGTCCGTAATGATGTCCTCGGCACCTGCTTCGAGCGCAACTTCCATCACGCGGTCTTCGCTGGCACCCGGCTCAAACAGAATGACCCCACAGTGCTTGAACATGAAGGCAACGGAACCATCGGTACCGAGATTACCACCGTATTTGCTGAAAGCGTGTCGCACGTCGGCAACCGTGCGCTGTTTGTTGTCTGTCAGGCAATCGACCATGACCGCAGCACCGCCGATGCCATAACCCTCGTAACGCACTTCTTCATAGTTGACGCCTTCCAGCGTGCCGGAGCCGCGCTTGATGGCGTTTTCGATGTTGTCCTTGGGCATGGACTCGCTTTTGGCCTTGTCCACCGCCATGCGCAATCTTGGATTGGTTGCCACATCACCGCCGCCCATGCGGGCAGCCACGGTAATTTCCTTGATCAATCGCGTGAAGATTTTCCCGCGCTTTGCATCCTGACGGCCCTTACGATGCTGAATGTTCGCCCACTTGGAATGTCCTGCCATGATCTACCCTGATTGCTGACTGAAATTTTCAGGATTTTAACATATCGGCCGGTCTCATTCCTGCGCCATCGCCGGGTCGATCTGCTGATGTTTCTTCATGCCTCGTGCCGAAATGATGATGAGCGAAGTAACGATCAACAGCATGCCCCAGAGTTCGCCGGTACCGGGCTGTTCTTCCAGTTCCCACCAGTCTGCGACAACGCCGATCACCGGCGCCAGCAAGGTCACCATGCTGGCCACTCCGGCTTCCAGCCGGTGCAAGGCATACAGCCACAAGAGCCAGGCCAGCGCATTGCAGAACACCGCGTTGAAAACCACGGCGCCGATGAAGTACGGCGTCCAGTCTATCGGCGGCGCCGGTATCAGCAATGCAGCAACCACGATGGGCAAAGAGCCGAACAGCATCTGCCAGGCGGTGAGCGAGAGCAGGTCAAGTCCGGGCGCACGGTGATGCAGCTTTTTCGCCAGCATCACCGCCAGCGCCCAGCTGATGCCTGCCAGCACTGCCAACGCCATGCTGAACTGGTCGGTGCCGAGATGCAGCGGGTCGAGAATGAACAACAGTCCCATGACGGCAAGCAGCGCAGCCAGCCATTGCGAACCCTGAATCTTCTCGCCCAGCAGCGGCCAGGCCATGATCATTACCCAGAACGGCATGGTGTAAGTCAACACAGCGGTCTTGCCTGCGCCGCCCTCCACCAGTGCCCAGATGATCAAGCCGGTAAAGCCGCTGGTCTGCAACAGGCCTAGCACGATCAGGGTAGGCACTTCGCGCGGGCGTATCGGCCTGCGCGTGACAATTATCAAACCCAACAGGCAGATGGCTCCGAGAAAGGTACGTAGTGCACCGAACTGGAACGGGCCGGAATCCAGCAAGGCATTCTTCATTACGACCCAGTTGTAGCCCCACAGAATCGAGAGCAGCAACAGCGCCATGAATGCGCGAAAGCGGTTCGAAGACCAGGGCATGTTCAGCGTTCTGTCGTTGACATCAATTCCAGATGTGTGTCAGTGCCTTCCAGCTGCCATCAGCCTGACGGCGGTACAGCACGTGCAGATTGCCGCTGAAAGTCTGTCGCTGACCTTGTGCATCAACCATGGCAGCACTCCAGAGGCCGCGCTGAAAAGCAAGATTGCCGTCAACGCCTGCTTCAAGCAATTCGATCTTGTGATCGATGATGCCGAGAGCGATGGTATCAGTCCAGAATTGCAGGATCGCCTGACCGCCGCTGACCTGTGCAGCGCCTGCCGGCAGCACTGTAGCTGCATCGTCATAAAGCGCAGCGACGGCAGCCGGCTGCTTGGCGTTGAAAGCCCCGTCCCAGCGGCTGTTGATATCGAGGATGTTGTTACGGATGTCATTGTCTTGCATGGCTTGCTCCTTGGTAAAAATTCGGTTTGTCATCGCACGGGGAGTATCCCGGCGCAGCTACTGATCAAATGCGCGGATACCCGCGTTGATCAAATTCAGTATGTCATTCAACTGTTGCCTGTCGCGCTCGTCCAGCGCTGCCATGCAGGTACGCAAACGGCTGTAATAATCCGGCATGACCTCATCCAGCTTTTGCTGCCCTGAAGCCGTAAGACGGATCGAGACACTGCGGCGATCCTGCGGGTCCAGTTCGCGCGCGATCAGACCGTCACGCTCCAGCCCGTCAAGCAAACCGGTCATGGTGGCACGGGTCACGCCCGCTTTTTCCGCCAGTGCGGACGGTGTCGATTGCAGTGCATCTTCCCGCATCAGCAGAATCAGCACCCACCAGCGCCCCTGCAACAAGCCATGGCGGCTCAAGCAGGCATCCAGCGCGACAGACAGATCAGTCGCTACCCGCAACAGATGCAAAAATGCGGAAATCGCGCTGATATCGGCTTGCGGATATCGAGCGGCGAATTTTTCCAGGGTTTCCCGGTTGGGCAGATCGCGTAGTTGCAACATGATTAGGAAGATTATAGTTAGGTTGCTAATTAAGTCAAGCACAGGGTTTAGTCATCATGAAAAGAGGTGTATATTTTCAATGAGACGCTGGCTGAAACAGCGCATAACAACAATCAGAACGTGGAGGGGTGTATGAAAACCGTTCGACAGCTACTGGAAGCCAAAGGCTTCGATGTTCTCTCGGTAAAACCGGATACCAATGTCTACGACGCACTTCTGTTGATGGCAGAAAAGAAGGTTGGCGCGCTGCTGGTACTGGAAGCGGATGGAAGTCTGGCCGGCATATTCTCCGAACGCGATTACGCGCGTGAAGTGGTCATCAAGGGCAAGACCTCGAAAACGACCAAAATCTCTGAAATCATGTCGACCAATCTGATCACGGTTGCGCCCGACCAACTGACGGATGAGTGCATGGCGCTGATGTCGGATAAACGCATCCGCCATTTGCCGGTACTGGAAAACGGCAAGGTGATCGGCATACTTTCCATCGGTGACCTGGTCAAGGAAACCATCACCTATCAGCAATTTCTCATCGAACAACTCGAAAGTTATATCCAGAGTTGATAGCCAACGGTGCGGTCAAGGCCGCACCGTTACCGAAGTTATAAACAGCGCGCCACCATCGCGTTGCTGAAATCACCCCCAGCCAGAGGCAAACGGACGAATATGCCGCTGCCGGCTGCTTCCGTTACCGGCTCGCCCGCCCTGTCGAACAGGCTTTCCACCACCAGCTCACGGTTGCCTTCGGGTTGTATGACCTGCAATCGGTCACCAAGCGCAAAGCGGTTCTTCACCGCAATATCCGCCATGCCGCGCTCGGCATCATAAGCGACGATATCGCCGACATAGAGACTGCGGTTGGATTTGGAATGGCCCTGCATGTAATTCTGGTGTTCCATCGTGTGATGGCGCTGATAAAAACCATCGGTATATCCGCGGTTGGCCAGATTCTCCAGCTCGCCTAGCAGGCTGTAATCAAACGGCCGCCCGGCCAGCGCATCGTCGACAGCCTTGCGGTAGCTCTGGCAGGTGCGGGCAACGTAATAGCGTGATTTGGTACGCCCCTCGATCTTGAGCGAATCCACGCCGATCTTCATCAGCCGCTCGACATGCTCGATTGCACGCAGGTCCTTGCTGTTCATGATATAAGTGCCGTGTTCGTCTTCCATGATCGGCAGCAGTTCCCCGGGGCGGCCCTTTTCCTCGATCAGGTAGACCTTGTCCGCCGCCGGATGACGCTGCAACCCGCCGCAGCCGGACAGGGCGGATTTTTCCATCTCGGCGTTGAAATCGAAATCGTTGAGCCGGATGACACCGGCCGGATCTTCTGCTGCGTCGTGCACCTTGTAATCCCAGCGGCAGGAGTTGGTACAGGTACCCTGATTGGGGTCACGATGATTGAAGTAGCCGGATAACAGGCAGCGTCCGGAATAAGCGATGCAAAGCGCGCCATGCACGAATACTTCAAGCTCCATGTCCGGGCATTGCTGACGAATTTCCTCGATTTCATCCAGCGACAACTCACGCGACAGAATCACCCGAGCAAGTCCCATGCGCTGCCAGAACTTCACTGTTGCATAGTTGACGGTATTGGCCTGCACGGAGAGATGTATCGGCATGTCCGGCCACTGTTCGCGCACCATCATCATGAGGCCGGGGTCGGACATGATGATTGCGTCCGGCTGCATTGCGATTACCGGGGCCATATCGGCCATGTAGGTTTTGACCTTGGCGTTGTGCGGTGAAATATTGCTGGCAACAAAGAATTTGCGGCCGCGCCGGTGCGCCTCGGCAATACCTTCGGCTAGCTCGGCCATGCCGAAACCGTTATTGCGCACACGCAGGCTGTAGCGCGGCTGGCCTGCATACACCGCGTCGGCGCCGTAGTCGAAAGCCGTGCGCATGCGATCAAGATCGCCCGCAGGGGCGAGCAGTTCAGGCACTTTCATCTGCATTTATTCACCGATAATCTTCACCAGTACGCGCTTCTTGCGGCGGCCGTCGAATTCGCCGTAGAAAATCTGTTCCCACGGGCCGAAATCAAGCTGGCCGTTGGTAATGGCCACCACCACCTCGCGCCCCATCACCTGACGCTTCATATGTGCGTCGGCATTGTCCTCACCGGTATCGTTATGCCGGTAACTGCTGACCGGCTCGTGTGGCGCAAGACGCTCAAGCCATTCGCGATAATCATGATGCAGTCCGGATTCGTCGTCGTTGATGAATACGCTGGCCGTGATGTGCATGGCGTTGACCAGCACCAGACCTTCCTTGACGCCGCTTTCGCGCAGGCATTCACGCACCTGCGGCGTAATGTTGATAAAGGCCACGCGCGTAGGCGGGTTGAACCAGAGTTCCTTGCGATAGCTTTTCATGGGGTAAATTCCTCGAATCAGTTTGCAAACAGGCAATACTTGATTATACCCCGCAACCATTCAGGGTTAAGTAGCGGCTCCGACAGTGCACTGCGGTGAGCCGCCAAAAAATGGGTTGATATCCTGGGCTACAGGATTAAGATAACGCCATGGACCAAACCGATGGAGGTTTCCATGGACAACAAATACGGACTGGGCAGCACGCGGGTTGCCCAAGAGCACCACGAAACACACGCAAAATCATCGGAAAAGCCCTTGCACGTCTGCCACGCCTGCGGTCATGACAAGCTCACCTTGTGCAAAACCATGCAGGATCACCGCTGTGACCGCTGCGGCGAATGGCAGAACGACGCTTACGGCTATTCCACCGGCCGCAGCGCCGATTACTGAGTCACCGCTGATCGGCATGTCATGGCATCTTTACCTGCTCGAATGTGAAGGCGGTACTTACTACACCGGCATCACCAACAACCTGCAAGCACGCTTCCGTGCACATCAAAGCGGCCGTGGCGCCAAATACACCCGCGCCAACCCGCCTTTACGGATTATTGCTTCGCGGAGCTATCCCGACCGTAGCAGCGCGGCATCGGCCGAGGCAAAGCTGAAAAAGCTCACGCGCAACAAAAAGCCGGACTTCTTCATTGAAGTCCGGCCTTGTATTGAAGCCGCCGAGGTCAATTCAAAAGCAGTCGATCAGCAACCCTTGTAGTTTTTCGCCTTGCATTCGTTGGCCCAGGCGCGGGTCTTGGCTCTCTGCTCTTCCGTCATCCTGGTTGCGTTGAAATTGGCTACCTTGGTCTTGCTGACAATGCGCTTGCCGACATCGGGGTTTTCAATCGAGACCAGAATCCACATGGTGCCGCGCACGATATCTTCTTCGACACCCATACCGCGCACGTACATGTTACCCAGATTGAACTGGGCTTCGGCATTGCCCTGCTCCGCAGCCCTGGTGTACCACTTCAGCGCCTCATCCAGGTTCTGTTCGAAAATGTCACCACGGAAATACAGAATCGCGACATTCAATTGTGCTTTTGCCAGACCTTGCTCTGCCGCTTTCATGTACCAGCCGGCAGCTTCGGCATAATCTTCGGTAGGAATATCGCGATTGAAATGCAGTGCACCGAGGCTGTACTGGGCTTCAGCATGGCCTTGCATGGCAGCCTTGCGGTACCAGTTTGCCGCCTCTGCATAACTTTGCTCGACCCCCATGCCGCGGGCGTGAAGAATGCCAAGTTGGTATTGCGCTTCAGCATTGCCCTGTTCGGCAATCGTACGGTAGATAGCCGCCGCAGTTGCATGATCCGCCATCCTGGCTGCAGCCTGAGCGTCTTCAATCGTCGCCGCAGCGGCAGGTTGCGCCAGCGTCATCAGCAACGCCAGGCTCGAGAATATCAGGGTAAGGGTTTTCAAGAATAATCCAATCTACGAACGTTGATGATTAATAAGGTTGGTGCTGGTGATAGGAATCGAACCTACGACCTACGCGTTACGAGTGCGTTGCTCTACCAACTGAGCTACACCAGCGCTGATCCCGATAACCGGCAGATTATAAGACCTTGCCACCATTGCGGCAAACCGCGCGTTGCCCAACTGCCATATCCGCTAATGCCGGTCGGGCTGAATCACCAGACCGGTCACGATGCGAACCAGCAAATAGACCCACCAGGAAAAGAATCGTTTCAAATAATTCCCGCGTTTCCAACTATCGGCCACTATCTCGACAGCACCGTCGGCAATCGATTGCTCGATATCCGCCCGCAGATTGCCGGCAAAAGGCCGATCGACGATAACGACATTGGCCTCACGGGAGAGCAAAAGACTGAAAGCGTCGATATTGGATGAACCAACCGTTGCCCACTCGTGGTCGATAACGGCGACCTTGCTGTGCATGAAACTCTTGCGATACTCGTAAATGCGGATACCTTCAGCGAGAAAATCCGAATAAAAAGCATGCGTGGCGAACATCAGCATATATTCTTTTTTGCCCTGCAACAGCAATCTGACGCTGACCCCACGCCTTGCCGCCATCACCAATGCGCGACGGAAGTTTGTGCCGGGAACGAAATAGGCATTGGCAATGAGAATTTCTGTCTTTGCCTCGTTGATCGCTTGCAAATAAGCCTGTTCGATATCGCGCCTATGCAGCAGGTTGTCGCGGACGACATAAGCGGCCCGCATCGTGCCGACCGCATATTGTTTGATCGGCGGCAAGGAACTGGCATCAACACGCCGCAGGTGTGACCATGCAATTCCGCGCCACAAATTTCGGGCACTGGCGCGAATCTTCGGCAACAGCTCACCGCGCACCGAGACGGCGTAATCTATGCGCGGTGGGTCGTTGTTCGGCACATTATAGTCATCGATGATATTGATTCCGCCGATAAAGGCCAACATCCCGTCCACCACCACCAGCTTTCGGTGCAATCGCCGCAGACGGCTGCGCTTGAATGTCCAGGGTGAAATCTTGGGACGATAGAACATGACGTTAACACCCGCTTCCTCCAGCTCCTGCACATAGGATTTGGGCAGATCCTTGCTGCCGAAACCATCCAGCAGCACATGCGTGGCGACGCCGCGAGCGGCAGCGCGTTTTAGTGCGTTGCCTATCCTGTAACCGGTTGGGTCAGCCTCATAGATATAGGTTTGCAGATAGATTTCATGACGCGCGTGATCGATCGCACGCTCCAGCTCGGGAAAATACTCGAGACCGTTCCTCAGCAACTGAATGTGATTGGACGAAGTGAAATGAATCATTTTCTGACCAGAGTCGCGCTCAGTGCCGCATGATCCGACATCTTGGCGAACTGTGGACCGGAATGCACCTGCACATGCTGCACCTGAAAGCCGCGCACATAAATCCGGTCAAGCCGGAACAAGGGAAGCACGGAGGGAAAACTGCGTGCGGATTTGCCTTCATGATGCTCGAACACTTCGCGCAGATGCAACCCGGCGGTCAGCGTGCGGCCGGCGCTCATGCCCCAGTCGTTGAAATCGCCTGCCACGACCAGGGGCGCATCCGGCGGTACTTCAGCGTCTATCCGTTCACGCAACAAATGAACCTGCTTGCGGCGCCAGCCTGCAAAAAGACCGAGATGCACGCAGATGCAATGCAGCGGCTGATCCCAGTCACGCACGGCAATCTCGCAATGCAGCATGCCGCGCTGTTCCGCCGTGTGAGCGGAGATATCGAGATTCTCGGTCTTGATGATGGGAAACTTGGAAAGCAGCGCATTACCGTGATGACCAGCCGGATAGACCGAATTCTTGCCATAGGCATAATCCGACCAGACTGCATCGGCAAGAAACTCGGTCTGGCCTTCCGTCGGCCACTGATTGAAACGGCGGCTGCGCTTGATGTGCAGATCTTGCACTTCCTGCAGAAAAACGACATCGGCATGCAGTTGCCGGATCAGCTCGCGCTGGTCGTGCAGTGCAAAACGGGCGTTAAAGCTGGTGACGCCCTTGTGGATATTGAAAGTGGCAATACGCAGGGTGTTGTGCATGCCGTCCGGCTTTACTTACGAGGCAGCCAGCATGCGGTCCAGTGTCAGCCGGGCGAGCACGGCCTCGGCCTCCGGCACCTTGATCTGGTTGACCACATTGCCCTCGGCCAGATTTTCCAGCGTCCATGCCAGATGTTGCGGGTCGATACGTGCCATGGTCGAACATTCGCAGATCACATGCGACATGAACTGCACCAGCTTGCCTTCCGGCTTCATTTTTTCGGCAAGCCGGTTGACCAGGTTGAGCTCGGTACCGACCAGGCATTTTGTACCCGCCGGCGCTTCGGAAACCGTCTTCAGGATATATTCTGTGGAGCCGACATAATCGGAATTGAGGCAAACCTCGAACGGCGATTCCGGGTGCGAAATGACCAGGCCATCCGGATGTTCGGCACGAAAACGCGTGATGTTCTGCTCGCGGAACATCTGATGCACCGCGCAATGGCCTTTCCATAAAAGGATTCTGGCGTTCCTGATCTGATCTTCGGTCAATCCGCCCATGGGTTGATCCGGATCCCAGACCGGCATCTGCTCGAGCGGGATACCCATCTTGTAGCCGCTCCAGCGGCCGAGGTTCTGGTCCGGGAAGAACAGCACCTTCTCGCGCTGGGCAAACGCCCATTCGATGATCTTCGGCGCATTGGTCGAGGTGCAGACGATACCGCCGTGCTCGCCGCAGAACGCTTTCAAATCCGCTGCGGAGTTGATGTAAGTCACCGGCGTGATGGTCGCATCAAAATCCAGCACCTTGGAAAGCTCTCGACGCGAACGTTCGACCTTGGCCAGATTCGCCATATCCGCCATCGAACAACCGGCAGCGAGGTCGGGCAGAATGGATATCTGATCAGGGCGGGAAAGAATATCGGCCACTTCGGCCATGAAATGCACGCCAAGAAAAACGATGAACTCTGCATCCGTCTCACCCGCATAACGCGAAAGTTTGAGCGAGTCACCAGTGTAATCAGCGTGACGGTAGACGCTTTCCTGCTGATAGTGATGGCCAAGAATCACCAGACGCTTGCCCAGTTTAGCCTTGGCTGCAATGATACGCTGCTGCAGGTCGTCTTCTCCGGCAGCCTGAAAACGCTCAAATTTGATGGTCGCTGTTTGCATATTTTTCTATCTTGAAATCAGGTTGGCTGCAGATGCACGCCGATAAACGCAGATCAAAATCTAATCATCCAACAAACCACAAATCATGATTTTATCCGCGTGTATCAGCGACCATCTGCGGCCGATTGAATCTTATAAAACCAAACCATGCCGTTCGCCCAGCCGCTTCAGCGCATCGACATTGGTCCAGGAAAATACCTTTTTCGCGGCATCACGCCAATCCAGCCATTCGTAACGCAGATGCTCGGCATGTGCGAGTTGGACAAGCAACGGGCCCGGCAATTCCAGCCCGAACAAATGTTCGGTGTTGTGCGTAACCCCCGGCGCATAACGGTAACGCCAATGCTCATAAATCTCATAGACGTTTGAAGCTTGCCAGTCTTCGAATCTGTATTGCAATGCGTCGAGTCCGGTTTCTTCCGCCACTTCCCGAATCGCGGCCTCATAAGGTGATTCACCTTCTTCAATACTGCCGGTCACCGACTGCCAGAAACCGGGTTTATCGGCACGTTCAAGCAGCAATACCTGAAGGTCTTTCGTATGAATCAGGACAAGCGCAGATACCGGAATCTTGCTGGCCAATCAATCGCCCTCAAACTCACAGAGGGCATACATGCTGTAGCCTTTTTCCTCCAGCCGCTTGCGGCCGCCGAGGCTGATCAGGTCGATGATGAAACCGCATCCGGCGACTTGCCCGCCGAGTTTTTCAATCAAGGTCAGCGTTGCGATCGCCGTGCCGCCGGTTGCAATCAGATCATCCACCAACAGCACACGCTCGCCTTTTTCAATCGCATCCGTATGAATTTCAACCCGGTCGCTACCGTATTCCAGTTCGTAATCATGACCCACCGTTTCCGCCGGCAGCTTGCCCTGCTTGCGCACCGGCACAAACCCGACGCCAAGCTTGTAAGCCAGCGGCGTGCCGATCAGAAAGCCACGCGACTCCACGCCCACCACCTTGTCGATCTTATGATCCTGGAAATGGTTGAACAACTCATCCACCGTGACCTTGAGCCCGAGCGGATCCTTCAGCAAGGTCGTAATATCGCGGAACTGCACGCCGTGACGCGGATAGTGGGGGACAGTACGGATGAGGGATTTAATGGTCATACAACTGATCTCAAATTACCTGGAAAACCTTAATTGCAAGGTTTTCCAAAATTCCGGTTTTCTATGTAAATGCCCAATCGCAATCACCAAAATAACATCATCAATTTTTGTATAGATGACGCCATAAGGAAATCGTTTCAACTGGCAACGTCTTGTTTTATCAGATACAGGATGCCAGGCATCAGGATATTGACAAACTCGATTCAAACTTGCCAATACTTCCATCAAAAACCTTTGCCCAAGATTCGGCGCTTGAGCGTTGTAATAAGCTACAGCCTCATCCAACTCATACTGAGCCGGCTGTAAAAATCTGATCTGCATTTAAAGATATTTAGCCAATACCTGATTCAAATCCAGCGCCTGCAATTCGCCTTTTTGATAGGCGGCCAAGCGGCTTTCCGCTTCCGATGCCCACAGGGTATCGATTTCAGCATCAGGCTTATCTACAGTAGCCAGCAGAGCATCAATCAACTCGATTTTTTCATTGGCGGAGAGCTTGGCCGCCTGCTCAACAATGGCTTTAGTAGCTGTGTTCATACAGAGTGCTCCTTTGCTTTATTGCCGCGTGGCTATCCAGTTACCCACCCTACAAAACTCATCCGTAGCTTGCAACACCGCCAGCGCAAGCGAGTTCATTTTACGCCGCTGGATTCTGGCTGCGAACGCGGATATGCAATTCACGCAGCTGCTTCTCATCCACCTCACTCGGCGCATGCGTCATCAGACACTGCGCACGCTGTGTTTTCGGGAAAGCAATCACATCACGGATGGATTCCGCGCCGGCCATCAGCGTTACCAAACGGTCCAGACCGAAAGCCAAACCGCCGTGCGGAGGCGCACCGTATTGCAGGGCGTCGAGCAGGAAACCGAATTTCTCCTGCGCTTCTTCCTTCGATATCTTCAGCGCATCGAACACCTTGGACTGCACTTCCTGCTTGTGGATACGGACGGAACCGCCGCCGACTTCCCAACCGTTGATGACCATGTCGTAGGCTTTGGACAAGCAGGCGCCGGGATTGGTCGCCAGCAGGTCTTCATGGCCGTCTTTCGGTGCAGTGAACGGGTGATGCAGCGCCACCCAGCGGTCGGCTTCTTCGTCGTGCTCGAACATGGGGAAATCCACCACCCACAGCGGCGCCCAGGCGCGGCCATCGACATGGCCCTTCTCATGGCCGATCTTGACGCGCAAGGCGCCGAGCGCATCGTTAACCACCTTGGTCTTGTCAGCGCCGAAGAAGACGATATCGCCGTTCTGTGCGCCGGTGCGCTCAATGATGGCCTTCAAGGCGGCTTCATGGATGTTCTTGACGATAGGGCTTTGCAGGCCTTCCTCGTTCAATTTGGTGATGTAGTTGACCTTGATGTAGGCCAGGCCCTTGGCACCGTAAATCTTGACGAACTCGGTGTAGGCGTCGATCTCGGAGCGGGATATCGCGGCGCCATTCGGCACCCGCATGGCAGCAACGCGGCCATTGGCCATATTGGCGGCGCCGGAGAATACCTTGAAATCGACATCCCTCATGACGTCGGTCAGTTCGGTAATTTCCAGCGTGACACGCATGTCAGGCTTGTCTGAACCGTATTTGCTCATTGCCTCGGCGAACGGCATGCGCGGAAATGCCGATGGCAACTCGACATCCTGTACGTTCTTGAACATGCGGCGGATCATCTCTTCGACGATGTTCATGATCTCCTCTTCACCGAGGAAGGAGGTCTCGATATCGACCTGGGTGAATTCCGGCTGGCGGTCGGCGCGCAAATCCTCGTCGCGGAAGCACTTGGTAATCTGGAAATACCGGTCGAAACCGGACACCATCAAGAGTTGCTTGAACAGTTGCGGCGATTGCGGCAGCGCAAAGAACTGGCCGTGATGCACGCGCGACGGCACCAGATAGTCGCGCGCGCCTTCCGGCGTCGAGCGCGTCAGCATCGGCGTTTCGACTTCAATGAAACCGGCGGTGTCTAGATAATCGCGCAGATTCTTGGAGACACGGTAGCGCAGCATCAGATTCTTCTGCATCGCAGGACGGCGCAGGTCGATATAACGGTGTTCCAGACGCACCATTTCGGAAAGGTTGTCATCATCCAGCATGAACGGCGGCGTCAGCGACGGATTGAGAATTTCGATCTCGCTCGCCAGCATTTCCACTTCACCAGTGGGAATATTGGGATTGACGGTACCCTCGGGACGCGCGCGCACCTTGCAGGTAATCTTGAGCACAAACTCATTGCGGACTGTTTCCGCAATGGCAAAGGCTTCAGGCGTATCCGGGTCGATAACGACTTGCGCCATGCCCTCGCGGTCGCGCAGGTCGATGAAAATCACGCCGCCGTGATCGCGGCGGCGATGAGCCCAACCGCAAAGAGTAACCGTCTGGCCGATGTGTTCGCGGTTCAGATGACCGCAGTAGTGGGTGCGCATAAAAATGATTTCTTATCTTGATGGGTTATTTAATGAATGTTGAATCCGGGCTCAGGATACAGTGAACCATGCGCCCGGGCCGATTTCCGGCAGGACTGATGAGGCCTAGTGACAAGCACATCCGGTGCCGCAGGCCGCCGGCGCAGCTGCTGAATCTTCCGCCTTTTTTTCCGGCTTGCTGCCGCTGTTCTTGAAATCAGTCGCATACCAGCCGCTGCCGGTCAGCTGAAAGCTGGGCGCGGATAGCTGTTTGGCGAATGTCGCCTTGCCGCATTCCGGACAATCGGTCAGGACAGAGTCGCTGATTTTACGCATGACTTCCTTGCGGAAACCGCAACTGCTGCATTGGTAATCGTAAATTGGCATGTCGAAAAACTCCGGACATCAAAATAAAGAATTATACCCGAGATGCATATGGCGATTAAAGGCGAAATATCAAGCGCTTACAGACTCACAGGGCAGCATGGATTAAATCGGCGTAAATTCAGTTGAACAACACGCCCCAGACACAAAAACCGGCAATTGCCGGTTTTTGTCCCGAACCCCGCAATCCTCAGAACGGGATGTCGTCATCAAACTCGTCAAACGACGAAGCCGCTGCCGGCTTGGCTGCCTGCGCAGCCGGGGCCTGCTGACGCGAGGGTGCGGCACCCATATCGCTATCCTGATTCATGTCGTCATAGCTGGCATTGGAGCTACCGCCGCTATCGCGCCCGCCCAGCATTTGCATCTGATCGGCAATGATTTCCGTGGTGTAGCGGTCCTGACCTTCCTTGGTCTGCCATTTGCGCGTCTGCAAGCGGCCTTCAACGTAGACCGGACGGCCTTTTTTCAGGTATTCGCCGGCGATTTCGGCCAGCTTGCGATACATGACGATGTTATGCCACTCGGTGCGTTCCTGTTTCTGACCGTTCTTGTCCTTCCAGCTATCGGTCGTCGCAATGCTGAAATTACAGACCGCTTCGCCATTGGGCATGTAGCGCACTTCCGGGTCGCGCCCCAGATTGCCTACGAGGATTACCTTGTTCACTGATGCCATATTATCTCCCTATGAGTCTGAGCACTTCGGCTTCGTCAAAGTGCTGCTGCATATCCACTTTTAGTATAACCAAACCTTCATCGGCCAACACCACCGTCTCGCGCACCCCTGCCAGCGCACTCAGCCGGGTCGACAGATTTTTGGCGGCATCTGCCGTCATTTCTTCCAGATGGTACATCTTACTCTTAACCGGCGGCGGTGTTTTCATGCTGAGCGCAAAGATCAGCCATAAGGCCATCAGCACGCTGCAAAAGATAAACACCGAGGCAAAGCCGTGATAATGCGAGAGATAACCGCCCAACGTACCGCCGGCAAAAACGCCGAGCGACTGCGCAGTATTGTACACACCGATGGCGGTGCCTTTCGAGGCAGCGGGCGCGAGCTTGGAGATGATGGAAGGCAGGGTCGCCTCCAGAATATTGAACGCCACAAAATAGGCCGAGAGTGAAATGATCACGCCCCAGAACAGATCGACCGAACCGGCGAACAGCAATTGCGCCACCAGCATGATGAAAATTGCGCCGACAAACACCTGTTTGAGTTTTGCCTTTTTCTCGCCGTAGATGATGGCGGGCACCATCAGAATAAAAGACAAGGCCATGATGGGCAGATAAATCAGCCAATGGTCGTTTTCGCTCATGCCGCTGCTTTGCTTGATGGCGAACGGCACGACAACAAACATCGCCATTTGCGCGGCATGCAGGGAAAATATGCCGAAATTCAGGCGCATCAACTGCATGTCCTTGAGCACATCCTTGAGTTTGCTGGGTGCGGCTTCAGCATCGGAGTGGAAGCGGCTGACGACCGGATCAGGCACCATATATTTCACCACCAGCACGGCCAGTACAGCGAGAATGCCGGTCAGCATGAAAATGCCGGGGATACCTATCCATCGATTGAGCGCCGGCCCGAGCACCAGCGACAGAGCAAAAGTAATACCAATAGTGCCGCCTATCATCGCCATAGCTTTGGTGCGATGCTCTTCGCGTGTCAAATCCGCCACCAATGCCGTCACTACGGCAGAGACCGCGCCCGCACCCTGAATCGCGCGGCCGATGATGACGGTATAAAGGTTGTCGGCGAACGCTGCGACCAAACTGCCGATGACGAACAGTAACAGGCCGATGTAGATCATGCGCTTACGGCCGAAGCGGTCGGAAGCCATGCCGAACGGCAGCTGGAACATCGCTTGCGTGAGACCGTAAGCGCCCAGTGCCAAGCCGATCAGCAAGTGACTTTCGCCGCCGGGCAGCGTTTCGGCATAAATCGAGAAAATCGGCAGGATGAGAAACATGCCCAGCATGCGCAGGCCGTAGATAGAGGCAAGGCTCAGGCTGGCCCGCACTTCATGTGCAGACATACGTTCTGAATAAGGCATGGAAATGGGTTGAGCAAGTAACAGAAAAGTGCGTATATTAGCAGGTTGCCTCGCTTTAGTGCCTGTCACCTCGGAGCCTGCAACATCCCGCCGCTAATGACGCGAGCGGCTGTATCTAAGAATATTGGGTCATAGGATATGGATTACATCAAAATTCGCGGTGCCCGCACCCACAATCTCAAGAATGTCTCGCTCGACTTGCCACGCGACAAGATGATTGTCATCACCGGACTTTCCGGCTCAGGCAAATCCTCGCTGGCTTTCGATACGCTCTACGCAGAAGGCCAGCGCCGCTATGTCGAATCTCTGTCGGCCTATGCGCGCCAGTTTCTCGCCCGCATGGACAAACCCGATGTCGACCTGATTGAGGGCTTGTCGCCTGCCATCTCCATCGAGCAGAAATCCACCTCGCACAACCCGCGTTCAACCGTCGGCACCGTCACCGAAATTCACGATTATCTGCGCCTGCTCTACGCCCGCGCGGGCGATCCGGAGTGCCCGGAGCACGGCATCAAGCTCGAAGCACAAACGGTATCGCAGATGGTTGACAGCGTGCTCGCGCTGCCGGAAGAAACAAAGCTGATGATCCTCGCGCCGGTCGTCAGCAACCGCAAGGGCGAACAGGTCGATCTGTTCGAGGAGCTGAAAGCGCAAGGCTTTGTCCGCGTCCGTGTCGATGGCGAAACCCATGAGCTGGATGCCGTCCCCAAACTGGCCAAAACTTCCAAGCACAATATCGATGTGGTCGTTGACAGGCTCAAGGTCCGTGCCGATACCAAACAGCGCATTGCGGAATCGTTCGAGACCGCCTTGCGCCTCGCCGACGGCAAGGCACTGGCGGTGGAAATGGACAGCGGCCGCGAGCACCTTTTCTCTGCCAAGTTCTCCTGCCCGGTTTGTGACTACTCACTTGCAGAGCTGGAACCGCGTCTGTTTTCCTTCAACAACCCGATGGGCGCCTGCCCCAAATGCGATGGTCTGGGACAGATCAGTTTCTTCGATCCCAAACGCGTGGTCGCCTTTCCGCACCTTTCGCTCGCTTCCGGCGCCATCAAGGGCTGGGACAAACGCAACCAGTTCTATTTCCAGATGCTGCAAAATCTGGCCGGTCATTATGGTTTCGATCTCGAAACCGCATTTGAAAACCTGCCGCCGCATATTCAGCAGATTCTCCTGCATGGCAGCGGCAAGGAAAGTATCGCTTTCAAGTACCTGAACGAGCGTGGCGGCTATTACCAGAAAAGTCATACCTTTGAAGGCATACTCAACAACCTGCAGCGCCGCTATCACGAAACCGACTCCATCACGGTGCGCGAAGAACTGGCCAAATACCTGAACTCACAGGCCTGCCCGGACTGCAGCGGCACCCGTCTGCGGCGCGAGGCGAGGCACGTCAAGGTCGGTGGCAGCAACATCCATGAAATCTGCGAAATCCCGTTAAAGCAGGCGCTCACTTTCTTTGATGGCCTTGAACTGACCGGCCAGAAGCTCGCCATCGCGGACAAGATCGTCAAGGAGATCAGTAGCCGTCTGAAATTTCTGACCAATGTCGGACTGGAATATCTTTCGCTTTCACGTTCGGCAGAAACACTCTCCGGCGGCGAGGCGCAACGCATCCGTCTTGCCTCACAAATCGGCTCCGGCCTCACCGGCGTCATGTATGTGCTGGATGAGCCCTCCATCGGTCTGCACCAACGCGACAACGACCGCCTGCTGGAAACCCTGATGCGCCTGCGCGACATCGGCAATACGGTCATCGTGGTCGAACACGATCAGGATGCGATCATGGCGGCTGATTATGTGGTGGATATCGGCCCCGGTGCAGGCGAGCATGGCGGCCGGATCGTCGCCGCCGGCACGCCGCTGGAAATACAGCAGAACAACGACTCGCTCACCGGCCAATACCTGAGTGGAAAAAAAGCCATCGAGGTACCGAAAAAACGCCACCAGCCTGACCCGTCACGCTGGCTGACGATGACTGGTGCCAAGGGCAACAACCTGCGCGACGTTACGCTTAAATTGCCGGTTGGCCTTCTGACCTGCGTCACCGGCGTTTCCGGATCGGGTAAATCAACGCTGATCAACGACACCCTCTATCGCGTTGTCGCACAGCATCTCTACGGCAGCTCTACCGAGCCCGCGCCTTTTGAAGAAATTGACGGCCTCGCCTTCTTCGATAAGGTCGTGGATGTAGACCAGAGCCCGATCGGACGCACACCACGCTCCAACCCGGCCACTTACACCGGGCTTTTCACGCCGATACGCGACCTCTTCGCCGGAGTGCCGGAATCGCGTGCACGCGGTTACGGACCCGGCCGCTATTCGTTCAACGTCAAGGGTGGCCGCTGCGAAGCCTGTCAGGGTGATGGCGTGCTGCGCGTGGAGATGCATTTCCTGCCGGATGTCTATGTGCCCTGCGACGTGTGCAAGGGTCACCGTTACAACCGCGAAACGCTGGAAATCCAGTACAAGGGCAAGAATATCCGTGAAGTGCTGGAAATGACGGTGGAACAGGCACGGGTATTTTTCGACGCCGTCCCTGTCGTCGCCCGCAAGCTACAGACACTGCTTGATGTCGGCCTTGGCTATATCACGCTGGGGCAATCCGCCACTACGCTTTCCGGCGGCGAAGCACAGCGTGTCAAACTCGCGCTGGAGCTTTCCAAACGCGATACCGGCCGCACGCTCTACATTCTCGACGAACCGACCACCGGCTTGCACTTTGCCGACATTCAACTATTGCTGGATGTGATTCATCGACTGCGCGACCACGGCAACACCATCGTCATCATCGAGCACAATCTGGACGTCATCAAAACCGCGGACTGGATTATCGACATGGGGCCGGAAGGCGGCGATGGCGGTGGCATGGTGATTGCGGAAGGCACGCCGGAAACCGTAGCGAAAAGTACGAAAAGTTACACGGGGCGCTATCTCAAACCCATGTTGTGATAATCAAACCCCTGCAGAAACAGGCGCACTAATAAAAATAGGCATAAACAAACACGCCCACCATCAGCAAGGCAAACACCAGCTTGGCTGCCAACGCCAGCGCAAAACCCAGACCGGCCGCAACGCCCACCCGGGTAGCATGTCCGGCATCAGGACTCGCCATCATTTCGCCGATGACGGCGCCAGCCACTGTGCCCAGAATCAAACCGGGCACACCCGCCAACATGCCGACCAAAGCACCGACGATGGTACCAATCATGGCCTGGCGGCTGGCGCCTACGTATTTAGTGGTCATCAGCGAAGCCACAATATCAATGATCCAGGCGAGCAAAGCCAGCACGCCGATGATGATCATGGCAACCGTACCGACGCGGGAAAAATCATCAATCCACGCCGCCAGCAGAAATCCGCCGAACAAAAGCGGCACGCCGGGCAACATCGGCAATAGCAAGCCGGCGAAACCGAGCAGCATCAGCACAAACGCCAGCAGCCACAGCCATTCCATCCCGATCTCCCTAAGACTGAAGTTTCATCGCTGGCGTCATCACTTCGGCACCGCCACCTGCACCATACGTGCCTGTATGGTCGCCGTTTTACGATTCAGAAAGCGTGTAGAACGATGCTTGTCATAAAAGCGGGGATTGGGAATCATTGCAGCCATTTTTGCTGCCTGATAGCTCGACAGTCTTTTCGCACTGACGCCATAGTAATGTTGCGCAGCCGCCTCGGCACCGAATACGACATCGCCCCACTCGATCATGTTCAAATAAATCTCCAATATTCGGCGCTTGCTCATCATGGTTTCCAGCATCACGGTAATGACGGCTTCCTGCGCCTTGCGCCAAGGCGTGCGCTGGCTGGAAAGAAAAAGATTCTTGGCAAGCTGCTGGCTGATGGTTGAACCACCGGCGACCAGCTTGCCTTTCTTCAGATTTTTTTCATAGGCTTTCTGGATGCCATCCCAATCAAAGCCATCATGTTCAGAAAATTTGGCATCTTCTGCGGCAATCACTGCGCGTTTAAGATGGTTCGAAATCTGGTCATACTCAACCCACTGATATTTAATCTCGGCATTGAGTTTTTCCTTGCGCATTTCGACCAAACGATCACGCATGAATTCTGTGGATGAAGGGTTCTGAAACATCCAAAAACAGATATGCAGAAAAATCCACAACTGATAAAGCACAACAAGCACTGCAAGCACGGACAAACCACGCCAGAAATACATTTTTAACGTCACGATGCCGAGACTTTGAATGATCTAATGACAGGCGCCGTTTCGGGTCTGACGCCACGCCACAAAAAAAATGCCTCCGCAGCCTGTTCCACCAGCATGCCGAGTCCATCTGCCACACGCGCACCGTGCGCACGTGCGAACTGCATGAACGGTGTGTCACGACCGTACATCATGTCGTAAGCAAGCGCGCCCGGCGCAAAAATATCCTCCGGCAGCGGCAAACGGCTATCACTCAAACCCGCCGATGTCGCATTGATGACAATATCGAAAGCCTGTCCCTGCAAATCCTCGAAAGCGTAGGCATTGACTGAAACAAAACGGAAGTCACCCTGCTCCTCAACCTTCTTGACCATGCTCAATGCCTTGTCCAGCGTGCGGTTGGCAATGACCAGCAAGGCCGGCTGCTGCTCCAGCAGCGGATGCAGCACCCCTTCTGCCGCACCGCCTGCACCGACCAGCAGTACGCGCTTGCCCGCAACTGTAACCCCGAGATTGTTAAGGATATCGCGCACCAGACCAACACCGTCGGTATTGTCGCCAACAATATCCTGCTCCGAAAAAAGCAGGGTGTTGACGGCACCGGCATCGCTGGCACGCTCGGTCAGCCGGTTCGCCAGATTGAATGCCTCCAGCTTGAAAGGTACGGTGACATTGGCGCCCCTGAACCCATTTTCACGCAGGCTGGCAACCGTAGCGGCAAAACCATCCAGCGGCGCCAGCACACGGTCGTATTGAATATCCTGACCTGTCTGAGCTGCGAATGCCGCATGGATCAGCGGAGATTTGCTGTGTGCAATCGGGTTGCCGATGACCGCATAACGATCGGTCATGTCAGCCGTGCGTCCAGGGCAGACCGGCAGCTTTCCAGCCGTTGATGCCGCCGCGCTGCATGGTGGCCGGCTCCGCTGCGCCTTCGAAACCTTCCAGCACGTTATAGGCCTCGGCGAAGCCCTCAGCTGCCGCGACGGTAGCTGCATTGTTGGATCGTCCGCCGGTACGGCAGATGAACATCACCAACGCTTCCTTGTCGATCTGCATGTTGAGATAGCTGGCAAAGTCCGGGTTCGGCACCCAGCCGGGGTAGAAAGCCCATTCGATATGGACCGCCTGCGGAATTCTGCCAACCAGCTCCAGCTCGGCACGACTGCGCACATCGACCAGTCTGGCACTCGGCGCCAATTGCAGAATTTCGTGCGCCTCGCCCGGAGTCAACGCGCCCGCATAGGGCAAACCATTTTCGAGCGCACGCTGACGCGCGTGCTGCAGAATTTTATTGAGTGACTCCATGATCTGCTCCTTCAAAATAATTCCAGCCCGTGCGGGGCCGAACTTCATACGCTTAGTTTGAGAAATTATAGCCGCTTTCCACTCCGGCCAGCACTTGCACCAACTTGGTGCAACTATCCGGTCCGGCGCACCAAAATCACCCTGATGCGCCTGTTCTCTTTTGTAACCTTATGTGTGAAAATGAGAAATTGTGATCTAAACGATGGCACGGTTCCTGCTAGATACAAATTCTAAAAACTATACCTATAGTGATTTCAAAACCTCATTCAATTGTTTTAGGAGAATCAAATGGCGGTCTCTGATGTAATGAAAATGGTAAAGGAAAATGACATCAAGTTTGTTGATTTCCGTTTTACCGATACCAAAGGCAAGGAACAACACGTAACAGTGCCGATTTCCGCGTTCAACGAAGACAAGTTCACAGAAGGTCACGCCTTCGACGGCTCCTCCATCTCTGGCTGGAAGGGCATTCAGGCTTCCGACATGCAGCTGATGCCTGACCCCCACACTGCGAACATCGACCCCTTCATGGACGAACCAACGCTGATTCTGACCTGCGACGTGGTCGACCCGACCGATGGCAAGGGCTATGACCGCTGCCCACGCAGTCTGGCCAAGCGCGCTGAAGCCTACCTGAAGTCCAGTGGTATCGGCGATACCGCCTATTTCGGTCCTGAACCGGAGTTCTTCATTTTCGATTCCATCCAGTGGAACACCAGCATGCAAGGCTCGATGGTGAAAATCAATTCCGAAGAAGGCGCATGGGCATCCGGCGACAGCTTCGAAGGCGGCAACACCGGCCACCGTCCGGGCGTCAAGGGCGGCTACTTCCCCGTTCCTCCTGTCGATTCTTTCCAGGATATCCGCTCGGCCATGTGTATCGCACTGGAAGAAATGGGCATACCGGTCGAAGTGCACCACCACGAAGTGGCGACTGCCGGCCAGTGTGAAATCGGTACCAAGTTCAGCACGCTGACTACCCGCGCAGACTGGACGCAAGTGCTCAAGTACGTTGTGCACAACACCGCACATGCTTACGGCAAGACCGCGACATTCATGCCCAAGCCATTCTTCGGCGATAACGGCTCCGGCATGCACGTTCACCAATCCGTCTGGAAGGACGGCAAGAACCTGTTCGCGGGCAACGGCTATGCCGGTCTGTCCGAGTTCGCGCTGTACTACATCGGCGGCATCATCAAGCATGCCCGCGCGCTGAACGCGATCACCAACCCGAGCACCAACTCCTACAAGCGTCTGGTACCGCACTTCGAAGCACCGGTCAAACTGGCCTACTCCGCCAAAAACCGTTCTGCCGCGATCCGCATTCCATTCGTTCACGGCGACAAGGCACGCCGCGTCGAAGCACGCTTCCCGGATCCTACCGCCAACCCGTACCTTGCTTTCAGCGCCTTGCTGATGGCAGGTCTGGATGGTGTGCAGAACAAGATTCACCCGGGCGAGCCAGCGACCAAGGACCTCTACCATCTGCCACCCGAAGAAGATGCGCAGATCCCGACCGTTTGCTCTTCGCTTGAGCAAGCGCTGGAAGCGCTCGACAAGGATCGCGAGTTCCTGACCCGTGGCGGCGTATTCTCCGAGGACTGGATCAACAGCTACATCGACCTCAAGATGGAAGAAGTCAACAAGCTGCGCATGACCCCGCATCCGGTCGAATTCGGCATGTACTACAGCTGCTAAATTCCAGAGGCCGCAAAAGGCCGGTGAATTGAAAGCAACCAAACGGGAAAGGCAGGGCAACCTGCCTTTCTTCATTTCAGCGCCAGCCATCGATCGTCAACGAACCGTATGGAAGTTTCGTTGCCTCATTACCATGCACTCCATTAAACTCTGAAGAATGAAACAATTACGCAAGATATTTCTGTCAGTTGCCTGCCTCACCGCTCTTGGCTTTAGTCAATATGCAGCGGCTGAAATCTACAAAATCATAGATGCCGACGGCAAGGTGACTTATACCAACGTGCCCACAAAAGGTGCAAAAAAGCTGGATATCGACCCGCCGCCTTCGAATGGTGCAAGCGACACGCCGAAGAACGCAAAAACACCAACGCCCGCCAGCTTTCCGCGTGTGGACAAGGAAACCCAGAGCGCGCGCGACGACAAGCGCCGCGAGATATTGCAGGCAGAATTGGCCGCTGAACAACAAGCGCTGGAACAGGCCCGACAGGCATACATCGAGGGAGAGTCCGTGCCCGAAGTCTACAAGGGCGCCAACGGCAAAACCTATCGCAATGTGGCCAAATTTGAAGATAAAATGAAGCGCCTGCAGGCTGATGTCGACACACATCAGAGAAACATTGAGCTGTTGCAAAAAGAGCTGCAGTCACTCAACTAGGCTTTTTTCAGCCCGTTTTCACCCATGGCCCGGGTTTTGCTTATACTAGGTTGCCATGGACTATCACATCCCACCATCATTTGCCGGCCTCGAACATCTGGCGACCGCGGTTATCCTGCTCGATCAGGATAGAAATGTCGTCTACGCCAATCCCGGCGCAGAAGTCGTCTTTGCGCTGAGCGCCAGGCAGATTACCGGCCTGAATATTTCCCAGGTATTCCCCGATTGCGAAATATTGCATGCCGCGCTGGAAAACGCGGTGAGCAACCACAGCCCTTTCCGCGAGCATGAGTTCGTCATCACCACGCTGCGGCAGAATTCGCTCGCCGTCACTTGCACAGTCACTCCGGTATATGAAGAACCAGCCTGTCTGGTGCTTGAATTCCAGCAGATGGATCAGCAACTGCGTATCGCCCGTGAAGAGCGCATGCTGATTCAGCAACAAGCCAACGCGGAGCTGTTACGCAACCTCGCGCACGAAATTCGCAACCCGCTCGGCGGTTTGCGCGGCGCAGCACAATTATTGGAACACGAACTGCCGCAAGTAAGCCTGCGTGAATATACCCAGGTCATCATCAAGGAAGCCGACCGTCTGCAATCGCTGATGGACAGACTGCTGATGCCCCATCGGGTGCCGAAATACGAACCGACCAACATCCATGAAGTGCTGGAACGCGTTCGCAGCCTGCTGCTGGCAGAATCGCCCAAGGGCATGATCGTAAAGCGCGACTACGACACCAGCCTGCCGGAATTGATCGGCGACCGCGAAAAACTGATCCAGGCCGTGCTCAATATCGCCAGAAATGCAGTGCAGGCCATGCAGAGCCACCCCAGTCCCGATGGCGCGCCTGGGGAAATCATTCTGCGCACACGCGCCGAACGGCAAGTCACTCTGGCCAAAAAGCGCTATCGTGTTGCCATCAAACTGCAGATCATCGACAACGGCCCCGGCATCCCGCAGGAAATCCGCGACCGCATCTTTTACCCGCTGGTTTCCGGGCGCGAAGGCGGCTCCGGTCTCGGACTGACACTGGCACAAACCTTCATTACCCAGCATCACGGCATGATCGAATGCGAAAGCCGTGAAGGCTATACCTGCTTCACCATTCTGCTGCCGATCGAAAGCTCGGCCATGAAAACCTTGCTACCAAGGCAATAAATTTAGTATTGAGGCGCAATTGAAATGAAACCTATCTGGATTATTGACGACGACAAATCGATACGCTGGGTGTTTGAAAAAGCCTTGGCACGTACCGACATGGAATTCAAAACCTTCTCATCCGTGCCGGAAGCGCTGAATGCGCTTAACCGCGAAGAGCCTCAGGTCGTCGTCAGCGACATCCGCATGCCGAACGGTTCCGGGCTTGATTTTCTGCAGGAGATCAAACAGCGGCTGCCGGACACGCCCGTCATCATCATGACCGCCTATTCCGATCTCGAAAGTGCCGTTGCTGCATTTCAGGGTGGCGCTTTCGAGTACCTGGCAAAACCATTTGACGTTGACCAGGCCATCGAAATCATCCGCCGCGCGGTGGAAGAATCCATGCGCCAGGCCACCGAAGCCGTGGTGCAGGAAGAAACGCCAGAGATCATCGGTCAGGCACCGGCCATGCAAGAGGTCTTTCGTGCCATCGGCCGCCTCAGCCGTTCGCATGCAACCGTTCTGATCAACGGCGAATCCGGCACCGGCAAGGAGCTGGTTGCCAGCGCCCTGCACAGACACAGCCCGCGCGCCGACAAACCCTTTATCGCCATCAACACCGCCGCCATCCCCAAGGATTTGCTCGAATCCGAACTGTTCGGCCATGAACGCGGCGCCTTTACCGGCGCACAAGCGGCAAGACGCGGGCGTTTCGAACAGGCCGACGGTGGCACCCTGTTTCTCGATGAAATCGGCGACATGCCTTCAGACCTGCAAACGCGGCTGTTGCGTGTACTTTGCGATGGCCAGTTCTATCGTGTCGGCGGCCATCAGCCGGTCAAGGTCAACGTGCGCATCATCGCTGCTACTCACCAGGACCTTGAGGAACGCGTTAAACTCGGCCTATTCCGTGAAGATCTGTTCCACCGCCTCAACGTTATACGCTTGCGTCTGCCGCCTCTGCGCGAACGGCGCGAGGACATCCCTTTGCTGGTCAAGCATTTCCTGCAACAAAGCGCGCAGGAGCTCGGGGTTGACACCAAGATACCATCCAGCAACGCGCTACGTTATTTGTCCAACATGGCGTGGAGCGGCAACGTGCGGCAACTTGAAAACGTCTGTCACTGGCTGACGGTGATGGCGCCGGGGCAAAATATCGACATCGCCGATTTGCCACCCGAGCTGAAGGAAGATACCGCAAAACCTGCCACCTCTACCAACTGGCAGGAAGCGCTGGCGCTGGATGTCATTGACGCGCTCAACCGCGGCGAACAAGAGATTCTCGATGGCCGTACCAAAGAGTTTGAGCGCATTCTGATTACAAAAGCCCTGCAGCACACCGGTGGCAGACGCATAGAAGCCGCGCATCAGCTCGGCATGGGGCGTAACACGCTAACCAGAAAGATACAGGAGCTCGGCATCGAAGAATAACCATCTGTATTCTTTTTCATCCCCTTCAACGGCCTGCTCTCAGGCCGTTTTTTATTTTATGGATGCCCAAACCCTCGGACTGCGATTAGCTCGTTTCACCTGAACGGGTGATTCCTTGCTTTACAAAATCGGTAATAGTTCAGCGCTATCAGCAGCTTCAGATAACTATCTGAAATATGCATGCAACGTAATGGCGCGTTTTGTTTCATCGAGTTATATCCAGAGGCAAAAATGATCAACTTCAATATCAAAACCAAACTGCTTGAAAAACAACTGAGAATCGGCAAGCGCATCACGATTGTCGAACTCGCCAATGAAACCGGCGTCAACCGTGTCACGCTCTATCGACTGATGCAGGAAGACACCCACAACATCACCCTGAAAAACCTGATTAAACTCTGTGATTATTTTGAGTGCAGCCTCGATGAACTGGTCAAATACACACCTGGCAGAAGCTGTCTGGAATTCAGCGCCAGCGCGTAAGCAAAGCAGTAGGCTACTGCCTCAACTCAGTTTGCCGTCTGTCAAATCGCACATGAATGATGGGGTTAAGATGACCTTGCACGTTTGAAACAAACATTTCGTACACGTGCTTTAATTTGTTGTTTTGAACTTGCTAAGACTGGCATCATTTCCTGGGCGATAGGGTCATGATGACCTTGGAGCCACGTGAAAAAATCGTACCTTCTGTAATTTCCAGCGTTGCACTTCTCGTCTGATTAATGAAAACCAAAATGCTGTTTCTGGCTTTATTGGATGAAATGACCTGCCAGCCCTGTGCAGGGAAACTGCTCAGAAAATACTGAATTGCGTCGTTAGGCGATTCGCTCAGATGAATCTCCGCACGACCGACCCAAGCATCACCATCACCCAGAATCAATGAAGCTTTGCTGTCT
>MCAW01000014.1 GCA_001704575.1 Methylophilales bacterium LSUCC0135
AAAGGTGTTCTAAAGCAGCAATCAATTACCTCAATATCTTTACTTCTTCCAATTTGTTAAAGCTGAACGAAACAGTGTTCAGAGACAGCATATCCGCTGATGAAAACATCATCAGCACACCGGTTATGCTTGGCGGCCATAGCGATTTGGACCCACCCCTTCCCATCCCGAACAGGGCCGTGAAACGAATCTGCGCCAATGATAGTGTGCTTCTCGCATGCGAAAGTAGGGCACCGCCAAGCTCCTTATTCAGAAAACCCCGTTACTTTGTAACGGGGTTTTTGTTTTTGTCGGGCTGTTTGAGTTTGATATGGCAGCGATGTTTTGCGAGCGCGACTTAATAAATTCAATGTGATAGCTTGTATCTTTAATTTACACGTTTTATATTGTTCGTAACACATTCATTGGAAAGCTGTTATGCATCCGCCGTTGTTGACAAAATATGTGTATCAGATTCGTAGCCGTAATGGCGCAGTGGTGGATAATTTACAGATATCTGGTCGTACGGAAGAGGAAGCCCGGGCAAAGCTGCAACAGATGTATCGTCATTGCGAAATACTCAACACCAGAATGTTGTCACCGGAGCGCCTATCAAGTGACAGTTATAAAGACGTTTTAAGCATGATTACCAGCGACCGCTAGTCGGACAGTCAAGCCTAAAACTTTTAGATTCAAGACAGACTTTCAAGACAACTGGATCAACTGTTAATGTCGGCGGCCTGTGCCGCTTGTGTCTTTCTCTGCAGGGGTAGCAGTCCACTTTCAAGCAGTTCATCCAGCAGTGCCTGATAGTCACGTGCACCTGTGCTATTGGCGCTGTATTGAAATACGTTCTGTTTGTGTTGCGGACTTTCAGCCACAGCGACATTTTCTGAAATCACTGTCTGCAATACATCGTTACCGAAATTGGCCAGCGCCTGCTCGTGCACTTCGAAAGTCATGCCGCGCCGACGGTCATAGCATGTCATTAGATAACGCCGTTCTATACGTTTTTTAAGTACTGGCTCCAGCGCCTTGAGCGTGTGCTCGACTTTCTGGGCGCCCTGCAGGGAAAGGTAGTCTGATGCGATGGGTATGATGACGAAATCCGTGGCGAAAATTGCGCTGAGCGACAGTACGCCCAGATAGGGACAGCAGTCGATCAGCGTGTTGCCGGTATCGGCTGTTTTGTCCCATGCCTCCAGTCCGTGTTTCAGGCGATTCAATATGGCAGGCCCTCTACCGAAAATGGAATCCACCTTGATCAGCTCCTTGTGCGAACAAATCAGCTTGCCCATACCTTCCCAGTCGATCGCGAGGGAAGCAAGCGGCTTGTTTTCCTGATAGAATCCGAACAGACTCTGCGATGCGGCAACCGGCGGGTTGGGATGTACTTCCGTCAAGTGGCCTTGGGGGTCCATGTCAATGATCAGTGAGCGTTGTCCTTGGCGGTATATCGCAGCGGCTAGATTTAGCACGGTAGAAGTTTTGCCTACTCCGCCTTTTTGGTTGAAAACGGCAATACGGGTCATTTGGGTCCTTTAATCAGCGGGCAGGTCGCCTTCGGTCTTGATGTCGGGAATATGATTGAAGGCAATGCGCATCGGCGCATAGCTGACTGCTTTATGCGCGCCTCCAAAATATACCGTATTTTTTCCATAGCGCATATTCAGTTTATCCAGAATGCTGTTCAAACGGCTCTGCGTCTCTGAGCGGCCTTCATCAAACAAGTCGATGATGTTGCCGGCCGGCTCAACAAGGTCATTCAGGACTACACCTACGGCATAGGGAATGGATTTTCGAGCAGGATATTGTTGCCATAACAGTTCAAGTGCGTGAATCAGTTCCAGAGTGTTGTCCGTTGGCGTACATTGGCTGTCGACTACCCAGGTAGCGCGGTTAAGAAACTTGACGCGAATTTGTATTGCCGCTGCAAGGAGTACGTAATTTCGGAGTCTCAGACACGCCTTCTGCAACAGACGATGCAGAACAGAGTAGGCGGCGTGGTGTGTTCTCAGTTCAGGAGGCAATACGTGCGAATGCCCAAGGCTTTTACGACTGTGTCTGCGCTCCGGTGGTTCGATGCCGTGCAGTTTGTCATGAAATCTCTCGCCATCAACGCTGCCCCAGGCCGACCTGAATTGATCGCGATTGAGTGCCAGCAGCGACTGAACCGAATCGATGCCTTGTGCCATCAGGCGCTGCTCCATTTTTTTGCCTATACCTTTCAGGTCGCGCAGCTTGAGCCCGTATAACCTGTGCGGCAATTCCTCTTGTTCGATGACGACACAGCCGTCGGGTTTTTGCATGTTGGAAGCGATTTTGGAAAGATAGGTATTGGGCGCAATCCCGATCGAGCAGCGGATTTGTTCCCCGACCTTGCGCGCTATGGTTTGTTTGATGCGCATGGCCAACGCCAGTGCATTTTCCCGCTGGCGCTGACTGCCGGTCAATTTGCAGACCATTTCATCAATCGAGAGCGTCTTTTCGACATGGGTGCAGGACTCAACCACTTCGATCAATTTGTGGTGATACTCGATATACATTGCCGGACGCGCTTCAACAAGAATGATGTCCGGGCACATCACGCGGGCATCGCTGACGTGCGTGCCTGTTCTGACGCCAAAGGCTTTTGCCTCGTAGCTTGCCGCAATACAGCAGGTGGTATCGGCAACCACCGGTAAAACCGCAACAGGTTTGCCGCGCAGTTCTGGCCGCAACAATTGCTCTACCGAGGCAAAGTAGGAATTGAAATCAATATAAAGCGCGTTCAGTTCTGACATCTGGCGGTCACAGGCATACAAACAGGCAAACAGCAATTCTTGAACAAACAGGTGAAGTCATGCATTCTTGACACTGGTTTTATCCGGTCGAATTCATCACTCACAGATACGCCAGTATCGGTTCTTTTTGATGCTGCGTGTAAGAAGATAGCGAAAAATTATCAGCACCTTCAAAAACCACTTCAGCGGGAGCCATGAATATCGTCCGGACATAGACGGCATGCGTGCCATCGCAGTATTGTCGGTTTTGATCTTTCACGTGTTTCCGCAAGCCATGCCGGGCGGCTTCATTGGCGTCGATATATTCTTTGTCATTTCCGGCTTTCTGATTTCCGGCATCGTCTTTGACCGCCTTGAGCAGGGCAGTTTCAGTTATGCCGAATTTTATACACGGCGCATCAAAAGAATTTTTCCTGCACTTCTGCTCGTGATGACTGCATGCTGCATTGCCGGCTGGTTTTTGTTGTTTGGTGATGAATATCAGCAACTTGGCAAACATGTGGCGGCAGGCGCTGCGTTTATCTCCAATTTTGTCTTGTGGGGTGAGTCGGGTTATTTCGACAATGCGGCAGAAACCAAACCATTGCTGCATCTCTGGTCCCTCGGTATAGAAGAACAATTCTATATTGTCTGGCCGGTCGTGATCTGGGCGTTGTGGCGATTACGCGCCAATGTTCTGATGGTGCTCGCTACCGCCATGACAGTGTCGTTTGTGTTCAATCTCCATCTGCTTACGGAAGACACCACAGCAGCGTTCTACTCGCCATTATCGCGCGCCTGGGAGCTCATGGCAGGCAGTATACTGGCTTATTGCAATCGATATCGGCCACTATCCTGGCAGGTGAGCGCCGAAAGTTTATCTGTCTCTGGTTTGGTGCTGTTGCTTTGCGGCTTTATCCTGATCGACCGGTCAGCCGGTTTCCCGGGTTATTGGGCACTCATGCCCGTGCTCGGTACTGTCATGATGATTGCCGCCGGGCCGGAAGCGATCCTTAACCGCCATCTGCTCTCAAATCAATGGCTCGTAAGAATTGGCCTGATCAGTTACCCGGTATATCTCTGGCATTGGCCCATCATTTCCTATTTTCGCATCACGCAGAAAAGCTCGCCCGGTTTGCTGCAAGGCCTGTTGATCATTGCGCTCAGCCTCCTGCTCGCCTGGCTGACGTACCGTTATGTCGAGTCGTCCGTCCGTAAAAGCAGTAACGGCGGCAGGCTGGCATGTCTGCTGCTGGCGGCCATGCTTGCGCTGGGCGTGCTGGGTTACAAGATTTACGAGGAGAATGGCTGGGAATTCCGTCAACGCCTACAGGGAGATACAGATCATCCGCCACCCTACAACCTGCTGAGAAAGCAGGTGCTGACCAGCGACGCCCTCGGGCAACTCAACCGCGAACGCAATATAGCCAGACGCTGGCCGATGTGTAATTTCAGTCACCGCGGAGATGACCATCCGCAAAGATTTTCAAGACAGCTGGCAAATTGCCTCGTGATCGACGAGGCAAAGCCTAATGTGCTGGTTTATGGCGATTCTCATGCAGCCGACCTGTGGTACAGCCTCGCGAGCCAGTTCGACAGGATCAATTTTTTGCAGGCGACCGCATCGGGGTGTTTCCCCGGCCGTGATGAAAAAGAGGTCAGGCCGGAAAATACCGGTTGTCAGCAGCTGACCGGACATATGTACGAGCATTTTGATTTCAGCAGCGTCGATCTTGTGCTGATCAATGCACGTTGGCGTATCCGCTCGGACAGACAACGTTTACTTGAAGATATCGCCTATCTGCAGTCCAGGGGTGCGCATATTGTGCTGGTTGGTCCCATGTTTGAATATGTGTCCGACCTGCACGGCATCCTGCGGCGTGGCGACCTGCCGGATGGTTATCTGAATCCCGGCAGATTCGAGCTGGATCGTACGATGTCGGCGTATTTTCAACGTCATGGTGTTCCCTATTTTTCCAAGATTGATCAGTTGTGCAAAAATCAGTCATGCCTCTGGAATGACGGAGAAAAGGTCCTGATTTATGACTACGGGCATATGACGCGGCACGGAATGACGGTTTTCGGAAAAAAATATCGTGCTGCCGGGCTTATCCAGAAACATCTGGAAATGAAAGGCGTCTATAAAAATACGATTGAAAATTAAAAGGCCCGATGACTACCATGACAAAAAATGATATCGCCATATTCGCCGGAGGCTGTTTCTGGTGTCTGGAACCTGTGTTTTCACAGCTCGCAGGCGTGCGGAAAGTCGAATCCGGCTATATCGGCGGCTACACTGAAAACCCCACATACAAGCAGGTGTGTACCGGTACCACCGGACATGCCGAAGCCATCAGGATTTCGTTCGACGCAGACATTATCAGTTACGAGGACTTGCTGGCGGTTTTCTTCACCGCTCACGACCCGACCACCCCCAACCGCCAAGGCAATGACATCGGTACGCAATATCGCTCCGCCATATTCTTTCTGGATGAAGCGCAGCAACGCAGCGCCGAGCAGATGATCGCGAAAGTGGATGTCGAACGTTGGTGGTCGGCACCAGTTGTGACGGAAGTGATCAGTGCGCCGGTGTTTTATCCGGCGGAGGATTACCACCAGTATTACTACGCTAACAATCCGAATCAGCCGTATTGTCTGGCTGTGGCTGCGCCCAAGGTGGCGAAAATCCGTGCGCAGTACAGTGGCTTGCTGAAACCCGCCACGGCCTGATCACCGCTCAGTCGATATCCGCGCGCGTCAGCCATTGGCGGCGCCAGAAGATCAGCGCCATGACCATGGCAATGAAAGCCATGATGGTAATGGCGAACCAGAATCCGTAAGCTTCGTGACTCCATGGCAGGAACTGGAAGTTCATGCCGAAGATGCCGGCAATCAGCGTGGCCGGCATGAACAGCATGGCAACCACGGTCAGCGCCCGCAATTCCATGTTTACACGGTTACTGACGCTGGAGAGGTAGATATCCATCATCCCGCTCAACATGTCGCGGATGGTTTCCAGCGATTCGATGAAGTGTAGTGTGTGGTCGTGCACGTCCCGCAGGTAGAGCACCGTGTTGTGTTCGAAGAACCCTTGTTCGTTGCGGATCAGGTGATTGATCACTTCCCGCAGCGGCCAGACGTTACGACGTAATTCCATACTTTCGCGCTTGAGCTTGTGGATGCTGTGCAGCGTGGTAGCGGTCGGCTTTTTGATCAGCGCCTCTTCCAGGGTTTCGCAGTCATTCCCCATTTGTTCCAGCACGATGAAGTAGCGGTCGACAATGATGTCCAGCAGGGAATAAGCCAGATAATCGGCGCCGGATTGGCGCAGATGGCTGCCCGGCGTGCGCAGTCTCTCGCGCACGGGGTCGAAAGCACCGGTCTGGCGTTCCTGGAAGGTGAGCACGAAATTTTTGCCGAGCACGATACTGACTTGATCCGAAGAAATATCGAGGTCGGCTGTGTTGTACTGAAAAAAACGTGTGACTACGTAAAGATTGTGTTCGAAACTGTCGACCTTGGGCCGCTGGTCGGTATTGAGAATGTCTTCAAGCACCAGCGGGTGCAGGCCGAAATTGTTGCCGATTCCGGCAATCAGAGACGGGTCGTGCAATCCGTAGACATTGATCCAATGTATTCCGCGCGCGGGGAAGCTGAGCAATTTCGCCTCATCCAGCGTCAGCGACCGTTCGCTGATGCTTTCGGCGTAGTAGTCGATAATGGTGACCAGCGGCTCTGCCGTCCTGATTTCACCGACATGCACCAGCGCACCAGGCGGCAGGCCGGTTTTCCTCGAGCGCAATTTTTTCTGATTCGCGTGTTTCTTCATGGCATTTTCGATGATAACGCTATTCCGCCCGCAATGCTTCTATCGGGTCGAGACGAGAGGCACGTCGTGCCGGTAACACACCTGCCACGAGGCCGATGCCGGCCGAGAGCACCAAAGCACTAGCGGCAAAACTCAATGGCGTATGCACCGGCAATGCTGGCACTGCCATCGCTATCAGTTGGGCCAGCCCGATCCCGAGCAACAGTCCGAATATGCCGCCGAGTGCCGCTAGAATGATGGATTCGCCGAGGAAGAGATAGAGTATGGTGCGGCGGTAAGCGCCGAGCGCCATCAGCAATCCGATTTCATTGGTGCGTTCGGTGACGGAGATAGTCATGATGGTGACGATGCCGACGCCACCGACCAGCAATGATATGCCGCCGAGGGCGCCGACTGCCATGGTCAGAATGTCGAGGATATTCGACAGCGTTGCCAGCATATCCTCCTGCGTCGTGATGGTGAAATCTTCGTGGCCGTGGCGCAGGATCAGGCGATCCCTGACGGGAGTGGCGACCGAGGCTGAAGACACGCCTTCCTTGTAAGTGACATGGATTTCCATCAGGCCGTCACGGTTGTAGAGTTCCAGCGCACGCTCGGCCGGAATATAGGCGGTATCGTCCAGGTCGATTCCGAGGAACTGGCCCTTGGGTGCCATCACGCCGATCACCCGGAAACTGAGGCCACCGATGCGTACTCGTGCACCGAGCGGGTTTTTGGCGCCGAATAGTTCTTGCCGCAGCTTGCTGCCCAATACGACCTGCGCGCGCGCGTAGCCGCTGCCCTCGCGCGGCAGAAAGCTGCCGATGTTGACGGTGGAGCTGAAGACCTTGGGAAAGTCGGCGTCTACGCCATAAATGGTCGTGCGTCGAACGCGGCCATTGCCGTGTACTTCCGAATTACCCCACACCGTCGGCGTTGCGCCGGTGACGTTGGGCAGTTTCCTCAAGGCATCGGCGTCTTCCAGTGTCAGAAGTCTGGATGTGGTCGGAATACCGGAAGGCGGTTGGCCGCCGGTCTTGACCTTGCCAGGCGACACGGCAATGACATTGGTGCCGAACTGCGTGAATTCGGACAAGACAAAACGGTGTACGCCTTCACCGATGGAGGTCAGCAGAATGACGGCAGCGATGCCGACGGCGATGCCGAGCAGGGTCAGAAAGCTGCGCTGGCGATGCGATGAAATGGCCTCTAACGCGAATCTGGCGGAATCGGTGAGCTGCATGGCTATCGCTTCGATAAAGCCGTGATTGGATCAAGTTCGGCCGCGCGACGAGCGGGCATGACGCCGAATACCAGACCGGAGACGATCGCGGTACCCAGACCTGCAAGCACGGCCCAGACCGGCGGGTATGCCGGGAAGGCCGGGTAGATCTGCCGCAACAGGGCAGCACCGGCATAACCGAGCGCAGTACCAAGCATGCCGCCGGTGACGGAAAGCAATACGGCTTCCGTGATGAACAACTGCCGCACGCTGTCTGCCGTTGCTCCCAGCGCTTTCAGCAAGCCAATTTCGGCGGTGCGCTGGGTCACTGAAACCAGCATTACATTCATGACCAGAATGCCGGCCACGGCGAGGCTGATGGCGGCGATCCCGGCCACCCCCAGCGTCAGCACGTTGAGTATCTTGTCGAAAGTTTCCAGTACGGCGTCCTGGGTGATGACGGTGACATCCTCCTCACCGTCATGGCGCTGGGTGATCTGCTTCAGCACGCCGGATTTCACTTCTTCGATCTGCTCGCGGCTACGCGCCTCAACCAGAATGCGGAACAGCGTGTTGGAGTCGAGCATGGCCTGCGCGGTCGCCACCGGGATAATCAGCAGCTCATCGGTGGTCATGCCCATGCCGCGCCCGCCCTGGCTCAAAACACCGACCACGCGCAAGCGCCGGTCGCCGACGCGCACGGTCTTGCCGAGCGGGTTTGCCGTGCCGAACAGTTCTTCGCGGATCAGCGCGCCGAGCACGACTTCAGCGGAGCCGTGGCCGATATTATCCCTGGTCAGAAAACGCCCGAGCGAGAGCTTCATCTGGCGCACATGCATGAAATCCTCGTTGGTGCCTATCATCATCGCTTCGCGCAATTTGCCGCCGGCGTTGACTTCTGTGGTGCCGATGATGAGCGGCGCGATACGCTTCACCCCGGGCACACGTAGCAGGCTGTTGGCGTCATCGACGGTGAGGTCGCGCGGCGTACTGGTAATCAGATTGGCCGGGTTGAGGCCGCCGGTTTCCGAGCGTCCAGGCAGTACGATGACGAGATTGGTGCCTATAGCGGAAAATTCTTCGATGACGTAGCGGCGCGCGCCATCGCCAAGCGCGGTGAGGATGACGACGGCAGCAACGCCGATCGACATTGCCAGCATCAGCAGTCCGGTCCGCAGCAGGTGTCCGGTGGCCGATCCGGCAGCGTAGCGCAGGTTGTCGAGCGCTTTCATCGGTTTATCCGCTGCTGCCGGTTGCGGCCGCGCTGACATCTCCGACATCGCTGGCATCGCTGACGATACGGCCGTCTTCCATGCGCAACTGGCGTCTGGCACGGGCACCGAGTGCCTGATCGTGAGTGACCACTATCAGGGTCATGCCCTGAGCATTCAGTGCTTCCAGCAGGCGGACCACTTCTTCACCGGTGGCGCGGTCGAGGTTGCCGGTCGGCTCATCCGCCAGCAATACCGCAGGGCGCAGAATCGTCGCCCGCGCAATCGCCACGCGTTGGCGCTGGCCGCCGGATAGCTGGTTGGGTAGATGGTGCGCACGATCGGTGAGGCCGTATTCCTGCAGGGCCTGCTTCACGCGCCTTGCGCGCTCGGCGGCAGGAACGCCGGCCAGCACTAACGGCAGTTCAATGTTGGCAGCGGCTGTCAGTCGCGGAATCAGGTGAAAGCTCTGGAAAATGAAGCCGATCCGCTCGCTGCGTACTTTTGCCTGCTCGTCCGGTTTCAAGGTCGTAACGTCGCGGCCTTCAAGCAGGTAGGTGCCGGCATCCGGCCGGTCGAGCAGGCCGATCATGTTGAGCAGGGTGGATTTGCCGGAACCGGAAGGCCCCATGACGGCGATATATTCGCTCGGGCTGATATGCAGATCGACGTTGCGCAGCGCCTGCACCTTGCTGTCGCCCAGATAGAACGTGCGTTCCAGGCCATGCAGCGAGATCAGGCTTGCGGCATCATCCTGCATGATGATGCTAATTTCCGTCGACCGTTTCCGGGCTGACCAGGGCGCCGGCTTTGACCCCCTCGCGCTCCAGCGACGAGACGATGCGATCTCCCTGCGTCAGGCCTTCCGTCACCTCGGTGAATTCCCAGTTGCTGATACCGGTCTTGATCGTGCGCTGCTCCAGGGTGTGATCCTGCGGCCGGTAAAGCAGCACTTTGTTGCTTTCAAGAATCGCCGAGCTGGGAATGCGCAGGGTGTTCTCACGGCTGTCCAGCACGATCTCGACATCCGCACTGTAGCCCACCAGCAGCAGTCCGGCGTCTTCCGGATTGTCCAGCGTCACCTCCACCTCCACCGTGCGTGCCTGTTTTTCGACGGCAACGACATAAGGTGCGATCCGTTTGACACGACCCGGCAATACCTTGCCGGGATAGGCGTCGAGCGAGACGCGCGCAGTCTGGCCGACATGAATTTTCGGCGCATCGATTTCATCCATCGGCGCTTCGATATAAAGACAGGAATCGTCGATCAGGTCGATCGCCGGTGGCGTTGCCACGCCTGGGGGGGACGGCGTCGTGTATTCGCCGAGTTCGCCGACGATATCGGCGACGATGCCGTCGAACGGTGCGACCAGCACGGTGCGGTCCTGCTCGACCTTGGTCACGCTGACACGTGCCTGCGCCTGCACGACATCGGCTTTTGCCGCTTCACAGGCAGCACGACGCGATTGCGCCTCATAGCGTGCCTTTTCCTCAACACCGGTAGAAACAAAGCCGCGTTCGAACAGCTGGCGCTGGCGGGCGGCTTCGTGCTCGGCATTCTCCGCCATGCTGCAAGCCTCGGCGGCCCGTTTGCGGCTGCTCGCCACCTGGCTCTGCGCCAGCGTGCTTTGCGCTTTCTGATCATCGTTCCAGAGCTGCAACAGCACCTGACCCTTTTTGACGTGGTCGCCTTTCTTCACCCCAAGATAAGCAATGCGGCCGCCGCTGATCGGCGACAAGCGGGTGCGCTGGCAAGCCTCAACACTACCGGCGCGGGTGTTGGCGACGCTCGCTTCCACTTTGCCACGTTCGACTTCGACCAGCGTGACCGGAACAGGCTGCGGGCGGTTGAACCACCAGAATGCGGTGCCGATCACGGCAAGACTGAGAATGATGAGGACAAAGCGGCGCATGTTTTCGCAAACCCGGTGAAAACGGATAACTGCAAATTAACACATCACAGGCCGCTGTGGTTTGATGTGGGTCTATTCGCCGCGATATTTTGCAGCCGCTGCGATGCGCTACCTGGCGTTCAGACTTTCGCCGGAAATGAGAAATTGCCCACCGGCAATATGGTGCAGCGTGCGCAGATCATCGTGCCCTTCGAAATGCCAGCGGCCTTCAGAAAACACGCGCTCGTCGGCCTGTGCGGCCACCACCTCGGCGAGAAACAGATCATAAGCATTCTGGATGTGCGGTTCCGCAATGACCCTGCATTCCAGCCAGGCGACACAGCCGCTGACCAGCGGTGCGGCGATCTCGCTGGCCGTGAAAGTTGGAATATCGAAAGCGGCAAACTTGTTTTCCAGTGATTTGCCCAGCAACTCGCGTCCGCTGCTATTGCCCACCCGCACCACCAGCGCTGCCTGCGCCCGGCACGGAACGTTGATGGCAAACGTACCGGAAGCTTCCATCAGTTCACGCGTGTAGGTGTTCTTGTCAATGACAATGGCGACCTTGGGTGGATCGAAATCCAGCGGCATGTTCCATGCGGCGGCCATGATGTTGCAGTGTGCGCCGTGGGCGGAAGTGACGAGCACAGTAGGGCCGTGGTTGAGGAGGCGATAGGCATGTGATGGATTGACGCCTGAAACGAAGCTTTGCCTGTTCATGCCAGCATCTCCAGCAAAATCGGGTGCCATCGTTCCAGCGCGATATCTCCCATTTTTGCCCCCAACCTTTGTTTGTCTACGGTACATATCTGGTCGAGCAGGATGCGGGAGGGTTTGCCCTTGAATTCGACTTCCGGGCGGCAGCCCAGCGGCTGGCCTTTGCTGGTCAGTGGGGCGACGATGACGCGAGGTAGTACGGCGTTAATGTCGTCGGGGGAGATGATGAGGGCGGGGCGAGTTTTGCGGATTTCCGTGCCTATGGTCGGGTCTAGGTTGACCCAATAGACTTCGCCGCGTTTTACCATTCCCAATCGGCCTGTTCTGTTTCCGTTTCCACCAGGTCATTCCAGGCGGATTCATCCTTGTTCGGGTCGTAGGCCGTGAACCAGTTCCTGCGCGGTTTGGTGTTGGCCGCCTCGATGATCAGGCGGTTGTTTTCAACATGCATGATGACCTCATCCTGAATGTTGCAGGCGGCAATCAGCGGTGCGGGGATCAGTATACCCTTGGAATTGCCGATTTTGCGGATAGCGGTTTTCATGTCATCACCTCTTGAATGTTAAAACAATGTTATAACATTGCATGCCGGTGCAGCAAGCCTATTTTTGCCAGGCATCCCGCAGTGTCACCGTGCGGTTGAATACCGGCTTGCCGGCGACGCTGTCTTTCCTGTCTGCAACAAAATAGCCGTGCCGTTCGAACTGGAAGGTTTCTTCCGGTTTTGCGTCTTTCAGCGCCGGTTCGAGTTGGGCGGTGATGACCTTGACCGAGTCCGGGTTGAGGTCGTCCAGGTAGTTGCGGTCGCCCGCGCCGGGATGGGCTTCCTTGAACAATCGATCATACAAGCGCACTTCTGCCGCATAGGCATGCGCGGCGGAAACCCAGTGGATGTTGCCTTTGACCTTGACGCTATCTGCGCCCGCTGTGCCGGATTTGGTATCTGGCAGGTATTCGCAATGCACGGTAGTGACATTCCCGTCAGCATCTTTTTCGCAGCCGGTGCATTTGATCACGTAGCCGTAACGCAGGCGCACCATGTTGCCGGGAAACAGGCGGAAATAACCCTTGCTCGGTTCTTCCATGAAGTCTTCGCGCTCGATCCACAGTTCCTTCGAAAGCGGTACCACGCGTTTGCCGGTTTCCGGCTGTTGCGGGTGATTGGGGGCAAAGCAGTCTTCCGTTGATCCTTCCGGATAGTTATCAATGACCAGTTTGATCGGGTCGAGCACGGCGATACGACGCATCGCACTCTCGTTCAGCACTTCGCGCATGCAGTCTTCGAGGATGGTGTATTCGATCCACGAATCCGCCTTGGATACGCCGATGCGGTCGGTGAAGAGTTTGAAGCCCGCTGCGGTGTAACCGCGACGACGGGCGCCGGCAAGGGTCGGCAGGCGTGGGTCGTCCCAGCCGTTCACATGCTTGTTCTCGACCAGTTCGATCAGTTTGCGCTTGGAGAGCACGACGTAGGTGAGATTGAGGCGGGCGAATTCGTACTGCCTTGGCAGCGGGTGCGCGAGTAAACCGCGCTGCTCATTTCCGCCAACGTCCTCGGTTGGCTTGGCCAGACGTTCCAGTACCCAGTCGTAGAACGGCCGCTGGTCTTCGAATTCAAGCGTGCAGATGGAGTGCGTGACGCCTTCGAGCGCGTCTTCCAGCGGGTGCGCGTAGGTATACATCGGGTAGATGCACCATTGGTCGCCGGTGTTGTGGTGGGTGGCGCGCTTGATGCGGTAAATGGCAGGGTCGCGCAGATTGATGTTGGGCGAAGCCATGTCGATCTTCGCGCGCAGCACCATGCTGCCATCGGCGTGCTTGCCATCGCGCATTTCGCGGAAGAGGGCGAGGTTTTCATCCGGGCTGCGGTTGCGCCAGGGTGAATCCTTGCCAGGTTCGGTCAGGTTGCCGCGGTTGGCGCGCATTTCTTCGGCGCTTTGCTGGTCGACATAGGCGTGCCCGGCCGTGATCAGATATTCCGCTGCACGGTACATGAAGTCGAAATAGTTGCTGGCGAAATAAAGATGCGAAGCGCCGTATTTTTGCCAGCCGAAGCCCAGCCATTGCACCATCTCGATGATGCTGTCGACGTATTCCTGTTCTTCCTTTTCCGGGTTGGTGTCGTCGAAACGCATGTGGCATACGCCGTCATAATCACGGGCGAGGCCGAAATTGAGGAAAATGCTCTTGGCATGGCCGATATGCAGATAGCCGTTCGGTTCTGGCGGGAAGCGTGTGCGGATCTTTGCCGGGTCGGGCTCGCCCTTGGCGTGGTGTTCAGCATCGCCCGGCGTGCCTGCCCAGCGGCGTGAGGCGTTGGTGCCGAGTTCGAGATCGCGCTCGACGATGTTGCGAATAAAGTTGGCGCCTGGCGCCACGGCTGTTTTTTCTGAGGACATGATGGATGCAGGAAAAGTAATAGCGCTATTTTACACGCTAGCGCCAGGCTTAAGGACTTCCTTAAGGACTTCTCTCGCTGTGCTAATATCGGTCACAAATACCGAACCGAAAAATGAATACACTGACCTTTCCCATACTGCGTTTGCTGGCTGACGGCCGCTTTCATTCCGGTGAGGCGATCGCCCGGCATTTCAGGGTGACGCGCACGACGGTATGGAACGCCTTGCAGGAGGCAGAAGCGCTGGGCGTGCAGATTTTCTCCGTGCGCGGCCGCGGCTACCGGCTGCCGGAACCAGTCGCTTGGCTGGACCGCGATGCAGTGCTCGACGCCATCGGCGAACAGCGTGCCTGGTTCAGGCTGGAGTTGCACGACCATCTGGAATCGACCAACAGTTATCTGATGAAACAGGCTGCGCTTGGTGCGCCGCATGCAAGCTGTGTCGCGGCATCCCTGCAAACCCGCGGTCGTGGCCGTCGCGGCCGGGCATGGCAATCCGGCTTGGGTGCCAGCCTGACCTTCTCCCTGTTGTGGCGGTTTCAGTCCGGCGCGGCTGCGCTTTCAGGTTTGAGCCTGGCTGTGGGCGTCGCCATGGTGCGGAGTTTTCGTGACCTCGGCGTTGCAGAGGCACAACTCAAATGGCCTAACGATCTGGTGGTCAGGCAGCAGGGCCAATACCGCAAACTGGCGGGGATTCTGATCGAATTGCAAGGCGATATGGAAGGCCCGAGTGCAGCGGTGATCGGTATCGGCGTCAATCTGCACCTGCCGGAGCAGGTCAAAAAGCATATCGATCAGCCTGCGATCGATCTCGCCGCCGTGCGTGCGGAAGCTGCCAACCCCAGTCAACTTCTCGGTCTGCTGTTGAAAAACATGGGGCAGACGCTGAGCGAATTCGAACAGCGCGGTTTTGCAGCCGTCAGCGATGAATGGACGCAACACCATGCTTACCACAATCAACCGGTGCGCATGCTGTTGCCGGACGGGCGCGAGTTGGAGGGCGTGGCGCGCGGCGTCGCGGATGACGGCATTCTGCTGGTGGAAACCGCCGCCGGCCTGCAGCGATTTTCTGCGGGCGAGATCAGCTTGCGTGGGGTGACAGCGTGATACTGACCATCGATGCGGGCAACACCCGCACCAAATGGGCGGTGTTCGATGTCGCCAATGCGGTCGTGGCCAGCGGAACCTTGTTTGATGCAGCACCCGGCAGCCCTCCTGCCGAATGGGCCCTGTGTTCGCTTGCCGTTGTTTCCAATGTGGCAGGCGACAATGTTGCCCTGAAGATCAAGGCATTGCTTGATACTACCGGTAAGGCAGGCGAATCGCTGAAGCAGATATGGGTTACATCGCAGCCGTCCGGTTTCGGTATCCGCAATGCTTATGAAACACCGCATTTGCTCGGCAGCGACCGCTGGGCGGCGATGGTGGGTGCCCGGCAGTATTGTCAGCAGCACTGTCTGGTGGTGAACGCAGGCACGGCATTGACCATTGATGTCTTGCAGCATGAGGCAGCGACCGCTACCCATCACTTCATCGGCGGTGCGATCGTTCCCGGTTTGCAGCTGATGTGCCAATCATTGGTGCAGGGCACGCGCAACATCGCGCAGGCCATCGGTCACAGCGGGCGTGATATTGATTTCCCACGCTGCACCGAAGATGCCATTTACAGCGGCGCCTTGCTGGCGATGGCCGGCGCGGTCGAACAGATGGCCGGGCGGCTCAGTCGTGTCACCGCAGCGCCGGTGCGCTGTATCATCGCCGGTGGAGATGCGGCTTTGCTGGCAGACAAGTTGCAGGGCGGCACCGGCATCGGTGATATCGTTATCATCGAAGATCTGGTGATGCGCGGCTTGTTGGTGATAGGCCGCGATACGGAGAGCGGAAGTTGGATGCGATGAAGTGGCTGATCATATTTTTGCTGTTGGGCAATGCATTGCTGTTTGCCGGTTTCAATCTGTTGCCGCGTTCGGGCGTGGCGCTGCAAATAGAGTCCGAACCCTTGCATGCGGAAAAAATCCGGCTCTTGAGCCCGCAGGAGATCAGCGCGCTGCCGTTAATACGATTGCCGGTGCAGGCCCCCGTGACAACACCTGAGCAAACGGCCTGCTATGAGTGGGGCACTTTCTCCCGTACGAAGCTGGCCGCCGCGCGCAGTTTTCTGAACAGTTACGCGCTGGAGGTCAGGGTTCTCCAGCAAACAGCGGCAGAATCCAGGCGCTATTGGGTCTATGTTCCGCCGCTGGCTGATGAAGCAGCCGCGCAAACGAGGGCAGAAGAACTACGCCAGCGCGGTGTCACAGAGATTTATGTGGTGCAGGACGAGCAGTTCCGCAACGCGATATCGCTCGGGGTGTTCAAGGATGAGCAATTAGCGACTAAACTGTTGGAAGAGTTAAATAGCAAAGGGGTGGTTTCAGCAGTAAAAGGGGTGCGCAATCAGGAACAAGGCCGCGCCAGTCTTTACATCAGCAATATGCCGTCGAAGCTGATGCCGGAGCTGGAAAAGCTGCAGCCGGAATATCCCGGGAGCGAACTTAAACAAGTCACTTGCCGATAGGAGGCATTATGAGTTTCTTCAAAAACATGCTTAAAAAACTTGCCCTTGCCGCTGCCGTGGTGGCGGGCAAGAAAATCGTCACCAATGTCATGAACCGCAGGCACGATAGCCTAGAAACGCCGAAAACGACCTCACCGAGACCGGCAGCGCAGCCTGCGGCAAAACCATCGGCGAGCAAACCGACGCAGAAAAAACCGGCTGCCAAGCCAAAATCGCCGGCTAAACCGAAGGCCCCGGCGACAGCCAAAGCACCTGCAAAACCCAAAACAGCAGCCAAACCCAAAACAGCAGCCAAACCTGCAACGGCCAAACCGGCAGCAGATCCCGCAGAAAAAACTTAAAACCCCGGGCAGCCGCGCCGCGCCGGGGTTTTTTGCTTGTAACGTCAGGCCTTGATTACCGTTTCTTGATGTAAAGATCGGTAATCGTGCCTTCTTTCATCTCGGCCGCAAAGCATACTGTTTCCGACAATGTCGGATGTGCGTGTATGGTCAGGCCGAGATCGTGCGCATCCGCGCCCATTTCGATCGCCAGCACGGCCTCTGCCAATAACTCCCCGGCGTTGACGCCGACAATGCCGGCACCGATCAGGCGGTGCGTTTCTTTGTCGAAAATCAGCTTGGTCGCGCCTTCCGAGCGAGCGATGGAAAGCGCCCGGCCGCTGGCTGCCCAAGGGAACGAGGCCTTGTCGATGGCAATGCCCTTGGCTTTTGCTTCTGTTTCGGTGACTCCTGCCCAGGCCACTTCGGGGTCGGTGTAAGCGACTGACGGAATGACGGAGGCGACGAACTCGACTTTTTCGCCGGCAATCACTTCGGCTGCCACCTTGCCTTCGTGCGTTGCCTTGTGCGCCAGCATGGGCTGGCCGACGATGTCGCCGATGGCGAAGATGTGCGGTACGTTCGTACGCATCTGCTTGTCCACAGCGATAAAACCATAGTCATCGACCGCAACGCCGGCATTCTCGGCACCAATCAGCTTGCCGTTGGGGCGGCGACCGATGGAGACCAGTACGCGATCGTAGACTTCGACCTCCTGCGGCGCTTCCGTGTTGCCGTTGACGCCCTCAAAGCGTACATGGATACCGTCTTTTTTCGGTTCCATGGAGGCTACTTTGGTGTTCAGCATGATTTTTTCGAAACGCTTTTCCATGCGTTTCTGCAATGGGCGCACCAGATCACGGTCGCAGCCCTGAATCAGGCCGTCGGTGAATTCGACGACGCTGACCTTGCTGCCGAAAGCGTCATAGACGGTGCCCATTTCCAGGCCGATGATGCCGCCGCCGACGACCAGCATGCGCTTCGGGATGTCGGCCAGCGCCAGCGCGCCGGTCGAATCCATGATGCGCGGGTCTTCAGCCGCGCCGGGGAATTTGGTGGCCTGCGAGCCGGCCGCGATGATGGCGTGCTCGAAACCTATCGTGGTGATCTTGCCGTCCGCAGCCGTGACTGCGATCTGGTGCGGGCTGGTGAATTTGCCGATACCCTGCACGACGGTGACACCGCGCTGTTTTGCCATTTGCGCGAGGCCGCCGGTCAGTTTGCCGACGACATCATTGGCTTTCCAGTTGCGCAATTGTTCGAGGTCGATCTTCGGTGCGCCGAAACTGACGCCGTGATGGCTGGTTTCTTCGGCTTCAGTGATCACCTTGGCCGTGTGCAACAGGGCCTTGGACGGAATACAACCGACATTCAGACAAACGCCGCCCAATGTGGCATAACGCTCGATCAGCACGACCTGCTTGCCCAGATCGGCGGCGCGGAAAGCGGCGGTGTAGCCGCCGGGGCCGGAGCCGAGGACGATGACTTCTGTGTTGATGTTGTTATCCCCAGTGGCGACAGCTGGAGTTGGCGCTCGAGCAGCAGTCGTTTCTGGTTCCGACTTGGATGCAATAGCTGCCGGCTCGGCAGCCGGTGCTGCTGTGCTGGTCGCTGCACCGGCTTCTTCGACGAGTAAAATCAGCGAGCCCTTGGCCACCTTGTCGCCGACCTTGACCTTGACTTCCTTTACCGTACCGGCATGCGAGGACGGGATATCCATCGAGGCCTTGTCCGATTCCAGCGTGATCAGCGGGTCTTCCTTGGCGATCATATCGCCCGGCTTAACCAGGACTTCGATGACATCGACACTGTCGAAATTGCCGATGTCCGGCACTAGAACTTCAATAATCTGAGTCATTCATCTAAACCTTTTTTAAAGCCACAGAGCACACAGAGTTCACAGAGCAAACCGGTAGCGCTTTATTAATGGCCTTTGTTGATTATTGTCAACATCATGGCGCCAGCCATTCGAGAGTTTCTCTGTGGTCTCTGTGAATTCCGTGGCCAAGAATTAAAGTAATAATCTGCGCACGTCCGACAGCATCATGCGCATATGGCTGGTGAAACGCGCACCATCGGCGCCGTCGATCACGCGGTGGTCGTAGGACAGCGAAAGCGGCAGAATCAGTCGCGGTTCGAAGCTCCTGGTTTGCGCGTTGTACACCGGCTGCATGGAGGAGCGAGATACGCCCAGAATCGCCACTTCCGGGCAATTGATGATAGGCGTGAACATGGTGCCGCCGATGCCGCCCAGGCTGGAGATGGTAAAGCAGCCACCCTGCATTTCTTCGACTTTCAGCTTGCGTTCGCGTGCTCTTGCCGAAAGCTCGCCCAGATCGCGTGCAATATCCAGCACATCTTTCTGGTGCACATCGCGCACGACAGGCACAACAAGGCCATCCGGCGTATCACAGGCGAAGCCGATGTTGTAGTAGTTCTTCATGATCAGGCTGTCGCCGTCGGCGGAAAGCGAGGCATTGAAGTTCGGGTAGGCCTTGAGCGCATTGACCGAAGCCTTGATCAGGAAAGCCAGCATGGTCAGTTTGACACCGCGCTTTTCGGCTTCGCCCTGCATCGATTTGCGGAAGTCTTCCAGATCAGTGATGTCTGCCTCGTCGAACTGCGTAACGTGCGGCGCCGTCACCCAGTTACGGTGCAGATTGGCGCCGGACAGTTTTTTGATGCGGGATAGCGGTTTGGTTTCGATCTCGCCGAACTGACTGAAGTCGATCACCGGCATCGGCAACGCAGAGAGTGCCGCGCCGACACCTGCGCCCATGTTTTCGGTGCGCGGTTTTGCCAGTTCGCCCTTGACGTAGGCCTGAACATCGCTCTGCAGGATACGGTTCTTGGGGCCGCTGCCCTCTACCAGCGCGAGATTGACACCCAACTCGCGGGCGAACTTGCGCACCGATGGACTGGCGTGCGAAAGCTTGCCGGAATGCACTACCGGATGCGCGCCGATCGGGTTTGGTGTAGCGGCAGGCTGAATCACCTTGGGCGGTTCAGGTGCCGGGCGGCTGGGTTGCGGAATCGCCACCTGGGGTGTTGGCTCTGCTTTGGCCGGTGCTGCCGGTTTTGCGGTTTCAGTTTGCGCTGCTTCTGTTTTCGATGGTTGCTCTGTCTTGGCCGGCGCTGCTGCCTTGTCTGCGTCGGCGGCTTCAAGCGTCAGGATCAGGGTACCCTGCGCGACCTTGTCGCCCACCCTTGTTTTCACTTCTTTCACCGTGCCGCTGAACGGACTGGGGATATCCATCGAAGCCTTGTCGGATTCGAGCGTGATCAGCGAGTCATCCTGCTGGATGGTATCGCCGGCCTTTACCAGCACCTCGATGACATCGACGCTGTCGAAATTCCCGATATCAGGGACGAGTACTTCCTTGATTGCCATGTTTGATCGTCTCCTGAATTAAACGGTCGCCGGGTTAGGGCGGTCAGTGTTGATCTTGTATTTCCTGATGGCTTCTGCGGCCTTGCTTGCCGGCAGCTTGCCTTCGTCCGCCAGTGCCTTGAGGGCAGCCAGCACCACATGGTGGCGATCGACTTCAAAGAAACTGCGCAGTGCTTCGCGCGAGTCGGAGCGGCCGAAGCCGTCCGTGCCGAGCACAACATAGCGCTGTGGAATGAAGTTGCGAATCTGGTCGGCAAACGACTTCATGTAGTCGGTCGAAGCAATCACCGGACCTTCTGCCTTGCTCAGGCATTGTCCGACATAGCTTTCCTTCTGCTTCTTTTCTGGATTGAGCAGATTCCAGCGTTCGACATCGAGACCTTCGCGGCGCAATTCGGTAAAGCTGGTGACACTCCAGATATCTGCGGCGACGCCCCAGTCCTGCTCAAGCAGTTCTGCTGCTGCGATCACTTCACGCAGGATAACGCCGCTGCCCAGCAATTGGACCTTCGGACCCTTGGCCTTGGATTTTCTGAACTGGTACATGCCCTTCAGGATGCCGGCTTCGGTGCCCTTGGGTATTTCCGGATGGCTGTAGTTTTCGTTCATCAGGGTGATGTAGTAATAGACATCTTCCTGATTCTGCACCATACGGCGCAAGCCTTCCTGAATGATCACTGCCAGTTCGTAGGCAAAGGTCGGATCGTAAGAGACGCAGTTGGGAACGGTGGCGGACAACAGGTGGCTGTGGCCATCCTCGTGCTGCAAACCTTCGCCGTTCAGTGTAGTGCGACCGGCAGTCGCCCCGAGCAGAAAGCCGCGCGCACGCGAATCGCCGGCTGCCCAGGCGAGGTCGCCGATGCGCTGAAAACCGAACATGGAATAGAAAATGTAAAACGGAATCATCTGCGTACCGGTCACGCTGTAGGAGGTCGCAGCAGCGATCCACGAGGAGAATGCGCCGGCTTCGTTGATGCCTTCTTCCAGAATCTGGCCGTCTTTCTGTTCCTTGTAGAACATGACCTGGTCGGCATCCTGCGGTTCGTAGAGCTGGCCGACAGACGAGTAGATGCCGAGCTGGCGGAACATGCCCTCCATGCCGAAGGTGCGGGCCTCATCCGGCACGATGGGCACGACGTATTTGCCGATCTGCTTGTCGCGCACCAGTGTCGACAGGATGCGCACAAAAGCCATGGTGGTGGAAATCTCGCGCTCACCGGTGGAAACCAGCATGTTTTCGAACGCCGCAAGTTGCGGTACGGTCAGTTCGTTGCCCTTGCGGCGGCGTGCGGGCACGAAACCACCCATGGCCTCGCGGCGTTCGCGCAGGTACTGCATTTCCGGGCTGTCTTCGGCCGGGCGGTAGAACGAGAGCTTTTCTACATCTTCATCGGAAATCGGCAGGTCAAAACGATCACGGAACGCTTTCAGCGAAGCGATATCCATGCTCTTCTGCTGGTGCGTGGTATTCTGGCCTTCGCCAGCCGCGCCCATGCCGTAACCCTTGACCGTCTTCGCCAGAATCACCGAAGGCTGGCCCTTGTGGTTGACCGCAGCGTGGTAGGCCGCATACACCTTGTGCGGGTCGTGGCCGCCGCGATTGAGGCGCCAGATGTCTTCGTCGGACATGGCGGCGACCATTTCCTTCAGTTCCGGGTATTTGCCGAAGAAGTGTTCGCGCGTGTAGGCGCCACCCTTCTGTTTAAAGTTCTGGTATTCGCCGTCCAGGCATTCTTCCATGCGCTTCTTCAGCAAACCGTCCTTGTCCATGGCCAACAGCGGATCCCAGTAGGAGCCCCAGATGACCTTCAGCACGTTCCAGCCGGAGCCGCGGAAATCGGCTTCGAGTTCCTGGATGATCTTGCCGTTGCCGCGTACCGGGCCGTCCAGGCGCTGCAGGTTGCAGTTAATGACGAAGATCAGGTTGTCGAGTTTTTCGCGCGCGGCGAGCGAAATCGCGCCTAGCGATTCCGGCTCGTCCATTTCGCCATCGCCGCAGAACACCCAGACCTTGCGGTCGGAGGTGTCGGCGATGCCGCGGTCATGCAGGTACTTGAGGAAACGCGCCTGATAGATGCCCTGCAACGGGCCGAGGCCCATGGACACCGTAGGGAACTGCCAGAAATCCGGCATCAGCCAGGGGTGCGGATAAGAGGGCAGGCCGTTGCCACCGGTCTCCATGCGGAAATTGGAAAGCTGCTCTTCGGTCAGGCGGCCTTCGAGGAAAGCACGGGCGTAGATGCCGGGCGATGAGTGGCCCTGGAAATAGACGCAGTCGCCGCCGAAATTCTCGTTGGCGGCACGGAAGAAATGATTGAGTCCGACGTCATACAGCGTCGCAGCGGACTGGAAGCTGGCGATATGGCCGCCGACGCCGGGAGACTTCTCGTTGGCGCGCAGTACGGTCATGATGGCGTTCCAGCGGATCAGCGCACGGATCTTGCGTTCCATGGTGGGGTCACCGGGCAGTTTCTGCTGCAGGTGCACCGGAATGGTGTTGACGTAGCCGGTGGTGGCGTTGTAAGGCAAATAGGCACCGGAACGACGCGCCTTATCAACCATGGTTTCAAGCAAGAAATGGGCGCGCTCGGTGCCAGCATTTTCCAGTACCGAGTCTAATGATTCAAGCCATTCTTGGGTTTCTTGCTGGTCGATATCGGGGGTTAATGCCATGTAGGAGTCTCCAGGAAACTTTTTAGAGTTGCGATGGGTATAATCAATCAGAAGTTACAGCAGAATCTGAATGTCAGTGATTTATTTTTTACTGGTGCAGTACAAGGTCATTCAGGAATTCGAGCCAAGCATTAAATTCAGGCACTGCAGCCAATTCAAGTGCGTTTCAGAAAGTCGCTATATTGGCTTTTTTGCGGTGTCAGGTCAAGTTGAAGCGCGTAGTAGCGACCTCATAGCCAAGCGCTATGCTACTCAAAATTAAGTAAAAATCAGAAGGTGCATCATGTCCGTCAAGCTGAAACAAATCCTCTCGCCTGCCGATGAAAAAGCGCTGGCAAAACACAGCCACATCCTTTTTGTCATGCCGGCGCAGAAACCCTCGGGGCTGCCGTTTGCGACAACTCTGGAAACACGCCTCAAGCGCGCCAAACAGACTTATGGCGACCTGTTGAAGTCTGCGCTGAGTGCAGACCTGCCCAACGGCGCGTTTTCCAGCTGGGTTGCGCTCGATGCTTCGCAAACTGCTTTTCAGCGTCACACCAGCTTGCGCAAGGCACTCAAGCCATTGCTGGATGAAAAGCCCGAAAGTCTGGCGATTGCAGTATTCGGAGATGAAGGGTTCCGTCAATCGGTAGCTGCAGATGCCTACTATGTTGCGCTGGTCAATGCGCAGGCCTTGCCTACCCACAAGCGCGATAAAACCAAGCCGCGCCTTCTGAAAACCATACAGCTCTTTGGCGCGGGATTGGCAGATGCCGGCCGGATCAACGCGCAGGTGGCAGGTAATACGCTTGCCAGAACGCTTACCATGCTGCCGCCCAACGCGCTGACGCCGTCGATTTATCGTGACAAGCTCGTGAGTCTCGCCAAGGCTCATGGCTGGAAGCACGAAGAGTACGACATGAAAAAACTGGAGAAAATGGGTGCCGGTGCTTTTGTTGCCGTCGCTCAAGGTTCCGAGCCGAGGGATGCGGCGGTCGTGCATCTCACGTATGCGCCGAAACAGGCCAAAAAACAGATTGCCCTGGTCGGCAAGGGCATCTGTTTCGATACCGGCGGCCACAATCTTAAGCCCGCACGCTACATGAATGGCATGCATGAGGACATGAACGGTTCGGCTGTGGCACTCGGCATCCTGCTGGCTGCGAGCGAGCGCCAATTGCCGGTCAGAGTCGACTGCTGGCTGGCCATCGCGCAGAATCACATCGGCCCGCTGGCTTACAAGCAGAACGATGTCATTACTGCACTCAACGGCAGCACCATCGAGATTGTCCACACCGATGCGGAAGGCCGTATGGTACTGGCCGATACCCTGACGCTGGCTTCGCGTGCAAAACCTGAATTCATCATGGACTTTGCCACGCTCACCGGCAGCATGATTGGTGCGCTCGGCACGCGCTACAGCGGTGTGCTCGGCAACCGTCCGGAACTTCTGTGCAAGGCGATGGGGGCTGGCAACGCAGCAGGGGAACGCGTGTGCGCCTTTCCGTTCGATGAGGATTACGACGAGGATATCGAAAGCAGCATGGCAGACGTCAAGCAGTGCACGCTCGATTCCGAGGCAGACCATATTCTCGCTGCGCGCTTTCTGCATCAATTCATTGAAGGCGACATCCCCTGGCTGCATGTCGATCTTTCCTCGGCCAACCGCAAGGGCGGGTTAGGCGCGATCGCTAGCGATATCAGCGGGTTCGGCGTCGGTTTCGGCCTGCAACTGATCGATACGATGCTGTCGGAGCAAGCGCCCTGATCTGAAACAGACTTTTGCCATGCTCATGAAAATCATGAGTTACAAATAATTTACAAATCATGGTCATCAGGGTTCTGTTTCCCGCCGTTGAGTGAGCACTTGCAGAAATTTGCAGGGACATTTGAAAGCGAGGAAATAAAAATGCGTAAAGAGATCATCGTATCTACCTTGTTGGCTGCCGGTTTCTCCCTGCCGGCCATGGCAAATGATGAATATTTCGATCAGGCGCGCGTGATCGCCGTAACGCCTCAGTATGAGCGCGTGAATATGCCTGTCGAGAGTTGCCACACCGAATACGTGCGTGAGCGCCATTACAGCAATGAACGCTCGCCGGTAGGCGCGATTATCGGCGGTGTTGCAGGCGGCTTGCTCGGCAGCCAGATCGGTAAGGGCAGCGGCCGGGTTGCCGGTGCTGCCGTTGGTGCCGGGGTTGGTGCCGTCGTCGGCGACCGCATCGGCAACAGCCAGACGACGACTTATGCCAATCGCCCCGTGGAGCGTTGCGTGGTGACAGATAACTGGCAAACCGTGAGCAAGGGCTATCTCGTCACTTACCATTACAACGGGCGAGATTACACGACCCTGCTCGATCACGACCCCGGCAGAACCATGCCGGTACGCGTCAGCGTGACGCCGACACATGGCGTTTCCAGCATCGGTTATTACCAGCACAACTACACGTCGCCGACCTACTTTATCCCGGGCCATCCGGTAGCCCAGCCTTATGCTTACAACATCCAGTTCGACTACCGCAACAATGGCGGCCGCGACTGGAAAAAAGGGTATGACAGGCATCATCGCCATAACGGCAAGGACCGCCGTTACTACTGATGCAGCATGGATTCAAATGACCGCAGCTTGAAGCTATGTTGCAACAAACAAAAAAGCCGCTGGGGGATCAGCGGCTTTTTTGTTTGCGCGAGGAGAACGTTTCAGTGCTTGAACTTGCTGCTCATCCAGCGCCAGATCAGCCCATCGGCAATTTCCTTGCCATCCATGATGTAACTCAGTGCTTTGTGGTTGCTCAGAATCAGCGGCAAGGCAGCCTTGGCGCTCGGGGTGCCGCAGAAAAGAATCTGGTCGCCGTGCATGAGCTTTGTATCCAGCTCAGGTTGCAGCAAAGGTTTGTTTTCGCGCAGCAGCAGCAGTGGTACCAGATCGAGCCCGATGTCACGGTTGCTCGGGTCGTGGGTCAGGCTGTCCAGCTTGACGGCCTTGCCCCAGGAAAGCAGATTGTCGACGGCCGGTGCATGATGCGGGTCTATGGTGATGGACCAGGTTTCCGGAACGTTTTCGCCGACCATGCCGACCAGGTGGCTGATCATCTGATTGGCCCAGGCGTTGGTCTGATTGCGCGCTAGTGCAAGAAACATCGCCAGCAGCGGGGAAATCATGTGCGCCAGACATTCATGCGCGATGATGTCGCTCGGTTGCATGGTGATATCCGCATTGAAATGCTCGAACAGCGGTTCGTTGTAACGCTTGTTTTTGCGGATGACGACGAACAGCTCCGGGTTCATTTCCCGCGCGGTCATGACAATCGAGAGATTGTTGATATCGTTATCGGTACCGGCGACGATGCCAACCGCATCACGAATACCGGCTTCTTCCAGCGTGCGTGACTCTGTACCGCTGCCGATGATGCAGTTCTCGCAGCCGGTCAGTTTGGGGTCGGCTTCGACGATGGTGGTAGTGATATGCTCGCGTTCGAGATTTTCCACCACCGATTTGCCGAAACGCCCGTAGCCGCACACCACCCAGCGGCCGGTCGGCGGCCATGCCGGAGAAGGGAGCGATTCACCTGGTACGCTGGTCAGCCATTCATGCAGCAGATAGGTGCCCAGCGCGTGGACTTCCATCGCCAGATGCTCGCCGAACAGAGTGTAAGGGTTGATGATGTGATCGGTACCGAAGGAGGCCATGTTGGCGGCGGTTTCCGCATTTTCGGCACGCCCCAGCACCATCAGCGTCGGTCTGATAAGTTTGACTGCGATGGCGACTGCCAGATTGGCGTGGTCGTCATTGGTGAGTGCGGCGACACCGGCACACATTGGATGCCTGACGCCGGCTTTGATCATCACATCGGGCAATTGCACGTCCGCGCATAGCGCCGGCATGTCGTACTGGTAGTCTTCCAGTTCCAGCTCGTTGACGCGATCCTGCAGAATCTCGACGACGACGACGCGCATGTGCTTGCTGTCCAGTGCCCTGACCAGCAGGCTACCGGTTTCGCCGTAACCGCAGACGATATAGAAAGGCTCGCTCAGCGCTTCCACTTCCTTGGCAAAGCGGGAGGTGGTGACTGCAACGCGCAAGCCGACGTCCTGAAACAGGGAAATGATTTTACCGATGGCGTAGAACCAGGGAATCACCGTCATGTAAATCGACAAAGTCATCCACAGACGCTGTTGGGTGCTGAACGGGTGGGGGACTTCGCCGAAACCGATGGTGGTGGCGGTATAGCTGATGATGTAGAAAGCCTCGAACAGCGTCAGGTGATGCGGATTGCCTTCAGCATCGAAGCCCGGCATCAGCGTCATGCCGACCACAGCAACGGCGAAGCTGACGATGACCGCGATCAGCGGCGCCCGCATGCGCCGCAAAATCAGAAAGATGATGTTGTTCAAGTCACGGTCTCAGCGAGATGGTTGATACCGGCGCTGCCAGCCAGCAGGCCTAGCGGCGCAGGCTGATGGTTTCTGCCATGAGCAGGATGACCGAGATGATGTTGGCCAGCAATGCGCCGCCGGAGAGAGACACCACGTGATTGATCATGGTCAGTTCACTCGGCGTGCCGCTCACGGCTGCAAACAGCACGGCTGCGGTGATCAGCTGCAAATCGGCTACCAGACTGGTTGCCAGGTGCACTGCGCCGATCTGGGTACGGTCGCCGAATTTGAGCACGGTGGCGATCAGGTTGACGATGATGGCTGCATAAAGCTCGTAGACGTGGTGGTGGGCCGGATTGTCGATATCGCCGATGAAGAAGCCGAAATTCAGCGTCATGGCCAGTACGATAAAAAATCCAAAGATTACTTTTTCCAGATTCATGGCTGATCTCTGCGACAGAATGATACAAACAGTTTAGTGGATTTTGCCGTGCACGACATCACCCGGGCTGACTTTTTTGCCGCTCAGCGGCCTTTCTGCAGGCTGGTCCAGCTTGCTTCCATCTGTGCCCTTGCTTTGTCAGCGGCTTCAGCTTGCCAGCGGTGGAAAGTGGTTCTGATCTCCTGCCGTTCGGTTGCCGGCATGCTTGCCAGCAGCCGCTGCAACAACTGTTTGCCGACATGCAGATCGTTGAGGTGGCCGAGCTGTTTTTGCAGATCGATCAGGTGGCGTGCCGGTAGCTGTTCGGATACGGCCGGATCGAAGAAAGATTGCGCATAGCGCAGACGTTTGATGCGGATGCGCACGCGGTGCAGCTCCGCCGGTCGAAGATCGCTCAGGCGTTGCTGTTGCCAGGGCAGCTGATCCGTCAGTTTTCGCAGCCGTTGCCGCAGCCATTTGTCGAGTGGTTTTTCATTCTGCCCGGATTTGTGCGTGGCCAGCATGCCCAGCTGCAGAAGCAAGGCCTGATAACGCTGACACTCGAGCGCCTGATGCAGTTTTTTGCGGCAATTATCGCGTCGCTGGGCTGTGCCGGCGAGTAGCGCTGCGTATGCCTTGTCGGTGCCGAATGCCTGCGGCAGCGTTTCTTCCGAAAGCACATCCCAATTGCGCACTTCGCCGATCAGTGCATTGAGCCAGTCGATCTCAGCCCCAAGCATGTCATTCTGTATATCAAAAAGCCTGAACGCGATCTTCAGGCGGCGCATTCCAATGTGCATCTGGTGCATGGCTTCGATGTCACCGGATAGCGCGGCTTCCTGATGTTCCTGCAGTTGTTGCAGACAATCCAGCACCACCGCCTGAAAGCCTTCATTTACTTTGGTTTTTTTGGGCAAGTCAAGCGGTTTGGCCGGTTTGACGGTTTTTTGTGGCATGCGGTAGTGGCGGTAGCCGCGTTCCGCCTTGCTCATGTTTTCGATCTGCAAGGGAATGGTTTTCTGCAGCGTTGCCGCCAATTCGAAAAGATGAAAAGCCTCGCCCTTTTTCAGCTCGATCTCGACTTCCGCGATCGGTTCCGACTGCTCCCGCACTTTCAACAATCCAAGATCGAGGGCGACTTCAAGCTCTGTGCCGTCGGGGTAAGTGAGCTTCCACTCGGTGCGTTGCACATCGGTGAGGAAAATGGGTTGCAAGGCCGCCCGCAAGGCCTGAACGGCAAAGATGCGGGCAAGCGAGGGATCGGTAATCTTGGTGAAGTCCGGTGCGCCGCGGGCGATGATATCTTCCCATTCGAAGCGCTGGTGCAGACCTGCCAGCGCGTGGCCACTACCCTTGACGGCTTGAAACCAGCCGCCTGACATGCGCCGCACACGCAGACTGATGGACTGGTCGAGCAGGCGCAGGTCGGGGGTGTCGTAGTAGGTACTGATCAGTCGCCGGGTGACCGGCTTGGCTGTGAAATAGTTTCTGATCGCGGGGTGGCGCCGCAGACGCAATATGTCGCGAGCGTTGATGCGAAGTTTGAGCTCGATTTCATTTTGCATGGCGCTCGGCGTCCATCAGCCACTGCAACAGCGGCGCCCATTGCTGCATATCGCGCGCAACCAGGGAGGGGCGCATGTCGAACAGGCTCATGCCTTGTTCGGCTGCCTGCATGTAGATCTGGCCGTCGCGCAGATTGGTCATGACCGGAAAACCGGCGTTGTCGAGAAATGCCTGCAGTTTCAGCGCAGTTCTGGTGCGCGTATCGACGCGCATGCCCACCATGGCGACAAAGGTACGCTCCTTGCGCACTGCCTTTTCTGCGCGCAGGATGTCGAGGAAATCTTCAGTGGCGCCGATATCGAATGCCGACGGCTGTATCGGCACGATCACCCAGTCTGCGCGTTTGACGGCATCACTCAGCTTGTCGCCGTGAATGCCGGCAGGAGAATCGATGACGGACCACTCGGCGCTCAGGCTGTCGGCATGTTTGCCGCGCCCATCGAGTCCGTGAATTAGCGGCAATGCTTCATCGCGCCGCGCCAGCCATGCGCTGGCGGATTTCTGCCGGTCCATGTCCGACAGCACGACATGCTTGCCACGGCTGGCAAAGTAGCCTGCAAGGTTGGTGGAGATGGTGGTTTTGCCGCTTCCGCCCTTGGGGTTGGCAATCAGTACAGTATTCATTACAGATGCTCCAAAAAAGTTGCGCTGCAGGTTAAATCAGCATATCGGGCGATAACACGGTGCGCAGTATGGTCTGCTGGTCTGTGTCACGCATGCGATGCGTGAGCCACCAGATGGCTCCCTTTTTTACGCTCCAGCTATCGGTCCGGCCGGTGAGGGCCAGGGCGGCTGCCATGCCCAGGGTGGGCTGGTGACCAACGACGACGACGGTCCTGTTTGCATGAGGCCAGTTGCAGGCTTGCAGCAATGCCTGCGGGGAGGCGCCGGGCGCCAGACTGTCGAGCGTGGTGAATTCCAGGCTCAGCGCCGAGGCAGTCTGCTGAGTGCGTGCGGCGGGGCTTGCCAGAATCAAAGCATCCGCCGGCAGGCGCGAGCGCAGCCATGCGGCCATTGTTTGCGCCTGCTTTTTACCTTTGGCGGTAAGGGTACGCGCCATGTCCGGATAGCCCTCATGAGCTTCGGCATGGCGCCATAAAATCAGGTTCATCGTTGGATGAAAATCTTTGGTCATGATTGGCAGTATTTATCTTAACGGTCACGAGTGTTTAACAAAAGTGACATTTACATGAATCGGAGGTTGCATGACTCGTGCAAAGTATTGCGAGCCTGCGCCTGCAAACCTGAAAGGCGATCAATGGTATATTCGACCCATTTCTTCAGCCGTATTCCACCGTGAATCTGAATTACTTCTTCTCAGCATCCTTATTACCCGCCTTGTTGGCTTCCGGCCGCAGTCCGGTATTGAGCAAACTGATGGCGAAATCGGAGCATGTCCTGACGACGCAAACCCTTGATGCGCTGATATGCAGCATGGCGGGTTTGCCGGCAGCAACAAGCGATGCCAAGGCGGACATGCCGCTGGCGGCGATTTGCGCGCATGGAGAAAGTGCGTTTGACGGCGCGGCGGACACTGCATTTGTATTTGCTGATCCGGTCCATCTGGTATTGCAGCGGGACTCGTTCTCGCTCGCTGCCCCTGTGCCGTTGCCGCTGGCGGAAGAAGAATCCGCAGCCCTGCTGCATACGCTCAACCGGCATTTTGCCGCCGATGGCCTCACGTTTCTTGCCGGGCGTGACGGGCATTGGTACCTGCGTTGTGGCAGCGCGCCGGCAATTCGTACACACGCACCCGGGCAGGCGGCCGGCCATGATATTCAGGCATTTCTGCCTGAAGGAGCGGATGCCGGATACTGGCGCCAACTGAGCAATGAAATCCAGATGCTGCTGCATGCTGATCCGGTCAACGCCAAACGCGAAGCTTACGGCCATCTGCCTTGTAACAGCCTCTGGTTCTGGGGCGCTGGTGTGCTTCCTGCTTGCGGGACTTTGAGCGGAATTTCGGCCTATGCTTCCACACCCTTGCTCAGGGGGCTGGCCAAACTGGGGCTGATTGCGTTGCATCCGCTGCCGATGCATCCGGGGTTTGAGGTTGCCGATAAAAATGTCTGGGTGGTTTTCGATGCGGCACAGCCGCCCGATGAGCGCTGGTTCGAGGCGGCTGTGGATGCTTTAAAATCCGGTCTTGCAGAAGTGTTGACGCTCTTTTTTGAGCTTGAGGGGCAAGTCTTGAGTACGCGGATGACCAGGGCCGATTTATGGAAGTTCTGGCGCAGACATGCGTCGCTGGAAGCCTACTGCGAGAATAAATGGCCGCAGTGATCACCCGTGAAGTTGACGCCGAGGCCTTGCGTGAGCTGTTGGCGGCCGGCATGCCGGAAGTGCTGGCAAAAGTGCTGGCGGCGCGGGGCGTTCGCTCGATGGCGCAGATGGAGGTTTCGCTCAACAGCCTGATTGCTCCCGAACGGCTGACCAATAACGTCAAGATGGCGGTATTGCTGGCCGAAGCAATCGAGCAGAAAAAACGGCTGCTCGTGATCGGCGATTATGATGCCGACGGCGCAACGGCGACGGCGCTTGCTGTGCGCGCATTACGCAGCATGGGTGCCGAGGTGGATTATCTGGTACCCAACCGGTTCGAATACGGCTATGGCCTGACCCCCGAGATTGTCGCGCTGGCAGCCGGGCGCAAGCCGGATGTGATCGTCACGGTGGATAACGGCATTGCCAGCGTGGAAGGCGTCGCTGCTGCCAATGCGCTCGGCATCATGGTGCTGATTACCGATCACCACTTGCCGGCTGAACAGGCGCCGGATGCAGCCTGCATCATTAATCCCAATCAGCATGGTTGCGATTTCCCCAGCAAGCATCTGGCCGGTGTCGGCGTGATTTTTTATGCCATGCTGGCTTTGCGCAGTGAGCTGCGCAGCCGAGGCGCTTTTCTGCAGGGCGCCGAACCCAATCTGGGCGAACTGCTTGATATTGTCGCTTTGGGAACGGTAGCGGATTTGGTCAGGCTGGATGAAAACAACCGTATCCTGGTAGAACAGGGCTTGCGGCGGATACGTGCCGGACGTGCCTGCGCCGGTATCAATGCGCTGCTCAAGCTGGCCGGACGTCAGCCGGAAAAGGTCAGTTCTCAGGACCTCGGTTTCAGTGTCGGCCCGCGCCTGAACGCCGCCGGACGTCTGGACGACATGTCGCTCGGCATCGCCTGCTTGCTGGCCGAAAGCGAAGCTGAGGCGCTGCCACTGGCGCAACAGCTGCATGCGCTGAATCAGGCCAGGCGGTCGATCGAAGCCGACATGCAACAGATTGCTGATGTGGCGCTGGAGGAAATCGAGCCTGCGAACCGCTATACGCTGACTCTCTATCATTCTGAATGGCATCAGGGTGTCATCGGCATTCTCGCTTCCAGAGTCAAGGAAAAACACCATCGCCCGGTGATCGCTTTCGCCAGGGCGGAAGACGGATTGTTGAAAGGCTCCGGGCGTTCGATCAAAACCCTGCATCTGCGTGATGCGCTGGATCTGGTGGCCAAGCGCGAGCCTCAACTTATTGTGAAGTTCGGCGGCCATGCGATGGCGGCGGGCTTGAGCATCAGGGAGAATGACTTGCGCCGTTTCGAATTCGCTTTCGAACAGGTCGCATCCGAATGGTTGTCGCCCGCTGATCTTGAGGCAGTCATCGAGGTTGACGGCTCGCTCGATCATGAGCACATGCAGCTTGAGACGGCAGTACTACTGGAAAGGCAGGTGTGGGGCCAGGGTTTTGCGGCGCCATGTTTTTTTGACGAATTCGAGGTGGTGGCACAGCGTATCGTCGGTGAACGGCATCTTAAGTTGCGTCTGGCGAAAGCTGGGAATGAGTATGACGCCATCTTTTTTCAAAAGGAGCATTTTCTGCCCTCGCGTGTTGCGCTGGCCTACGAGCTACAGACCAATTATTACAATGGTAACGAAAGCCTGCAGTTGAACGTCAGGCACTGGCTAAGATAGTCTGCCTTGAGTTTTGACGGGTGTTTCCTGAAGCTATATTTCGTTGACCGTGAACTGCCCGGCAAGTTAAAATCCGGCAAATTTCATGAGTGAAAAAATGCGTCGTAAGCTGGTTGTTGGCAATTGGAAAATGCATGGTAGCCTGGCGCAGAATCAAGCCTTGATGACCAGCATCACGGCTGGCTTGCGTGATCTCAGGCATGCGGATTTTGCCGTGTGCGTGCCGGCCCCCTATCTTTTTCAGGCGCAGACCCTGTTGCGGGGGACCAACATCGCCTGGGGTGGGCAGAACATCAGCCAGCACGAATACGGGGCATACACCGGCGGTATTTCTGCACACATGCTGGCGGATTTCGGTTGTACCTATGCGCTGATCGGTCACTCGGAGCGCCGCGTGCTGATTCATGAAACCAACACTTCGGCTGCTGCCAGTTTCGGCATGGCCTTGCGGGCGGGATTGACGCCCATTTTTTGCGTGGGTGAGACGCTGGAAGAGCGGCAAGCGGGCGTGTCAGAGGCGGTGGTTGCCAGTCAGATGATCGCCATCCTGAATACGTTGGGGCTGGATGTGATATCCAGGGCAGTACAATTGCGGGCCGTGATTGCCTATGAGCCCTCGTGGGCGATCGGCACTGGCAGAACGGCAACGCCGGAGCAGGCGCAGTCCATGCACAGCTTTATCCGCAGGCAGATTGCCGAGCGTGATTCCGGAGTCGCAAATCGAGTTCGAATACTATATGGGGGTAGCGTAAATCCCTCAAATGCGTCACAATTGCTAGCTATGCCGGATATAGACGGCGGATTGATCGGGCGTTGCTCACTAAGCCCGAAAGAATTTATAGAAATATGTCGTGCTGCTTCTGATGTCGGTGGCCGCGCTGCCGCGGAAGCAGAAGATTAGGGAATTATGGAAACTTTGGTTCTGGTTATACATGTGTTGTCGGCAATAGGCGTGATCGGCCTCGTACTGCTGCAGCATGGCAAGGGTGCCGATATGGGTGCTGCTTTCGGCAGCGGGGCTTCCGGCAGTCTTTTTGGTGTCAGCGGTTCTTCCAATTTCATGAGTCGCGCCACTGCGATCTGTGTTGTGATTTTTTTCGGTGCGAGTCTTTCGCTGGCCTACATCTCCGGCCATCGTGGTGGTGATTCCAGCGTGGTGAAGGCGCAAGCGGGTTCGGTTGTGGCGCCTGTTGAAAACGCGCCGGCTGCTGATGCAGTGCCTGCCGATGGTGGTGCTGCAAAGGATGTGCCGCAATAATAAAAGTTTTGGGTGATATGCCCGTAAAAATTGCCGTCGTGGTGAAATTGGTAGACACGCCATCTTGAGGGGGTGGTGACGAAAGTCATGAGAGTTCGAGTCTCTCCGACGGCACCAGATAATCATTGTTAGCTATCGCGGTCTTGCTGATCGTCTTGGCAGTTGAATTGGGGTTGTACCTTGCTGGAAAATTATTTTCCAATCTTGCTGTTCATCGTCGTCGGTCTTGCTGTCGGCGTTGCCCCTATCGTACTCGGCAAGCTGGTCTCTCCCAACCGGCCTGACGCGGAAAAGAATTCTCCCTACGAATGTGGCTTTGAAGCCTTCGAAGATGCGCGCATGAAGTTCGACGTGCGCTACTACCTTGTTGCTATCCTGTTTATCCTGTTTGACCTCGAAATTGCGTTCCTTTTTCCCTGGGCTGTCGTCATTCAGGAGATCGGTCTTGCCGGCTTCATTGCCATGATGGTGTTTCTCGGCGTGCTGGTGGTAGGGTTTATCTACGAGTGGATGAAGGGCGCCCTGGAGTGGGAGTAAGGTAATCAAGCCATGAGCATCGAAGGCATACTGGAAAAAGGTTTTGTAACGACCACCCTCGATACGGTGATCAACTACACGCGTACGGGGTCCTTGTGGCCGATGACTTTCGGGCTGGCGTGTTGTGCGGTGGAAATGATGCATGCCGGTGCGTCGCGTTACGATCTTGACCGCTTCGGCATCGTTTTTCGCCCCAGTCCGCGTCAGTCGGATGTCATGATCGTAGCCGGAACGCTGGTGAATAAAATGGCGCCTGCGCTACGCAAGGTTTACGATCAGATGGCCGAGCCGCGCTGGGTCATCTCCATGGGTTCGTGTGCCAACGGTGGCGGTTACTACCACTATTCCTATTCTGTCGTTCGCGGTTGTGACCGCATCGTCCCGGTCGATGTTTATGTCCCTGGTTGTCCGCCGACTGCAGAAGCGTTGCTCTACGGCATCATTCAGCTGCAGAACAAGATCAAGCGTACCAACACGATTGCGCGATAGGTAAAGGAACATCATGAGCGCGCGACTGCAAAAACTTTCCGACAATATCCGGCTTGCATTGGGTGAAAAACTGGCCACGCTGAAAACCCAGGTCGGTGAGATCACCATCGAGGTCAGGGCGGCAGACCTGCTTGAAAGCTGCCGCATTCTGCGTGACAGCGCCGGACTCAAGTTCGAACAGTTGATCGACCTGTGCGGCGTCGATTATGTTGAGTATGGCGAAGGCGCGTGGACGGGCCAGCGCTACGCCGTGGTCTATCATCTGCTTTCCGTCAGCCTCAATCAGCGCGTCCGCTTGCGCGTGTTTGCCGAAGATGAGGATTTTCCGGTGCTGCCTACCGTGATAAATCTGTGGCCGGTTGCCAACTGGTTTGAACGCGAGGCGTTCGATCTTTACGGCATCATGTTTGACGGCCATCCGGATTTGCGCCGCATTCTGACGGATTATGGTTTTGTCGGCCATCCGTTCCGCAAGGATTTCCCGATGATCGGCAATGTCGAGATGCGTTACGACCCTGATCAGCAGCGCGTCATCTATCAGCCGGTGTCCATCGAGTTGCGGAATAATGTGCCGCGGGTTATCCGAGATGAAGGATTCCACAAGGGATAAGCATGGCTGAGATCAGAAATTACACCATGAATTTTAGCTCCGGCATAACGCCTGCCTCGCAGGCATTAGCCTCCACAGAAGTTCATCGTCAATCGGCTGGCTGTAATATCGCGGCAGAGGTGAGAATGCATGGCTGAGATACGCAACTATACGATGAATTTTAGCTCCGGCATAACGCCTGCCTCGCAGGCATTAGCCTCCACAGAAGTTCATCGTCAATCGGCTGGCTGTTATATCGCGGCAGAGGTGAGAACGCATGGCTGAGATACGCAACTATACGATGAACTTTGGCCCGCAGCATCCTGCGGCGCACGGGGTTTTGCGTCTGGTGCTGGAACTGGACGGCGAGGTCATTCAGCGCGCTGATCCGCATATCGGTCTGCTCCATCGCGCAACCGAAAAGCTGGCCGAGAACCGCACCTATTTACAGTCCGTACCTTACATGGACCGCCTCGATTATGTGTCGATGATGGCGAATGAGCACGCCTATGTGATGGCGATTGAAAAGCTGCTCGGTCTGGAAGTACCGGTGCGCGCCCAGTATATACGCGTCATGTTCGACGAAATTACACGTGTTTTGAACCACCTGCTCTGGCTCGGTGCGCACGCGCTGGATGTCGGCGCGATGACCGTGTTTCTTTATGCATTCCGCGAGCGCGAGGATTTGTTCGACGTTTACGAGGCGGTGTCGGGTGCGCGCATGCATGCGGCTTATTACCGTCCGGGCGGTGTTTACCGCGATCTGCCGGACCGCATGCCGCAATACGAAGCTTCAAAAATACACAATCAGAAAGACATCAGTCGCCTGAACGAGAACCGTCAAGGTTCGGTGCTAGATTTCATCGAGGATTTCACCAATCGTTTTCCCAAGTATGTTGACGAATACGAGACCCTGCTGACAGACAACCGTATCTGGAAGCAGCGCACGGTCGGCATCGGCGTGGTAACGCCCGAGCGCGCGCTGGCGTTGGGTCTTAGCGGCCCCATGTTGCGCGGTTCCGGCTTCGCCTGGGATCTGCGCAAGCAGCAGCCTTACGAAGTATATGACAGGCTCGATTTCGATATTCCGGTTGGCGTCAATGGTGATTGTTATGACCGTTATCTGGTGCGCATCGAGGAGTTCCGCCAATCCAACCGCATCATCAAGCAGTGTGTGGATTGGTTGCGCAAGAATCCCGGCCCCGTGATCACTGACAACCACAAGATTGCACCGCCATCGCGTGAAAACATGAAGCAGGACATGGAATCCATGATCCATCACTTCAAGTTGTTCACCGAGGGCTTCCATGTGCCGGCTGGCGAAGCGTATGCCGCGGTCGAACACCCCAAGGGCGAGTTCGGCATCTACATGATTTCTGACGGTGCCAACAAGCCGTACCGCCTCAAGATACGCGCGCCGGGTTTCCCGCATCTGGCAGCGCTGGATGAAATGACGCGTGGCCACATGATTGCCGATCTGGTGGCAATTATCGGCACGCAAGACATCGTGTTTGGTGAGATAGATCGATAAATTATGTTATCCCAGGAATCCCTAGACAAGATTGAGTACGAGCTGACCAAGTACCCGGCCGACCGCCGTCAGGCAGCAGTGATGTCTGCCCTGCGTATCGCGCAGGCGGAGAAAGGCTGGTTGTCGAAGGAGACCATCGCGTTTGTCGCCGACTATCTCGGCATTCCGGCGATCGCCGCGCTCGAAGTGGCCACGTTCTACAACATGTACGAGCTGGAGCCGGTAGGCAAGCACAAGATTACCGTGTGTACCAATATTTCCTGCATGCTGCGCGATGCCGACCAGATCGTCGAGCATCTGCAGAATAGGCTGGGGATCGGTTTCAATGAAACGACGGTAGATGGCAAATTCACGTTGAAGGAAGGCGAATGCATGGGCTGTTGCGGCGGTGCGCCGCTGATGCATATCAACAACACGCGTATGTGCGAGTTCCTCACGCCGGCCAAGGTCGATGAAATCCTGCAGGAGCTGAAATAATGACAGCGCTTTTGCACAATCTGGAACAACAGACACTGGTCTGCCTGCGCACGGTGACCGAGCCGAACCCTGCCGATCTGGCCACTTACCTCAAGCTGGGCGGTTATGAACAGCTGAAGCGTATCGTCACGGAAAAGGTCAAACCGACCGATATCATCAGTCAGGTCAAGCTTTCCGGCTTGCGTGGGCGCGGTGGCGCCGGTTTCCCGACCGGGCTGAAGTGGAGCTTCATGCCGCGCTATTTCGACGGCATCAAGTATCTGGTATGCAACACCGACGAAGGCGAACCCGGCACTTTCAAGGACCGGGACATCATCCGCTACAACCCGCATCAGTTGATCGAAGGCATGGCCATCGCTGCTTATACGCTGGGTGCGCGCGTTGGTTACAACTATATTCACGGCGAAATCTGGCAGGATTACGAGACTTTCGAAGCAGCACTGGCTGAAGCGCGCAAGGCGGGCTTCATCGGTGAAAACCTGTTCGGCACCGGTTTCAGTTTCGACCTCTATGCCGTACATGGCTACGGCGCATACATTTGCGGTGAAGAAACCGCACTGATTGAATCGATCGAGGGCAAGAAGGGGCAGCCCCGCTTCAAGCCCCCGTTCCCCGCCAGTTATGGCGTTTTCGGCAAGCCGACCACGGTCAACAACACCGAGTCCTTCACTTCCATTCCATGGATATTGCAGCACGGCGGTCAGGCATTCCAGGAGCTTGGAGTAGCCAACTCCGGTGGCAGCAAGATTTTTTCGGTGTCTGGCCACGTCGAAAAACCCGGCAACTACGAAGTGAAAATGGGCACGCCATTTACCGAACTGCTGGAAATGGCCGGCGGCATATGGAAAGGCCGCAAGCTGAAGGCGGTCATCCCCGGCGGCCCCTCTACGGCGGTGATGCCGGCTGAGGCGATACTGGGCGCCAATATGGATTACGACAGCCTGTCCAAGGCTGGTTCGAGTCTGGGTGCCGGTTCTGTCATCGTCATGGATGAGACCACCTGTATGGTGAAGGCGCTGAAGCGCTTGTCCTATTTCTTCTATGAAGAATCCTGCGGACAGTGCACGCCGTGCCGCGAAGGTACGGGCTGGTTGTATCGCGTCATCAAGCGGATTGTCGACGGTCAGGGCCGTATGGAAGACCTCGACCTGCTTACCGACGTCAGTGGCAATATTTCAGGCCGCACCATCTGCGCGCTCGGCGATGCCGCTGCTACGCCGGTGCTGAGCTTCGTCAAGCATTTCCGCCCAGAATTCGAATATTACATCCGGCATGGCAAAAGCATGCTGGACGGCAAGTAGCCGGGTAAAAGCCGGTCTATCGCCAGGCAGCTGAATGGAACATCACTATGTTGAACATTGAAATTGACGGAAAACCGGTAGAAGTCGAACACGGCACGACCATTATCGATGCCGCAGACAAGCTCGGCGTCGAAATCCCGCGCTTCTGTTACCACAAGAAGCTTTCAGTGGCTGCCAACTGCCGCATGTGTCTGGTGCAGGTGGAGAAATTCAACAAACCCTTGCCTGCCTGTGCGACCCCTGTTGCCGACGGCATGAAGATTTTTACCCGTTCCAAGGCAGCCGTAGAGGCGCAACAGAGCGTCATGGAGTTCCTGCTGATCAACCACCCGCTGGATTGCCCCATTTGCGATCAGGGCGGCGAATGCGATCTGCAGGACATCGCCATGGCCTATGGCGCGCCGGCTTCGCGTTACACCGAAGAAAAGCGCGTAGTGCTGAACAAGAATATTGGCCCGTTAATTTCGACTGACATGACCCGCTGCATCCAGTGCACGCGCTGTGTCCGCTTCCTCAAGGAAGTCGGCGGCATGATGGAGCTGGGCCTGGTCAATCGCGGCGAACATGCCGAGATCACGGCCTATGTCGACAAGAGTGTGGACTCGGAACTCTCCGGCAATATCATCGACCTGTGCCCGGTCGGCGCACTGACCAGCAAACCGTTCCGCTATTCTGCCCGCAGCTGGGAGCTGACCCGCAGGCCTTCGATTGCCCAGCATGACGGCCTCGGTTCGCACATCGAAGTGCAGATCAAGGACGGCAAGGTCATGCGCGTATTGCCGCGCGAGAAAGACACCATCAACGAATGCTGGATTTCCGACCGCGACCGTTTCTCCTACGAAGGCTTGAACAGCCCCGAGCGCCTCAAGGTGCCGATGATCAAGCATAACGGCGAGTGGCAGGAAACCGACTGGAAGACCGCGCTTGAGTTTGCAGCCGGTCAACTCAAGGATATTACCAACCAGTATGGCGGCGATGCGCTCGGTGTGCTGGTTTCGCCCAACAGCACGATGGAAGAGGGTTATCTGGCCAAAAAGCTGGCGGAAGGCCTCGGTTGTGCAAATATCGATTACCGTTTGCGCCAGACCGATTTCCGTCTCGACGGCAAACGTCTCGGCACGCCCTGGATGGGCTGCAACATCCCCGATATCGAATCGCTCGATCGCATTCTTGTTGTCGGCGCCAATCTGCGCAACGAACACCCGCTGCTCAGCACCCGTTTCCGCAAGGCGGTCGCGCGCGGCGCTGAATTGTCCAAGATCAGTCCGCTCGACAACGACGCACTGATGCCGGTCAAGCACAAGATCATCGTCCGCCCGAATGATATGGTGAATGTGCTGGCACAGGTGCTCAAGGCCATGTCAGGTTTGCAGCGTCTGTCCTTGTGCCTGCCGCAATCGCTGAACAGGCTGCTGGAAGAAATTACCGTCCGCCCCAATACCCAGGCGATCGCCGAAAGCCTCGCCGGCTTGGGGGAAAATTATGATCTGGTGTCGCCTAAGACCGGTATCTTTATCGGCAACATGGCGCTTAACGACCCGCGCTTTACTGAAATGTACAGTCTGGCCGAAGCTATTGCCGGTCTCTGTGGCGCTACTTTCGGCCTGATGCCGGCAGGCGCCAACAACACCGGGCAGCATCTGGTCGGTGTCATGCCGGGGCCGCAGGGCATGCATGCCCGCGCCATGCTGGAAGTACCACGCAAGGCCTATCTGCTGGTCAACGTAGAGCCCGAGCTCGATTGCTACAACGGTGCGGCCGCGCACAAGGCCATGCAGCAGGCGGAATGTGTGGTTGCGCTGACCATGTACAAGTCGGACGCACTGAAAGATGCCGACATATTGCTGCCGATCGCGCCGTTTACCGAGACTTCCGGTTCGGTCATGAGTATCGAAGGTCGCGTGCAGAGCTTCAGCGCCGTAACACGTCCGCTCGGCGAATGCCGTCCGGGCTGGAAAGTGCTGCGCGTGCTGGCCAATACGCTCGGTTTGCCGGGTTTTGATTTCAACAGCAGCGAAGAAGTGAAGACTGCGATTTTCGGCGGAGAAAAACCGTCGGCCGTGGTCTGGCGCAGCCTCAACAACAACCTCAAGGAGCTGGTCGAGATCGAGGTCAAGATCAAGTCGGACGGCTTGCAACGCATTGGCGAAGTCCCCCAGTATCAGGCCGACCCGATTGTGCGCCGTTCGCCGCCGCTGCAAAAAACCAAGTACAACGTCACACCGTTTGCCGGCATGCATCCTGACATGATGCAAAAGCTTGGCTTGAAACAGGGCGATCACGTGCGCGCGACCCAGGGCGAAGGCGTTGCCGAGCTTGAGGTCAGAGCCGACGAGCACGTTTCCATGGGCTGCGTGCGTATTCCCGCCGGCTATGTGCAGACCGCAGGTCTTGGCGAACTGATGGGCGACATCAGTGTTGAGAAAATCGAGGCGCTAGCAACAGCATGATGGACTTCTTCGAACAATTATTCGGCAGTTACTGGCCAGAGGTGTCACTGACGGTCTGGACCCTGATCAAGATCGTCGCCATCGTGGCGCCTTTGATGGGAGCGATCGCCTATCTGACGCTGGCTGAGCGCAAGGTTATCGGCTTCATGCAGGTGCGTATCGGCCCCAACCGCGTCGGCTATTTTGGTTTGTTGCAGCCGTTGGCAGACGGCCTCAAGCTGTTTACCAAAGAAATCATCATTCCGTCAGCTTCCAACAAGTTCCTCTTTCTGCTCGGGCCGGTGCTGGCCATTGCGCCCGCTTTTGCTGCCTGGGCCGTAGTGCCGTTCGATCTGAATATGGTGCTGGCCGATATCGATGCCGGTCTGCTGTATATCCTCGCCATGACATCAGTTGCAGTTTACGGTGTCATCATCGCCGGCTGGGCCTCCAACTCCAAATATGCTTTCCTCGGTTCGATGCGGTCGGCGGCGCAGATCGTATCCTATGAAATCGCCATGGGTTTTGCCCTGGTCGGCGTGCTGATGGCAGCCGGCAGTCTCAATCTCGGCAAGATTGTGTTGGCCCAGCAGGGCGGTTTCTGGGAATGGTACTGGCTGCCTTTGCTGCCCTTGTTCGTGGTTTATTTCATCAGCGCCGTGGCGGAAACCAACCGTGCGCCGTTCGACGTTGCCGAAGGCGAATCCGAAATTGTCGCCGGCTTCCACGTCGAATATTCCGGCATGGCTTTTGCCGTATTCTTCCTCGCGGAATACGCCAACATCATTCTGGTCTGCATGCTGGCTGCCCTCATGTTCCTCGGTGGCTGGCTCTCGCCGGTGCCTTTCCTGCCTGACAGCTTTCTCTGGCTGCTGGCCAAGGTGGCTTTCCTGATTTTCCTTTTCCTCTGGTTCCGTGCGACATTCCCGCGTTACCGCTACGACCAGATCATGCGTCTGGGATGGAAAGTGTTCATCCCGATCACGCTGGTCTGGATCATTGTCATCGGTGCATTGATGCAAACCCCATGGGCGCACCTTTTCCACTAGGCGGCGGGATAACATATCATGTTCAACAAGATTAAATCCATACTCTCCAGCCTGATGCTGGTCGAATTGCTGAAGGGCATGGCCCTGACCGGGCGCTATTTCTTCGCGCGCAAGATTACCGTGCAATTCCCCGAGGAACGCACGCCGATGTCGCCGCGTTTCCGTGGTCTGCACGCCTTGCGCCGCTATCCGAACGGTGAGGAGCGCTGCATTGCCTGCAAACTGTGCGAGGCGGTGTGTCCGGCAATGGCCATCACGATTGAGTCGGAGCAGCGTGAAGACAACACCCGTCGTACCACACGTTACGATATCGATCTGACCAAGTGCATTTTCTGCGGCATGTGCGAAGAATCCTGCCCGGTCGATTCCATCGTCGAAACACGCGTGTTCGACTACCACGGCGAAAAACGCGGCGATCTCCTCTATACCAAGGTGATGCTGCTGGAAGTCGGCGACAAATACGAGAAACAGATTGCGGCAGATCGTGCTGCCGATGCGAAATATCGGTAATTATTGTGAAAGGTGAAACGTGAAATGTGAAACGTGCCGCGTGGATGGTTTTAACATTTCACGTTTAATGTTTCACGTTTAACGGCAAAAATGATGTTCCAGGATTACATTTTCTACATATTTGCGGCGATATTGCTGTTCGCCGGGCTGCGCGTGATTACTGCGCGCAACCCTGTGCATGCAGCCCTGTTCCTGGTGCTGGCCTTCTTTACTGCGGCCGGTATCTGGTTGTTGCTGGAAGCCGAGTTTCTCGCCATCGTGCTGGTGCTGGTCTACGTCGGCGCGGTGATGGTGCTGTTCCTGTTTGTGGTAATGATGCTCGACATCAACCTGGACAAATTGCGTGAAGGTTTCTGGGAATATCTGCCAATGGCCGGATTTATCGGCGTGCTGATGGCAGCTGAAATGGTGATGATTCTCGGCAGCAAGAATTTCGGTGTCGACCGTGTCGGCGCGCCACCGCCCAAACCGGCAGACTACAGCAACACGGCCGAACTTGGCCGGGTGCTGTATTCCGATTACCTGCTGACTTTCGAGCTGGCAGCCGTCGTGTTGCTGGTGGCGATCATCGCCGCCATTGCACTGACTCTGCGTGACCGCAAGGATACGAAATTCATCGACCCTGCCGATCAGGTCAAGGTCAAGCGGGCTGATCGCATCCGCATGGTCAGCATGCCCGCATTCAAGGAGCCGCTTGAGCAGGACGCGGCAGATAACACTGAACCCAAGGACAAAGCCTGATGGTCGGCCTCTCTCATTATCTGGTACTCGGTTCGCTGCTGTTTGCCATCAGCGTGGTCGGCATATTCCTCAACCGCAAGAATGTCATCGTGCTGCTGATGGCGATCGAGCTGATGTTGCTGGCGGTGAACCTCAACTTTATCGCCTTCTCGCATTACCTTAACGACCTCGCCGGTCAGGTCTTCGTGTTTTTCATATTGACTGTTGCCGCGGCTGAATCGGCAATCGGTCTGGCCATTCTGGTATTGCTGTTCCGCAACCTGAAAACCATTAACGTCGATGATCTCGATCAGCTGAAAGGATAATCGGGATGACGATGCAAACCATATATCTGTTGATTCCCATGCTGCCACTGATTGCCGCAGTGATCGTCGGCCTGTTCGGCCGTCAATTGCCGCGTGCTTCTGCGCACTGGATTACCATCCTCGGTGTCGGCGCATCCTTTGCGCTGTCGGCATACGTTTTCATGCACGCGCTCGAAGGCCATGTCTTCAATGGCGCTGTCTACACCTGGCTTGTCAGCGGCGGCAGCGCGTTCGAAGTCGGTTTTCTGATCGATAAACTGTCCGCCACCATGATGGTGGTAGTGACTTTCGTATCGCTCATGGTGCATATCTACACTATCGGCTATATGGAAGAAGACCCTGGCTACAGCCGTTTCTTCAGCTACATTTCGCTGTTCACTTTCTCCATGCTGATGCTGGTCATGAGTAATAATTTCATGCAGTTGTTCTTCGGCTGGGAGGCGGTGGGCCTGGTGTCCTATCTGCTGATCGGCTTCTGGTACAAGCGGCCGACAGCGATTTACGCCAACCTCAAGGCGTTTCTGGTTAACCGTGTCGGCGATTTCGGTTTTCTGCTCGGCATCGGCATGGTCCTGTATTTCCTCGGTAGTCTTGACTACGCCGCTGTCTTCTCGGTCGCGCCGCAGCTCGCAGGCGATACGGTAGAGATCATTCCCGGCATGGAGTGGTCGCTGATGACGGTGATCTGCATCTTGCTGTTCATCGGTGCCATGGGCAAATCCGCGCAGGTGCCGCTGCATGTCTGGCTGCCGGATTCGATGGAAGGCCCGACCCCGATTTCCGCCCTGATTCACGCTGCAACCATGGTCACGGCCGGTATTTTCATGGTGGCCCGCATGTCGCCGCTTTACGAACTTTCGACCACGGCCCTGTCCTTCGTGCTGGTCATCGGTGCCATTACGGCACTGTTTATGGGCTTCCTCGGCATCATCCAGAACGACATCAAGCGCGTCGTCGCCTATTCCACACTCTCGCAGCTCGGTTACATGACTGTCGCATTGGGCGTGTCGGCCTATTCGGTGGCGATGTTCCACCTGATGACGCATGCCTTCTTCAAGGCCTTGCTGTTCCTCGCGGCCGGTTCTGTCATCATGGCCATGCATCACGATCAGGACATCCGCAACATGGGCGGCCTGCGCAAGTACATGCCGGTGACCTGGATCACCTCGCTGATCGGCTCGCTGGCACTGATCGGTACGCCGTTCCTGTCCGGCTTTTATTCCAAGGATTCCATCATTGAAGCGGTGAAATATTCCGACATCGCCGGTAGCGGTTTTGCCTATTTCGCCGTGCTGGCCGGCGTGTTCGTCACGGCTTTCTATTCCTTCCGCATGTATTTCCTCGTCTTCCACGGCAAGGAGCGCTGGATGGAAGCCAAGCCGCATCATGCGCATCACGATGACCACGCCGACGACGCCCATGCGCACGACGAACACCACGGCTTGGCGCCAGATGAAAAGCCACATGAACAGAAATGGGTGGTGACTTTGCCGCTCGTGCTGCTGGCGATTCCGTCCGTCGTGATCGGCTATATCGCCATCGAGCCGATGCTGTTCGGCAGCTTTTTCAAGGGTGTGATTCACGTCGATCAAGCCGCGCATCCGGCTATGAGCATACTTGCCAGCCATTTCCACGGCGCTGCGGCGATGGCCCTGCATGGTCTGCAAACCTGGCCGTTCTGGCTTGCGCTGGCGGGTGTGCTGCTTTCATGGCTGTTCTACATGAAGCGCCCGGATATTCCGGCGGCAATCAAATCCCGCTGTGATCTGATCTATCGCGTGCTGGAAAACAAATACGGTTTCGACAGCTTCAACGACAAGTTCTTCGCGGCCGGCTCGCGCTGTCTCGGCAGCAAGCTCTGGCAGACCGGCGACGTCAAGCTGATCGACGGTGCCATCGTCAACGGCACGGCACGGTTGATCGGCCGCATCGCCGGCGTCGTGCGCCAGCTGCAATCCGGCCTGATATACCACTACGCCTTTGCCATGATCATCGGCGCATTCCTGTTACTCACCTTCTTCATGAAGGTATAAAAAGAAAATGATGACTGACCTACCAATTATCAGCCTTGCCATCTGGGTGCCGATTCTGGCCGGAATTGCCGTGCTGTTCACCGGCGACGACAGGCGCGCCTGCCTCGCCCGCTGGATGGCGCTGGCAGGTTCGATTGCGGGCTTTCTCGCGACCTTGCCGCTTTATACCGAATTCAATTTTGCCGATGGCGGTTTCCAGTTCCAGGAACGTTTCAGCTGGATTCCGGCTTTCAATATCCATTATCACCTCGGCGTCGATGGCATCTCGGTACCGCTGGTTCTGCTGACCAGCTTCATTACCATGGTGGTGGTTGTGGCAGGCTGGGAGGTGATCGAGAAGCGCGTGGCGCAATACATGGCTGCCTTCCTCATCATGTCCGGTCTCATGATCGGCGTCTTCAGCGCACTGGACAGCATTCTGTACTACGTGTTCTGGGAAGCGATGCTGATCCCGATGTTTCTTGTCATCGGTATCTGGGGCGGTCCAAACCGTGTTTATGCGACCATCAAGTTTTTCCTCTACACCCTGCTCGGTTCGCTGCTGATGCTGGTCGCATTCATTTATCTCTATCATCAGACCGACAGTTTTGCTGTCACTGATTACTACCAGCTGCCGTTGACGTTGCCGGTACAGGTGCTCATTTTCCTCGCCTTCTTCATGGCATTCGCGGTCAAGATTCCGATGTGGCCGGTGCATACCTGGCTGCCGGATGCCCACGTCGAAGCGCCGACCGGCGGTTCCGTCGTGCTGGCGGCGATCATGCTCAAGCTCGGTGCCTACAGCTTCCTGCGCTTTGCCATGCCTATCGCCCCGGATGCCGCACATTATCTGGCCGGATTCATGATCACGCTGTCGCTGATCTCGATCGTCTACATCGCCTTTGTCGCGCTGGTACAGAAAGACATGAAGAAGCTGATCGCTTATTCGTCGATCTCCCACATGGGCTTTGTGACGCTCGGCATGTTTATCTTCAATCCGCTCGGCATGGAAGGCGCGATCGTGCAGATGATCTCGCACGGCTTCATTTCCGGTGCCATGTTCCTTTGCGTGGGCGTTTTATACGACCGCGTGCACTCGCGTGAAATCGCGGCTTACGGCGGTGTTGCCAACACCATGCCGACCTTTGCGGCCTTTGCCGTGCTGTTTGCCATGGCCAATGCCGGTTTGCCCGGCACATCCGGCTTCGTCGGCGAGTTCCTCGTCATTCTCGGCGCCTTGCAGGTGAACTTCTGGTACGCATTCCTCGCCGCGCTGACGCTGATTTTCGGTGCCGCCTACACCCTGTGGATGGTCAAACGCGTATTCTTCGGCGAAGTCGGCAATCATAATGTCGCCGCGCTGAAAGACCTGAGCAAACGCGAGTTCCTCGTTCTTGGCGTACTTGCTGTCATGGTCATCGGTTTCGGCGTTTATCCTGCCCCGATTACCGAACTGACCAACGCCAGCGTGACACAGCTGCTGTCACACCTCGCGCAGAGCAAGCTGCCGGCCGGATACTGAGACTGAGATCAATCATGAGTAATATTTTTTCCGACCTCATCACCGCATTGCCCGAAATCTTCGTACTTGGCATGGCGATGTTCATCCTGCTGCTGGACCTGTTCCTCAAGCCCTCGCAGCGCGGCCTGATTTTCTGGCTTTCGCAGCTGACACTGGCCGGCGCAGCAACAATCACCGTGATTACGCATACCCCTGCAGTGAGCTATGCCTTCAACGGCATGTTTGTCGATGACCCGATGGCGGATGCGTTGAAAGTAATGACCTATATCGGCACTGCCATGATGTTTGTCTACACGCGCCATTACCTCAGCCTGCGCGGCATGTTCCGCGGCGAGTATTACGCACTGGTGCTGTTTGCCATGGTCGGCATGATGGTGATGATCTCCGGCCAGAATTTCCTGACGCTATACATGGGGCTGGAACTGCTGTCGCTCTGCCTCTATGCGCTAGTTGCGCTTGACCGCGACAATCCGCGTGCCACCGAGGCGGCGATGAAGTATTTCGTCCTTGGCGCCTTGGCTTCCGGCATGCTGCTTTACGGTATGTCCATGATGTATGGCGCAACAGGCAGCCTGAATATTGCTGAAGTCGGTGAATCGCTGATGCAGGGGGCACCAACCTATTCCATGCTCATCCTGGGCCTGGTCTTCATCGTTGCCGGCTTGGCTTTCAAATTGGGTGCGGTGCCGTTCCAGATGTGGGTACCGGATGTCTATCACGGTTCACCGACCGCCATGACCATGCTGATCGGCTCGGTACCGAAACTGGCTGCATTTGCCATGGTCATCCGTTTGCTGGTGCAGGGCCTCTATGTGGTGGCAGTCGACTGGCAGGGCATGCTGGTCATTATGGCAGTGCTGTCGATTGCCATCGGTAACGTTGCCGCCATCGCGCAGACCAACATCAAGCGCATGCTGGCTTACTCCACCATTTCACATATTGGTTTTCTGTTGTTCGGTCTGATGAGTGCCAGCATGAACGGCTTCGCTTCTTCGATGTTTTATGTTTCAGCTTATGTGCTGATGACGCTGGCCGGCTTCGGCATGATTCTGCTGCTATCGCGTCAGGGCTTTGAGGCTGAAAACCTGGATGATCTCAAGGGCCTCAACCAGCGCAGCCCATGGAACGCCTTCCTGATGCTGATTGTCATGTTCTCTATGGCGGGGGTGCCGCCGACACTCGGCTTCTACGCCAAGTTCACCGTGCTGCAGGCAGCGCTGGAGGCGGGATTTGTCGGTCTCGTCATCTTTGCAGTGTTGATGGCAGCAGTTGGCGCGTTCTACTATCTGCGCGTGGTCAAGCTGATGTATTTCGACGAGCCGCAGGATACCAGCCCAATTGATGCGCCAACCGGCATGCGTGTGATGTTGAGCGTTAATGCGATTGGTTTGCTCGTATTGGGCCTGATGCCGCAAGCGCTGATGGGAATCTCCGCTTACGCCATGTTTTACAGCATACAATAAAGGATCCAATGAATACACTGGTGTTACTTTTGCTTGCCTTGCTGATGGCTAATTTGCCCTGGCTATCCAACCGGCTGTTCTTCCTCATTCCACTGAAGCAGCAACACAAATCGCTGGCATGGTCACTGTTTGAACTGGTGGTGCTGTATTTCGTCATTGGCGGCATCGCCTTCTATACCGAGCGCGCCGTGATGGGCCAAGTGGCCGAACAGAATTGGGAGTTCTACGCCGTTACCGGCAGCCTTTTTCTTGTGTTTGCTTTCCCCGGTTTTGTCTATCGCTATTTCTGGCAACGCAGCTGATTTCAGATTCCCGGAGGTTATTAGAAATGAAGCCTGAAAGCTCCCCGGTCAAATCCATCCTCACCCTTGTCGTCTTTGCATTGTTTGCCTCACTGCTGGCAGGCTGCAGCATGCCGAAGAGTCTTCTGCCCGAGAACATCATGCCGGGTGCCGAATTCAATACTCTGATGGTTGAAGCGGATGCTGCCATGCACGACGCCAAATGGGAGTTGGCGCTGAAAAAATTGCAGCAGGCGGGCGGACTCAGACCGGATGATCTCACCGTCAAACTCAAGCAGGGCCAGGTTTACCAGAACAGCGGCCGTCTTGCACTGGCGCACAACGCCTATCAGCAGATCATCGATACCGAAGCGAGTGCCAAAGGCAAAAATCTCGAAATCATCCAAAAGGCCAAAAATCAGCAGGCCAAGCTGGGTTTTGCGCCGCTCGGTAAAACCGGTGACGCCACACAAAATCAGGCTGCCGCTGCGCCGGCAAGCGTTGATGAACAAGCTACAGTCCCAGAAGCCATGCCAGCCGAGCTGCCGGTTGCAGTAGATGCGCCTGTGGCATTACCGCCACCAGCAATCGAAGAAGCATCGCAGAAACCGGGTAATGCCGAAGATGCCATCGTGGAACGCATTCAGGGCTGGGCGCAGGCCTGGCAGCAGAAGCGCGTCAGTGATTATTTCAGTTTCTATACGGTCGATTTTCGCGGCGACCAGCCCAGCCATACGGCGTGGCGCAAACAGCGCAACGCTCGCATCAGTTCGGCCGGCAATATATCGGTCAGCATTGATGAACTCAAGGTCGAGCAGCAGGACGCGGACAATGCCGTTGCCAGCTTCCGGCAGACTTACCGCTCGTCCAGCCTGACCGATGCCGGTATCAAGACCTTGCGGCTCAAGCAGGTTGACGGCGTCTGGCTGATCGCCGACGAACAGTTCCGCAAGCAGTGAGCGCAGTGCATGGCAAGCGATGCACTGACTGAAACCTGCGTTGCCGGACACACGATTCCCGGCACCCGCTTCCTGGATGTCCGGCGCGATACCGTGAGTCTGCCGAGTGGGCGCGAAGGCGAGCGCGAATATATCGTGCATCCCGGCGCCGTGCTGGTGCTGCCCTTGTTGGATGACGGTAGGTTGGTACTGGAACGCCAGTTCCGCTATCCGCTGAAACAGGTGTTCATCGAGCTGCCTGCCGGCAAGATCGACCCAAAGGAAACGCCGCTTCTCACTGGGCAGCGTGAGCTGCTGGAAGAAACCGGCTATCAGGCCAGTGAGTGGATACACCTCGGCGCCATGCATCCCTGCATCGGCTATTCAGATGAAATCATCCATATCTATCTGGCGCGCGGTTTGCAAGCCGGACAGCACAGGCGCGACTTAGACGAGGCGCTGGAACTGTTCGAGGCGGGTCTGGACGACTGCCTCGCCATGGTGCAGCGCGGCGAGATCAGCGATGGCAAGACCATCATCGCGCTCTACTGGCTGGAAAAATTCCTGCAAGGTCAATGGCTTCCTCAGGCCTGAATCTGCATGTGCTGATCGTCGGTTGCGGTGATCTCGGCAGTGCGGTTGCGCGGCAACTGACAGCGGCTGGCATGCACGTCAGCGGTACGCGCCGAAATCCTGGCGAGCTGCCGGAAGGCGTTGATTTCATTCAACTGGATGTCACTGATCCTGCCAGTGTTGCGCGGCTCTCTCATGTTCATCCTGATTTTCTGCTGTATTGCGTGGCGGCCAGCGCGCAGACGGATGACAACTACCGGGCACATTACGTCGATGGCTTGCGTCATGTTCTGCAGGCCCTGCAGCCAGATCAAAGCCTGCGCCATGTTTTTTTCGTTTCCAGCACGCGCGGCTATGGCCAGACCGGAGATGCACTGCTGGATGAAACGACGACACCGTTGCCCGCCGATTTCGGCGGTGTGCGCCTGATGGAGGCGGAGGCTGTGCTTGCAGCGATGCAGGTGCCATCGACCGTGTTGCGCCTCTCCGGCATTTACGGCCCCGGCAGAACCCGGCTCATCGACCTGGCACGGCTGCCGTCAGCCTGGCCGCAGCAGAATGTCTGGACCAACCGCATTCATCGCGATGATGCCGCCCGCTTTATCGCCCACTGCATGCAGTGGGCAGTGGCTGAAGAGGCACTGGCGCCCCTGTATCTGGTGACCGATAGCGCGCCGGTCTCGCAATATGAAGTGCTGCAGTGGCTTGCGCAGCGTCAGGGCGTGGATGCTTTGGCTGTACAGGCGCCGCCGGTCAGCGGCGGCAAACGTTTGAGCAACGCGCGCATGCTGGCGAGCGGTTTTTCCTTGCAATATCCGGATTATCGCAGCGGTTATGGAGCTTTGCTGGCCGGCTGAGCGCGGATGGCATCGAGCAATGCCTGCAGGTCTGCTTCCTGCGTGAAGGGGTTCATCAGTGTCGTGCGCAGCCAGAGCACACCATCCAGCTCCACCTGCGTCAGATGGAAATCACCGCTTTCGATTAAATGCTTGCGTGTAGCTGCCTGATGCCGGTTCAGCTCAGAGGGATTTATCCCTGCAGCCAGGTGGCGGAAGCAGACGATATTGGTCTGTGGTTGCATCAACAATTCAAAATCTTCCGTTGCACCAATCATCTCGGCAAAGCGGCCTGCCTTGGCGAAAGCCTCATCCACCAATGCCGCCATGCCTTCGACGCCGTAGAGCGAAAAAGCCGCCCACAGCTTCAGTGCCATCATGCGCTTGGTGCATTCCAGCGTGCGGTAGCTGACGTTGAAATCCTGTTCTTCCTGCGGTTTTTCCTCAAACAGATAAGAGGCGTTCTGCGCGAATGCCTGCCGGCCATTAGCTGCCGACCTGAACAGCACGGCAGAAACCGTGGCCGGCATGTAAAGCAGCTTGTGGCCGTCCCAGGTGACGGAATCCGCCAGTGCGATACCGTCCAGCACATGACGATGGCGGCCGGAGAGCAGAGCAGAGGCGCCGTGGGCGCCGTCAACGTGCAGCCAGAGTTGATGCGCCGCGCAGTATTCGCCGATCACTTTGAGCGGGTCGACGCTGCCGGTCGGCGTACAGGCTGCGTTGGCGACGACTGCCATGACAATTTCACCGTTTCTGCGGCAGCCTTCATGGGCTTCGGCAATTGCCTCCGGCCGCATGCGGCCCCCGGCGTCGGTCGCAATGGCCATCACCGCATCGGTGCCCAGCCCCATGATGCCGGCGGCACGTGCAATCGAGTAATGGCTGTGTTCCGATGCAAGAATGCGCAAACGGCGTTCATTCGATACGCCGTGTTGCCATATGCGCTTTTCACCGGCATGCTGACGGGCTGCCAGCAGGGCGGTGAGGTTGGCCTGCGCGCCGCCCGAGGTCAGTACACCGTTGACGGCAACGGAATCCCAGCCGATCAACGTGCTCAGCCAGCGCAGCACCTGGCGTTCGAGCATGGTCGCGGTCGGGCCGGTTTCGTAGACGGCCATGGCCTGATTGGTGAGGGATGCGACCAGATCGCACAGCGCCGCGACCGGCAACGGCGTTGCCACCTGATGCCCCAGATTGCGCGGATGATGGATGGCGAGATTGCCGGGCAGAATGTCCTTTTTCAGCTTTTCGATAAAACCGTTGAGGTCAAGCGTGGGTTGTTGTGGCAAAGGTGCTTGCCAGTTCGCGTCTTCGATGGCCGGTTCGCGCCATTGCAATACCGGACGCCCGGCATCGAGGTTGCGCTGCAGTTCTTCTGCCAGCAGGTCGATCAGCCGGTGACCGAGTTCGCTGAATTTATGTGCGTCAAATAGCGTAGTCAGGTCTGTTGTCATCACAATGCCTGCGATCGTGTTCTGAACCAGCCCGTGAGACTGAAACGCTCTCGTCTTGCGGCCAGGACTTCGTGATAAAAACGCCCGGACATGAATAGTACCAACCGGCCGCCCAGCGGCAGGATATCGACATGATCGGGGACAGCCCCGTTATCCAGATAAAGCCGCAACTCACCGCCATCGTCCGGCTGCCAGTGTTCATTCAAATAGAGCACGGCGCTGATCTGTCTCTCCTGCTGTCCGATGAACTGATCAAGATGACGCAGATACACTGCCCCGGGCCGATAAATGGCAAAGTGGCATTCGAACTCGACCAGAGCGAGAAAAAAATCCCGGTTCAGCTCTTGTTGCAATGCATGCATGGAAGCCAGGTATTGCGCCTGCTCAGCAGTGTTGCCATCGTCGTCCAGCCAGTAAGTGGCATCGCCGCGGATTCTGCGAACCACTTGCTGATGCATGTCATGACCGATCGCCGCTTGATGCATCAAGCCCTCGTCCTGCAATGCTTTTGCCTGGCTGCGTAATGCGACAACATCCGCCGCCGGAATAAAGTCATCGATGATGGTGTAACCCAGCTCGGCAAGTTGGTCGAGTGCGTGAGAAATTAAAGTTGCCGGAGCAGTGAGCGTCATGGTGGCGCGATTATACTGCTGTCTGCAGACTTTTATTTGCGTCGTTATCATCTATGCGCTAGAATGCGCAGCTCTCGCATTTAGACAAATGCAGGCGCGTAGCTCAGCTGGTTAGAGCACCACCTTGACATGGTGGGGGTCGTTGGTTCGAGTCCAATCGCGCCTACCAAATTTGGGGACCAAGTTCCCGACAAAAGCCGCTAAATGCGGCTTTTTTGTTTTGGGTCTTAGGAAGCAAAGCACCAGTTAAGGTGTGATAACTTCCTAATATGGTTGATAAAAACAGGTACTACCGCCGTTCTAAAATCAGCGAAGCCAAATTCAGGCAGCTTGTCAGGTGTTTTGCCCTGGATTTCACGGCCACCAGCAGCGCTGAATTGACCGGGATTTCGGTCAGGTCGGTCAACAGTATCTAACTGAAGATTCGGGCACGCATTGCTGATTCTTGCGAACTGGAATCGCCACTGCAAGGCGCGGTAGAAGTCGACGAATCGTACTTCGGTGCGCATCGGGTTCGTGGCAAGCGCGGTCGTGGGGCTTATGGTAAGACCATCGTATTTGGGCTCTTGAAGCGTCAAGGCAAGGTCTATACCGAGATTGTGCCGGACTGCTCCAAAGCCACGCTGCAGGGCATTATCCGCGGCCATGTGGAACCCAGTACCGTGATTCATTCCGATGGCTGGCGCGGCTACGATGGCCTGGTGGATATTGGCTTTGATAAGCACTTTCGGGTGCACTATGGGGAAAATGAGTTTGCGAACGGTGAGCGGCATATCAATGGTATTGAGTCTTTCTGGAGCTATGCAAAGCGCCGCCTGGCCAAGTTTAACGGCGTGGCCAAACATACGTTTTACTTGCACCTGAAAGAAACTGAATTTCGATTCAATCATCGTCGTGATAATCTTTATCTTGAGATACTTAAACTTTTAAGAAAAAACCCGCTTTAGCTTCCTAAGGCCCTTGTTTTTGCTCCTCACCTATGCGGTAAAACCGGCAGCAAACCCCGCTTTCTGATAAGCATAGGTCATCCGCTAGGACGTTTTTACGTTCTTGCCTGATGCTGAAAAGCTTAACGAGATGAGCAAAAGAATTTTCCGAGGTTGTTCTGGATTTTGTGTAAACGGAATTTCGTTTAAAGGTTAGGCATTCGATCCTCGAATTGGATAGTAAACCGGTTCAGCGCAGCTTTCCAGTCTCTTAGTGGCATCGTCCACTTCTGGCTGATATTCATCAGCGCTAGATAGAACAATTTGATCAACGATTCATCGCTCGGAAACGATCCACGGTTCTTGGTAATCTTGCGTAGCGACATATTCACCGATTCAATCGCATTGGTGGTGTAGAT
>MCAW01000015.1 GCA_001704575.1 Methylophilales bacterium LSUCC0135
CAGACCATTCAGCGTATTCTGCCGGTCTATAAAGGCGAGTTCATTTCGCTGGTGAAAATGACGTCCATCGTTGGTTATATCGCCGTGCAGGATCTGACCAAGGCCAGCGACATCATCCGCAGCCGCACTTTTGATGCGTTCTTCCCGCTGGTGATGGTGGCCATTCTGTATTTCCTCATTTCATGGGTGCTGATGCTGGCACTCGAATATCTGGAGCGGCATACCGACCCCAGACAACGACGCAGAAAGAACAAGCCGGCTTGAACGCGACAGCCGCAAACCAGCAGAAAAACCCAACGCAATGCTGTAAGCAATCAGCTTCGGTCAGAATCCATAAGCAGTATTGCCAATCGGTAGACCAGATATGCCAGGCTTAATCCCGCCACATTCGCCAGCCAATCATACCAATCACCATATCGCCAGCCCGAAGCGCTCTGCAGCAACTCGATCAGCGAACCGAACAGCAACAAACTGACTAACACGCGCACGGCCGCCGCATAGGCAATGAGCCCCAAAATACCCAGCACAAAAAAGCCCAGCGCATGTTGTGCCTTATCCCACCAGTCAAACGCTGCCGGGGGCAGATATTGCAGCGGCATCAGCGACAGCACCGCCACAGTGCAGCAAGCCAGCCAATAAACGATTTTGCGGGCGTGTTTCATGCCTGACATTCATCCCTGTTCATTCCACACAATGAGTGTAGCGACTTCAAGACGAAACGGCGACTACCGCACAAAACCGATAACCCCTATACCGTCGCACCATGCTTGCCGATCTGGCTAAATCAGCCACATGCATCACTGCTGAACCCGCACCCTGCAAAGCGTTGAAGCAAATAAAAACGGCACCCGCAGGTGCCGTTCTATCATGCATTTGAAAACCGGATTAACGGTTACAAACGTACATGGTCACTTCAAAACCGAAACGCATTTCAGTAGCAGCTGGCTTGGTCCACATGGTCATTCTCCTGTATTCGTTGTTGAGGTGTGATACGAGTTAACAATTCACATCATACCGACAGCACCTAAAAACGCTGTATGCAGCATCATGAATGCGGGGTACGGATTTTCATGAAAGGATGCGCTGTGGTTTTGGGGTTACTCAACTACGCCTACTGCATCTTCGGCAATTCGATTTCCACACACACCGTTTCCGGTTCGAAAGCGTCTGCGAGGCCAAGCCTGTTAAATTGATTTTTTAAAATTTCGTAAATCAATGCTGGAAAAACGCTGACTGACGATCAGAAAGATCAGGCGGCAACATGCATTGGATGGATCTCATGCGCGATTATTTCGCCAACCTCCATCTCGGTCTGCTTAAGATCAAAACTCGTTTGAAGATTGAGCCAGAACTGTGGGCTAGTGTTGAAGAAACGCGCAAGTCTCAGTGCAGTGTCGGTGGTAATGCCGCGTCGCTCTCGCACCACTTCGTTGATCCGTGGTGCAGGAACACGCAGCGCAATTGAAAGCGCGTTAGCACTCATGCCAAGCGGCACAAGGTACTCTTCCCTGAGGATCTCTCCAGGGTGGATAGGTCTCATCTTGTTATCACGCATTCGGTACTCCTTAATGGTAGTCTACGATCTCAACGTTTTCCGGTCCATTCATACCCCACACAAAGCAGACACGTCATTGGTCATTGATGCGAATACTGTGCTGACCAGACCGTTTGCCGCTTAGCTGTTCCAACCGATTTCCAGGTGGAGATCGCAGATCCCTCAGTTCTACAGCGTCATCAAGCATCTGCAACTTTCGCTCTGCAACCGATCGAATATGATTCAATCTGTTAACGGCTAGACCTCCGTAGAGAGATCTTGTTTCGTTACATCGAAATGATTGGATGGCCATGCGTTAATTTATAACGAATAACGTTAAACGTAAATAGATAAATCAAGGAACAGGATGCGCTTGACGATACCTTTATTTCGCCTGCGTTGCTAAGCGGCTTTAGCGGGCAGGTCAACCTCCAGATGAGAATCAGTCCGTTTTGCAAAATGACGTATACCAGGCATCTTATCAATATATAATAAAATAATATATATTTATACATTATATATTATGTGATTTAAGCCGGCATAGGCTCGGCATTCAACACCGTCTGGACCCACAATCCTGGTTAGGGTAACAAAAAACCCAACCGATAGTGGTCTGGTTTTTTAATCATGGTTGTGGAACACGCAACCGAACCCGCATCCGCTTCTTGGCAGCAGTCCAGAGCTTTTTTCGAGGTCGTTGAAGCACTGTTGTTCGATTTGGTTTATTGCTGTTTCTCTAATGAATTGGTTTGGGCAGGGGTGGATTGCCCGATAGGTTTTGGTGTCTGCTCCCACTTTGCAGCACGGCCTTTGCCCGTTGGCGTGATGAGTCCTTCGGCTTTCATGGCGCGCAAGACAACACGCACCATGTCGCGACTGATGCCGGGGCAGGCCTCTTCGATTTCCGAGATTGAGAACGGTAGGTTGTGCTTCAGGATTTCGGCGCGTACACGGTCGCCCTTGGCGCCACGCCCGCGTTTGATGGTGCCGACACGTTCCTCGAATGAGACTATCCGAGCCCTGGTGTATGGCGGTGGCACCCGGTACCGAACCCGCGTCGTTTGACTTGCTCAAGTAAGGCATTCATATCGGTCAACTTATAAGTTGCTTATGTCAATATAAGCAATATATTAGTTTCTTTTTTGGGGTCAAACTGCCCTATTGCGGCGCCATGCTTTCGTCATGTGATTGGGCAGCCTCCAACCAGTTACTTCAGCCCGTACCACACACCTCGTCCGCTGCCGTGCTGCTCCAGATGGTTACGCTCGGCCAGATCGCGGAAGTGCTGCTTCAAGGTGTTGCGACTGGCTCCAGTCAGTTTGATGGCATCCATCATCGTGACGCGTCCGTGCTCGCGGGCGAATTCCACGATTTGCAGTGACAACTCGGGCAGCGCGGCCAGCACCATCTTTTCGCGCTCGACCTTCTTCTCCAGACGCCGCACCTGCTCTGCCAGAGCACGTAAAAAGAACACCAGCCATGGCTGCCAGTTGGGTGCCTCCGTGCGGATGGTTCCCTGTGTCTGGCGTAGTGCGAGGTAATAGGCTTCCTTGTTGAACTCGATCACACTCTCCAGTGAGCTGTAGGGTACATAGGCATACCCAGCCTGGATCAGCAGCAATGTCGTCAGTACCCGGCTCAAACGCCCGTTACCATCCTGAAAGGGGTGAATTTCCAGAAACACCACCACAAAGATCGCGATGATCAACAAAGGATGCAGGCGTCCCCTCTCCCGCTCGCCTTTTACCCACAACACCAATTCAGCCATCAGCCGTGGCGTGTCGAACGGTGTGGCGGTCTCGAAAACGATCCCGATCTTTGTCCCGCTTTCATCGAAAGCGGCGACGCTGTTCGATGTGGTTTTGTACTGCCCACGGTGACGGGTATCCTCTTCGCTGTGGCGCAAAAGTATTTGGTGCAGCTGCTTGATGTGGTTCTCGTTGAACGGGATGTCCTGCCATGCGCTGAATACCAGATCCATCAATTCGGCGTAACCGGCCACCTCCTGCTCGTCGCGGCTGTCGAAGGACTGGATGGCCAGGTTGGAGAGCAGGCGCTCCACCTCCCTGTCAGTCAACTTGCTACCCTCGATGCGGGTCGAAGATCCGATGCTTTCCACGGTCGCCACCCGTCGCAGCGCTGAAAGACGCTCGGGCGCGAGCGTGCCCAAGGCGCGCCAAGCGCCTTTGAATTCGTCGATCCGGGCAATCAGGCTCAGGATCTCGGCGGTGATCTGGAGGGTGTCTGAACGTAGCATGCAACCAATAATACACCCATTAACACCCATTTTGAAGCTGACCTTCCTTTTAATAGGTGTAAATGGGTGCATTTTTGGTTTACGCTGAATCGAACGCGTTACATATCAGCTTCATCAGGCTCAGATATAGGGGTAACTGACATGCTCACCGCTGCGGATCAATTCGGCATCCCGGATGCGCCTGCGATCCTGGAACAGGTCAGAGATGCGCTGGGAGATTGGCATACGTTCGCCAAAAAAGCCGGGCTAACTCAGCAAAACCGGGATAACGTGGCGAAAAGTTTCAACTTGATAAAGTCTTCGAGTAATCAACTACGGCCTTAAATCAAAACTGGTACATCAGTCGGTTTTTTGATCGTTCACCTGCTCGATCAGTCGGCCCCGTGGGATTTCCTCTTCCTCGGGGATCTCGGCGTCACCGACTTCGGCGGTCCTGGTTCGGATGCGCCAATCCTGTTGCCTGCGCAGCTCGCTCATGACTCGGAATAGTGCACTGGTAAGGTAGCCATGGGCACGTTGGATATCTGGGGTCTGGAGGGCATTACGGAGTCTAACCGAATGAATGGAAGACATTACAATTTCGATCTGCTCAAGGTGCTCTTTGAAATATCGAAGCTTGAGGCAGCGTTCTTTAAGTTCATGTTGTAGGCATTTGAACAATTGAATCATTGGCCGGCCATCGCCCGGATCAACAATTTTGGTGGACAATGCTGCGAGATGTAGTGCCTTATCACCGTGGCTTGACATCATGAAATAACTTTCAGCCATGGTAAACAACATCTTTAATAGGCTGGGAAATGATCTTTGAATTTCGAGAAAGTACTTATCACCGGGCATTTTTTCGAAAGATTGATTCACCGTGAGATATGCACTAGCCTCGGTAGAAATACTTGAAGAAGAATTCTCAAAATCATCAAAAATCCATTGCCAACTTTCGTTCATATCGCCTGGTAGCTTTTTCCACTCTAAATAAGTAAGTGGCGAGCTCAACTGTGCTTTCATCACACCCAACTCGATATAATCAAGCCGTTGTAATTTCCAGATTAATCCTGCCATCTGATCAACAAGGGCATTTTCGACGATGTCACCTGGCGAAAAATCTATACGCAGTCCTTCAAGGAGCTCGATAAACGCTTCACGACTCTCACCTGGAAGAATCATTGTCTTGGCATAGGCGCCTGTTTTAATGGCATTTTGCGAGGAAGCAAGTTTACCGGATTCGCTGCGGGGACCCCCTGATCGTTTGGTTTTAAGCATTTTATTCTCCGTCAAAACTTATAGGAGTAAATTCATCTTATTATGTCACTGCCAGTGAGATTCATTTTAAAGCGTTAAGTCTTATTGAGTCGCACGCCCGGACCTGATTCCGGAGTGCCAATGAATTCGATGCCTGCTTTTTCAAGTGTTACTTGAATTAATTCGAGCACTCTGGTTTGACCAGAGGGAACACCATCTTGCGACTCAAACCTACGAATAGTCGCCACTCCAATTCCTGATGCAACTGCAAGATCGTCAGCAGTCCACCTCAAAATTGCTCTTGCAGCCCTTATTTGGTCACTTGTAATCAATCGCTTTACAATCTATTTTGATTATTTTAATATCATATTTAGTTTTTTTATTATTAAAATAAATATGATTCCTACGCAAATATTAGCACAAACCATTCAGCTCATAGAAGGCGCATACGCACACGCCACGATCAGGGCCTACCGTGTAGATTTTTTGGACTTCATCGAATTTTGCGACATAAAGCATATCCCTGCCCTACCCGCCTCTGGGGAAGCGGTCTCAGGGTTTATCGATTCACTAAAGGAGCGCGGCAAGAAATCTGCGAGTATCCGACGCGCTGTTGCAGGCATCGCTAGCATTCACCAAATCAATGGATTTGCAGATCCAACCAAGACCGTCGAGTGCAAGCTGGCGATGCGGCGGATGCATCGCCAAATAGGTCGAAACTCACGGCAGGCCCAAGGTCTCAACGCCGACCTTCTGGAAAGCTTGCTAGCAACCACAGATCACAGCCTGCGTGGACTGCGCGATCATGCGCTGATGCTGACTGCCTATGAAACGCTCTGTCGCCGATCAGAGCTTGTGAGTTTGAGGGTAGAAGATTTACATCGACCTATGCCAAATGCTTTGCAGAACCGAATTGGTTATGCCATTTTCTTGAGAAAAAGCAAAACCGATCAGGAGTCTATCGGCAAATGGATGCCGATCAGCGAGCGCTGTCATGTGGCACTACAAAAATGGATCAAGGCAGCAAACCTCGAATCCGGACCATTGTTCCGGGGCATACGAAACAGATACAAACTAACCGAAGGACTTGATGCAGGGAATGTCGGCCGTATTATTCGACGTCACGCGAAAGAGGCCGGACTGGCACCGGAATTCATTCATCGCCTCAGCGCCCACTCCACCCGTATAGGGGCGGCGCAGGATCTACTGCTCACTGGTGCAAGCCTACCAATCCTGATGCAGCGAGGACGATGGAGTAAGGCGGAGACGGTCATGCGATATGTAGAACAGGTCGGAGTGGCTGTTTAGCGCAAATCAACTTCCGGCATTGAAACGAGCATGATGATTCAGCGCTTGCTACCTGATCTATAGTAACCATCTGCAATAAAACAAAAACGGCACCCTAAGGTGCCGTTTTTAGATATACCTTGTAACCGAATTAGCGGTTGCAAACGTACATAGTTACTTCAAAACCGAAACGCATTTCAGTAGCAGCTGGCTTGGTCCACATGGTCATTCTCCTGTCATCGTTGTTGAGTTGTGTTGCTAGTTAACGATTCACATCATACCGACGGCACTGACAAATGCTGTATGCAGCTTCATGAATGACGGGTACGGATTTTCATGAAAGGATGCGCTGTGGTGCTGGGCTTAACTCAGCTACGCCTACTGCAGCTTCGGCAATTCGATTTCAAAACTCACCGTATCTGGTTCGGGCTGGAAGAATGAGACGATCAACACAATGAGCAACACCGCGAGAATACCGATCCCTATCTTTCGCCAGGGGATAGCGCGCTTCTCGTCATCCTTAAAAACCAAACGGTCCTTGTTGTAGTCTTTCATAAGGCTCCTTGAATCATTGTGAGCGGTTTACCAATCTCGGCCAGCGGTCATGCACCCAGGCATATTCGGTAGGCGTTTCGGTTGTGACAACATAAACCCGTGTTTGATTCGCTTGAACAGCGAGTAGACCTTGGATCACTTGCCCCTGAGGGACAGTGATCCAGTGCGATTGCCGCACTTCATCTTTTTCCATAAAGGCCTGCACGGGCAGCATGACCGGTTTTGCATTGAGTTTTGCCCATTTGCCTGCATGGATGGCATCAAGGCGTGCCCATCCACCTTGATAAAAGCCATCGTCGGCTTCTTCCTTGCGTTTACCCCAAGGGACCCATTCGATTTCGCCATTACGCTTGAGTACCGGCAAGGCCGCCTTGGGGTTGGGGAAGTAAATCGTCCAGGTCTTATTCGCTTTGTCGGTATATTGAACGCCGCCGCACATCGGTCATTTAGTGGTTAGGATTTTTTGCACAGATGCCACTGCTCAGCATCGCGGCTTTATGGCATGAGTGCCCTTCATGGAAGCTGCATTCCGCCTGCAATTCCGACAACACACAAAATGGGGCGGTGCCTACAATCGGAATCGGTTCATCCGGATTACGCAGACAATCCGTAACCAGATTGGCAGCAGCAACACATGCGGCGTAAGTCGGGTATTCGCACTGCAGGGCATTTTCCTGCTTCAGGCAATACGGCGCGGCATGACTGCTCATTGACATGCCAATGATGAAACCCATGCCTAGCAGGCAAGCTAACAAAGCTGGCGCAGTTTTCTGCCGTGAGGTCTTAACAGCTTGCTGGCGCTTCAGTACAGTCATCAGATTTGATCGTTAAAAGCAGTCAATTACAAGAAGATTAACCTATCATGTCTACGTGTTCACGATGAAGGAAAGCCTGCCGTGCCAAAAATTCAAACCAAGCCTTTCGGCTGTTACCTGATTCTGTTGTTGCTAGGCTTGAGTCAATCGGCCCGGGCGCAAGATGGACTGGACGCCATCCAGAAAAATATGGCCTACGCCGACCTGCGGCCAACCCTGATGGCACATGGATGGGCACCAGTCAGCAATAAGAAGATTGGGCAATCCAGCCTCTATGCGCTTGAAATCTACGAGCAAGGCTACACCGAGGTGGTCGATTGTATTTCCATGGCGCTGGATGGTTGTACGTTCAGGTTTGCTAAAAACAACAAGATGCTGGAAATCAACACCATCACACGCCAGTTGCTAGTGGAATCGCATACCGTCAAAAAGCGGTGATGCCAGGGTTAGCTGAATTCACCCGGCTTCAGGCAGCAGAATCGATCAGTCGTTGGGCAAGATGATAGCCGCTCAGCCAGGCACCCTGCACCTTGCCGCCATTCAGCCAATCTCCACACAAGCCGATGTTCTGGTCGGCATCCCAACCATAAACCCTCTCTGAAAACTGCTCACAATCAGCATAACGCCAGCGATGCACACTATAAGCATTGATGGCGTCGTCAAGCTGGTCTGCGGCTTCATTGCGGTTATCTGACTGCAGGATGTTCTTGAATGCGTTCAGCATCTGCAACGCGATCTCTTCAACCGGGGCATCGATATTGGCCAAACTCCAATCGCTACCTGCATGTAACACCCAAGTCTCCGATTGGGCTTCATTTGATGCATGCGCAAGGCGACCGGGTTTGCTGCTATCACGAGACATCAACTTATAAAGTTTTTATTGATTCAATTATAATTAACTTTGGACTACAATTTTAATACTAAGCGAAATAATTTCCGAAAGCGGATAAAAAAATCATCACCCTGCTACATTGACTCAAAAACAGACCCCAGGAAACCCTGCAGTTCACATTCTTTCAAAATTGTAAATAAATTGGAAAAAAATTATATAAATGACAGACCATGGCATATATTCTTTAACGGGATTCTTATCTTATTTTTATGCATTTATTTTGTCAAAGTCATCGAAATACAAAATGTCTACAGCATGCAGGGTTGGCTGACAGGTGATTGGCTGATTAATTACTCAAATGGTTTTATAAGAAGAGGGCTGTTGGGCGAGCTGGCGGATTACCTCTACAGAAATCATGCAATCAGTCATATATCTACGATATTTTTCATAAAACTCTTTTTGTATGCCATATATTGCGTGGCATTTTTATGCCTCTGCATAAGAAAAAAAATCGGTCTCTTTGAGATCATGCTTATCCTTTCTGCATGGGCGTTTTTCTTTGATCTCAATTACCCTACCGCATCAGGCAGAAAGGAATTAATTCTTTTCTCGGCATTTACACTCTATGCTTTGATCAAGACCTTCAGCCGTAAGCAGGAGAGTGCATCTGTTTTTTTTAAGCAATGGGATTTCTGGTACCTATTGATTCTGCTGCCACTTATTTTGCTGACCCATGAAGGTCTGTTTTTTTTCTATCAATACTTTCTGTTGTTTGCCCTGATGGGTAAAGAGGACATCAGAAATACCGTGATCAAGTTTTTCATCCCTTATTCAATCTCACTGGCAATATTCATCTTAGTGAGTGTTGGATATCCTGGCGATTCAAATGATGCAAATGTGATCTGCCAGACATTATTGAACGCGAATTTGAATGAAAGCATATGCAATGGCGCGATTATGGCTTTAGGCGGCTTTGAGTATGAAATCCACACGGCTTATTTCATAGCCTACTCCATTATTTTTACACTGACCTTTTCTGCGTTGATGCTCTACGCTTACAAGGCACTTGATCGTCGTGAGTACAATCGATGCACTGTTGCTATCTTTGTTTTTATGTTGCCGACGATACCCTTGTATGTATTTGCATCAGACTGGGGCCGATGGATTCACATCGCTGCGATGTTGACCTTCATCTGTATTTTGTCAAACAAAACACATGAAAAAATTTCATTTTATGAAGGAAAGGGAATCTATGGCTTGTTGGTGGTTGTGATTTCTGTCATTTATGTAACCACCTGGAAAATACCTCACTGGCTCCCGAATAGAAGAGAGCTGGTTATTGATTCCAACAATATCGTTGATTACCTCTTATTGTTGAACCCTTTCTAAAAAACCGTCATTTTTCTAGGGTGCATACTATTTTTGACGTCAAGCGAACAGTCCGCTTTGATGCCGATTGATTTAAACTGTCTTGTAAATTTAAAAAGTATGACCTTGGAAACTTGTAAAAATACAGAGGCCGTCATTGCTGTAGACTTGGACGGTACGCTCACAGACACTGACACGCTGCACGAATCTATCGTGGCGTTGGTAGGTGCAAATCCCTTGTACTTATTTGCGCTGCCATTTTGGCTAGCTCAGGGCAAGGCTGCTTTTAAAGCCAAGGTCGCAGATCTTGTAGATTTGGATGTCACCACGCTTCCTTACAACCAGTCGCTGATAGATTGGCTAAAACAAGAGCGGGCAGCCGGCAAAAAGATTGTGCTGTGTACGGCAACCAATGAACGTATTGCCCAGGCAGTAGCAGACCACCTGCAGTTGTTTGATGACGTCATTGCCAGCGATGTAGCCACCAATATTAAAAGCGGCAATAAGCGCAAAGCCTTAGAAGAGCGGTTTGGGGTTAAGGGCTATGACTATGCGGGTAATAGCAGCGCCGATATAGAAGTATGGACAGGTGCGGCCGAGGCGATTGTGGTTAATGCTAGCGACTCAGTGATAGATAAAGCCGCACAAGTTGCCCCAGTAGCCAAAGTCTTCCCATCACAAACTATTACCCTTTCACATTGGCGCAGAGTCTTTCGGGTGCATCAATGGTTAAAGAACATGCTGCTTTTTGTGCCGCTACTTGCGGCGCATCAGATTGGCAACATCCAATCACTATCCACGCTGATTCTGGCATTTGTTTCATTTAGCCTATGTGCTTCTGCGGTATACATCGCTAACGACTTGTTGGATTTAGACAGTGATCGCAAGCACCCCCGCAAACGCCATCGCCCATTTGCCGCTGCTGCCGTTCCCATAACGGTAGGCGCAGTGCTCGCTCCATTTTTTGCAGTTTCTAGCCTTGCGTTAGGGCTAATGGTGGGCGCTGGGTTTACAGCGTGGCTAGTTGTCTACTTCCTGTTAACTTGCGCTTATTCACTATGGCTTAAACGATTCGCACTGATTGACTGCCTCACACTTGCGGCTCTTTACACCCTACGCATTATTGCGGGCGCTGCAGCCGTTGCCATTGCCCTGTCGTTTTGGTTGTTAGCGTTTTCCGTGTTTATTTTTCTGTCGCTGGCTTTCGTTAAACGCTATGCAGAGCTACAGGTACAAGCAGGGGCGGGCAACAGCCATGCACATGGTAGGGGCTATGCGGTGAGCGATGCACCGCTTGTGCAGACGCTGGGCATCACCGCAGGCTATGCGGCGGTATTGGTTTTGGCACTGTACTTACACGGGGAAACAGTCCTTACCCTGTATGCCCAACCCGAAATGATTTGGTTTGCAGTGCCCTTAATGCTCTTTTGGGTCAGCTGGTTATGGATGAAGGCGCACAGAGGGGAGATGCACGATGACCCGATTGTGTTTGCCATAAAGGATAAAGCCAGTCTTGCCGTTGCCGCTCTCATTGCCGTCTCTTTCTTATTCGCCACAAAAGGCCTGGGTGCCTAATGGCTAAAACAGCCGTTAGCATTGCTGTCCTTTACACGCTATTTGCGGCGTTTTCCACTGCCATCAATATCGTCGCACAAATGCTCTCTATATGGGCTTACACAGGGCCTTATGCAGTAGAGGCGTCGATTTTGATTGGCACAGCAGCAGGGCTGCCGCTGCGCTACCTATTAGAGAAGCGCTACATCTTTGCGTTTAAGAGCAACAACATCAAACACGACGGACAGCTCTTTGTGCTTTACAGCTTTATGGGGGTGTTTACCACCGCCATCTTTTGGGGTGTGGAGTATGCGTTTCATCTGATCTTTGCCACCGACACCATGCGTTATGTAGGCGGGGTGATTGGGCTAGCGATCGGCTTTTATGTGAAGTACCAGCTAGATAAAAAATTTGTGTTTGTCAGTGGTGACAAGCGGGTGGCGGTATGACTGCCACAACACAAACGCTTACGAATATCAGCGGCTGGGGCAACTACCCAACGCAAGATGCGCAGGTCATTACGCCACTATCCCTGTCAGCCTATCAAACCCAACTAGCCCAACACCCCTCCATTATTGCAAGGGGTATGGGCAGAAGCTATGGCGATAGTGCCAATGCGCCTATTGTTTTACAGACGACTTACTGTGACCACTTCATTGCGTTTGATAAAGCTACAGGCTTACTTACGGTAGAAGCAGGTGTACTGCTGCGTGACATTCTAAAAATCACCGTAAAGCAGGGTTGGTTTTTGCCAGTAACTCCCGGCACTAGTTTTGTGACAGTGGGTGGGGCAATAGCCAGCGATGTACATGGCAAGAACCACCATATTGCCGGCACATTTGGGCAGCATGTGGTTTCGATTACTATGTTGCTGGGTACAGGCGAAGTCGTCACCACATCACCCACAGAGCTGCCTGATTTATTTCATGCGACTTGCGGCGGCATGGGGCTAACGGGTGTGATTCTGTCTGCCACTATCCAACTTATTCCCATCCAATCCGCTTTCATTGCCCAAAAGACCATTAAAGCTGACTGCATAGAAGCTGCCTGCGAAGCGTTTGAAACGAATAGTAGCGGCACTTACAGCGTGGCATGGATTGACTGCCTAGCGACGGGCAAACACTTGGGCCGCAGTGTACTGATGTTGGGTGAGCACGCAGAGAGCGGCAGACTAGATTTGACAGTTAAAGACCCTATTACCGTGCCCATCCATACGCCTGCCGCATTGCTTAACAGCATGACCATGCGAGCGTTTAACAATGCGTATTGGGTAAAAGCAAGTGGCGACAAAACACAGACCGTGCCGTTGCTGCCCTACTTCTACCCATTAGATGCCATAGGCGGGTGGAATAAGCTGTATGGCAAAGCAGGGTTTCTACAGTATCAGTTTGTGTTGCCTAAAGTTGATGGCGTTGCCAACATGCGGAATATACTGACCCAAATCGCCCAAAGTGGGCAGGGTTCTTTTTTGGCAGTACTGAAACAATTCGGCCAAGCCAACCAAAACCTGCTGTCATTTCCGATAGAGGGCTACACGCTGGCATTAGACTTTAAAATGTCGCAATCCACGATAGATTTACTGCACAGGCTAGACGATATGGTGGCAGGTATGGGCGGCAGGGTCTACTTAACGAAAGATGCAGTGATGCTAGAAGTGTCGTTTAAAACGATGTACTCAAATTGGGAGCAATTTGAAGCAGTACGTCAAAAGTATGGCGCAATCGAGAAGTTTGCTTCTGCGCAATCTAAACGACTGGGGTTAGCGTGAAGAAAATTCTGATAATCGGTGCAACCTCTGCAATTGCGGAGCACTGCGCACGGATATGGGCAGGTAGAGGCGATGCGCTCTACTTGGTGGCACGAAACGAAGAGCGCCTTAAAACAATAGCGGCTGATTTAAAAGTGCGTGGCGCAGCAGAAACAGATACTTACTGGACAGACCTAAATTATATGGATCACCACGCTGCATTATTAGATGCGGCAGAAGCAGCAATGGGTGGCATTGATACGGTGCTGATTGCACACGGAACGCTATCGAACCAAAACGCTTGCGAAGAGTGTGTGGAAGAAACACTAGCAGAGATAAAGACCAATGCTCTGTCAACCATAAGCTTACTAACACTCATTGCAAATCGCTTTGAATCAAAAGAATCTGGCACCATCGCTGTAATCTCCTCTGTTGCAGGAGATCGGGGCAGGGCCAGTAACTATGTCTATGGTTCTGCTAAGGCAATGATTACTGCATTTACATCAGGTATGCGGCAGCGTCTCCACAAATCCAATGTGACAGTGATCACCATTAAGCCAGGCTTTATCGACACACCGATGACTGCTGCATTTAAAAAAGGATTGCTATGGGCAAAGCCTACGAAAGTTGCTGACAAGATTGTACGAGCGATTGATGCAAAGAAAAACGAAGTGTATGTGCCCGCGTTTTGGTGGGCTGTTATGGTAATAATTAAGACCGTCCCAGTCGCCGTATTCAAAAAACTAATGCTTTAGGAGTATTACATGTCAAATTTAAACACCACCAACTTCAAAAAGCAGATCTTTCTGTTGGTCTTATTTCTTCTAATTTATGGTTTGTTTATTGCACTTGGGTCAACATCATCCTTTCCTTCCGCTTTAAATACAACCTCTAGCATGCCACATCTATATGACAAACCAGTAGGAGAAGATGGTTTTTATATGTTGATGATCGCATGGAATTTGGGTGAGGGTAGAGGTTTGGTAGGCAACTTTGACCTAGAAGTAACAGGAATTCAGCCGCTATCAACTTTTATCTTTTCAGTGCTTGCTGCCGTTGTAAAGTTTTTTAATGGAAACAAAGAGGAGTTTGTAAGGGCGGTACTTGTTTTTGGGACTTTAAACATTATTTTATTTGCACATCTTGTTGGAAACTTATCAGTCAAAATTGCAAATATACGACACCCATATGACTTAATTTATTTTTTTTCATTTCTAGTAACTTGTAGCAGCTACTACATCTTCCGACTTTTTACATATGGCTTGGAAACAGGAATTTATCTTACATGCTTTGCTATCTTGCTATTACAGTACATAAAAATTTCAGTGAAAAAAAAAGAAGGTTTTTTATTTTCAAAAGATATTATTTTTTTTGGTGTTCTGGTTGGAATTACCGGACTTGCAAGACTAGACTTTGGAGTAGTCTACGCAATATTGATAATTTACTGTTTTTTTGCAAAAAGAGAATTGCTACCACGATTGATAGTTGCTGGTTTAATTGGAGCGCTTTTAATTTTCCCTTGGCTAGCATACGTTTATATGACGACTGGCACACCAATTCCATCATCTGGCCCAGCCCAAGCATCTCTAATATCAATCGAAAATTTCTCGAGTAGATTTTCTGCGATGTATTCGGCAATTGTCCAAAACACAGCACCAAGTATTTTTTTCGGTGGAAAATGGTACACATTAATGGCTGGGTCACTCCTGGCAACAGTATTAATTTGGCTTTTTACAAACCGTAATTGCCTTTCAAAAATTGGGGCACTAGCTGACTGGTTAATTCCGCTGTTTTCATTAGTGTTCATTTACATAATATTTTTTTGGGCTGGCCATTTCTACGCACGCTACACGGCACCATTATTATTGTTCGCAATACCATGCACTTCTATCATCATTGCCCAAGAAATCGCTTCAAAAAATAAATTTTTTACTATCAAACTAACTTCACTCGGATTAGTATCCGTTTTCTCAATATTCGCATTTGCTTCATTACATATGGGGGCTATTAGTAACAGTCACGCTGTTACTGCTGGATTCATTGCTCGGGAAATGCCAGAAAAAGTTATTGGCGCATTTCAGTCAGGTGTTATTGGATTCGTTAACCCTAAAGTTATCAACTTGGATGGAAAAGTGAATTTTGAAGTTCTACCATATGTCAAGCAGGGAAATATAGATGCATATTTAGAAGCAAATAAACACATCCAAGTTATTATTGATTGGCCAGGCTACATCTCGAGTTTTATCTCCCCGAAATATCTACAGTCACACTGGGATATCTGTATAGACGGAAGCTCTTGGAAGTCAATTGGTTATTGTCGAAAAGAACAGTCGTGACCCACAGAAACCTATCAGCTAACTTGATGAATTAATACCCGCGCCACATTTGCACTCTAGGTTTATTCAAATCGGGGTTTTTCACAGTATTGTAATGTTCATCCATGTCATAGGTGAGTGACGTACTGCCAAACAATAATCAAGCGCTCAACCTTGGTAGCAAAGATTGGATCTCTGGCAGTTGAGTACTTTGCTCCTTCGTCACACTGCCAGTCCTAATTGACGCGGGTGATCAAAACCTGCGATAGCCGTCCCAATGATTGCAATGCGCATGTTTTGCCGTCTGCCTGTTGTGAATTGTTCAGCCGGCTCTACTAGCCGCGCTGCATTTCCAGAAAATCTGCATACGCCGCCTTCAGGCCATCGGACAGCGGCGTTCTGGCGCACCAACCCAGGCTGGTCAGGCGGCTGATATCGAAGACTTTTTGAGATTGGATGGGACGGTGCCAATATTTTTAACTGAAGTTATACTTATAGTCTTTACGCAATACGCTAAATTCAATATGTTATCGCGTTATTTTAAGGTCTGATTCAATTAACGCTTTCAATGTGGAAACCTCGGTACTTCGGAGTATAAGCTCTACACAAGCGATAAATTCGAGATATACAGCGTCAATACTCTCGGGCTCATACTTGAATGTGGATGTCTGATCTTCTTCCAAGCTATCCAAATTGATCAGTACAGATGGATTGTTGCCCTGAAGCTCAATTTTAAAACAATGCCTTATACGGCCTAATGCATCAATTTTTTCTTTAGTTAAACGGCCATTCGGCTTGGGATCATAATGGACGCCTCCGATTTTATTTGCGACATAATACAAAATATCGCGTCGTGTCAGTAAAACCGACGGGGCTGCTTCTCTTGGCGACTCCGCAGCTGATCTAATAACAAATAGTGGGATCATCGCTACAGTCTGCTTTAGAAATGAGTCCAACTTCAGCGCAACACAACTATCTGGATGAAATTCTTCGTTTAGTGGAAGATTTCCAGTATTGAGGGATACCCCCGAAAACTGCACCCCAAAAATTTCGATACCCCACAAGCAAAAAGCAATTGCTCTAAAATTTCAGGCTGATCTGACTAGAGGATTCGAATCGGCTGGGTAAAAATAAAGAGGAAGCCGTCTACGCCTAGCGGCGGCTGCAAGCTGTCCTTCAAGCAACAATCGCCTGACCGCTGCTGCATGAAGACGGACATCATCCTCTGTCAGGCTTTGAATATCTTTCAGCTTAGCAATATTACGCAGATCACCAAAAATTACTGCATCACGCTTGAGGTCTAGATCGTTTGGGCGTGTCAAAATAGAATCCACATGAACGGTTAAATTAAAACTTGCGTGAGTGAAACGCACGGCCCCTTAGTTTACTCAAGCCGACTTTCCCTGAGAATTCTGGATTTGGTAACGCACTCCATACATCACACATCGGCTAGATTTGGAGTCGCTTTCTTGAACGAACTTCATACCAAAACTAGTAGCTTAATTCGAAGACGGGCCAGTTAAAGCTATCAAAGAAAAAAAGGGATATCACCAAAAACTTTAGGCTAAAGAAATAACGCTCATCGAGCACCTTTTGAAATATTCTCGAAAATTTCAAGCATCTTTATGGCTTGCAACCCTCTGTCGTAGCGCTGAGCACCCACTGGGCCGTTGGCTTTAAAACGAGCTAGCAACTCTGGGTCGTCAGCCATACGCCGGAGCCCATTCACAAGCGCTTCAGGATTCTCTGGCTCGAACAACAAGCCAACGTCTTCACGCTCCACAATGTCTGCGGACTCACCTTCCACACCATGCAACACAGGAATGGCCATACCCATGCATTCAAACAACTTCGAAGGGATGACTGTAGTAAATAGTTCGTCTTTCTTCAAGTGAATGATGGACGCATCCAGGATCGACCAATAACGCACCACATCATCTTTAGACACAGAATCTATAAAGATAATGTTGTCCAGTCCTTTGGTTTTGGCGCGTTGAAGAAGGGTCACTTTGTTAGCACCTTCGCCCAAAAGAATAATACGGAAGCGGTCCTTGTCGGAGGCACTTTTCATTAACTCAGCGGCGTCTAGCACTGTATTAAGAGCATGCGCAAGACCATGCGTACCAATATAACCGGCAACGAACTTGCCATGTAGACCGAGGTTTTGTTGCAATTCGGCGTCTTTGTCTCGAGGTGAGAAACGGCTGGTATCTACCCCGTTAGTCACGACATAAATCTTGTCTCCACTGACGCCTCGCTTTATCAGCGAAGTGCGGAAGGCATGTGTAACCGATACAATTGCACTGGCTCTGCGGTAGAGGAAAATCTCAACTTTCTCAAGCAAGTCCAGCACCTTGCTTTGTTTTATGGCGCCTACCACCCGAATTGATTCGGGCCAGATGTCCCGCAGTTCAAAAATCCAATGCACGCGTTTTACAAGGCTAGTCATATAGGCTGCGCACACAGTAAAAAACTGTGGAGATGTTCCCACTACTATATCCACACTTTTGACAAATAAGCTCGCTAAAAAACCGGTAACCATGAAGCTCAGATAGTCCAAAGTGCGCTTAGCAAAACCCTCATTTGCAGTGATGTAGGTCCACACTCGAATAACCCGAATACCGGCCATGATTTCTTTTTGCCACAAGCGGTTTTGGTAACCGTCGTATACCTTGCCTTTGGGAAAGTTGGGGGCGCCAGTAATCACTGTCACTTGGTGCCCGGCTTTAACCCATTCGCGGCAATGCTCAAAGGTTCTGCTAGCAGGGGCATTCACCTCCGGTGGGAAGTTGTCTGTTAAAAACAAAATATGCATTAAATACGGTTCGAGGTTCAGACCTAAGCGTCGGCCCAACGAAAATGTATAGTGCTGCGGCCATCCACCAGCAGCACAGACAGGCACACATTGGGTTCCACATGACCAAACCGAGGATGCCAGGTGCTGGCCTCCAGCTTAGCCTGACCATGCTCAAGAAGCCATGTCATCTCAGAGCCATCTGGCAGCGTGGCAATACCTTCTAATTCGCTTGGGTCTATTTTGACAATCACTGCCGGGTGAAAGTGAAACCGGGCCTCGGCGCTATGATGGCGGCCCTCCACTCGATCTGTCACAGTTATTGAGTGCTCATTTATTCGCCAAGTACGATGGTGTATTGGGTTACCAGGCAAGCGGGCATATCCATTATGAGCACAATGAACAACGGTTGCTTTTGTGTCAGCCGACTGTTCTATGTCTAGATCAAGTGGGTATGCACGACGCGCCACACGAAATCCGCCCCACACCTCAGAGGAATCTTGATTGTTAACCACCACAGTGTTGTGGGCAGCAGTACCGCGCTGACGTAGTCGTTCGGAGCTGATTCCGTAGCAAGAAGTACCGGAATTCACCAAAACGCGTTGAGTTCCTAGGGAGAGCTCAAAGCTCAGAGTATCGGCATGGGCATGGCCCGGTAAGAAGTCGGGCCCCACTGGGGCGACGTCAAGCAAAGCCACGGCCTTACCATGAGCCAGACGCACATAGCCACTATCCTTCAGGTGAACAGAGCGCGATTGGGTAGAGGTGGTTATGTCTATTAGAAGCCGGTGGATATAGGCATCTAGTTCATCCAGACTGGGGGCTATGTCAAAAGCGGCATCGTTAAACTGGCTGATTTCACCGTCGGGATGACACATATTATTTAGCCAATAACTCATGGAACGCACGCGCAATGGCCATTCAGCTACTTGACGTTTTTGTGCTGAAGTAAGTCGATTTTCAAAGGATTGAGTGGCATTTAACAAATCGAGCATATCTTCAAGAGCCAGTGCGTGATACATGGGGCTACGTTCAAACTGACCTCCATCAGGCAGAACCTGTTCGGGCAATTCCTTTGCCAGTATGCGCAAACCTTGTTTTAGCCACGAATCTGCTTCTGAGCCTTCAAAAAAAAGACCTGCCATTACCAGCGCTTTTGCATTTGCAAATAAATGGTTGCCTAGCAAGTGTTTTTCCAAGCTGCGGGAAAGCCAGCGCACCTGAACTACCAGACTATGTGTAGCAGACGGTGATAGTTCAGTATCGCGCAATGCCCATTTGATCCAGTTTACTATGCGTAGGCTTAGCGGATAGGGTTCCCAACCAGTACCTTGGCCGGGTGGGTTGTGAGTGACCCAGTCGTCCACTAATGCCAAATGCCAGTTTAGGCGGTCATTGGCTTCTTGGGCATTCAGGTCATCAAAGTAGTGTTGGTTGTAGCGCCAGAGCTTTTCGCGCTGTGGTCCATCCCAGCCTAACTCATCCAAGTTACCCGGCTCGCTCAAAAACAGCCAGCTACGCGGACCAGTCATGGATGGCAAACGCCTGGCGGGCATACACCATGAGCCAGATGGGTTTGCACGCAATGGTGCTGCGCGCATATCTTGCCTTGGCCGCCAAAAATGGAACCATAACCGACTGTAAAACTGCACTGCCCGCAAATGTCGCAGGGTGTGCCAGTAAAGGCCTGCCTTGTACAACCAAACCATGGATATAATTAGGCCTTTATTGGAGTATCTACCAGAAGACGCTCCAGCACATTTACAATGCGCTCACCAGTGTGGCCATCCCACTTCTCAGGAATGGCCCCTTTTTTCCATTGACCCGCAAACAGCCTTTCCAGGGCAGGTGTTAAGGCAGCTGGGTTGGTGCCAATCAATTCGTTTGTGCCAATAGTCACGGTCTCGGGGCGTTCGGTGCTATCGCGCAGGGTCAGGCAGGGCACACCCATCACGGTGGTTTCTTCGGTAATACCCCCTGAATCTGTGATCACCGCCTTGGCGTTTTTTACAAGGTAATTAAATTCCAGATAAGGCTGCGGGTCTACCATTTGGAAATTCGCAGGCACATCGTTCAGGTCGCGCAGGGTTTTGGCTGTTCGGGGATGCACCGGAAACAACACTGGCAGCCCACGCGCCCCCTCACCAATCGCCTTTAGAAGGCGGGCAAAGGCATCGCCTTTATCCACATTGGCCGGCCGGTGCAGCGTCACGACAAAATATTCACCTGCTTCAAGCCCCAGCGAATCAAAAAAGGCGGGCTTTTGGAGGCGCGGCAGGTTGGCTAGAAGAGTGTCTATCATGGTGTTGCCTACAAAGAAGATGCGTTCATCACCAACCCCGATACTCCGGAGGTTGGCATTAGCGACCTCACTTGTGGTAAAGAACCAGTTGGTTATGGAATCAGTAACCATGCGGTTGATCTCTTCAGGCATCGTCCAGTCGCCAGAGCGTATACCTGCCTCGACGTGAGCCACCTGCACGTGTAGTTTCTGCGCTGCAATTGCGCAGGCCATGGTAGATGTCACATCGCCCACCACCAGACACAAGTCACTGGGGGCATCCAGCAACAGTCTCTCGTAGCGCGTCATGATGTTGCCCGTCTGCTCGGCTTGCGTGCCGGAGCCCACCTCCATGTTCACATGCGGCTCAGGAATGCCCAATTGGGTGAAGAAGTCACCGGACATGCGCGAGTCATAGTGCTGCCCGGTGTGTACCAAGCGGTAATCTAGGTGCCCACCCTTAGCCTTGTGGGACTCCAGCAGCCGTATGATGGCAGCCACTTTCATAAAGTTGGGGCGTGCCCCGGCAATGATGTCAATCAAGGGCATTTCGAATGTTCCTGAATCATTTAGATAACTTACCTCGCATCTTCATTGCAAGGATGCCATAGGCCTACGAGACAATCCATTCTTCTAAGCTGGCTTCCGCAGCGTCCCGACAAGCAGAATTCGGAATGGGGCCAGGAGAGTCATGGCATTCACCATTCGCTCATACAACATGCCAGCCAGATAAGTCGGCCATGTCATGCGCAGGTATTCAGGCCTTCCCTCGATGCGCTCGATTGTTTCGACCTGAAGTCCTGCTTGCTCCGCCAGCCGTTCCACATCGCCTTTGGTGTTGCTTCTGTATCGTGTCGGGAAGGTATCAACTTCTGCTCGCCCTCGTAGCCGGTTCACGAATTGGTGAAAACCATGGGGTGTCATGCGAGCAATCGTAGGCATGTAATGCCACTTGTTTGGTGTCTTGAACAACAGCACACCACCCGGCTTCAGAACCCGCGCAACCTCCTTATAAACGTGCAAGGGTGCTTCCAGGTGTTCGAACACGTTATCGGAAAAAACCACATCGAAAATACCATCCTCATACGGGATTTGACCGACATCCGATACATGTCCTTCATCAAGCATGGGGTTATTCACAACGCGTGGGTCAAGATCAACGCCACACACGCGTCTTGCCAGACCCTTGAAGTGCATCTGCGTCACGATTCCAGCGCCCGCGCCCAAGTCCAGAACGACAGAATCTGGTTTGATGTGGGTCAGTATCCGTTCGCGAAACAGCAAGTCATCCCAATTCCTCTCATAGTTATTATAGAACGTCAGATCCATCCAATACGTGACGGTACCCATATCTCGGCCTATCCCTTTGCGAGTTGAATCGACACCCGGCTGACCTCGACGATTTCCTCAAATGGAATCGGCTCCGCCCCCCCCTCAGCCACCGTCTTGACAAACGCCGCAGCACAAGCATTCTGCCCCTTGTCCTGGCGCCACAGGTTCATCTTGTTGAACCCGGGCCAGCTGAAGCCTTTGAGCTTGATGAAGTTATCGATCTGCAGCACCCTCCCGGCCGCAAAAACTTCCAGCCGCTCTTTGGGGAAAGCCTTGGTACCGTTGGTGAAGTAATGCACCGTGCCGATAGAGCCATCCTCGAACTCGAGTTGCAAGCTCACCGTGTCTCCCGTAGCCGACTCCATGGTCAACCGACTGGATTTCCTGATGGGCACCCCAGCCAAGAAACGCAGCAGGTCAATAAAGTGGCAGGCCTCGCCGATAATCCGCCCACCGCCCAACTGGGGGTCCTGCGTCCAATGGTCGGCGGGAATGGCACCGGCATTCACTGTCATCACAAAGGCTTTCGGCCCTTTCACACCGTTCAGCAGTTGTTTGACCTTCTTGACCTGAGGCGCGAAACGGCGGTTGAAANCGACCATCAGCATTGGAGGCCCCGACGAACCCTTGCGAGTCTCGGCATAAGTCGCTTCGATCTCCGCCAATTCGGTAAGAGTCAGACAGAGGGGTTTCTCCACAAAGACATTCTTTCCGCACTGCAGAGCCTGAAGAACGAAGTGGGCATGGCTGTCGTGCTGGGTGGTAATCACCACTGCATTCGTCGCTGCATCCGTGAAAATACGATTCGTATCGGTCGTCGTCTCGTCGAAGCCGTATTTGCGCCCCGCATGCACGCCGCTCACGCCCGAGCTGGACGCCACAATGCGCAGATACGCGCCGGCTTTCTGGAAGGCCGGGATCAATATCGCCTGGGCATAGTTGCCAGAACCGATAAAACTGACCGAAGCTTGACCGCTCGCTCGCGCTTTGGGAACAGACTGCGCACTAGCCACCAACTTCAAGGTCTGCGCTTCTGGCGTGACCTCGATCCCCGCATAAGTCAGCAGAATCCCCAGCGAGGGTCCCGCCCCGCCTACCAGCTCATACGCCTTTTCCGCCTTGGCGATGTCGAATCGATGCGAAATCAGTGGTCTCACGTCCAGCCGTCCGTCGGCCATCATGTCCAGAACCGCCTCGAAGTTGCGCTGTTCGGTCCAACGCACGAAGCCCACGGGATAGTCCTGCCCCTTTTCCTCGTAGTTCGGGTCGTAGCGACCCGGCCCGTAGGAAGCTGATACCTGGAAGGTCAACTCCTTCTTGAAAAAATCGTCGCGCGACAATTCCAGGCCGGTCACGCCAACTAGCACGATACGACCACGCTTTCGGCACATCAATGCGGCTTGGTGTATCGGATCGCTGCTCTTGGTGGCGGCCGTCACGATCACAGCATCCACCCCGCGACAACGCGAAAAGATGTCCGCCGCTTTCACCGGGTCCTGCCCTGCAGCCAGATCCACCACCTCGGCCCCGAACCGCCGCGCCAAATCCAGTTTGTCCTTGTCGAAATCTAGGCCCAGCACCCGACAGCCATGCGCGCGCAGCAATTGCACCGTCATCAGGCCAATCAAACCCAAGCCGGTCACCACCACGCACTCGCCCAGCGTCGGCTGCACCAGACGGATGCCCTGCAAGGCAATCGCCCCCAATACCGTGAACGCCGCCGCCTCATCGGATACGGCATCTGGGACCCTGGCGCACAGGTTGATCGGCACGCTCACCACCTCAGCATGCTTGCCGTTGCTGATGACGCGTTCCCCAACCTCGAAGCCCAACACCCCGGCGCCGACCTCGGCCACCGTACCTACATTGCAATAGCCCAGCGGCAAGGGCTGATCGAGCTTGTTGAACACAGCCTCGATGGTTGGCTGCAGCCCATCCGTCTTAATCTTGTCCAGCACCATGCGGACCTTGTCCGGTTGCTGACGCGCCTTGTCGATCCAGCCTGCTTTACCGAACTCGACCAACATCCGCTCGGTACCCGCGGAAACCAGCGTCTGGGAAGTACGTATCAAGAGCTGGCCGCGCTTGACACCCGGCACGGGCACCTCAGCGACTTCGGTAACACCAGATTTTAGGGATTGGAGGATTTGTTTCATGCGTTCTTTCAGGGATAGCCAACGTTTCGCCTGTGGGCACCTCGAATAACCCGAGGTTTTCAGTGAATCCCACCGCGCAATGATTACGGCGACAGCGTTAGGTTCAATTTCTCTTGCAACCCACAGTGTTTTTCGGCGGAGTTGCCCCATTTTTGCCTCGAATCGCCCTAGGCATCAGCGATTCGGCCCATTTAGGGCATCAGAAGGCCTTGATTCCAGCATTTCGGAAGTATACCAGCCGCTTCAATTTGTAGCAGGCGGCCATCATAGTCATCGCAAAGTTCGCCTGCGCCTGAACGATGGGTAATCCCCCCAATTTCAATTGGGATCAGAAGAAGAGTCATGCGGCCATGGCCAGCCGCTGTTTCGGGGTAATGCCACCCAAGGCCATGTTTGGGCGTTCATGATTGTACGTCCACATCCAGTTTGTCGCGAAGTGCTGCACTTCTTCCAAGCTTTCCCAGTAGTATTGAGATAGCCATTCATAACGTACCGTGCGGTTGAAGCGTTCCACGTAGGCATTCTGCTGAGGCTTGCCTGGCTGGATGTATTCGATCTTAATTCCACGCTTTGCTGCCCAGTTCTGAATCAAGGCACTGATATTCTCTGGGCCGTTATCGCAGCGTATCGTCATTGGTCGTCCTCGCCATTCCATCACTTGCTCCAGCGCGCGTATGACGCGCTCTGACGGGAGTGAGAAGTCAACTTCGATGCCTAAGGATTCACGGTTGAAGTCGTCAATCACATTAAAGAGCCGGAACTTCCTGCCATCAGACAGCTGGTCATGCATGAAGTCCATCGACCATACTTCGTTGATCTGGCTTGGTACCGTGAGCGGTTACGGCTTATCCCGTTTCAGCCGCTTACGTGGCTTGATTCTTAAATTGAGTTCCAGCTCACAATATATCCGGTATACCCGTTTGTGGTTCCAGCCGAATCCCTTCACATTGCGTAGATACAGGAAACACAGACCAAATCCCCAAGTACGGTGGTTGTCCGTGAGCCGTAATAGCCAGTGCGCGATTTCATCATTCTCAGCCCTATGCTTGGCCTTGTAGCGGTAGCCGCTTTCGCTGATGGCAAAGATCGCACAGGCAAGACGGATCGATACGCCGCTTGTATTGACTGCATGGACGGCCATCTCGCGCCGGCGAGACGGCCTTACTATTTTTTTACCAAGGCCTCCTGCAGGATCTCGACCTTCAATCGTTCCTCGGCATACATCTTCTTCAGCCGGGCATTCTCGATCTCCAGTTCTTTCATCCTGGCCATCATCGAGACATCCATGCTGCCATACTTGGATCGCCGTTTGTAGAAGGTGGCTGAACTGATACCCAACTCCCGGCATAACGCTTGTACCGGGTAGCCAGCTTCAACACGCTTCAGCGATTCCATGATCTGGCTATCCATAAACTTCGAGTGTTTCATGTAGAACTCCATTATTAGAAATTCTACTTCTGATTACGACAGTTTTACGGGGGGATTACCCTGGTACTTCATCTGCTCGTCTAATAAATTGTAAAGACGCTTGAGCACCAGGATCCACACCATCGTCTCGGCCGGGTGCGGCGGACGCCGCCCTGAGCATTTACTGGGTGCGGCGCAACCTCATTCACTACGGCCGCCAACGAAGCAAAGTCGATGTGCGACTAGATGTCGGCCAACGGGTCGCCCAGCCAGTCGATCTTCTTGCAGTGATCCTCGTCGGCGAACATGTCGGTCCCGATAGCGCAACGCGGTTTCATCTTTTCAGGCTGAAGGGTTCAGGACGTCGTAATTTTACCAAGAGCGCCCGAGGCGGAGGATTTTCGAGGCACCCCCCTCTTTAAATACATACCGACGCCAAGGCCTTCCAGGTTTCGCGTGAGCAGTGCTCCCAGGTAAAAGACATGGAGCGGAGCACAGATCTTACCGAGCTTGATTGCCTAAATTCAGCATTATCGATCATGGTTTTGACGGATTGGGCAATCGAGGCGGGGTTTTCGGGATCAAAATAGCAACCACCATCACCAAGAACCTCTGGCATAGGACCACGATTTGAGCTGCATATCGGAATTCCTGAAGCCATCGCCTCCAGCAGGGTTATAGGGAGATTCTCACAGCTCGATGCGAAGATGAACAAGTCTGATTTGGCGAGATAATTTGGTATTTCGTCATTAGGTATAAATTGCAGTTGGATTGCAAAATTTCTCTCAGGATCGTGTTTAGCAAGGGCCTGATTCAAGCGTTCCTGTGCAGATCCGCTTCCGCCCCCCACCAGAGTTAGCGTTAAGGGATAGTCTTGGCGGCGTAGATTGGCAATCGCTTCAATGACATGCCATTGGTGTTTATACGGTGCAGCATTTGACACATAAAGGCACTGCAAACTTTTTTTATTACACCACTCCTCACGAGTGCCTGCCACTACTCGGAATTTTTCATCTATACCGTGCGGGATAACGATACTGCGCGTAGTATGCCCGATCTGACTTTCGACAGTCTTACGCGCGTACTCGGTTAGATAAATCGCCAGACGCGCCCTCTTCAGACTTTGTGCTTGGACGCTTTTTAGGACTTCAAGCCGAATACGTGCCTTGGAATAGCCATAACGCTGTATTTCACCTGGCTCGAAGGAGAGCATATCCTGAGAAAGAGTTACTGAACGTCGAGACGGGCAAACTGAACCAGCATCCGTATTAAAAACGACATTGCAGCGCAGTTGATCAAGAAGTCGAGGCAACTTTACGTACTGCCACCAAAGTTGCTTGGAGAGCCCGTATTTGGTTTCAGGCACAGCGTGTTTTTCCAGCCATGGGCGATCTGGAACCTGTTGTAAAAGGCTGTCATAAGTCCAAAGATGAACCTTATGGATTCCGATCTCACTCGGATCACTACCTGAAATAATTCCCCTAATATGGGCTACGGCTCCACCAGAGCGGTTACGTGTCGCATCTATCCCTATGCAGAGAGAAGTGTGACTTTCTACACCCATGTTAGTTGATCCCAAAACATGACATTTAAATACACAAATTAAGTTTAAATTATGGAAAGAAGACTTGCGGCACACACTTCTGGCGAGTTCCGAAAAGATAGTTTTTTACTATTTTCTCCCATTATTGCCCTCTGTGCGGGAGTGGTGTCTTCCATTGCTTTGAATGCGGCAGAAAGGCCTTTTGCAGAGCCAACTTCAAATATATAGGAATTGTATTTATTGATAGCAAATGTCGGGATACTTCCGACGTTTGAAGAGAGTACTAGAGGCTTACCTGCACAGCACGCCTCATGGACAACTAAGGGATGAAAATCTCTATCGCTTGGAACAACGAATGCACCTGCGCTACAAATACTTTGCCTAAGCTCCTCAGGTTTCATGAATGGAAGTACCTTAATTCCTTTACCATCTCTCAATAAATGTTCTAGAGGACCGTTACCAACGCAGCGCAAAGACCACGTCCCGCCTAAATTCTCTCGATATAGAGCAAAACCATCCACCAGTGTCTTAATACCTTTTTCAGGCGAGAATCGACCTACATAAATAAAAACATTTTTTGCCTCGAGGCAGTTGCTGTCTTGCATTTCATAAAATAATTTTGTGTCGCATGTAAGCAAGTTATAAATAATTTCACTATCAGAAAACCCCAATCGTTTTGCATACTCATATTGACGTGGCCCGGCAACCCACGCATGGCTAATATAAGACCTCCGTATGTAGGCAGGTATAAGCGAAGCTATTCGCTGCCGTACAGATCCCGTCCACCAGTCGTCAAAACCGGATACAACCGGCACACGACGCAGCCTGGCTCTATGTGCAGCAGCAATGTATTCCCTATCCATCCAGCCTGATATAAATATCAGATCAGGCTGTAAGTTATTGACAAACTCATTAAGACTTTCTTGATTATAGTTAGATCTTTTATAAAAGGTAACACCATCAATATCGGGGGGAGTGTATGGGGTTTTTTTTGTTTTGTCCCAGTGGACAACGTGAAGTGATACGCCTTGATTTGCTAATATAGCAAACGTAGGCATCCAACTTGGGACCATTTCAGCGTACAAAAACAATATTTTTGTCATCACGCAAACCTTATCGTTCATTCAATAGCTTGACTTACTCACAGGGCCTTTGGACTAGAACATTATAGCCCCCCGAAAAACGCCATTGATATCTCGCATGGAAAAATATCTCTAACCTTCATGGGCTTAAGCGTATGGATTTTAAACCTCTGAAGAATCTGGCCTAGTCTCGTCTTTTAGACGGACGAAATACGCCATGGACGCTTCAGCTTGATGGATTGACTCAATGAAATTGATGATTCCCGATCGGCGAGCAACGGGACACGTTACGACTTTCGGGAAGTGCTGGTGATCCGGTAATCCCCCCAATTTCAATTGGGATCAGAAGTAGAGTCATGCGGCCATGGCCAGCCGCTGTTTCGGGGTAATGCCACCCAAGGCCATGTTTGGGCGTTCATGATTGTACGTCCACATCCAGTTTGTCGCGAAGTGCTGCACTTCTTCCAAGCTTTCCCAGTAGTATTGAGATAGCCATTCATAACGTACTGAATCGCCCCGGGTTTTGAGGAGGCTCTAATTCTTGAGAGAATTGAGCCATGAACAAAACCAACAAGTTTTCCCCCGAAGTCCGTGAACGAGCAGTTCGCATGGTGCAGGAGCATCGCAACGAGTACCCCTCGCAGTGGGCAGCTATTGAATCTATCGCCCCCAAGATCGGCTGCGTTCCGCAGACCCTAAATGACTGGGTACGTCGCCACGAGATCGATACCGGTCTGCGGGACGGCGTCACCACAGAAGAACACGAGCGCATCAAAGCACTTGAGCGCGAGAACAAAGAGCTGCGCCGGGCCAATGAGATTCTCAAGCTCGCCAGTGCTTTTTTTGCCCAGGCGGAGCTCGACCGCAAACTCAAATAAGCTACCAGCTGATCGATATCTACAAACATCAATACGGGGTCGAGCCGATCTGCAAGGTCTTGCAGATCGCCCCGTCCGGGTATCGACGGCATGCAGCGGTGCAGCGCAATCCAGCACTGCGCTGTGCACGCGCTCAACGCGATGACGAACTACTTCCGCAGATCAAGCGGGTCTGGCAAGTCAACCTGCAGGTCTATGGTGCGAGGAAGATATGGCGCCAGATGAAGCGGGAAGGCATATCAGTCGGTCGTTGCACTGTAGAGCGCCTGATGAACCAACACGGTATTGAAGGTGCAAGACGCGGCAGGGTCATCAAGACCACCGTACCCGACAAAGCATTGCCGTGCCCACTCGATCGGGTCAATCGCCAGTTCAGCGCTGAACGGCCCAACCAGCTATGGGTCTCTGACTTTACCTATGTCTCCACCTGGCAGGGCTGGCTCTATGTTGCCTTTGTGATTGATGTATTTGCCCGACTTATTGTTGGCTGGCGCGTCAGTGCCAGCATGCACACAGACTTTGTGCTGGATGCACTGGAGCAGGCCTTATATGCCCGGCAACCGAAACTCGGTGATCTGGTACACCACTCGGACAGAGGCTCACAGTATGTCTCCATCCGCTATACGGAGCGTCTCGCCGAAGCAGGGATAGAACCCTCAGTAGGTAGCCGGGGTGACAGTTATGACAACGCACTGGCGGAAACCATCAATGGCCTTTACAAAACCGAGCTGATTCACAAACGGGCGCCGTGGAAGACTCGGGAATCAGTGGAACTGGCCACGCTGGAATGGGTGTCCTGGTTCAATCATCATCGTTTGATGGAATCTATCGGCTATATACCGACGGCAGAAGCTGAGGCAAAATACTATCGGGAGTTGGCTGAGAAAAACCAGGCCGCACCCACGTTAACTTAAACCAAATAGCCTCCACGAAACCCGGGGCGATTCACCTTGCTATGTTATTGATAAACAGCTAACTAATAACCGGAAACTGTAGTCCACACATCATCATGGACAGGCGCGCCTCTGCACTTCGTCACAAAAAGTGAGCAGGCAGAATTTTTCTTAGTACTTGAGGGACATCTAAGGAATTAAAGAACTTGAGCGAATGTTCCCGCATAACTTCATAGTTCATCTCGATTCTTCGTAGAGCGAGTAGCACTGCCTCGCTATCTTCTAGGTTGACGAGTTCAGCAGCACCAGCAACGCCTACTGTGTAACGAAGACCGAGATTCTCGCTACACAGCATTGGCAATCCGAACCCACTGTATTCCCAAATCTTATTTGGAGCACAGTAGACAGTGTTAAGCGAGAGATTATCGTAGGTGAGCAGACCGACATGTGCCCAACTGGTGACATTAAGATGCAGAGGGGGCGCAACGAAAGGTATGTGGATTAGCTCAGGTAGTATCTTACGGTAGCTGTCGAGTGGCCCATAGTCACGGCCCATCACGATGAATGCATAATCCGGGCTCTTGGCCAATGCGCGCAGTACCGGTGACAGGTCCCGGTCGGGGCCGATCCCGCCTTGGTAAATTAGGCACTTCTGGGAAGCGATCTTTTCGCGCATCTCGGCGGGCAGGAAGTCGATAGCAAGTCTTGTCTGGCCGAGATTTGAAAATGGCTTGTTCGGGATGACGGTGGGGAGTTGCTTTAGTCTAAGGAATTTCTGGTACAGATGCGCGCGGTTGATTTCAGGTACCACCACGTGCAAGGCATTTCTAGCGATATGGCTGAGAGCTTTCATGTATAGTGGTTGAGTGTCGTGCAATTCACGCAAGTGCAGGATATACTCCCGCTTTGGCAACAACCCCATGAGGGAGATAGCAGTGTCAGCACTGCCAATGTAGAACAGTTTGGACCGATCGCCGATTAACGACTGCACATGTAAGCGGAAGTTACCCCATTCTAATAGTTTTCGTACAACCTGCGGCAGCGTATTCGGAAGCTGTTGCGTGGTTAGTTCGGTTACCTGAATACCTGCTTCTTGTAGATATTCTTGCAAAGTGACACTACACGTCCCGCACCCTACCGAAACTTGACACCCCATGTTCGCGAGATGTTGAGCAATGCTAATAATCGGAACAGCCTGATCCAAGGGTCCTTTCATAAGGATAAGAATATTTTTTTGCATCGTCAGAAGCTCAGCATTTGCGTAAGAACGGAGTCAAGAAATTGGAAATACTATGAGCCGCTCCAAATTCGGTAGAAAGTGAGTAACGCGAATGCCACTGACCCTCCATGTGCGGCCTGCTGTTCGAAGGCGACCGGACAATGACTTTGCCCAGCGTCGCGTGCCGCCGGATCGGATTGTAGAAGCGCTCCACGTAATCAAAGATATCATCCCGCGCCCCGTCGCGCGAGGAGAAGTACCGCCGGTGAAAGCGCTCGATCTTCAGGGTAGAGAAGAAGATCTCAATCATGAGTGTCCCAGACGTTCCCCGACCTGCTCATGCTGCAGGTGATCCCGAGGCCCGCGAGTTGCCTCTAGAAGGACTCGCTCCTGTACTGTCTCGCCTGTAGACTCTATTTAAAGCTAACATAAGTCCCAGGCCCCACCATAGGATCATCATCCTCGGAATATCCAAAGATGTCATGGATACAATAAACCCATAAACAAAGATAGTTACACAGCTAACTATAACTCCGACATCCCTTCCAAACATAAACAAGCGTGATCTTAAACCTAACATGTTCTTAGCATTAAGGTATATAACGCCAACAATCAGAATCAATCCCAATACACCTTGCTCCGAGGCAAACTCAAGAATCAAGTTGTGAGGATACATAGGGGAATCAAAGGATATGTTTACTAACCAATCTGGCAAATAAGCACTCAGAGCATCTTTATATCCACCAGCACCAAGACCCATTAATGGGTGCTCCCGGATAGAAATTAGGGCCACACCATAACTCAGCATTCTGGTTGTGCTACTCTCCCAATCATTTATATTTTCTTCGCTAAAGTTTGAGAATAAGACTTCCAGGCTCGAAAAGCGCTCAAAAATGTTCGATTGACCGGTTGCATCAATAATAAATATAAAGAACAAACTCACCAAACTAATCGTTACACCAAAAAAAAGGACTTTACTGATTCTGTCGATTGTTATATTCCCTAAAGACGGCAGCATAAACCAGTATACAAATATCGCAGTCAATGCCACTCCAATCAACGCACTTCTTGTCCCTGTTCTTAAGGCCAAATAAAGAGATAAAAAAATCAAAATTATATAAGCTACTCTTCTTAAGGGTCTTGCTCGCTCTATAGAAGTATTATTTATTAGATAAACAGCAGCTAACCCCAAATACTGGCCGGCTACAGTGATATCAAGCAAACCTGATGCACGATTATCATTTGACACTCCAGTATTATCAATAAACAAAGTACTTGCTATCAAAAATACCAACAAGCTTTTAAAGATAACACCAACAGCCACACGTAAATCGCGATTTGTTCTCAGCACTAATGGGGCAAAAACGACCAACGGAACAACCATTATCAAAAACAAGGTAACCTTTTCCAGGCCATACACAGGCGAAGCAGAATAGCTAAGGCTTGCGGCCATCAAAACACCTAACGCGATCATCATCCACTCAACACCGCTGAAAGTAATGCGTCGTTTTCGTAAAATGCTAGATACAATCGCTGCCAAAGGGAAAAATGCCGCAGCCATTGAAACGGAAACTGGAAATATTGCTTTTAATGTTGGCGCGAATAGCAAAACAGGAAATCCAAATGAAAAACATGCCGCAGGGTACCTTATAGCAAAAGGTATAATGGTTAAACCAAAAATGATAATCATGATAATCATCTCTGGAGCAATTCGATTAATTATTGATTCAATCATGGGATAGCGACCTTAGAATTAACTTGTCGATAATTAATTATCGGAATTACTAAATTGATCCAAGATCACAGACCAACGAGCCCGCCACAATTCGAGCGAAAACGCGTTACGGGTCATATCCGCAGCTCGTTTACTCAATATAAGTCGTTCACTTGAAGAAGCCACTAATTCACAGATAGCCTCCGTTAATTGTTCAACATCTGGGTGAACTAGGCGCCCATTATATCGGTCAACGATTATATTAGTCATACCACCAACATTTGTGGCAACAACAGCACATCCGGAAGCCATTGCCTCCAATAGAGATAAAGACGTTCCTTCAGAAGCGAGAGAGGGTACTACTGCAATGTGGTATTTGCCATGAAAACAAAGAGATTCATCTGGCATGTATTTCCGAATCGATACTCTCGGCTCGCTAATAAAGGCTTCAGCAATCAGCTGTTCATCTGGCCCCTCGCCAGCGAAACATATTTCTATCTCTTGAAATTTTTCAAGGAGGTTTTTGCTAACCTCTACCATCAGACGTGAGCCTCGGTACTCTATGAATCGGCGTGCAAAAATAATTTTTACATTACCACTTTCATGACGGTCATAATCTGGCTGATAATCCGACGGAACATTAGCAAAGTTAGGGATCACCCAGATATTCCCCTTTGGAACATCGGTTAATTGTGTTCGATACCAATTGAGGAAATTGTAGTCTACGCATACCCGGTTTATGCAATTCTCGAAGTACAAACGACCACGATATGCGTTGTAGCGCTTCCCAAGCCATTCTGACAGCATTGGAACATTATGGAATATTCCCGTTAGAAATCGCCCCGGAAGATCCCATCCGATACCGTGTTGGATTGAAATAGTTCGTGGGTAATTTGTACTCACACTGACATTATCTGCCCCAAAAATAACCAATCCTTGCCTTCCACCAACTACCGACAATGCTTGATGATATAGGTCATTACGGATATTGCTACGAATTCTTCCTGCGACGCGCGGCACACCTATAACCCTTAGATGTTCAATCTTGTGATCGAAACTCTGCGCAGCGGATTGAAAAAGGATAGGCTCGTCGCCACGATCTGAAATCAGTTTCGACAAATTCCACAAGTAAGTTTGCACACCTCCAAGCAGCCGCTTAACACCATTCGCATCCAGAAAATTATAGTAAATAAGTCCGACTTTCATTGGCGCTCACTCCGACATATGGAAGTAAATTGTTTAACCCCTTCCTGCTTACCCCCATGGCTATCGTGCTGGGCCATAGTGGTAATCAGGAATTTCTTTAGGTTCAGTATTTACCTGAAGATTCGGGCACGCATTGCTGATTCTTGCGAACTGGAATCGCCACTGCAAGACGCGCTAGAAGTCGATGAATCGTACTTCGGTGCGCATCGGGTTCGTGGCAAGCGCGGTCGTGGGGCTTATGGCAAGACCATCGTATTTGGGCTCTTGAAGCGTCAAGGCAAGGTCTATACCGAGATTGTGCCGGACTGCTCCAAAGCCACGCTGCAGGGCATTATCCGCGGCCATGTGGAACCCAGTACCGTGATTCATTCCGATGGCTGGCGCGGCTACGATGGCTTGGTGGATATTGGCTTTGATAAGCACTTTCGGGTGCATCATGGCGAGAATGAGTTTGCGAATGGTGAGCGGCATATCAATGGTATTGAGTCTTTCTGGAGCTATGCAAAGCGCCGCCTGGCCAAGTTTAACGGCGTGGCCAAACATACGTTTTACCTGCATCTGAAAGAAACTGAATTTCGATTCAATCATCGTCGTGATAATCTTTATCTTGAGATACTCAAACTTTTAAGAAAAAACCCGCTTTAGCTTTCTGAGACCCTCTGTTTTATTAGTCCCTTAAATAGGCTAACCATTGAGCGGATTCTTGATCCAAAAGAGCTATTGCAGGTAGTCAACAAATCGTTTGGATGAATGGATTGTTCCGCAAGTACTGGAAGAAACTTTCCCTAAAAACTATTTTTCAACTTAAAAAAATCATCGGCCACAAGGTCAAAATCATCACGCAAATCAATTTCTACAGTTAGGATAAACGCACCACTAAGTTTGAGTATTCGGTATATATCGCTGATTGTCTGTTGAAAATCTGGCACGTGTTCCAAATCGTTGATGCAATAAACAGCACCTTTGCTGCAATCATCGAGCGGAATTCGTCCGTTCATTATTAGCCCGACATCTACATAGCCTGGTTTGTAATCAATTGCTTTCCCCTCAGCCGGAATCTCAAGCGTGCGAACCGGTTCGATGTCAGTGCATGTTACATCACATACTGAATTCAAAGATAATTTGCTTTCCTTGGCGAACTAATGGTCTGCCTACAGCTGCTCTTAATATATTTTTAAAATAAACTCCATACCATAGGTTGATACCGTATTGACTCCATCCCTTTGAGAGAAAAACCGTTTTTGATCTTGGTCGGAACTCCGAAAAGGACTTTTCATCGTAGTGTCGAACATGTTCGGAACAAAGAGGACTTTCTCTATACGGAACAATTACATAGAGTAATTTGCAACGGGCTATTAGATTTCTCATGACCGCCGTATAGTCAACTATGTGCTCAAGAACATTGGAGCAGATAATTACATCAGAAGGCGGGATGTCTTTAGCTTCAGCACAGTAGAAATTTGCTATATCTCCGTAACGTTCAACACACAGCCGAATCGCATCTTCAGAAAAATCTACCCCTATAAGCTTGGCATTCGGATATTGGTACCTGTATACGGGAAATGCATCACCAGCGCCGCAGCCAAAATCACATATCGTCCCGGAAAATTCTTTTTCAATATTCAAATGAATGATTTGCGATTCAGCGAAAAGTCTTGTTTGTGAAAAACCACCTTTCGCCTCCCAATCTCCTGAGCCGAATCTCTTATCCCAATATGACTTGGAATTTATTTGAACTGGTTCATCTTGCATCTTTAGCTTCTCCCGGCGAAGTTCTTAATTGTCCACAGTGACACCCAAACTAAATGTAAAAGGTAAGCTGCACCCATAGCACTTGCAATGCCAATCGCCCCATAATCCAATGCAATAAAGCTAATGAAGAGATAGCTAGCAAACCAACCTAGATTCATCGCCATACCCACCCACATCTTGGAATGCGCTGCTAGTACATTTCCTACGGGAGCCATGACTGCAACGAGTGTGGCCGTGAATATAGCTATTATTAAAACAAGCGCACTATTCTCAAATTCAGCCCCATAAGCCGATAAAATCAACGGACTCAGAAAAGCGATCACAGCTGCAATCGGCAGCGTGACTATTGCATTGGCTTTGATAGCCAGTATCAGAATGCGCTTCGAGTCCGCATGATTACCCGAGGCCACAGATTCCGTCAGCATCGGCGCCACAACTTTGCTAGCCACCATCGGCAAAAAGAGCACAGCGCTAAACCACTGCATGGCAACGCCAAGCACGGCCACCTCCGCAAAGCCATTCTGGGTATTCGCCAACATCGCCTGGCAGATCCAGTGCGCCGGTGTGACCATGGCGCCAGCCAGTAGCGCCGGCAAGGCGAAATCCCGCAATACCAGCCATTCTTTTAGGTAACCGTGGACATTCAATACAACGCCATTGCGCCGCAACACGCCGTTAGCCAAGATTCGGCTGATGCTAGCTCTTATGAATGTGCTTGTAGCTAGCGCAAAAGCCATACCATCAAGTCCATACTGTCCGGCAGCGATCAATAGAATAGGCATGGTCGCTGTTGCGCCCGCTACGGACCCGATGGCATAGACGCGCATCGATTCGAAGCCTATAACGATGCTTGTTTGATAGCCGTCGATAGTGGCGAAGAACACGGCGACGGCCGCTATAGCGAGCGGCATGGTTAGTGACGGACTGTTCAAAACGCTGGTAGCCAGTTGCCGGGAGAACAAAGCGATGACGACTAAGGCGATCAAGCCGAAGATCAGGACCGTTCTTTCGCTCAAGGCGAGGATGCGTCCCAACCGTGCCTTGTCGTTATTCTTTAGTGCTGCCACGTATCGTGTTGCCGTGGCACCGATCCCAAAACCGGCAAATATGCCAAACGTAGCAAGCGTGTTTTGAATTAGCACGAACTGACCATAGGTTTCCTTACCCAACAAGCGAATGACAAAGAGCATCGTCACCAAGGTAATCCCCTGGGCCAGTAACGAGCCGATCAGACTCCAACTGGCTCCACGTAGAAAGCGGTTAGACAGATGTGATTGCACTAGGCGCTACCAAAAGCTGATATTGCCGTGATCATTGATGCTTGATGGCATCTGCTATACGCTGTGCGGCCTTACCATCACCATAAGGGTTGATGGCCGTCGCCATTTGTTTGTAAACGGTGGAGTCATCCAACAGTCGAATAGCTTCTGTCACAATCGTATTTGTGTCTGTGCCAACTAGCCTGACTGTGCCGGCATCCAAGCCTTCCGGTCTTTCGGTGGCATCCCTCATGACCAACACTGGCTTACCAAGGCTTGGTGCCTCCTCCTGTACACCGCCAGAATCGGTTAAGATCAAGTAGGCACTGTTCATCAAATATACAAATGGTAAATATTGTTGAGGTTCAATGAGATGGACACTGGTAACATCGCCAAGAATACGTTCAACAGGTGCTTGCACATTAGGGTTTAGGTGGACGGGATAGCAAATTTCAATATCTTTATATTTATCCACTAGATTTCTTAACGCGTGACAAATATTTTCAATACCAGTGCCGAAATTCTCTCTGCGATGACCGGTCACCAAGATGAGGCGCTTCCCGGGATCCAAGAATGAGAACTTTTCTTTCATTTGCTCATATAGGGAAGTATCTGTATGGAGCTTGTCGACCACACCCAGCAACGCATCAATTACTGTATTTCCAGTAACAAATATTGTGTGTTCGTCTACCCGTTCATCGAGAAGATTCCGTTTCGAGCGTTCGGTGGGGGCAAAATGATAACGAGCAATTGAACCGGCCACTCGCCTGTTAATCTCTTCCGGCCAAGGGGAGTAAATATTTCTTGTGCGCAAACCGGCTTCTACATGCCCAACTTCGATTTTTTTGTAGTACGCCGCGAGGCTAGCCCCTAACGTAGTGGTGGTATCGCCATGGACAAGCACTAAGTCTGGACGAAACTCGTCAAGAACTGGCGATAAATTAGTAAGCACCTTGCAGGTAATATCCCCAAGATCTTGCCCATCTTTCATAACATCTAGATCGTAATCAGGGACAATCTCAAATAGCTCCAGTACCTGATCGAGCATTTGACGATGCTGAGCGGTTACGCAAATCTTACTGTTAAAGATATCAGGATACCGAGCGAACTCCCGGACTACAGGTGCCATTTTTATTGCTTCTGGGCGTGTTCCGATAACTGTGAGTACTTTTTTCATGGGGCTTATTGCTCAATCAGGAGAAGAGAAAAAAAGACGCTCTTTCTGCACCCTATCTGGATAGTTGATCAGCACGGCCCGATATTTCCCCTTGAAAACAAACAAACTTCCAGCAGCGCCTCCAATAACCGGATATCGCTCGATCAACACCTTGACGTCATCCAGGCTACCCGCTCCACCCAGAACAGTTATCGGCAGACTGCATGCCGCCCGGCACTGCTCCACAAGCTCTAGATCGTAGCCACTCCCAATACCATCCCGCTCGATGTTGTTGATAATAAATTCTCCAGCTCCGGCCTCTACAACCATGCGGGCAAGCTCTTGTGCTGTTTGAGTGGTTTGTACCGTACCGTTATGGGTGAAGACGCGATAGCTACCTTTTTCGTCAGAGCGAACGTCAGCGACGACAGCGATGCTCTGGCTACCCACCCTCCTCGACGCCTCAGCAATGAGCTCTGGGTTTGCAATCGCAGCCGAACTGATAGCTACCTTCTCGACGCCTAATCCAATAATGCGTTCAACCTGCTTCACGCTTTTGACACCGCCGCCATAGGCGAGCGGCATACGGCACTCTGCCGCCAACTGTGCGATGAGTTCGAAGTTCGGCTCATGTCCTTTCACAGTGGCATCGATATCGAGGACTATGAGCTCATCTACCTCTTTCTCATTGAATATACGCACGGCATTAAGCGGATCTCCAACGTAGGTAGGGTCAGTGAATTGGCTTGTCTTGACGAGTCCTTTGTTATGGACAAGCAAGCAGGGAATAATGCGCGGGCGCAGCATACTCAGACCTCAGCGAAATTCTTCAACAACTTTATACCCCACCCATGGCTTTTTTCGGGATGGAATTGCACGCCATAGCAGTTACCGGCCTGAATAGCGCAGGCAAAAGTACCGCCATAGTCCGAGGTAGCTATGATGTCTGCGCTATTTTCTGGCGAGAAGTAGTAACTGTGCAGAAAATAAAATCGTGAGCCAGTTTCAAGTCCCTTTAGCAATGCGTTGCGTCGCGCTAGCTCTACATCGTTCCAACCCATGTGCGGCAGCATCAACCGGTGGTTGTCTGGCACGAACCCAAAGCGCCTGACCTCGGCATGGATCCAGCCGAGGCCTGGCTCGACCCCTTCTTCACTGCTGCGTGCCATCATCTGCATGCCTACGCATATGCCGAGTATCGGAACCTTTTGGCCCTGCACTTGCTCGTCCAACACCCGTCGCAGTCCGGCGCGATCAAGACATTGCATAGCCCAATCGAAGGAACCCACCCCGGGGAGAATGATTCTGTCTGCTTGTGCAATTGAATCTGCCGTGCGTGCCAGGGTGGCGGGTATGTTGAGTCGCTTATAGATATTGGCAAAGGCCTGTACGTTGCCGAGGCCGTAGTCGACAATGGCGATCACCGTTTGCCCCCGAGTTCCAGGCCAAACAGCCGCATGAGCGGGGCACCCATTGCGTAGATTGCCTGTTGGGACTTGTAGTCACGGTAGTTCTTGTTCGGCGCTTGATGATAGCCGCGCAGTTCCTCAACGGTGATTCCAAGCTTGGTGGCGATGTATTCGAAATCGTGCTTGATCGTCTCGGGATCGTAGGCGGGCTCTTTCAGTTTCTCGAGTGCTTCTTCCCTCATCATCTGGCCCGTCACGATCAGGCTTGAAAACTGCACACGTCGTGTGTCGAAACCAAATTTTGTCGGCAACCAGTAGCCCTCATAGAATCGCGTAAAGCGAGATTCAAAATGCTTCTGCGGATAGGGCTGCCATCCGATCTCTTCGGTCAAGAGCCTAATCGCTTCTTCCTTGATATATGGCATGTAATTGAGTGGGCGCTCCACCTGAATGCCTTTGATGTACGGTAGATATATCTTATGACGCAGGATAGAAGTCGTCGGGTATTTGTGCAAGGGCCGCGTCCCGAAATGCCTGTGGATATCGCGCAGCTGTATGGAATCTGACTGATAATACATCCATTCAATAGGGTTGCGGATGCATTCTGTGGAGAAGTTGGCGCCGGTCAGGATGTACTTGACATTGTGTTCGGTCGCGAACCTGTACATCGTTGCGAAAAAGGCGTGATCTTGAGGCGTGTCGATTTGCGGCACACCCGACTTAAAATACGCGAGCTGCAGGTCGCGCATCTCCTCCCAATCAATGACGTGTGTGTAGAGGTCGAGATCAAGATACTCGATAAGCTTTTCGATGTTGTTTACAGCTTCCTGAGAGTTCCAGCCAGCGTCCACATGAAAAACCAAGGGCCGCAGACCCATTTCATGCTTGGCAAGCCAGGTCAGATAGGAGCTGTCGATGCCGCCGCTGACGCCGATGATGCAATCGAAGTCTTTGCCCTCGCCGGCTTTTTTTATTTTCGAGATCAGCTTGTCAAGCTCCGCCCGGCCGCGTTCGTCGGTGTGCCAGTTGGGCTTTATCTTGGTATAGAAAGTCCGGCAGTGATCACAAACGCCCTTCTCATCGAAGCTGATGACGGAATCGCTCGTGTCCATGACACAGTTCGTGCAGATTTGGTAGGGCCTGCTTGTCATTCGCTCAGGCCTTGACAATGTTTTCTGCGGGATCTAGATACACCCCGCGTGAATCGACGATGAGTTGGGAATGCCGCTTTATCAGGTCGTAATCGAATACATCGTGGTTGGTAGCGACAAGGACGCAATCGTAGTTCTCTAGGGTTTCTGGCTTGATCGGCACGCTGGCAAGGTCGAAGTGATGTTCCCGCATTTTTGGGAAAGTCGGCAGATAGGGATCGGAATAGGCGATATCGGCACCCTTCTCGCGCAGCAGTTCCATGAGTTCAACTGCAGGGGATTCGCGCATGTCATCGATATTTTTCTTGTAGGCGATACCAAGAACTAGAATCTTGCTGCCCTTAACCGACTTACAGTGATCATTGAGCGCATCCGCCACCTTGTTAACGACCCAGTTCGGCATACTGCTGTTGACATCGCCAGCGAGTTCAATAAAACGGGTGTTGATGCCGTATTCTCGCGCTTTCCAGGTAAGATAAAACGGGTCGATGGGGATGCAATGACCACCCAGTCCTGGACCTGGATAATATGGAACGAATCCGAAAGGTTTGGTCGCAGCAGCACGGATAACTTCATGGATATCGATGCCCATCTTGTCAGCAACGATCTTCATTTCATTGACGAGACCGATGTTGACGGCCCGGTGGATATTTTCCAGGAGCTTGGTCATCTCGGCAGCGCGGGTGGAACTGACCGGCACCACCTTGTCGATCACCTGACCATAAAGCGCCTTGCCTACTTCAAGGCATACAGGTGTGACACCGCCAACCACCTTAGGGATGGTCTGCGTCGTGAAATTTGGATTGCCTGGGTCCTCCCGCTCTGGAGAAAATACCAAGGCAACATCTTCTCCAACCTTAAGGCCGGTGGATTCAATGCGTGGCATCAACTCCTCATCGGTGGTTCCAGGGTAGGTCGTGCTCTCAAGTGAAACCACCTGGCCTGCACGCAGGTGAGGCAGCAAACTGTCGGTTGTGTTCAGAACGAAACTGAGGTCAGGTTCACGATGATCATCTAGCGGTGTCGGCACACACAAAATGAGTGCATCTGCCTCCTTGGCAAGATTAAAGTCGGTGGTAGCTTCGAATCCATGTCTCGCTGCTGCAATAGCGTCGGATGAAATGTGCTTGATATAGGTCTGACCGCTGTGCAGTTTTTCTGGCTTATCGGGGTCAATATCAAGTCCAAGTACACGGTAGCCTGCCTCGACATAGCGAAGCAATAATGGCAGCCCCACATAGCCAAGACCAACGATGCCAATCAATGCGGTCTTGTTGTTAAGCTTTTCTTGAAGTTGCTGGAGTGTATTCATTTTTTTAATTTAAAACTAGGAATTAAGAGATATTGCATACTAATCTTTTATAAATAATTCTTATTCAACAAACGACTATTTGATTGTATTACCACGCAACCCATTGTCGTATATGGGTTTTATATAACTAACTCCAGCACGCGACTTGCCCGCTAAAGCCTGTTATCAGTATTTCCATCATTCCGCCTCCGGCATGCCACCCAGCTCATCCGCTTCCTGCTTGAGCACCTCGATCTCGGCCTTGAGTGCCTCGTATTCCGCCAGTTTGCGGGTGAGAAAGCGCTGGGTCAGGCGGGCTTTTTCTGCGGCGCCGTGCGGGGTGAGCAGATAGACATAGCCGAACTTGTTTTTGGAGTGGCCGAAGTTCTGCATCTTGACCCAGCCTTTATCCATCAGCGCTTTAAGGCAGTAGTTGAGGCCGCCCAGGCTGATGCCGAGGACTTTTGCCAGTTCGCGCTGGGTGAGGTCGGGGTTGTCTTGCAGGGTACGCATGACGCGGTAGTAGGCGTCTTCTTGCTGGCGTGCCTGGCGGCTCATTTCTTCGGTGGTCATTTAAGGGCTGTGAAGGGTTAAAGTCGGTGAAACGTGAAACGGTTAAAGTCAGTGAAGCGTGAAAAGTGAAATGGTAAACGTTGTTATTTGCTGGATTCCAGCTTTCGCCGGAATGACAGACTATGGATTGCCACGGGCTACTCCCTCGCAATGACGGCTACAAACCTCTGGATTCCGGCCAACGCCGGAATGACAGACTATGGATTGCCGCGGGCTTCGCCCTCGCAATGACAGCTAGTCAACCCTTTGGATTCAAGCTTTCGCTGGAATGACGGCATTGGGTGAGCGTTTTGTGGCTTCCAGCGCCTATTGAAGTGAAGCCCATTGCTGCAATGAAAGTCCCCACAGTGATGGTTGAATGTCACGATGACAGGGCATCACCTGCACTGCTTGCATCCATTAATAAACGGCGAGCAGAAGCTGATCGGCAGAAGCCCTGACCTCTTTCATGCGGCCATGCCCAGGCAAGGGCTTATCTTCCACCACCAGCAGGCCAAACTTGGCCAGCTGGACAACATCTTTTGAAACCGCACTGCGATCTCTTTTTAATCGCACAGCAAGCTCTTGAATTGAACCTGGCTTTGCTTTAGCTGCTGCAACCAGATCAATTCTTGATTTACTGATCAAGCTAATCAAATCAGCACGATCTTCAAAGCTGATGATTTTTTCATTAGGAATCTTGGCGCCGGCATCAGCAAGGCGAGCAATATCCTGACCTCTTTGAAAGAAGTCTTTTGCGTCTCCAAGTTTTACTGTTGCTCTCATTTTTTACTCCTGATTTCCATGAAGTCTTGTTCGAATCTAGCTTCAACATCTTCAAAACTGATAAATTCAACGGGTTCTACCGTTCCGTAATAATGCCGATGATGATGATCATGTGCGTTGTCATAACCGAATACACGGCCGTTATCTCCTGCAAACTCATTGTGATTAATGTACGCCAGGTTATAGCGAACTACGCTTCCGGCATCATCAACCCAAACCTCTCGTCGTAAAATACCATTGCCTTTCTTTTTAGAAAGAACGTTGACATCGTCATATATTTTTTTCATCAGGCATGATTTATTAATTCATGCCTGGTATTAAATAGGCATTTAATACTGATGTCTAGCAAATTTATCCAAACCTGCCAACAACACCCCATCTCTCCACCTCCGGCAGTACATCTGCCCCATTCACCTCATCCTTCAGCGCGGCAATCTCGGCACGCAAGGCTTCATATTCCGACAGTTTGCGGGTGAGAAAACGCTGGGTGAGGCGGGCTTTTTCTGCGGCGCCATGCGGGGTGAGCAGGTAGACATAGCCGAACTTGTTTTTCGATTGACTGAAGTTCTGCATCTTGACCCATCCTTTATCCATCAAGGCTTTGAGGCAGTAGTTGAGGCCGCCCAAGCTGATGCCGAGGACTTTTGCCAGCTCACGCTGGGTGAGGTCGGGGTTGTCTTGCAGGGTACGCATGACGCGGTAGTAGGCGTCTTCTTGCTGGCGTGCCTGGCGGCTCATTTCTTCGGTGGTCATTTAAGGGCTGTGAAGGGTTAAAGTCGGTGAAACGTGAAACGGTAAACGTTGTTATTTGCTGGATTCCAGCTTTCGCTGGAATGACGAATATTGATTGGCTGGATTCCGGCCTGCGCGGGAATGACGGGCTATGGATTGCCACGGGCTACGCCCTCGCAATGACAGCTACATAACTCTCAGGACTCCGGCCAACGCCGGAATGACAGACTATGGATTGCCACGGGCTACGCCCTCGCAATGACGGCTAGTAAACCCTTTGGATTCCAGCTTTCGCTGGAATAACGCTACCGCTCAGTAAACAAGCTCATGGCTACCGACATTGATGAGTACGATTTCATTTTCCGTTATCACCATTTCAATGGTGATGCGGTATTTCAGGTTGATAGAGATGCTGTAGAGTCCGGTGAGTTTTCCGCAGAGCCCATGCAGGCGCAAGGATGGGTGATGCGGGTTAAGTTCAAGGAGCTCGAGTGTTTTTGTGTATTGGGCCTCAACATCCGGGTGTTGTTTCAGAAACTTGGCTGCGCGCCGGTTGTATTGCTCGGTAAATACGAGCTGCCAGCTCATTGAGCTGAGTTGTTGAGCTGCTTGAGGCGCTCTATGTGTTGCGCCACGGTTTCTTTGACAAAGCGGCCGCCGGCCAGATCAGCTTTTGATTCAGCCAATGCGGCTTCCAGCTCGCATTCCCGCAAATATTGATAATGTTGTTGGCTCATGACGACATATTTGATTTGGCCACGCACGGATAAGGAGGCTTCCGGCTGCGTGCGCAACGCATCTTCTATGGCTTTGATGCCTTTGATTTTGAGGTCATTTGCTGCAACAGCGCTCATGATAATTTCATTCAGAATATGGTTAACCGTATTGTATACAGTGCTGCCATGTGATGCAGTAGTTATTTTGGGTTGTTGTCGTAAAAGACGTCAAACGTGAAAAGTAACACGGTAAACGTTGTTATTTTCTGGATTCCAGCTTTCGCTGGAATGACGAAATCTTGATTAACGCGGGCTTCGCCTTCGCAAAGACGGCTACAAAAATCTCTGGATTCCAGCCTGGGCTGGAATGACAGACTATGGATTGCCACGGGCTACGCCCTCGCAAAGACGGCTACAAACCTCTGGATTCCGGTCATAGCCGGAATGACGAATTTTGGTCGGCTGGATTACCGCTTTCGCTGGAATAACGGCTGTGCGTTTTATGTCCAGTGGTCTTCAGGATTGGCATGACGGCTTTTGGATGGCTTCTTCGTTCTGGCTCATCGAAATAACATTCGGACACGCTACCGCCCTGCCGTGTCACGATCGGCATGCGCGTTCCTGGTTTACTTTAAGGCAACAGTGTGTTGCTTATGTGCAACTTTTGTTTAACTTTGAACAATCATAACACCGGTAATAGCGGCCTGTCTGTGACATTTGTGATTTGGATATGAAAATTCTGAAAATGGCTGGATGTCACACTTGCTTTTGCTGAATGTCTGGAATCAAACAGGATAATGCAATCACATCGAAGAGACATATGCTCCGCCCGTGATGAAGCACTTCAACTAACAGTTACTATCCGCAGCTGGATTCCAGCTTTTGCTGGAATGACGGGCTATGGATTGCCGCGGGCTTCGCCCTCGCAAAGACAGCTAAAAAATCTCTGGATTCCGGCCTGCGCCGGAGCGATGGCTTTATTGTCTGGATTCCAGCTTTCGCTGGAATGACGAATCTTGGATGGCTGGTCGGCCTACGCTGGAATGACATACTATGGTTTGCCGCGGGCTTCGCCCTCGCAAAGACAGCGACTTCATCCTCTGGATTCCAGCTTTCGCTGGAATGATGACGAAATCTCGATTGCCACGTCGGCTCCTCGCGGTGAAAGTTGGGTTGAGTTGCGGTGAGCCTTAGCTTCGTAACGACAAGGTTGCGTCAGCCCAAGCACATGCCTGGACCAGTAGTTTTAGTGCTACTTTGTGTCGGGTGCCAGGATTTTGACCAACCCGGCGATATTTTGATAGAGCAATGCCTGGGGTGTGTTGATCTTGAGTGCTTCGATACAGCGTGCCAGTCGATTTGGCGCTTGCATCAGGCGTTCACTTGCTGCAGCAAGGGCTTTTTGCACGGTGTCGCCATAAGCGTCATAGGCTTTATTGAAGCCGGCCGTGAGGTTTTCAGGGTGTGGCCGCAACATGGCCAGATCAATGATGTCACGGCTGAAGGTACTGTCATCCAGCCATCGATCTGCGTTGGCAAGCAACTTGGTAGCAACGAGATCAGCCTCATTCAGTGTGGTAACACCGGCGATTTGGCTCTGTAGCGCAGTTACATCGAATGCAATGCGCGCTTCGAAGACGATCTCGAATTTGATAGGGCTGGGTTTGAGCGGTAAGCGGGTGCGGATGCCATATTGATCCGCACGCAGTTCTGGCAAGGCCCGCAAAGGGCCGCGACCGAGGCCAAATAGCCTGGGAAGCATATCGCTATCCTGTAATGCTCTGCGTAAGGCACGATATTGTTCGAGATCTGAGACCATAAAGTCCATATCAAGCGACTCACGGTATTCACCTCTTTGCAGCACGATGGCTGTGCCGCCGCCGAAGTAACAGGCATGTTGGCGCAACAACGCTGCGTCAAGCGCCATCAGCACTTCATGAATCCGTTGGTGATGCAGGCGCTCAAACATGGTTCAGACAAACACGTTGCGCAGGTTTTCGATCAAACGGCGCTCATCGGGCTCAAGCGCTGACTCTTCAATGTGGCGAGCGTTACGCTCATAAACATCAAACGCCTCTTTCGGCGAAAGAATCACTTTGTCACCCAGCTGCCAAGCCAGTGCAGCAAGCTGGGGATATTCGGCCAAGCGGATTGCAACTGGAATACTGTCTGATGGGGAACGCTGTATTTCTTCCAGGCCAATTCCAAAATTGAGGCCGAGCACAGCAAGGGCATTAAACCATGCTGCAATTGTTACGGTTGTTTCAGCCCGCTCCATGCGATACCAGGTATCACGCGACATGCTGGCAGCAGATGCCGCATTCTGAACGCTAATCCCCATGGATTTTCTGCGCTGGTGCAGCAGGCGTGCAAAGGTCTGCACCCTGCGCTGCAAGGTTTCATTACTTAGATGTGGAAGACTGGCTGGCATATGGGGATAAATTGTTGCTCATTTCTGACATATTAACCATAATTGTTTGAAATGAGCAACATTTAATATTGAATTCAGGCAAACAAGCGCAAATGAGCGAAACGCTTTAACACCGGGAAACGGGAAAAAGTAATGCTTGGTTGGATTAGGACCGCCAGCCGTCATTGCGAACGAAGTGGGTACCGTAAAGGTCCTCAACGCAGAATATGGCAGCTGAAGCTGCTTGTTCGTACGCGAAAACCGTAAAGGTCTTCACCGCAGAATATAGCAGCTGAAGCTGCTTATTCATGCGCGAAAAGCAATCCAGCTGAAATGTAAGGCTAGCAAAACCTCTGGATTCCAGCTTACGCTGGAATGACAGATTTTGAATGACGCCCTTGGATTGCTTCTTCGCTTTGGCTCATCGCAATGACACATGCGGCTTATGGATTCAGGCCGGCCATAGCGAACCGAAAGCGGCATTGCAGCGCGTGAGGCAAGCCCCAACAACAAGCAACTGTTGCATCGTGACAAGATTGCCGAAGCGCGTGATGCGCCGGATTTTGCTTGGTTGGTTGGATGCGTGCCCGCCAGCCTGAAGGCGTACCTGCTGACAACATCTGAAATGGCACGATGACAATTACATATGGATCATATTGCCCAGCCGGAAGAAATGAATCGGTTGCGGTGCATGTGGCATGGGTAGCCATGATCAATAGTGTTACTGCGATGCGGCTATATTGAGAAAGTGCATAAAAAAATCAGGGTCATTCATCGCATGTGCGGGCAAAGAGAATGCGTTATCTATACGTTGTTACGATGTAATTTTTTAAAAATAAAGATTTACGCGTGCATTTTTTGTGTTTAACATTTATCCTCTTTTTCATCTCAACAGGAAATTGAAATGGCCAAAACGATTGATCAAAAAATTGCAGAAATGAAGGAAAAAATGAAAGAACTTCGTCTGCAAAAAAAATTGGCGGCCAAGGCAAAAGTAGAAAAAATACAAAAGCCTGAGCTGGGTAAAGACTCCCCTGGTATTGCTGAAATTCTGAATCAAATCGACACCGCGGCAACTGCCAATAAGGTCAAAGTAGCAGAAATCATCAAACTGGTTTCCAGGCTTAAACGCACCGGTCTCAAGATTCAGGATCGTGCCAGAAGAAGCACCAAGGCAGCATAAGTTTTTTACGGCGTGTATTGCCAAACAGGTTAAATCCGGGGCATTACATCGCCATCTCCTGGCAATAAAATCGGCGCCTTAATTGCAAGACGCCGTTTTTTATTCGTCAACATCAGTGTGCTTTTCGCTGCGCGTTGCCGCATCGTCATGAAACCATTTCTGCTACATTTCTCGTAGCACTTATCAGCACTGACTGGCCGCTTGCTTTAATGCTGATCATAATCATGCTAACTTTGAGAGATTGAATAAATCAGCGCATGCAGCATGCTGATGCGTGTGCAAAAGGATGAACAAGATGAATCATGCTGCTGCAAAAGTCTGGCATGTAGTGCACTGCAAACCGCGCCAGGAGTTTCGCGCGTTGGATAATCTTGAAGCACAGGGTTTTGAGGTTTTTTTGCCGCGCGTGCTGATCGAGCGCAAACGCCGTAACCGTATCGTAACGGTCGAAGAAGCCTTGTTTCCCCGGTATCTTTTTGTACGTTTTGATCCAGCGGCTGATCCCTGGCATTTGATCCGCAACACCTTGGGCGTCAGCAGCCTGGTGCGCGTCGGCATGCAACCGGCATGCGTGCCGGATTCGATAATTAGCGACCTACAGGGGCTGGCAACACCGGTCATTGGCCGCTTTCAGCCGGGCGATCGGATTCTGGTCAGCGAGGGCCCGTTTGTCGGCTTTGAGGGTGTCTATATGGAAGCCGATGGCAAACGGCGCGCCATGATTCTGATCGAGTTTTTGAACAAGTCACAACGCATACGCGTGGATGCGGCAATCCTGTCTTCAGCCAGCTGAGACAGCGGCCTGCAACGCTTAATCTGCGAAAGGATTGCTGCCGGGCTGTACCGGAAATACCTTGACCGGTGGCGGGGCTTTAGGTGCCTCCGGCGCTGATTGCGGCACCGGTTGGTGATGCAATTTTTCTTGAGATTGATGAAAAAATACCGCAGCCAGAAAAGCAAAGTAAATCTGGTTGGCGACAATCTGCAGGTTGAAATCAACCAGGCCGTGCAGCATCAGCATGAGCATGCCGATGCCGGCACCGACTTGCAGTGAGCGGAATTTCGACCAGTGGCCGCCAACCCAGACCTCTGTCCAGCGCCTGAAATAGAAGTACATGAAGCCGATAATCAGGATCACGGCAACGATGCCGCCCTCCATGATCCATTCGAGATAATCGTTGTGCGCGCTATTGACGAAGACGCCGGGTAATTCAAGCGGATGAAATTCCAGGTAGGCCTGACGGAAAGTACCGGATCCGGTGCCCAAGGGGAAATACTTGAGAATGGCATCAAATGTTGTTTGAAAGATAATCCAGCGGCCATCCTGTAGCGGATCGTTCAAAGCAAATCGATTGAGCACGGGCACGAGGCCGGCGATCAAGGCAAAAGACAGCCCAATGGCGACATAGGTACCCAACGCACCAAAGACGTTGGAACCGCCAAGACGGCGGGAAAAAGCC
>MCAW01000016.1 GCA_001704575.1 Methylophilales bacterium LSUCC0135
AGATTCATTACGTGCATGGCCAAGATGTTCTGACATCTCCACCTCAAGGACTCTTTCGACTAGGGCTTTTGTGAGCTGCTTTAGCAGCCCCTGTTCTCCAATTAGGTCTTCAGGCTTTTGATAGCCGGCCAAGAGAGAGTCGATCAAGTCGGTAGGTAGTGCTTTGGGTATTACGGTCATTTCTACTCCTTACAAGGTTGCGGCAGTTTCCTACCAAATGACCGTTTACACAAAATTTCTTACAACCCCACGCCTCGAAGACTAAAAAATATAAGAAAGAGGGAATTGCACCCATTTTCATTGCATTAATCCGCCGGCAGGAATAAATTTAATATTTAAAGGCTTTCGATGTAATTCTTTCAGGCTAGTTGACAGTACTAGACAGCATGCAATTTTATGATAGGAACCATAATTAAAATGGTATATTTAAACGGTCATTATTTAGAAAATTAGGTTAAAGAGCTCTTGTCTACACCCCCAAGTATTGTTGCAGCCATTCGCCATTGCCTCAGGCCGATGGTGAGACTTTGTCTGCGTTACGGCCTTGATTATCGAGGGCTGACTGAGATACTCAAGGTTCAGTTTATTGCCGTTGGCGAAGAAGAAATAAAGCGTTCCGGTCATGCTGCATCGGATAGCCGGGTTTCTTTGCTGACCGGAGTCCATCGCAAGGACGTAAAGCGCTTGCGAGGGGCAGAGGTCAACGACGCTGAGTTGCAGAAGCGCCCTTTATCGGCAAATCTCATTTCTTACTGGATAGGTACGCCATCATTGCTCGATACCGAGGGTAACCCGCAGGCGATACCCCGCTCTCCAACTCCGGGCTTTGCCACCTCATTTGAGCAGGTGGCAAGATCGCTAACCAAGGATGTGCATCCACGAGCATTGCTGGATGAGTGCGCCAGACAGGGGATAGTGCGGCTTGACCACGAAGATATGGTGCATCTCAACGCTGATGTGTTGATTCCGGACCAGAATCTTGATGACAAAGCCGGTTTTTTTGCGCACGCGATTCATGACCATATTGCCGCCTCCGGACACAATCTTGCCGGCGGTACGCCAGCTTATCTCGACCGCCATGTCTGGTTCGTTGACCTGACCGAGGCTGATGCCGTCAAGCTTGCTGCGATTTCCGAGAAGATCGCCATGAAGGCATTAAAATCAGTCAACCAGCATGCGCAGGAATTGAAACAGGCTTCTGAAGAGACTCCGGAATCACATAATACGCGTATTACGTTCGGCACTTATTTCTACAACACAAGAGAAGCGGACGACTGAACATCGCCCGAATGAAGCCATAACAAAACTTCCGACGAGCATTTATTTGTACTTAGATATTGGATGTCCGAGCTGTCCAAGCGCGTGATGGGCATATTTAGTCAAGTGCTAAGTTGTTTCGGCTGAAGGCAGGCATAAAGACTTTCTTGTAGTGACACAATTTGCTGTGAGAAAATAAAACTTTTATTGCGTGCGGACTCCTTGCGCAACTGACCTCAACAAAAGCCGTGCAACGGCTTTTATTATTTTTTTGACACAGAAACGATTGCATATGCCAGTGATTCGCTTGCCTGACGGCTCTGAAAGAAAATTCGACGCGCCGGTGACTGTTGCCGATGTGGCTCTCAGTATCGGCACCGGACTTGCTAAAGCTGCGCTGGCGGGCAAGGTCAACGAAAAGCTGGTCGATACCAGTCATGTAATCAGTGAGGATGCAGATCTGGCTATCGTGACCGACAAGTCGGAAGAGGGTGTAGAAATCATCCGTCACTCGACTGCCCATTTGCTCGCTTATGCTGTCAAGGAGCTGTTCCCGGAGGCGCAGGTGACCATTGGTCCGGTCATTGATAACGGCTTCTACTATGATTTTTCCTACAAGCGTCCGTTTACCCCGGAGGACCTTGAAGCCATCGAGAGAAAAATGATCGAGCTGGCGAAAAAGGACGAGCAGGTGACACGCAAGGTGTTGCCGCGTGATGAGGCGGTCGCGTATTTTCAATCGATCGGTGAGCACTACAAGGCCGAGATTATTGCGTCTATTCCCGCCGGCGAAGATGTCTCGCTTTACAGTGAGGGAAGCTTTACCGATCTTTGCCGTGGCCCGCATGTGCCTTCGACCGGCAAGCTCAAGGCGTTCAAGCTGATGAAGCTGGCCGGTGCCTACTGGCGCGGCGACTCCAATAACGAGATGCTGCAGCGTATTTACGGCACGGCTTGGGCGAAGAAGGACGATCTTGATGCCTATCTGCATATGCTGGAAGAAGCTGAGAAGCGCGACCATCGCAAGCTCGGCAAGCAGTTGAATTTCTTTCATATGCAGGATGAGGCGCCTGGCATGGTTTTCTGGCATCCGCGCGGTTGGTCGCTATGGCAAGAAATTGAACAATATATGCGTGCAAAATTTGTCGAATATGGGTACCAGGAGGTTCGCACGCCTACCGTCATGGATAGAAGTCTGTGGGAAAAATCCGGCCACTGGGAAAACTATCGCGACAATATGTTTACGACGGCATCCGAGAACCGGGATTACGCTGTCAAACCGATGAACTGTCCCGGCCACGTGCAGATTTTCAACAGCAGTTTGCACAGTTACCGCGATCTCCCTTTGCGTCTGGCTGAGTTCGGCTCCTGTCATCGCAACGAGCCTTCCGGTGCCTTGCACGGTTTGATGCGGGTCCGTGGGTTCACACAGGATGATGCGCATATCTTCTGCACCGAAGAGCAGATTGAAGCAGAAGTAGCAGATTTCATCACCATGCTGTATCAAGTATATGGTGATTTCGGTTTTACCGATGTGCTGGTCAAGCTTTCAACCAGACCGGAAAAGCGTGTCGGTTCTGATGAAACCTGGGATCAGGCCGAAAAAGCGCTTGCCGCCGCGCTGGAGAAAAATCAGCTGCAGTACGATCTGCAGCCCGGAGAAGGTGCATTTTACGGACCCAAGATCGAGTTCACGCTGAAGGACAGCCTTGGCCGCCTGTGGCAGGTCGGCACCATACAGCTGGATTTCAATCTGCCAGTCAGACTCGGTGCGGAATACGTGGCAGAAGACAACAGCCGCAAGCATCCGGTTATGTTGCACCGGGCGATTGTGGGATCCATGGAACGTTTCATTGGCATCCTGATCGAGCACTATGCTGGCGCCATGCCGCTATGGCTGTCGCCTGTGCAGGTCATGGCGTTCAATATCAGCGATGGTCAAGCGGATTACGTCAGAGAGCTCGTGGCTGAATTGAAGAAATACGGCATCCGGGCAGAATGCGACTTGAGAAATGAGAAGATAACCTATAAAATACGCGAATATAGCTTGCAAAAGCTGCCTTATCTGCTGGTTGCGGGTGAGCGCGAAATGCAAAGCAAGCAGGTGGCCGTGCGTACCAGAAAAGGTGAAGACCTGGGTTCAATGCCAATACAGACGCTGATCGAGCGCTTGCGGGCAGAGGTCGAGACCAAAGGTAGCGCGGCCTAATTATTTAATTTTTTGGAGAATTTGCTATAGCTCAAGACAGGGAAGTGCGAATCAACGGAGACATTACTGCTCCGCAGGTTCGTTTGGTAGGCGTGGAAGGTGAAGCGCTCGGTATCGTGACATTGGCCGAAGCCTTCGCAAAAGCCGAAGAGGCTGATATCGACCTGGTTGAAATCGCCCCGCAGGCCGCTCCGCCTGTTTGCCGTTTGATGGACTACGGCAAATTCAAGTACGCCGAAAGCAAAAAACAGCACGAGGCGCGTCTCAAGCAAAAGCAGGTTCAGGTTAAAGAAGTCAAGTTCCGCCCGGGCACCGACGAAGGCGATTACAACGTCAAGCTGAGAAATCTGGTCAGATTTCTGCAAGACGGTGACAAGGCCAAGATCACGTTGCGCTTCCGTGGCCGTGAGATTACCCACCAGGAGCTGGGTCTGGCCCTGTTGAAACGGGTAGAGGCCGACTTGCAGGAATATGCAGTGGTCGAGCAATTCCCCAAAATGGAAGGCCGGCAAATGGTGATGGTGCTGGCACCTCACAAGAAGTCGAAGTAAGCGGCAGTAAAAATTACCAAATAGTTTCGTTGCAGCAATCAGGCTGCCAGAGACACAAAGGAATTCTGAGTGATACGGCTAAACGGCATGCCCAAGCACTCTTAACTACTCTCAAAGGAGAACAAAATGCCAAAGATGAAGACCAAGAGCGGCGCCAAAAAGCGCTTCAAGTTCCTGGGTAACGGCAAGGTCAAGCGTACCCACTCGCACCTGCGCCATATCCTGACAAAGAAAACCACCAAGCAGAAACGCAAGCTGCGCGGTACGGCAATCATTTCATCCACAGACGTCAAGCGCGTTCGCGCCATGATGCCAACTCAATAAGGAGATAGAACATGCCTAGAGTAAAACGTGGTGTCATTGCCCGTGCACGTCACAAGAAAGTTCTGAACGCTGCCAAGGGTTATCGCGGTCGTCGCAAGAATGTATACCGCATCGCCAAGCAGGCGGTGATGAAAGCCGGTCAATATGCATACCGTGACCGTCGTCAGAAGAAGCGTCAATTCCGCGCATTGTGGATCGCCCGTATCAATGCCGGAGCGCGCGAATGTGGCCTGACTTACAGCCGTTTCATGAATGGCCTGAAGAAAGCCGCGATCGAGGTTGATCGCAAGGTGTTGGCCGATCTGGCAGTTTTCGACAAACCGGCATTTGCCAAGTTTGTTGAACTGGCGAAATCCGGTCTCGCTGCTTGATTCCAAGCTGTTGAAAAAGGAGGCCGTGTGCCTCCTTTTTTTACGGCATAATTCGAGGCGATACTTTAAAAACAAAGCCCATGGTGAATATGACGGTGCAAAACATGGAACACATCATCTCCGAGGCAACGCAAGATTTTGGCGCCTGCGAGACCATTCAGGATCTGGAGCAGGCCAAGGCTCGCTATCTGGGCAAAAGCGGTCTTTTGACCGAGCAATTGAAAGGCTTGGGCAAGCTTTCTGCTGAGGAACGCCCGGCGGCCGGTGCTGCCATCAATGTCGTCAAGCAGGGCGTGGAGGAAGCGCTGAGGCAGAGACGCGAGGCGATTCTGCATGCCGAGCAGGCCAGGCAACTGGAGAGCGAATCGATTGATGTCACCATGCCTGCACGCAATCACGGTAAAGGCGGCCTGCATCCCGTGACGATGACGCTCAACCGTCTTGAGCAGATATTTCATTCGATCGGGTTTGCGGTGGCCGAAGGGCCGGAAATCGAAACCGATTTCTACAATTTTACCGCACTCAATATTCCTGAAGACCACCCCGCGCGTGCGATGCACGATACCTTTTATATCGATGACAAGCATGTCCTGCGCACGCATACGTCGCCGGTACAAGTGCATTACATGCAAAATGCGCTGAAGGATGAAAGCGGCCCGCCGCTGAAAATCATCGCGCCAGGCCGTGTTTACCGGGTCGATTCCGACGCCACGCATTCGCCGATGTTTCATCAGGTCGAAGGCCTGTGGGTCGATGAAGACATCAGTTTTGCCAATCTCAAGGGCGTGGTGCAGGATTTTCTCCAGCGTTTTTTCGAACGCGAAGACCTCGAAGTGCGCTTCCGTCCTTCATTCTTCCCATTCACCGAACCTTCGGCCGAGATGGACATGAGCTGGAACGGCGGATGGCTGGAAATCGGCGGTTGCGGCATGGTGCATCCTGAGGTATTCCGTCATGTCGGTATCGACAGCGAGAAATACCGAGGTTTTGCCTTTGGCCTGGGTGTCGAACGTTTGACCATGTTGCGCTATGGCGTGAACGATTTGCGCCTGTTCTTCAATAACGATATGCGCTTTTTGCAGCAGTTTGGATAAGCGATGCAATTCTCTGAAAACTGGCTACGCCAATTTGTTAATCCTGCAATCGACAGCGAGGCGCTGAGCCACGAGCTGACCATGACAGGGCTTGAGGTCGAGGAGATGGCGCCGGTCGCAGCATCTTTCAGCAAGGTGGTCGTCGGTGAAATTGTCAGCGCAGAAAAGCATCCGGACGCAGATCGCCTGCAGGTGTGCCGCGTCAATGTCGGCCTTGCAGAACCCCTTCAGATCGTATGCGGTGCGCCAAACGCCCGTGCAGGTCTGAAGGCACCGTGTGCGATGGTGGGTGCCGTGCTACCGGGTTTTGCCATCAAGCAGGCCAAGGTCAGGGGCGTGGAGTCGTTCGGCATGATGTGTTCCGCCAAGGAGCTGGGGCTGTCGGAAGAAAGCAGCGGTTTGCTGGAATTGCCGCAGGAAAGCGTCGTTGGCGAGGATATCCGTAGATTGCTGGACCTCGATGACAGGTTGTTCACGCTCAAGCTGACGCCGAACCGCAGCGATTGTCTGAGCGTGCTCGGTATCGCGCGTGATGTCGCGGCGTTGACCGGCGCAGTGCTGAGGCTGCCGGAGATCAAGCCTGCCGAGGTCCGGCACGATGAGGTCAAAGCGGTCGTGGTGCAGCAAACATCTTCCTGCCCCCGTTATACCGGCCGCTTGATACGCGGGGTTAACGCAGCAGCGACGACGCCGGCATGGATGGTGCGTCGGCTGGAGCGTAGTGGATTGAGAAGCATCAGCGCGATTGTCGATGTCACCAATTATGTATTGCTGGAAATGGGCCAGCCCTTGCATGCTTTTGACGCTGCGAAGCTGCAGGGCGGTATTGTTGTACGTAATGCGCAGCCAAAGGAAAAAATTGCGCTGCTGAACGATCAGACCGTCGAGCTGGACAGCGACATGCTGGTCATTGCCGACCAAAGCGGCGCCATTGCGCTTGCCGGCATCATGGGCGGCGCAGCAACGGCAGTGACGGATGCGACTGCCGATATCTTTCTGGAAAGCGCATTTTTCACGCCGGCTGCGATAGCAGGACGGGCCAGACGTCTGGGTTTTTCTACCGATTCTTCCTACCGCTTTGAGCGCGGGGTTGATTTTGCCGCGACACGAGAGGCGCTCGAAAGAGCGACAGACCTGATCGTGCAGATTTGCGGCGGCAGTGCAGGCGCGGTTACCGAGCAGCTTGCTGCGCTACCGCAGCGTCAGCCTGTGACGCTCAGATTGAGCCGGTTGACCGGCGTACTCGGCATTGCGCTGGATGAAGCCGTTGTGGCTGACCTCTTCGGCAGGCTGGGCTTCGCCTTCAAGACAGCGTCTGGCAGTTTTGAGGTGACGCCGCCAAGTTATCGTTTCGATATTGCGATTGAAGAAGACCTGATCGAAGAGGTCGCGCGCTTGCATGGATACGACAACATTCCGGCTACGCCGCCACAAGCCGCATTGCGCATGCTGGAAAGCCCGGAGACGATGCTTGACCGGGCACTGCTCAAGGATGCGTTGGCTGCCAGAGGCTATCAGGAAATCGTCACCTACAGTTTTGTCGACGAAAGCTGGGAGCGCGACCTGCTCGGCAACGTCAATCCGATCCCGCTGAAGAATCCGATCGCCAGTGACATGAGCGTGATGCGTTCAGGACTCTGGGGCGGTTTGCTCGATACGCTGGTGTATAACCTCAACCGCAAGCAGGATCGTCTGCGGCTGTTCGAAGTCGGCGCTGCCTATGGTGTCTGCGATGGCGGTTTTACCGAAACGTTGCGGATATCCGGTCTCGCCTACGGCAATGTCATGCCTGAGCAATGGGGCGTCGAAGCGCGCGATGTTGACTTTTTTGATGTGAAAGCCGATGTCGATCTGCTGACTGGCGGACAGGCACAGTATGAGGCCATTGCACATCCGGCGCTGCACCCCGGGCAGTCTGCCAGAGTCAGCCTGCATGGCAAGCCGGTTGGCTTTATCGGCAAGTTGCACCCGAAATGGCAGCAGCATTATCAGCTGCCGCGCGGCGTCATTCTGTTCGAGCTGGATGTCGCACCATTGCTTTCCCGCCAGCTGGTGCAATATGCCGAGGTCGGCAAGTTCCCGCCGGTGCGGCGTGACCTTGCTGTGCTGGTGGATGAAAACGTGTCGTTGCAGGCACTGATGGATACCATGAATGCGACCGCAATCCCGCTCGTCAATCATATCGAATTGTTCGATATCTATCGTGGCAAAGGTATCCCTGAAGGCAAAAAAAGCCTTGCATTTCTGGTGCTTATGAAAGATACTCAAAAGACATTGACCGATGTTGAAGCAGACGAAGTCATGGTGAAATTGCTGGATTCAATAGTGCTTGCACACCACGCAGAATTAAGAAAATAACGAATATCCTCACTGAATACCATTGATCAAGTAAGTCGTTGAAAGGTTTTTTATGACATTAACAAAGGCCGATCTGGCCGATTTGCTGTTCGAGCAAGTCGGCCTCAATAAGCGCGAAGCCAAGGATATGGTGGAAGCCTTTTTTGAAGAAATACGGAGCGCCCTGGAAGCAGGTGATAGTGTCAAACTTTCAGGTTTTGGAAATTTCGAACTGCGTCAAAAGTCCGAGCGGCCTGGACGTAATCCTAAAACAGGGGAAGAGATCCCCATCACGGCGCGCCGTGTTGTGACCTTTCATGCCAGTCAAAAGCTCAAAAGCAAAGTAGAAGAGGCCTATGCTGGAGCAAGCGCCTAAGGTTCAGCTACCGCCAATCCCGGCAAAACGCTATTTCACCATCGGTGAAGTCAGCGAATTGTGCGGGGTCAAACCCCATGTTCTGCGCTATTGGGAACAGGAGTTCACGCAGCTGAAGCCGGTCAAACGTCGTGGCAATCGCCGTTACTACCAGCATCATGAAGTTCTGTTGATTCGCCGTATCCGTGAGTTGTTGTACGAACAGGGCTTTACCATCAGTGGCGCACGCAACCGTCTTGACGAGCATAACCCCAATGCCGGGACGCATGAACCGGTTCCGGACAGTATCAATGTTCCACCCGCAGAGCCGGCAATTGATGTGGCCGCCTTGCGCGTCGAACTGCAGGCATTGCTGCAATTGCTGCGTGCCTGACACCATCCCGGCAATCCATATTCAACGTTTTTTTAGTGGTAACAAGATGCGTATGGCCGCGATCGCGGCTGACATGAACACGGCTTTTCAGCTATAATCCAGCTCTTGTTGCGCATCGAGCGCGGCATCGGTTCGGGGTGTAGCGCAGCCTGGTAGCGTACTTGCATGGGGTGCAAGGGGTCGGGAGTTCGAATCTCCCCACCCCGACCAACAAACGATTCAATAGAATAAACCAGCCTTGTGCTGGTTTTTTGTTGGCCGTGAACAATGAATTACCGGTATTGCATTTGCGTCAATACCATTTCACAAGCATTTGATGACTTCTTTGGGTACCAATTGTTTCAAGCAGTTCAAATGACCAAGCGGACATTCCCGTTTGAAGCAGGGGCTGCAATCCAGGCCAAGCCATAATATGACGGCTTTGGAGCTCATCGGCGGCGTGTGATGCGGGTCGGATGACCCGTAGATGGCGATGACTTTCTTGCCGAGGGCGGCGGCCACATGCATGAGTCCCGAGTCGTTGCTGACGACCGTATCGGTGAGCGACATGAGGTCGATCGCCTCGCCCAGGCTGGTCTTGCCGCCGAAATCGAGGCAACGGCCATCGGTCAGCGCGTTGATCCGGGTTGTGACGGGGATATCCTTTTCCGAGCCGAACAGCCAGACTTCCCAGCCTTTGTCCAGCGCATGGCGTGCGACTTCCGCGTAGTATCCGGCAGGCCAGCGCTTGGCTTCTCCGTATTCGGCACCAGGACATAAACCGAGCACCGGCGCAACAGGCGGTTTTTTTTGCAGCCTGACCAGCGTGGCATGGATGTTTGCGCTGTCAGCGCAGAGATGAGGGTCGGGAATGATGGCCGGTAATGGCTGGTTTTTTTCGAGGCCGAGACTGACGAAGCGGTCTACCGTGCGGGGCAATAATGATTTATCCAGCGGCCGCATGTCGTTCAGCAGGCCATAGCGCAATTCGCCTGTGAAGCCCGTGCGTTTGGGAATGTTTGCTGCAAACGGCAGAACGGCGGATTTCAGCGAATTGGTCAGCAGGATGGCCTGGTCGTAATGCCGGCCGCGCAGCGAGCGGCCGAAACGAATGCGTTCGCCTAGAGCGAGCTGCCCGTGTCTGAAAGGCAGGGCAATCGCCTCTGACACTTCCGGCATGCGTTCCAGCAACGGCAAGGTCCATGCCGGCGCGGCGACATCGATGATGGCATCTGCATGCTGTTGCCGGATGATCTGGAACAGGCTGTGCGCCAGCACCATGTCACCCACCCAATTGGGTCCCATGACCAGAATGCGCGGGCTGAGCTCAGGCGCAGCCATGCGTCAACCGCCCAGTTTGTCGATAATGCGGCTGGTGCTGCGGCCGGGAACGATGTCGATCAGGGCTACCTTGCCGCCCCAGGATTTGACCTCTGCACCGCCTACGACCTGGTCTTCGCTGTAGTCACTGCCCTTGACGATGACATCCGGCTTGATGGCGTTGATCAATGCCAGCGGTGTGTCCTCATCGAACAGGATGACAGCATCGACGGCTTCCAGCGCAGCAAGCACGCGTGCGCGATCGGCTTCGTGAATGACCGGGCGGCTGGGGCCTTTCAGCGCACTCACCGAGCGGTCGGTGTTGAGGCCAAGAATCAGCTTGTCGCCGGTTTTTCTGGCGGCCTCCAGATAAGTGACATGGCCTGCGTGCAGCAGATCGAAGCAGCCGTTGGTGAATACGATGCGCTGGCCCTGGCTTTTCCAGTGCTTGACGCGGGCCATGAGGGTGTCGGCCTCGCAGATTTTGTCGGCCTGCTCGAACGAGCTTTGCGCGATCAGTTCGGTCAGCAGTTCATCACGCGTGACCGGTACGGTGCCGACCTTGCCGACCACGGTGCCGGCCGCAATATTCGCCAGCTGCAACGCCTGTCTGTGGTCCAGCCCGTGCACCAGCCCGGCAGCCAGTGTGGCGATGACGGTATCGCCGGCGCCGGAGACATCGAACACCTGTTTGGCAGCAGCCGGGATATGCATGGTCTGCTCGTTTTCCAGCAGCGAGATGCCTTCTTCCCCGCGCGTGACGGCAAGGAACTGCAGCCCGAGCCTGTCGCGCAACCTCGCTGCGTTTTCAAGCAGCAATGCGGTGTCGGATGCGGCAACGCCGCAGGCTTCTGCGGTCTCTTTCTTGTTTGGCGTCAGCGCGGTGGCGCCACGGTATTTCGAGTAATCGCGGCCTTTGGGATCCACCAGAACCGGGATGCCGAGTTTGACAGCTTGGTCGATGACCCGGCGGCAGACCGTCTCGCTCAAGACGCCTTTGGCGTAATCAGAGAGAATGACGATATCCGGCTTCTGTGCGAGCGCGCGATCGATCAGATCGAGCAAGGCGCGGGTTTCGTCTGCGCTGAATGTCAGACGGCTTTCCTGATCCAGCCGCATCATCTGCTGGTGACCGCCGAGGATGCGGGTTTTGGTCACGGTCGGGCGCTCGCCTGACTGCAGGACTGCACTGCTGCTGATATTGAGGCTGTGCAGCATGCCGGACAGGCTGATGCCTTCTGCATCCTTGCCGATCACGCCGGCCATGACCGTATCGATACCGAGCAAGGCAAGGTTGGCGGCGACATTGGCGGCGCCACCGGCGCGCTCGTTCTGGCTTTTCAGCAGCACCACCGGTACCGGCGCCTCGGGCGAGATACGCTCAACTTCGCCGATCAGATAGCGGTCCAGCATGAGGTCACCGATCACCAGCGCGCTACGGCGCTGCATGACAAAACGGTGTCTTACGGCATCAAGCAATTGGTCGTGCATGAACGGTTTTCTTTCAGGCTTCCAGCAGATCGCACAGGCTGTGGCCGATGAATATGTGCGCTTCCTGAATGCGCGGCGTGTCGCTGGATGGCATGATGAGGTTGTAGTCGCAAAGCTTGGCCAGGATGCCGCCGTTGCCGCCAGTCAAGCCGACCGTGGTGGCGCCGATTTCCCGCGCGGTTTCGATACCGCGAACCACATTGGCGCTGTTGCCCGAAGTGGTGATACCGATGACGACATCAAGCGGGGTGCAGAGTGCTTCGACCTGACGCGCGAAGATGTAGTCGTAGCCGTAATCGTTACCCACTGAAGTCAGAATCGAGGTGTCGGTGGTCAGGGCGATGGCCGGCATTCCGCGCCGTTCCTTTTTATAGCGGCCAACGATTTCAGCGGCAATGTGCTGGCTGTCGGCAGCGCTGCCACCGTTGCCCATCAGCAATATCTTGCCGCCGCGTGCCATGCAGGCGCGCAGTTCATCGGCAACCGCGCTGATGTCGGGCAGCAGGGTGGTGAGCTTTTCCATCACTTCCTGGTGCTGGGTCAGTGCTGCGCTCAAATTTTCAATGTTGTTCAAATCGTCGTTTCCTTCAGGCGTAAGGGTCGGCCTGCATCAGGTAGTTCTGCACATAATCGCGCACGCCTTCTTCCAGCGTGTGGAACGGCTGCTCGTAGCCGGTGGCGCGCACCTTGGCCATGTTCGCCTCGGTGAAATACTGATATTTGCCGTGCAGATCTTGCGGCATGTCGATAAAGGTAATGTCGGGTGACTTGCCCATGCTGTTCATCACGGCGCTGGCAAGATCCTTGAATGCACGCGCCTTGCCGGTGCCGATATTATAGATGCCTGAGTGCTGCGGGTTGGCAAGAAAATGAGCGACCACCGCTGCGGCATCCTTGACGTAGACGAAATCGCGCAGTTGCATGCCATCCTTGTATTCGGGCAGGTGGCTCTTGAACAGCTTGACCGTACCATGCTCGCGGAACTGGTTGAAACTGTGCAGTGCCACGCTGGCCATGCGTTCCTTGTGGTACTCGTTGGGGCCGTAGACATTGAAGAACTTGAATCCGCACCATTGCGGCGGGCTGGCACGGCCCTCTTTTATCTGGCGCAAGGCCCACTGGTCGAAGAATTGTTTTGAATAGCCGTAGCCGTTGAGCGGGCGGAAGCGATCCGTGCGGCTCTCGTCGTCGTCATAGCCATGCTCGCCGGCGCCATAGGTGGCGGCCGAGCTGGCGTACAGGAAAGGCACGCCATGTTCTGCGCACCACCCCCACAGCGTTTGCGAGTAATGAATATTGTCCTGCACCAGCTTGTTGAAATCGCGCTCGGTGGTGGCGCTGATGGCGCCCATGTGGATGATGGCATCGATCCCGTTGGCGTTTTTCAGCCAGTCGAACAGCTCATCCTTGTCGAGGTACTGGACATAGCGCCTGTGCACCAGGTTCTGCCACTGTTCGGGATGCAGGATTCTGTCGACGATGACGATGTCGTCCCGCCCAGTCACCTGGTTGAGGTGCCAGGCGAACATGCTGCCTATCATGCCGGCGCCGCCGGTAATTACAATCATGTCTCGGTTCCGTTCAAATGCGGCTCATCGTCCGCTTCAGTGTAATCAGGCAAGTATAACAAGCCGCTCAGTTTTTCGCGCCCATTGCCTTTGCCCGCAACTGGGTGAGTTCCGATTCCTGTGCGGCCTTGGCAGCATCCCATTGGTCGCTGACCCAGCCTTGCAGGTTTTCCAGCGCTATGCTGCAGAGCGCGTGTATCCATTCATCGCGTTCGTTCAGCGCCGGGATATAGTGGTATTCGCCGCCACCATGATGCTGAAAGGTTTCCTTGCCTTCCATGGCGATTTCTTCCAGCGTTTCCAGACAATCGCTGGAAAAGCCCGGGCAGATCACATCAATGCGTTTGAGTTTTTGTTTGCCCAGTTCTTCCAGCGTGCCGGCAAGATAAGGCTTGAGCCATTCCGCCTTGCCGAAGCGCGACTGGAAACAGACCATGTATTCGGATTTTTCCAGCCCCAGTGCCTCTGCCAGCAGGCGGCCGGTCTTGTGGCACTCGCAGTGATAGGGGTCGCCTTTATCCAGCGTGTAGCGCGGCACGCCGTGAAAACTCATGATGAGTTTTTCCGGCTTGCCGTTTTGCTGCCAGTGCTGCCGGACGCTTGACGCCAATGCTTCGATGTAAGCCGGGTGATCGTGGTAGTTGCGCAACGTGCGTATGGCCGGTACGTTGCGCATGCGCAACAGGGTGCGCCAGACATCGTCCATCGCAGATGCGCTGCTGCTGGCGGCATATTGCGGGTACATCGGCATGACCAGAATGCGGTTGCAGTTCCTCGCCTTGAGCTTGAGGATGGCGGATTCGACCGAAGGATTGCCATAACGCATGGCGAACTCGACTGCATAGGGGCTGTTGATTTTGGTGCTGAGGTAACCTTGCAGCAGCGTGGCCTGCTTTTTGGTATGAACATATAGCGGGGAGCCTTCTTCGCTCCATATCTGCGCATATTTTTCAGCCGATTTCTTCGGGCGGATGTTCAGAATGACGCCGTTCAGTATCAGCCACCAGATCAGGCGCGGAATCTCTACCACGCGGCGGTCGCTGAGAAACTGCTTGAGGTAGGGGCGCAGTGCCTTGCCGGTCGGCGCTTCGGGGGTGCCGAGGTTGATCAGCAGGATGCCGGTACGCAGCGGCTCGCCATGTGTGTAAGCAGGTTCGTCCAGATAGTAAGCCATAAGATTCTTCGATTATTTTGAAAGCGCGTTGGAAAGCAGTTTTGCCGTTACGTCGACGATAGGAATCACGCGCTCGTAGGCCATGCGGGTAGGGCCGATAACGCCCAGCGTGCCGATGACCTGACCTTGCGCCTCGTAAGGCGCGGTGACCATGCTGCATTCGTCCAGCGGCAGATAGCCGGATTCGCCGCCGATGAAAATCTGGATGCCTTCCGCACGCTGGCTGTTGTCCATCAGTTGCATCAGTTGGGTGCGGCGCTCGAACACCTCGAACAGTTTGCGCAGAGAGCCGACATTGGTCGAAAGCTCATCCACCTGCAGCAGGTTGTGCTCGCCGGAGATGACGACGCCATCCTTGTCCTGTTGCAGGGCCTTGTTGCTGGCCTCCAGCGCTGCCGACATCAAGCGTGTCATGTCCGATTGCATCTGCTTCAGTTCCTCATGCAGCTTGATCTGAACCTCTTCGAAGCTGAGCCCGGTGTAATGCTGGTTAAAGAAGTTGCTCGCCTGCGTCAGTTCGGAGGTGGTATAGGGTTTGTCCGCCATGATGATACGGTTTTGCACGGTGCCATCGGTGGTGACGATGATGACCAGTATGCGGCGTTCGGATAGCGGCATGAACTCCAGATGACGGAAAGAAATGCTTTTGCGTTTCGGAATAAGCACTACGCCGGCAAACTGCGTCAGGTTGGAGAGCATACTGGCGGTTGCTGAGATTAANTCTTNCGGATCCGGCGAAGAAAGTTCAGAAGCCAGCCGCTCGATCTCCTGGTTCCTCAGCGGTTGTATGGTCAGCAGGCTGTCGACGAAAAAGCGGTAGCCGCGCTGGGTAGGCACACGTCCGGCAGAGGTGTGCGGACTGGCGATGAAGCCAAGTTCTTCGAGGTCCGACATCACGTTGCGTATGGTGGCCGGGCTGAGGTCCAGCCCCGAGCATTTCGACAGCGTGCGCGAACCCACCGGCTGACCATCACTGATGTAATGTTCGACCAGCGTCTTCAAAAGAATTTGTGCGCGTTTATCCAGCATTTTTGCAGGTGTATTTTTACCGTTGGGACAGAGCCTGTAAGGAATTGACCATCAACTTCAAATTATCGGCCAGTATCGGCGCTACCGCAAGCCGGATGTAGCTTTGCGAGGCGCTTGGCAGGCTCCCGGTGCTATGCCGTCATGCGCTTCTATGATTTAATGCCAGCGATGAAAAGCCTATTCAAAAATATCGCCCTGATCGGTAAATTCATGAACTCGGAAACCAGCGAACAGGTGAGTATCCTCGCTGCTTTTCTGCGTGAGCGGCAGATCAATGTGGTGATCGAGGAAAACACCGCAAGGCAGGCCATGCTGACCGATTACCCGACTGCGCCGATCGCGAAGATCGGTAGTGACGTTGATCTTGCCATCGTGCTCGGCGGCGACGGCACCATGTTGACCGCAGCGCGCGCGTTTGTCGATTACGACACGCCTCTGATCGGCGTCAATCGTGGCCGCTTCGGTTTTTTGACCGACCTCGTGGCCGAGTCCATGCTGCCGGGCATCAGCCGTATTCTCGAAGGCGAGTTCTATCGGGAAGAGCGCATGCTGCTGACTGCGTCATTGGAGCGTGACGGTAAACAGCTCAGTCAGGGCTATGCGCTTAACGATGTGGTGGTCAACAAGAACGGGGCTGCCAAGCTGATCGAGCTTGAGGTTTGCATCGACGGCCAGTTCGTGCACAGGCAGCGCTCGGACGGCCTCATCATTTCGACCCCTACCGGCACCACAGCCTACTCGCTTTCGGCCGGTGGCCCCATTCTGCACCCGACGCTGGACGCCATCGCATTGGTGCCGATTTGCGCGCATACCCTGAGCAACCGGCCGATTGCAATCAACAGCGCCAGCATCGTCGAGGTCGTGCTGATGCGTGCCGAAGACGCCTGCGTGCATCTCGATGGCCAACTGCATTCGGCCATGGAAGAAGGCGACAAGATGATCGTGCGTCGCGCCAGCGAGACCATCACGCTGCTGCATCCGCAAGACCACAGCCATTACGCCATGCTGCGCGAAAAACTGAAATGGGGTTGAAGGAACACCGATAGCCATGCTGCAAGCACTTTCCATCCGTGATTTTGTTATTGTCGATCAGCTTGATCTCGAGTTCGATCGGGGCTTTACCGTGCTGACCGGTGAAACCGGTGCCGGTAAATCGATTCTGATTGATGCGCTCTCGCTAGCGCTTGGTGCGCGCGGTGAAGGCGGTATCACCCGCAGTGGCTGCGAGCGCGCCGAAATCATTGCCAGTTTCGAAATCGCTGCATTGCCGGAATTGAAAGCCTGGCTTGCAGACAGCGAATTACCGCTCGATGACGATATGTTGATCATGCGGCGCATCATCCATACCGACGGCCGTTCGCGTGCCTTTATCAACGGCACGCCGGTCAATATTCAGCAGCTGCGCGAAGCGGGCGACTTTCTGGTGGATATCTATAGCCAGCATGCGCATCACTCGCTGTTGAAGCAAAACTACCAGCGTCAGGTGCTCGATAGCTACGCCGGTCTGACGGAGCTGGCAGCAGAAGTGGCTGAACATTATCGTGTCTGGCACGCCCTGCATCAGCGCCGCATCGAAATGGAGCGGAATGCGGAGGCTTATGCCGACGAGCTTGCCAGCCTGCGCGATGACGTGCGTGAACTGCAGCAACTATCGGTTTCGGCAGAAGAGTGGGAAAGTCTGCAGCAGGAACATCATCGCCTGTCCCATGCGGCCAGTCTGCTGGCCGGTGGAGAGGCCAGCCGCGCGCTGCTGAGCGAATCCGAATTTGCGGTGCTGACGCAGTTATCGGCGGTTCAGCATCAATTGCATGGTTTGCTTGAGTTTGACAGCAGCTTGCAGGAAGCCCTCGATACGCTCGACTCCGCCATGATTCAGCTGGAAGAAACCGATCGTTTTCTCAATCGCTATTTGCAGCGTGCCGAGCTTGATCCGGAGCGGCTCAATGAGGTCGAGTTGCGCATACAGGCGATCCATGCTGCCGCCAGAAAACATCGTGTCCGGCCCGAAGAGCTGCCCGGGCTGCTGGAGGGCTGGCAGACACGCATGGCCGAACTCGAAGCTTATGCCGAAGACGGCGTGCTTTTACGACAGGAGTCGGCTGCCAGAGCGGCTTACGATGCGGCGGCAGAAAAACTCAGCGTGGGCCGCCGCGAGGCAGCAGCGAATCTGGCGCGCGAGATCAGCAGCCGGATGCAGACGCTGGCACTGGCCGGCGGCAGTTTCAGCGTAGCGCTGGAGGCACAACCGGCGGCTGCCACGGGACTCGAATCGGTCGAGTTTCTGGTTGCCGGGCATGCCGGGGTCGCGCCGCGGCCATTGGCAAAAGTGGCTTCGGGCGGGGAGCTGTCCAGAATCAGCCTTGCTATCCGCGTCGTTACCGCGCAGCAGGGCGATATCCCGACCATGATTTTCGATGAGGTCGATGTCGGCATCGGCGGCGGCGTGGCGGAAATCGTCGGGCAATTGCTGCAGACGCTGGGCGCCAAACGCCAGGTGCTGGTCATTACGCATTTGCCACAAGTTGCGGCGCAGGGCGCCAGACATCTGCGCGTGAGCAAGTCCATGGCGGACGGGCAAACCCTGAGCAGGATAGAAGCGCTGGATGACGAGGCGCGTATCGACGAGGTGGCGCGCATGCTCGGCGGAGTGGAGATTACCGGAACCACGCGAGAGCACGCCCGCGAAATGCTCGGCATGGGCTGATGTTTTCAGGCGAATGATATGTCTGGCTGGCTCGCTGGCCGATGCCAATCAGGATTTGTGCGGGCAGGGATTCTTCGTACAGTCGGCGTATATGTAAAGCGAGTGTTCGTGAATCTTGAATCCGCGTGATTCCGCCGCCATTTTCTGTCGTTTCTCGATTTCTTCATCGCAGAATTCTTCTACGCGTCCGCATTGCATGCAGACTATGTGGTCATGATGCTCGCCCTGATTCAACTCGAACACGGCCTTGCCGCTCTCGAAATGATGGCGCATCAGCAAACCGGCTTGCTCGAATTGCGTCAGAACGCGATAAACGGTGGCAAGACCCACATCCTCGCCGGTGGTCAGCAGAATCTTGTAAACATCTTCGGCAGATAAATGTCTCTCCTTGCTGTTCTCGAACAGGCTGAGGACTTTCAATCTGGGTAAGGTGGCCTTGAGGCCGGCATTTTTTAATTCATCCGGTTCGCGCATGGTAATCGCCGATCACTTTCAGGGTGCTGTGTAGGGTGGTGCAGTGTCGTGTTATATTAGCGCCATTTAATGCCAAAGTCATGGTAATGCGCCACATCATTCTATTGCTTGCTCTTCTTTGCGTTTCCTGCGGCACCTCCCTGTCCTCGTTCAAACCTTATCGGATGGATGTTCAGCAGGGTAATGTAGTGACGTCCAAAATGATGCTGCAACTGCGTCCCGGCATGACCAGGTCGCAGGTTCGCTTCATTATGGGCAGCCCGCTGATTCAGGACCGTTTCCATGGTAATCGCTGGGATTATTTTTACCAGATGCGCAAGGATGGCAAGGTCATCGAGCAGCGCCGGGTGATCCTCGAATTCGAGAACGATGCGCTTGTGCGAGTGCGAGGCGATGTGATTCCGCTCGATTCGGGTCAGCATGAATTGGCCAGTCCGGCGACGACGCCAGAGTCTGAGAGCAGAAATAGTGCAGCCAAGGCAAAAAAAGACGAAAAAGGCCTGACCGAAAAGCTGAAATTCTGGAAGTCGGACGAGAAGCAGCCTGATGCAGGAGCTGCGACGCCTGCGAAACAGGAAGCAGCACCGGTTGCTGGTGCCGCCTCCGTTGAAGATAAGGACGCCAAACAGCAACAGGATGTGAAGCAGGAAAAAGGCTTGCTCGACAAACTCAAGTTCTGGCAATCGGATGATGACGGGAAGCCTGCTGCTGAAAAAGCGGTAGTGCCGCCGCTACCTGTGGAAGCGGCTCCCGCAGTTGCGCCGGCGTTGCCTGCCAAAACCGAAGCTGTACCGGCAGAAAGCAGCCGTGAAAGCAGCTCCGATGAAAAGGCTCCGGCAAAAGCGCCGGTTTCCTCCGAAGGCACCCAGCCAATGGAAACACCTGAGCCGGTTGCTGCGCCACGCGAGCTGCCTGCTGAAACACGGTCTGAACCGGCGCCTGTAACACCGCTTGTTTCGGAGCCTTCCGGTGAGCCTGTGGAACTGATGATGGACTACGAGCTCAACCTGCCATCCGACCCGGGCAACCCGAGCAATGTATCGAACCCATCGAGTGCGCCGCCTAGCGATTTGCCACCTGAAGCCTCCCCCGAGTTCTTTGAGCGCATGCTGGAAAAGATTGGTTTTTAATTTTTCAGAGTAGTCTCATCTGCCGAAGGCAGGGTAAAAATTGGCTGCTGCATGCAGCCATAAATCCGGGCTGCAAGGCAGGTAGTAACAAACGATGTCAAAACAGGATAAAACATGATTAAAGTAGTCATTGCCGGGACTTCCGGTCGCATGGGGCAGGCCCTGCTGGAAGGCATATTCGCCGATAGCGAATTGCAGCTTCATGGCGCGCTCGACCGCGCTGACAGCCCCCGAATCGGTCGCGATGCGGGTGAGCAATTCGGTCTGGCGACCAATGTCATCATCAGCGCCGATGTCGATAAAACCTTGTGTGGCGCCGATGTGCTGGTGGACTTTACCCGCCCCGAAGCGAGCATGGGCTATCTGACAGCATGCGAAAAAGCCGGCGTCAAGCTGGTGCTCGGCACGACCGGATTCAGCCTTGAACAGAAAAAACAGATCGAAGCGGCTGCGGAAAGAATCGGTATCGTCTTCGCGCCCAACATGAGCGTGGGTGTGACCTTGCTGATCAATCTTGTGCAGGCGGCGGCCCGGGTGCTGGCCGATGGTTATGACGTCGAAATCATCGAGGCGCATCATCGCCACAAGGTGGATGCGCCTTCCGGTACCGCGCTGCGTCTGGGCGAGGCGGCAGCTGAAGCCTTGAGCCGTGATCTGCAAAGCTGCGCTGTCTATGGGCGCGAGGGTGTCACCGGCGAACGCGACGCCAATACCATCGGTTTTGCCACTGTGCGCGGCGGTGACGTGGTGGGTGACCATACCGTGCTGTTTGCCGGTATCGGCGAGCGGGTCGAATTGACACACAAGGCCAGCAGCCGCGCGACTTTCGCACTGGGCGCCCTGCGTGCCGCCAAATATCTGGCTGACAGAAAAACCGGCTTGTTCGACATGCGCGATGTGCTGGGCTTACGCTGAGACACTGACAGCAGATAATCGCGTACAAACCACGTTGAAGCGCCAAGCGCTTTAAGCTATAATTTCTTCAAATTACAAAGCGGGAAGAGTGCACACTCCTCCCGCTTTGCACATCCGCTTCCTTCGTTGAAGTCTTTCAGGAAGCCAAATCATTACAAGGAGTTATGAATTGCCACAAGCCCTGCCAGCCATGCAGCCTGCAATCCTGGTTCTAGCAGACGGGACAGTGTTTAGGGGCATTTCAATCGGCGCTTCAGGTCATACCGTGGGTGAGGTGGTGTTCAACACTTCGATGACCGGCTACCAGGAAATCCTCACTGACCCTTCCTATACCAAACAGATTGTCACGCTGACTTATCCGCATATCGGCAATACCGGCGTCAACAGCGAGGATGTCGAGGCCGGCGCTATCTATGCCAGCGGACTCATCATTCGTGATCTGCCGCTGGTGCAGAGTAACTGGCGTGCAGAGCAAAGTCTTTCCGATTATCTGGTTGCCAATCATGTGGTCGGTATTGCCGATATCGACACGCGCAAGCTGACCCGCATTCTGCGCGAAAAAGGGGCACAGGCAGGATGTTTGCTGGCGGGTGATGTCGATGAAGCCCGCGCGCTTGAGCTGGCCAGAAGCTTCCCCGGCTTGTCCGGCATGGATCTGGCCAAGGTGGTGACGACGCCAAAGCCCTACAGCTTCGAGCAGGGTGAATGGAAGCTGGGTCAAGGCTACTCAAAGCCGGGTGATGCAAAATTCAATGTGGTGGCTTTTGATTACGGCGTCAAGCGCAACATCCTGCGCATGCTGGTCGAACGCGGTTGCAAGGTTACCGTGCTGCCGGCGCAGGCGACCGCCGAAGAAGCGCTGGCACTCAAACCGGACGGTATATTCCTGTCCAACGGCCCCGGTGATCCGGAGCCTTGCGATTACGCCATCAAGGCCATCAGCACACTGGTCGAGACCGGTATTCCGGTGTTCGGCATCTGCCTCGGGCATCAGTTGCTCGCGCTCGCCAGCGGCGCCAGGACCATGAAAATGAAGTTCGGCCATCACGGCGCCAATCACCCGGTGCAGGATCTGGACAATCAGCGCGTATACATCACCAGCCAGAATCACGGTTTCGCCGTCGATCCGGACAGCTTGCCGGCAAATGTGCGTACCACCCATGTTTCGTTGTTCGACGGCAGTCTGCAGGGCATCGCCCGCACCGACAAGCCGGCGTTCAGCTTCCAGGGACACCCGGAAGCGAGCCCCGGCCCGCATGAACTGAGCTACTTGTTCGACCGTTTTATTGAATTGATGGAAGAAAGCAAAAAACCATAAGCCACAGAGGACACAGAGAACACAGAGCCGGTCGAGGCTTTTTCTCTGTGCCCTCTGTGATCTCTGTGGCTAAAAAATTATGTCGAAAAGAACTGATATAAAAAGTATTCTCATTATCGGCGCTGGCCCTATCGTCATCGGTCAGGCCTGCGAGTTCGACTACTCCGGTGCACAGGCCTGCAAGGCGTTGCGCGAGGAAGGTTATCGCGTCATTCTGGTCAATTCCAATCCGGCCACCATCATGACTGATCCGGAAATGGCGGATGCCACCTATATCGAGCCGATTACCTGGCAGATGGTGGAAAAAATCATCGAGAAAGAGCGTCCTGATGCCTTGCTGCCTACCATGGGCGGCCAGACAGCGCTGAACTGCGCCCTTGATCTCGCCAAGCATGGTGTTCTGGAGAAATACAAGGTTGAACTGATCGGTGCCAGCAAGGAAGCCATCGACAAGGCGGAAGACCGAGAGAAGTTCAAACAGGCGATGACCAAAATCGGCCTCGGTTCCGCTCGCTCTGCTGTCGCGCACAGCATGGAAGAAGCCCTGCAAGTGCAGGCTACGATCGGTTACCCGGCCATCATCCGTCCTTCGTTTACCATGGGTGGCAGCGGCGGCGGTATCGCCTACAACCGCGAGGAATTCCTTGCCATCTGCGAACGCGGGCTGGAAGCCTCGCCCACCAGCGAGCTGTTGATCGAAGAATCGCTGCTGGGCTGGAAAGAATACGAGATGGAAGTGGTGCGTGACCGCGAGGACAACTGCATCATCATCTGCTCGATCGAAAACCTCGATCCGATGGGCGTGCATACCGGCGACTCCATCACTGTCGCACCAGCACAGACGCTGACCGACAAGGAATATCAGATCATGCGCAACGCCTCGCTGGCGGTATTGCGTGAAATCGGCGTCGACACCGGCGGCTCCAATGTGCAGTTCGCCATCAATCCTGATGATGGCCGCATGATCGTTATCGAGATGAACCCGCGTGTGTCGCGATCTTCTGCGCTGGCTTCCAAGGCTACCGGTTTTCCGATCGCCAAGGTGGCGGCCAAACTGGCTGTCGGTTATACCCTGAATGAACTGAAGAACGAGATTACCGGCGGTGCAACCCCGGCCTCGTTCGAGCCTTCCATCGATTACGTGGTGACCAAGATTCCGCGTTTTGCCTTTGAAAAATTCCCGCAGGCAGATTCGCGCCTGACCACGCAGATGAAATCGGTCGGTGAGGTGATGGCGATCGGCCGCACTTTCCAGGAATCGTTCCAGAAAGCATTGCGCGGTCTGGAAGTCGGCGTTGACGGGCTGGATGAAATCAGTACCGATATCGACCGCATCAAGAAGGAGCTGGGCGAGCCAGGCCCCGAACGCATCTGGTATGTGGGCGATGCGTTCCGCCAAGGCTTGAGCGTCGAAGAAGTCTTCCAGTTGTCGAAAATCGACCCGTGGTTCCTGGTACAGCTTGCCGATATCATCCGGCGCGAACAATCGCTGGCCGGCCGCAATCTGGCTGACCTCGATCGAGACATGCTGTTCCAGCTCAAGCGTCGCGGTTTTTCCGACCGCCGCCTCGCCAGATTGCTGGCGACCGACCAGCACGCCGTGCGCGCTTACCGCCAGGCGCTCAATGTGCGCCCGGTCTACAAGCGTGTCGATACCTGTGCTGCCGAGTTCGCAACCAACACGGCCTATATGTACTCAACCTATGAAGAAGAGTGCGAATCGCGGCCGAACGACAGGAAAAAAATCATGGTGCTCGGTGGCGGTCCAAACCGCATCGGCCAGGGTATCGAGTTCGATTATTGCTGCGTCCACGCTGCTTTCGCCATGCGTGAGGATGGTTATGAAACCATCATGGTCAACTGCAATCCTGAAACCGTATCTACCGATTACGACACTTCCGACCGCCTCTATTTCGAGCCGGTAACGCTGGAAGACGTGCTGGAAATCGTTGCCATTGAAAAACCGGTGGGCGTTATCGTCCAGTACGGCGGTCAAACACCACTGAAGCTGGCACGCGATCTCGAGAAGGCCGGTGTGCCGATTATCGGTACGACGCCGGACGCGATCGACCGTGCCGAAGACCGCGAGCGTTTCCAGCAGATGTTGCAGGACTTGGGACTGAAACAGCCGCCCAACCGCACCGCGCGTACGCCGGAAGAAGCACTGCGTCTCGCGCAGGAAATCGGCTACCCGCTGGTGGTGCGTCCTTCCTATGTACTCGGCGGCCGCGCGATGGAAATCGTGCAGGAGCAGGCACAGCTCGAGCGTTACATGCGAGAAGCGGTCAAGGTTTCCAACGAGTCGCCGGTGTTGCTCGACCGTTTCCTCAATGACGCCAAGGAAGTCGATGTCGATGCCTTGTGCGACGGCGAGGAAGTGATTATCGGGGGCATTATGGAGCACGTCGAGCAAGCGGGTGTGCACTCCGGAGATTCCGCCTGTTCATTGCCGCCTTACAGCCTTTCTGCGGATTTGCAGGACGAATTGCGCGACCAGACTGTGAAGATGGCCAAAGCCCTGGGCGTGGTCGGGCTGATGAATGTGCAGTTCGCCATTCAGGGCGATACGGTCTATGTGCTCGAAGTCAATCCGCGTGCGTCGCGTACCGTGCCTTTTGTATCCAAGGCATGTGGCTTGCAGTTGGCCAAGGTGGCGGCGCGTTGCATGATCGGTACCAGCCTGAAGGATCAGGGCGTCAGCCGTGAAATCGTGCCCCCTTACTATTCGGTGAAAGAGGCGGTATTCCCCTTCATCAAATTCCCCGGCGTGGATACCATTCTCGGCCCGGAAATGAAATCGACCGGCGAAGTCATGGGCGTGGGCCGTACCTTTGCCGAGGCTTTCGTCAAATCGCAACTGGGTTCCGGCGACAAGCTGCCCAAGGGTGGCAAGGCTTTCGTCAGCGTGCGCCGCGAAGACCGTGAGCGAGTGATTGAAATTGCCCAGGCCTTGTCCGATCTCGGATTTCAGTTGCTGGCAACCAAGGGTTCGGCCTCTGCGCTTGCCGCTGCCGGGCTTGCGGTGACGCCGGTGAACAAGGTGGCTGAAGGCCGTCCGCATATCGTTGACATGATCAAGAACGGCGACATCAGTTTTATTGTCAACGTCACTGAAGACAAACGTGCCGTTGCCGATTCCTATGAAATCCGCCGCAGTGCCTTGCAGCAGAAAGTGACTTACTACACCACGCTGGCCGGTGCCAAGGCTGCCTGCATCGGCATGGCGCACATGCAGGAGCTGGAAGTCGAGTCGCTGCAAAACTTGCATCGGCAACTGGCTAAGTAATAAGATATCAGCAATAGAGGTCACGTTAATTTCAAACCACGCCTGAGCGTCAGGTGTGGTTTTTGTTTTATGTAACAGGATAGTAGGGGTTATAGAAGAAAATGAATCAGATTCCAGTCACGATCAGAGGTGCGGAGCTCCTCAAGCAGGAATTACAGCGGTTGCGCAGTGTTGACCGCCCGCAGATCATTCAGGCGATCGCCGAGGCGCGTGCGCAGGGCGATCTGTCCGAAAACGCCGAATACGAATCGGCCAAGGAACGCCAGAGCTTCATCGAAGGCCGTATCGCTGAAATCGAAGCAAAGCTGTCGAACGCGCAGATCATCGACCCGCTGACCCTGAATGCTGACGGACGTTGCGTATTCGGCGCGACGGTTGAGGTGGAAGATCTCGATAACGGCGGCACCAGCACCTATCAGATCGTCGGTGACGACGAAGCGGATATCAAGTCCGGCAAGATTTCAGTCAGCTCGCCGATTGCCCGCGCACTGATCGGCAAGACTGCGGGTGATGTCGCAGAAGTGATGGCGCCGAGCGGCCTGCGCTCTTACGAAATTCTGGACGTGCAATACATCTGATGCGTCAACTCTCTGACAAGCTGGCGCTTATCGTCATGACCGCTTGGGTAGGTGCCTTGTGGGCGGTCGGCTACCTGGTCGCGCCCACTCTGTTTCAGGTGCTGGATGACCGTCAGCTGGCCGGCATGCTGGCAGGAAAGATGTTTACGCTGGTGGCGTATGTCGGCATGGTTGCAGCGTTTTACCTGCTCATTCACCGCCTGCTCAGATTTGGCACCGGCGCGTTGAAGCAGGGATTTTTCTGGATAGTGCTGGTGATGTTGCTGTTGGTCGTGGCCGGTCATTTCGGCATTCAATCGCTGCTGGCCAGCCTGAAGGCGCAGGCTTTGCCGGCCGATGTGATGCAGAGCATATTTGCCGACCGTTTCCGCACCTGGCACGGCGTTGCCAGCATTGCCTATCTGATTGAAAGTCTGCTCGGTATCGTGCTGGTGTTGAAATCCCGCTGAGCGGGCGCGTTGCGTTATCCGGAATTTATTTCGGCAGGACGATCCTGGCTTTTTCCGAAGGACGATAGATCACCAGCTGTTTGCCGATGTGATGCACTGCAACGGCAGCGGATTTTTCGCAAATCTGTTCCAGCATGCTGATGCGCAGGGCGCGGTCGTCGTCCGCCACCTTGATCTTGATGAGTTCATGGGCATTGAGCGCAAGCTCGATCTCTTTCAGTACCTGTTCCGTCAGACCGGCATTGCCGATACTGACCACTGGGTTAAGATGATGACCAAGGCCGCGCAGGTAACTGATTTGTCTGGAGTTCAAGGGGTGTATCTCGTTGATTCAAAAAGGCCCGAATTCTATCACACTCGATATCAGGACACTGCCATAAATGCAGGCTTGCATGAACGCAGGCTGCGCGGGTTGAACTGACAGGAACGGCATTATGAAAAGAACGCGAACCAGTAAAGGCTGGATGCAGGAGCATGTCAACGACGAATTCGTCAAACGCGCCCAGCGTGAGGGTTACCGGGCGCGTGCCGCTTACAAGCTGATCGAGATCGATGACAAGGATCATCTGATCAAACCGGGCATGACCATTGTCGATCTGGGTTCAACGCCCGGCAGCTGGTCGCAGGTCGCGGTGCAGCGTCTGAAAGGCCAGGGCAAGGTAATTGCGCTCGACATTCTGGACATGCAACCGGTCGCAGGCGTGCAATTCATTCAGGGCGATTTCCGCGAACAGGCGGTGCTGGATCAATTGGAATCCAGCCTGGAAAATTTGCCGGTAGACCTTGTAATTGCCGATATGGCGCCCAATATCAGCGGTATCAGTGCCATGGACCAAGCAAGGGCCATGCACCTGACCGAGCTGGCGCTGGATTTCAGCAGCAAATGGCTGAAACCGGGCGGCAACTTTCTGGTCAAAGTGTTCAACGGTAGCGGCTTTGATGAGATTGCCGGCAATATGCGGCAGGCCTTCGAAAAGGTGGTAACGCGTAAACCGAAAGCTTCGCGTGACCGCAGCAGCGAAGTTTATCTGCTGGGTCAGGGCAAACGCTGAAGTAGCGACAATGCCGAGTGCAGCAACCTCTGCGCAAGATTTTCTGCAGGAATAGGGTTAGAATTCAAGCGGTATCTCCCATTAATTTAAGGAACGGGATTTTGAACAACATCGTCAAGAACATCGCAGTATGGCTCATCATCGCTTTGGTGCTTATGACCGTATTCAATCAATTCGGCGCCAAGACGGCCTCTGAAGGTCAGGTCGTCTACTCCCAGTTCATCGATCAGGTGAAACAGGGGCAGATCGCCAAGGTGACCATTGACGGGCGCGTATTGCGCGGTGAGACCAATGACGGCCGCAAGTTCAATACCTACGCGCCATCCGATCCCTGGCTGGTTTCCGATCTGCTGAAACATAACGTCATCGTCGAAGCCAAGCCCGATGAGGAGCAATCTCTGCTGATGAGCATCTTCGTTTCGTGGTTCCCCATGCTGTTGCTGATCGGCGTCTGGATATTCTTCATGCGCCAGATGCAGGGCGGCGGCAAGGGCGGCGCATTTTCGTTCGGCAAGAGCCGTGCGCGACAGCTCGATGAAAGCGCCAATCAGGTGACTTTTGCCGACGTGGCCGGTTGTGATGAATCCAAGGAGCAGGTCTCCGAACTGGTCGAATTCCTGCGCGACCCCGGCAAGTTCCAGAAGCTGGGGGCACGCATTCCGCGCGGCGTATTGATGGTCGGCCCGCCGGGAACCGGCAAGACTCTGCTGGCAAAAGCCATTGCCGGCGAGGCAAAAGTACCGTTTTTCACCATCTCCGGCTCCGATTTCGTTGAAATGTTCGTCGGTGTCGGTGCTGCCCGCGTGCGCGACATGTTCGAGCAAGCCAAAAAGAGTGCGCCATGCATCATCTTCATCGATGAAATCGACGCGGTCGGTCGTCATCGCGGCGGCGGTACCGGCGGCGGCAACGACGAACGCGAACAGACCCTGAACCAGTTGCTGGTCGAGCTGGACGGCTTTGAAGCCAACTCCGGCGTCATCGTGATTGCTGCCACCAACCGTGCCGATGTGCTGGATAAAGCCCTGCTGCGCCCCGGCCGTTTCGACCGCCAGGTCATGGTCGGCTTGCCCGATATCCGCGGCCGTGAACAGATTCTGATGGTGCACATGCGCAAGGTGCCAATCGACCCGGACGTCAAGGCCGACATTCTCGCCCGTGGCACCCCCGGTTTTTCCGGCGCAGATCTGGCCAATCTGGTCAACGAGGCTGCGCTGATCGCCGCCAACCGCAACAAGCGCACGGTGGACATGCAGGATTTCGAAGACGCCAAGGACAAGATTTTCATGGGTCCGGAGCGCCGCTCCATGGTCATGCGCGAAGAAGAGCGCCGTAACACGGCCTATCACGAATCTGGTCATGCCGTTGTGGCCAAGTTGCTGCCGAAAGCCGACCCGGTACACAAGGTCACGATCATGCCGCGCGGTTGGGCGCTGGGGCTGACCTGGCAGTTGCCGGAGTTCGACCGCATCAGCAATTACCGCGACAAGATGCTGGAGGAAATTTCGATCCTGTTCGGTGGCCGTATTGCAGAAGAAGTCTTCATGCACCAGATGTCGACCGGTGCTTCAAACGATTTCGAGCGGGCGACCAAACTGGCGCGTGACATGGTCACACGTTACGGCATGTCCGATTCGATGGGCACCATGGTCTACGTCGATAACGATCAGGATTCCTTCTTCGGCCGCATGTCTGCGCGCACGGTGTCGGAAGCGACGCAGCAGAAAGTCGACGCCGAAGTCCGCCGGATTCTTGACGAGCAGTACGCCATTGCACGCAAGTTGCTGGAAGACAATCGCGACAAGGTTGAAGCCATGGCCGCAGCCTTGCTGGAATGGGAAACCATCGATGCCGACCAGATCAACGACATCATGGCCGGCCAGCCGCCGCGGGCACCGAAGCCGCCGCAGGCCCCCACAAAAACCGACAAACCGGATGCAGGCGCTGCCGGTCCGGCACCCGAGCCGACCATACAGCCGGCTGCTAAATCCGAGTAAGTGATTTTTTAAAGGCAGCGCTGAGCCGTGAAGTTCAGCGCTGCCTTGTTACATCTGACAGGCCGTAGTGCTGGAAACTATGCGCCTGATATGGCTTAATCCCGCTATGAAATCCTCCGACATTTTTCTTTGTGGCCGATATCAACTCGACCTTTCCCGCCCGCGCATCATGGGCATCGTCAACGTGACACCTGATTCCTTTTCTGATGGCGGCCAGTTCAGCTCCACGGAAAAAGCGGTTGCTCACGCCCTGCAGCTGGTCGATGAAGGTGCCGACATCGTCGATATCGGCGGCGAATCGACCCGGCCCGGCGCAACGCCGGTCAGTCTGGAAGATGAGCTGGCAAGAGTATTGCCGGTGATCGAGCAGCTGGTGCAACGGACAACAGTGCCTTTATCCATCGATACCTACAAACCTGAAGTGATGCGCGCAGCGATTGCTGCCGGCGCCGATATCGTCAACGATGTGCGTGCGCTGCAGGAACCGGGCGCGCTGGAGATCGTGGCTGACAGCCGCGCCGGTGTCTGCCTGATGCACATGCAGGGCATGCCGCAGACCATGCAGCAGGATCCGCACTATGACGACGTGGTGACCGAGGTCAACGCCTTTCTCGCTGCGCGCCTGGCCGCAGCCGAAGCTACGGGTATTGTCCGCGAACGGGTGGTGCTTGATCCAGGGTTTGGCTTCGGCAAGAAAACGCAGCACAATCTGCAACTTTTGCAGGAGATCGGCCGGACACTGTCGATCGGACGCCCGCTGCTGGTCGGACTGTCGAGAAAATCGGTGCTCGGCCAGATTACCGGCGGCGACGTCAATGCGCGTTTGCACGCCAGCCTGGCAGCTTCGGTGATATCGGTGATGAAAGGCGCTAGAATCGTGCGTGTGCATGACGTGAAGGCGACCGCGGATGCCTTGAAAGTGACGGCAGCCGTTCTGTAGAAAATCAGGGTGGAACAACAATGAGCAGAAAATACTTTGGCACCGATGGCGTGCGCGGGCGTGTCGGGCAAATGCCGATTACGCCGGATTTCGTCATGCGTCTCGGCTATGCGGCGGGCCGCGTGCTGACCGGCATCGACAGCCATCTCGCGCCGGGCGTGCACCCCAGCGTGCTGATAGGCAAGGATACGCGCATCTCGGGTTATATGCTGGAGGCGGCGCTGGAAGCAGGTCTTGCCGCTGCCGGTGTCGATATCATGCTCACCGGTCCGATGCCGACACCGGCTGTTGCCTATCTGACGCGGGCCTTGCGCGCGCAGGTCGGTTTCGTCATTACCGCTTCGCACAATCCGTTTGAAGACAACGGCATCAAGTTCTTCTCGGCCGAAGGTACCAAGCTCGACGATGCCATCGAACTCGCCATCGAGGCCGAACTGGATAAACCGATTGAAGTGGTGGCATCGGCACGGCTGGGCAAAGCCAGACGCATCAATGACGCGGCTGGTCGCTACATCGAATTCTGCAAGAGCACATTCCCCAATGCGCTCGACCTGCGTGGCATGAAGATCGTGCTGGATTGCGCCAACGGGGCAACCTATCACGTCGCGCCGCCGGTGTTTCACGAACTGGGGGCAGAAGTGATCGCCATCGGCAATCAGCCGGACGGCCTCAACATCAACCTCGAATGCGGCTCCACACATACCGATGCGCTCTGCCGCGCGGTGGTCGAGCATGGCGCCGATCTCGGCATTGCCTTCGACGGCGATGGCGACCGCGTCATGATGGTGGATGGCAACGGACAATTGCTCGACGGCGACCAGCTGCTCTATATCATTGCCATGCACCGGCAACAACGCGGTCGTCTCAATGGTGGCGTGGTCGGTACCCTGATGACCAACCTGGCGCTGGAGCATGCACTGGCGAAGGCGGGTATTCCATTTGCGCGCGCAAAAGTCGGCGACCGCTACGTACTCGAACTGTTGAACCAGCGCCAGTGGCAGCTTGGCGGCGAAAATTCCGGACACATCCTTGCGCTCGACAAGCACAGCAGCGGCGATGGCATCATCGCGGCACTGCAAGTGCTGCATGCGCTCAAGACCAGCGATAAATCGCTGGCAGCGCTGGGTGCGGAACTGACGCTGTATCCTCAAGTGCTGATCAACGTCACCGTAAAAAAACGCATTGATCTGGATGCCAGCGCCGAATTGAAGGCAGCAGTAGCCGCTGCCGAGCATGAGCTGGATGGCAGCGGACGCGTGCTGTTGCGCGCCTCCGGCACCGAGCCGAAGATTCGCGTGATGGTCGAAGGCCGATCGAAGCCCCAGGTCAAGGCTTTGGCGGAGCGCATCGCCGGGGTGGTAAAGGCGCTGGCAGACTAATCCGCTTGTTTCACTACACTGTCACAATGACATGACATCATGGCGGCATGAAATACCATTCATGCAATATTAAAGCGCCAGCACCAAGGTGCTTTTCAGGAGGATGTCATGTCGCACAAAATGCGTTTGTATCTTCACCGGTTTAACCGGTTCGACAGTTCGCTCTGTATTCGCGTCAACCGCAGCAGCCAGCATCTGTGGGTACGTTGGTGGTTCCGGCTGATCAGCCGTCTGGGCGATGGCGTGTTCTGGTACCTGTGCATGCTGGCGATTCTGCTGGTAGAAGGCGATGCCGGCGTAACGCCAGTCATCAACATGGCGCTTGCAGGCCTGACCGGCACGGTGCTTTACAAGTGGCTGAAAGGCAAGACCCTGCGTCCGCGCCCCTATGAGGTCCATCAGGACATCTGGCTCACCGGCCGTCCACTGGATCGCTTCAGTTTCCCCTCCGGTCACACTTTGCATGCCGTGACTTTCACCTTGGTTGCACTGCATTATTATCCTGAACTTGGCTGGCTGCTGCTGCCGTTTACGGCAATGGTGGCGTTCTCGCGGGTAGTGCTCGGCCTGCATTATCCGAGCGATGTGCTTGCGGGTGCTCTGATCGGCGCTCTGGTCGCACAACTCTTCATCGGTTTCTGATATTCCTGATTGAATCCTGATAGCCCTGAACAGGCTGTGTTTGCTGCTTAACCTTGTTCCGCGCTCACGGCTTGCATGTCATAGCGGAAGTATTCAATCGGTGCGGGATGCAGCACATCCAGATGTGCGGCACATTGCTGTCGCCATTGCGCAAGTTCGCGCTCTGTCAGATGCAGTAATTCAGCCTCCCATTCCGGACGCTCTCCTTCCAGCACGATGCCGATATGACTGATGGCGCTCTGCGTTCTTGCGATGTAATAGACAAAATGACGGAACACCCGACGGTCCAGTATTCTTGCGCTGAAGTAGATCCAATCCGGCAGTCTGATTTTGCGCAGCACGCTGTCCCAGAATGCCAGTTTTTTCAGGGCCCGTTCCGCGCGTTTGCTGCAACAGCGGAATCGCGGCGCAATGAAGCGGCTCAGCAACTGATGATGTTTGTTGAGGAGTTCGCCGGGCGTTTGGGTCATCAGCGGTGACAGGTGTGCGTCCATCGCCCACTCGGCGGCGATGTGGGTGAACATGCCGCGATCCAGCCACATGGCCTCATGGGCCGGCACGAAGTGATTGTGTGCAATGACATCGACATAAAGATGGCTGGCGTAGCCGATGGCAATCGCCGTTTCTTCATCATTACTGGCGGATGCCAGCATCTGGTGCGCGTACTCCCATTGATGGGTATGGTGAAATGCGCGGGAAACAATGGCGAGGTCGGGCAGGCAGGCGCCGGCCATGACCAGCTCGGGGAAATTCCGGATGGCGCGCTGCAGACGCGGGTCGAGCAGCGGCATTGCCCACAGCAGGGAGTGCGCAAAATACAGGTGAGTGACCAATCCCCAGGCATTCGCATCGGCCGAAAAAGTCATCAACGGCAACAGCCAGCAGAGTTTTTCGCCTGCGTTTTTCCAGCGATAAACAAGACGTTTGCCTGTGCACATGCGCGCAATTTGCCGGAACCCGGTTTAAGCGCCGTGACACTTTCATGATTTTATTGTGACAATCTGCCGGCAATATCCGGCTTTGCTATACTTGCCCGCAGATTGCGTTTGCTTCGTGCGTCATTTCAAGGAAAACCGAAAACATCATGGAAAGTCCATACAAAGGTAAAACCGGCCTGCGCCGTCTGATCAATGCGTTCGGCTACTCGGTCGACGGCATCAAGGCCGCCTACAAGAATGAAGATGCCTTCCGGCAGGAGGTGCGGCTGGCCATCGTGCTGATTCCGCTGGCGATTTATCTGGGTAAAAACGGCATTGAACAGGCGCTGATGATTGGCAGCGTGATGCTGGTCATCATCGTCGAGTTGCTGAATTCCTCGATCGAAGCCACGGTAGACCGGGTTTCGCTTGATCATCACAAACTCGCCAAACGCGCCAAGGATATCGGCAGTGCTGCAGTGTTGTTCAGTCTGGTCAATCTCGCGGTGGTGTGGGGACTGCTGATTTTCGGCTGATGCGGCATGTGTGACAGATTCGAGAAATTCACGGATTTGTCACACGGCGGCGTTAACATGGCCTCATTGGGTGATTGAAGCGAATACAACCAGATGAGGCCAGCTTGAAAATACTGTTCATTTCCGATGTTTATTTCCCCCGCGTCAACGGGGTATCGACGTCCATCCGTACTTTTGTCGGGCAGCTCCAGCAGCTGGGTCATGAGGTGCACCTGATCGCGCCGGATTACGCTGTCGCGACTGAAGATGAAACCTGGATCAAGCGCATTCCAGCTCGCAGCATTTACTTCGACCCGGAAGACCGGCTGATGAAATACGGCGCAGCGCTCGATCGTCTGCTCGAACTGCGCCGCGAGAAATACGACCTCATCCACATCCACACGCCTTTTGTCGCGCATTACCTGGGCCAGAAGCTCGCTCATCTGCTCGATGTGCCCTGCGTCGAGACCTATCACACTTTTTTCGAGGATTACCTGCATCACTACTTGCCCTGGATTCCGCGTGGCATGGCCAGAGGCATCGCGCGGTTTGTCTCACGCAGGCAGTGCAACGGCGTCGATGCGATTGTCGCGCCATCGCAGCCGATGCTGGACGTATTGCGCCAATACGGCGTCAAGGCCAGGGCCGAAGTCATTCCTACCGGCTTGCAGCAACAGAGTTTTGCCGAAGCAGACGGCGATGCCTTTCGACGGAAATACGACATTGCCGCCGATCGGCCGCTGGCCCTCTATGTGGGCCGCGTTGCTTTCGAGAAGAACATCGAATTCCTGCTGCGCATGGCAGTCGAGTTGCGCGAAATGCAGCCTGACGTGTTGCTGGTAGTTGCCGGTGAAGGCCCGGCCGAACAGAGCCTGCATGCGTTGAGCAAGGCCTTGAACCTGCAGTCCAACATCAAATTCATCGGCTATCTTGACCGCAACACCGAACTCAATGCCTGTTACAAGGCCGCCGACGTGTTCGTCTTTTCTTCCAAATCGGAGACGCAGGGTCTGGTGCTGATTGAAGCGATGGCACAGGCTACTCCTGTCGTTGCCATCGCCGAACTGGGCACCAAATCCATCCTGATCGAAGGCGAGGGTGCCTTGATTGCGCCGGAGGACGAAGTGATTTTTGCTGAGCGGGTCAACAGTCTGTTGATTGACAGAAAGGCGCTGAACGCGCTCGGCCGCAAGGCTCGCGCCTACGTCGAGGCAAACTGGACCGCTCGCGTTCAGGCCGAGAGACTGGTGCAGTTTTACGGCAATATCATCAAGCGTTGAGTGACGGCTGCCGGGGTTGCTGCCGGGCTTGCTTGTTTACTATGTACGGCAGGCGAACAAATTACACAGGTCGTCATTCCGGAAACTGCGCAGCGGTTATCCGGAATCCATTATTTTGAATGGCCTGCCGGATTCCGGGTCCGGCCATCAGCCGCCCCGGAATGCCGGCATTGGTTTCAGTTCAATCATGCGGAACAATACCGCTCTCGCGGGCGATGCGCGCAAGCTCAATGAGGTTGCCGGCGCCGGTTTTCTGCATGATGCGTGATTTGTGTACCTCGACGGTGCGGAAGCTGATATCGAGTTTTCTTGCGATTTCCTTGTTCGACAAGCCGGCGATGGCAAGATGCATGACATCTTTTTCACGTGCGGTCAGTCTGGCGATGAGCGCACCGGCATCCTCGGCCAGACTGGTTTGTTGCAACATCTTTTCGTTTTCCTGCAGGGCGCTTTCTATTGCTGCGACCAGTCTGCCGCGTGTGACCGGTTTGGTCAGAAAATCGACTGCACCAGCCTTGATCGCCTTGACGCTCATCGGAATGTTACCGTTGCCGGTGAGAAAGATGATGGGCAGGCAAATGTGGCGTTCAGCCAGCATCTGCTGCAAAGCCAGACCGCCGAGGCCCGGCATCTGCACGTCAAGCAAAACGCAACCGCTAGCGGTTTGCGGGCAGTGCTGAAGAAATGCCTCGCCGCTCTCGTAGCACTGTACGGCAAGATTTTCCTGCTCGATCATGAGCTTGAGCGCATCTCTGACGAAATGGTCATCATCGACGATAAAAACGGTGGGTTGCGCAGTGTTCATGATGCAAAGGGCAGGGTAAAGTGAAAGACGGCGCCTGCCGTACTTTCCGTCTCCAGCCACATCTGGCCGCCGTTGGATTCAACCAGCGCCCGGCTGATGACCAGCCCCATGCCGATGCCTTTGGTCTTGGTTGTGAAGAAAGGCTCGAAGATGCGCTGAGTGACTTCGCGCGTCAGTCCAGGGCCGTTATCCTGTACCGTCACCTGCGCCAGTCGGGTATCGGCATTGGTGCTGACCTTGATGCGGATTGCGGCCTCCGGAATATTTGCACTGCGCATCGCCTCGACACTGTTGCAGAGCAGATTGACCAGCACTTTCTGAATCTGCATCGGGTTAGCCAGGACCGGCGGCAGGTCTGGCTCCAGTTCCATGGAGACCTGAAATTCGTGGTAACCGTCATGATGCACAATGTCCAGTGCATCCTTGATCAGTGCGTTGAGGTCTGTTGATTCTCTTGAAAATTCGCCGTGCTGCAGGAATTCCAGCAGTTCGTGCAGGCTGTCACCGGCTCTTTGCGCCTGGGTGACGGCGCCAAGCAGCGCACGCCGGAGTTGATCGAGGTCAGCCGGAGGATGTTCGATGATGTGCAACCCAACCTCGCTGTAGGCCGAAAGCGCCGTCAGCGGCTGGTTGAGCTCATGTGCGATGGCAGAAGCCGTCTGTAATGCGACCTGACTCTTGATCAAGGTGCTCATTTCATTGCGCTGTTCGCGCAGTTTCTGTTCCAGCAGCTTGCGTTCGGTGATTTCCTGCACCACGCCGACCAGCCGCTGCGGACGCTTGTCCTGGAAAAATACCTTGCCGATGGCGGCCACCCAGTGCTCCTTGCCGTCAAGGGCGTTGACGACCCGATATTCGATGTTGTATTCGCCCGAACCCTGGGGGTCGGATGCGCGCTGGATGGCATGACGCCGGATATGACGGTCTTCTAGATGAATGCCTGCGATCAGCATTTCATAGGTCATCGGCTGATCCGGCAGAATTCCCCATAACTGACGAATGCGCTCATCGTATTTCATGGTGTTGTGGATCAGGTCATAATCGAATACGCCGAGGCCGGCCACACGCTTCGCCAGTCGCAGCCGCTCCTCGCTGGCACGTAGCGCCTCTTCCGCGTTCAGGCGTTGGCCGGAGTCGTGGAATGTGATCAGTACATAGTGACGGTGTTTGATCTGTAAGGGGCTCAGTCCGATATCGAGCTGAATTTCGGTGCCATCGCGCCTGAGTGCGACGAGGTTTCTGCCGTTGCCCATGACGCGCTTTTTCGGCTCCGCGCTGAATTCATGCCTGTGCTTGCGGTGCTGTTCACGGTAACGTTCGGGTATCAGCAGCTCGACTTCAAGACCGGCGATTTCTTCCGGCGTATAACCGAGCAAGGTACAGGCTGCATGACTCGCTGTCAGAATCAAACCTTGCCTGTCTGCCAGCAGCATGGCATCGGCGGCGGCAAAAAACTCCTTGAAACTCAAATCTTCCAGAGGCCCGGTCAATTCTTGATCTTTCTCTCGCAGTCGCCTATCACAGTATTGTCGGAATGGAAAAAAAGTATAACAACTAAGCCGATACTTTTGTCGTTTGTATAAGTGTTTGCACGAATATTCACTGCCAGAACTTCGGCATAGACTCGCGCCATACAATCATGGCCGCTGGCATCGACTGGATTTGCAGAATGGAGAATCAGCATGAGCGCCGTTCACAAGCTTTATCCATCAAGAAAAAACCTCCCTTTGGCAGGGCTTGTCGCGCGCAGTTCCGGCGCTGCCGATGCCGCCTTGCACGAAGAGAACACCGTGATACTGACGCTCAACGGTAACGGCCTCATCTGCGAGTGCAACCGCGCCGGCTGCAAGTTGCTGGGATGCACGCGCAACGCCCTGGCATGGCAGCATGTGTCGAAATTGTTGCCGCAATTGCAGAACAGCCTATTGCTGAAGAATGCTCATCTCAACCCCTATTTGCGGTTTCTCTCCCGTGTTGGCCATCCGTTCGAAGTGATCACGCTGAATGGCCTGCATTTTTACGCAGAGCTTTTTTTCAGTGAAATTGAAAACCTGGGCAGGCAGACGCTACAGGTCATCATCTCTCCATTACATACGAATTAAAGGGTTCGATCATGAGCAAACAAGAAAAACAGACGATACCCGTCACCGCTGAAAAATCCGGCAGCAAGTCTTCAACCTTGTTGCATCCGCTGACGGAAATCGAGCGTGCGTTCGAACGCCTGCTGGCGAAAGATTGGTTGTCCTTGCGCAAAGCATCTTTGCCGTCCTTGGATGCATTGTTTGAACTGAATGGCAACCGCCTGCCGAAAATGGATGTGCTGAATCGTGACAGCGAGATTTTCGTGCGCGCCGAGATTCCCGGTGTAGAGAAAAAGGACATCAATATTTCAGTGACCGATAATCTTCTCACCATCAAGGGCCAGAGCCGTAGCGAGAAAAAAGAGGAGCAAGGCGATTATCACTGGCAGGAAATTTCCAGCGCCTCATTCGCCCGCTCCGTCATGCTGCCCGGTGCCGTTGATACGGCGAAATCAACCGCCGTTCTCAAGGACGGTATTCTCGAAGTGACACTACCCAAACTGGAAGGGTCTCGACGCAAGAATATCGCCATCAAATAATCTGTCTTCCTGAAACCCCGGCACCGCTTTTCAGCATGCGGTGCTGAACAACCAACCTCAAAAAAAAGTAAACAGCATGACACGTATTGCGCATATCGTTGCTGCCACGGATTTTTCATCGTACGCGGAGCGGGCGGTTCGAAGAGGGGCGCTGATCGCCCGCCGTCTCAAGACCGATCTTCACCTGATACATGTTGCCAGCCCCATGGTGATGTTTCAGGGTGATGAGCTCTCTTATGGCGCGCATAGCCATTATCAGCATACCTACCTGGAACCGGGCAAACAGCAGCTGGAGGCGCTGGCGGTCACTTTGCGTGCAGAATACGGCATTGCCGTGCAGACCGCGATGCCGGTCGGAAGGCCGCATACCGAGGTTGCCTGCTGTGCTGCCATCAAACCCGGCAGCATGATTGTGGTCGGCACGCGCGGCGAGGGCGGTTTGCTCAACCTGCTGCTCGGCTCAACCGCTTCGCGTCTGTTGAGGGTTGCCAGCTGCCCGGTACTGGTGGTCAGAAACGAAGTGCTGGCGGAATACCGGCAGGTGATCGCTGCGGTGGAATTCTCCAGCGGGGCCTCATCCGTGCCTTTGCTCGCGCGATGTATTGCGCCGGATGCACGGCTTGAAGTGCTGCATGTGCTCGACCTGCTGCAGGAAGAGCGAATGCGCCAGGTCGGTTTTGACGATGCCTCCATTGCCCAGTACCAGAAAGATGCGCTCATGAACGCAGAGGCCAGGTTTCAGCAGATATTGCCGATCGAGAAAATGGATGGCGTCACGACCCGGTTGATGACCGGATACCCGCCGGAAAAAATCTGTGAGCGGGCGGCTGAGTTGCCTGCCGACCTGATTGTGCTCGGCCGTCATGGCCGCAACGGTCTGGAGGACTGGCTGCTCGGCAGTGTCAGCAAGGATGTCGTCAGCGCAGCACCATGCGATGTGCTGTTGAATATGACTTTGACAGCCGTGCCTGAGCAAGTATGAAAGCATCTATGGTCTTGGCAGTATGATGATCATCAGATTGATGAGCGCGTCATGCTGTGTTGTTTCCTGTGCGGTGAAGCTCATGAAAATGCTGAGGCACCAATCATGAAAGACAGTATGGCTGATTTTCCCGGTCGCATGCAATATGTTCCCATACCGATAACACAACGTTGTCGGCCAACAACTCAAACAAGGAGCATCATGATGTGGACCAAACCAGCAGCGACTGAAATGCGTTTCGGCTTTGAAGTCACCATGTACGTCTGCAACCGCTAAGTCGGCCAGACCACCAACAAAAAACGACATCCTGCGATGTCGTTTTTTTATTTCATCAGTCAACCTCGAGGAATTCTCATGAAAACCAATCTCAAAACTCCCTTGCTGGCCGCATGTCTGTTCAGTGCCAGCAGCCTTGCCACAGCTGCACCCTCGGCGCTGGATGCCTGTGTCAACGCTTCTTTGGCCAAACATCCCGGCAAAATCGTCTCGCTGGCCTCCGAAACCGAAGATGGCAAAGCGCAGTATGAGCTCGATATCAAGGGCAACGACGAAACAAACTGGGAAGTTGAGTGCGATGCTGTCAGTGGCAAGATCAAACGCATCGAGCGCGAAATCGATCCCGGCACCAAGGAGTTCAAGTCCAAAGCCAAAATCAGACTCGATGCGGCTATCAAGATCGCGCTCGACAAATACCCGGGCCAGATCAGAAACATGGAATACGATCAGGAAGACGACGGCGAGATTTCCTATGAGTTCATCATTGAAACCGCAGACGGCAGGTTGATCGAAATTGAAGTGGATGCATCCAGTGGTAAGATTGCTGGTTATGAAAGTATCGGCTACCGAATTGGTTATTAATTTCTGACACCGGCCCGACTGATCAAACGCGGGCCAGTGTCCTAGTTAAATGAACTCATCCTTAGGTTGTCCCGCTGCAACAAATTCTAAGTTCCATCCGCTGGGTAGTGAATAATCTTAAAATCGAAAACCAGATGATCAATTAAGCCAATAGCCTAGGGCTCAAGGGCGTTGTTAGGCAATATAACTCGCGACATTATGTCGCATGGTTTTACATATTTGTCGTGTATACTTTTTGGTACACAATTTGCTTTTAAATACAAAACGGTCTGCTTTCGATGCGCTTATGCTTTGGCTATTATTTTTATCATTTTTTATAACCATTGCTATGGTCCTGATTCTGATGCCGCTTGCACGGCGCATCGGTCTGGTCGATTATCCCGGGCATCGTAAGGATCATGCCACCCCCACCCTGCTGGTCGGTGGTCTGGCGATGATACTGGCATTGCTCAGCTATGTACCATTTTTGCCGAATATGGGCCTTGGCTTAATTCCATCGAGTAAATATTTTATGTTGGTGGGGCTCACGATGGTGGCGTTGACCGGCTTGATGGATGATTTATGGCAACTTTCATTCAAGCTGATTTTTCCCCTCCAGATTGCTGCAGCGCTGGTGATCACCTGGGTGGGTGGGGTGACCATAGACTCACTCGGCGATCTGTTTGGTCATGGCAAGGTCTCGGTCGCATCGATTCAGCTGGTTTTTACTGTCATCTGTTTTATCGGTGTGATCAATGCCTTCAACATGGTGGATGGTGTGGACGGACTGGCGGGAAGTCTGACTTTAACTGCTGTGATCTGGTTTGCCGTGCTGGCAGTTTTTGCCGAACGTATGCGGATTTATGCGCTTTTACTGATCCTGGCAGGCGCCCTGGCCGGTTTTCTGCTGTTTAATCTGCGCACCCCCTGGCTTGCACGGGCGCAAATCTTCATGGGCAATGCCGGCAGTATGTCGCTGGGCTTCCTGATGGCCTGGTTCGCCATCACGCTGGCGAAAAATCCGGGGGTGCAGCTTTACCCGATCACCATGGTCTACATCATCGGCCTGCCCTTGATGGATTTGGTGCGGGTGATGCTGAGCCGCATGGCACACGGTCAAAGTCCTTTTATTGGCGATCGCCGCCACATTCACCACCTGCTGCTGGATGCTGGCTGTTCAGTCAATCAGACGGTTTTGCTGAAAACATTGGCCTCGGCATTGCTTGGTGCCATCGGTGTACTGGGCTGGTATTACCGCCTGCCGGAATGGCTGCTGTTTTATGGATTTATGAGTATTTTCACACTCTATTTTTACCTGACCGAATACCGCTGGCCGATGGTGTATCGCTTAATTCGGAAATTTAACCGCGCGCGCGCGGTCTGATCGGTGTTAGCCCTTACGCGGGCGGTCATTGCCCGCCCGGTGTTATCCGGCAGGCATGCCAAGTCAGCACGCTCGCCCTGGGCCGATTGAGGAAAAAATTGTGATCGATTTGCACTGCCACATGCTGCCCGGCATCGATGATGGCGCTCCGGATCTTGATGTCGCACTTGAAATGGCGCGGATTGCCAGCAATGACGGCATCCGCTTGCTTGCCTGCACGCCCCATATCTACCCCGGCATGTATGAAAACACAGCGGACAGCATCCGGCTCGCTACCGCAGATTTACGCCAACAGTTGGTGCAGGCTGGCATTCCCCTTGAACTGACCTTCGCATCTGATACCCATGTGGTGCCTGACTTGCTGGAAAAGCTGAAAAGCGGCCAGGTGCCCACCTTCAACGGTGGTCGCTATTTTCTGCTGGAACCGCCGCATCATGTCGCCCCACCCAATTTCGAGCAATTCGTCTTCGGCATCATGGCCGCCGGCTATGTGCCGGTGGTGACGCATCCTGAGCGCTTGAGCTGGATCGAGGAACACTATGCGGTGTTCAAAACCTTGTCGCAGCGTGGCGCCTGGATGCAGCTGACCGCCGGCAGTCTGACCGGGCGTTTCGGCGAGTCAGCCAGATACTGGGGTGAGCGCATGCTCGATGAAGGGCTGGTGCATATTCTCGCCACCGATGCGCACAGCCCGAAACGGCGTCCGCCCTTGCTGGCCGAAGGGGTGGAGGCGGCCAAGCGATGGGTGGGCGCAGAAGAGGCCATGCGGCTGGTCATTGAGCGCCCCGAAGCGATACTGGCCGATCTTGATCCGGCCACAGTGACGCCACCGCCATATGCGGCAAATAAAGCAGCGGCGCGCAAGCCCGGCTTTTTTGCTAGAATGTTCAGATAAGCAATTGTTTTTATCTGATTGTTTCTTTTAATAAATTAACCAGCCGGGAAAACCGCTTTTGATCAATCGTATACATTTTGTCATTTGTCTTTTTTTATTCATGCTGACTTTGCCGCTGAGCGCTCAGCTTGCAGTGGCAGACAACGTAACGTCTGAAGCTGCCGCAGCGCAGGATAGCGCAGCGAAAACCATCGAGCCGCTGCCGAGCGCGAGCTACGAGACTGACATCACCGATTATCAGATCAATCCTCTCGACCTCATCGAAGTCAAGGTATTGCAGGTCCCGGACATGGCGCGTAGTGTCAGAGTGGATGCGCGCGGTAATATCTCCTTGCCCTTGATCGGCGTGGTGAAGGCGGCAGGCTTGACCAGCTACGCCCTGGAGCAGGTGATTGCCAAGGCGCTCGCAGTCGATATGCTGCGTGACCCGCAAGTCAGCGTCTTCATCAAGGAATTCACCAGTCAGCGTGTCACCATTCAAGGCCTGGTGAAAAAACCCGGTATCTATGAGTTTCCCGGCCGGGCCACCTTGTTGCAAGCCATCTCAATGGGCGGCGGTCTGGATGAAAAGGCCGACCAGAATCAGGTCCGTGTCATCAGCCGTGCCGCCAATAGCGGCGGTGAGCAAACCATGGTATACGACCTTGAAAATATTCAGGAAAAAGGTCAGGCCGACCCGATACTCAAAAGCGGCGACGTCGTGATGGTGGTTGAGGCAGAACCGATTGTGGTCGAGGGAGCCGTGACCAAACCGGGTATCTTTTATCCTCGAGGGCGGGCGACGCTGATGCAGGTCATCTCGCAATCCGGTGGTTTGACAGAACTTGCCAATCCCGACGAAATCAAGGTATTTGCGCTGAACAAGGAAAACGAGAAAATCGTGCTGGCCTATGACCTCGATAAAAT
>MCAW01000017.1 GCA_001704575.1 Methylophilales bacterium LSUCC0135
CGGATAACGGAGATTCGAGTTCGCAATGATTCGAGTTCGCAATGCTCGGCAATGCGCGCTCGAATCGCTTTGAGGTATCGGTTCACGGTATTGCGGTTCAAGCCACTGAGCAGTGCGATCTGGGAAGCATCCAGATCGGCAGCAAAGCAGCGAACCAGCTCCCGGAATTTCGCCTCGCTGATTTTTGAACGGTTAACGTACCTATTTTTTAATGACATAACAGAAGGTTAGCATTCCTTTTAACCCTCTGTTCTAGTCATGACCCAATAAAAAACACGGCACATATTGCCGTGCGCCGCTTTCAGGATGGATGTACGAGGCCGCATCAGCGGCCTTTTTCTTGCCTGCCGTCAGGCAGTCGGGTCGCCCGATTTCACCTTGTCCATCCATTGTTCGATGGGGATGACGCCGGCTTCCTTGGCCCTTTCAGCATCTGCAGGGGGCAGCACGTCCTGCACGATGTCGGTTTGCTTCCAGCCGGCCAGCGGGGTTTCGCACTCAGCCTGCGGCACGTAGCGCGAGGTTTCCAGTTTCTGGTAGCGGTGGATGTAACGCGGGCAGTTCTGCCACATTTCGGAGGGTTTGACGCGCACCAGCATGTCGGCGCCCGGAAATTGTGCCAGCAAGGGGTCTTCGCGGGAGACGGTGGCGCTACCTTGCACGCGGATACGGTGCGGTTTTTCAAATGAGATGAACAGCAGGCCGACTTCGCTGTTCTGCGAGATGTTGCCCACCGACATGTACATGCCGTTGCCGTCGTAGTTGGGAAACACCAGGGTCCTGTTGTCGATCACCTTGACCAGACCGGCATCGCCACCCTTGTAGGTGACAGTAGGGCGGCCATTGTGATCGACAGAAGCGAGAAAGAACATGTCCTGCGCTTCGATGAAGGCTTTTGTTTCGTCATCGAATTCGGTGACGCAGGCGATTTCTTCGATGCGGTCGGCCAGTTTGCGGGTGCCGAAGGTATCCTGCAGTTCGCGGTGCTGGGGTCCGAAAAGTCGACTCATTGGGTTCCTTGATGTGTGGACAAAAGGCAGGCGGCAGTTGCCACCGTTTCAGCTTGCAGTATACGTGAAACTGCGAACAGCTCAGGCCGGTCCGCTGCGTACCATGCTCATGATGCTGCCGGCGTCCAGCGTGCCGGCCTTTTGCTGAATCTGCGGCAGGTATTGTTGCTGCAGGTTTTTGGCGGGGCCGAGCAGGCCCTGAAAGGTGTCGCGTAGCACGGCGGTGTCCATCTGGCGGCCACCGGCGTAATAACGTTTGGCCAGCTGGCCGAGCGCGTAGGTGGTGGCGAAGGAGAAAGCCATGCCGGTGGCGGCGCGGCCGATGTTTTTGCCCATGCCGCCGGCAATCTGGCCGAGCAGGCCGCCGATCAGCTTGCGGCCGAATTGTTCGAGATATTGCGAAGTCATGCCGACACCGGCGGTGGTGAGAAATTCGGTGATGTGGCCTTTGTCGAGCTGATAACCGTGGGCTTTGCCGATTTCAAACACCATTTTGATCTGCAGCGGGATGATGGCCATCGAGGCCCAGGATTGCGGCAGCAGTTCGAGCGCGCCGTTAAGAATCGAGTAATTGAGGATGGATTTGTCGAGTTGTGCTTCAGGCACATTCGGAATATTAGCGACGACTGCCCCCCCAGTTGCTGCAGTCGCGGCAGCCACTGTTTGCGGGGCTGCCGCCTGCACGGCTTGCGGTTCGGTAGCCGCGATTTCGTGCGCGCTTGCAAGCACTTGTGCGGATTCTGCGTCATCCAGTCCGAGGCTGGTTTTCAGTGCTTGCAAAAACTGCTGCTCATCGCCTGTCATCACGCCATCGGCTTCGCAGACGCAGACCGCCATCTCGTAGGCCAGCAGTTTGTGGCTGTGTTCGTGAATACGGCTTGTGGCAGCTGCCAGATCGGTGCGCTTCAGCAGCACGTCCTGATACAGGCGCGAAAGGTCGAGCGTGTTTTCTTCGCTTTGCAGCGATTCCATGATCTTGCGAATCTGCTCGCGTTCGGTTTCGGCTTTCTTGCCATCGGCAAAGGAGGCGAGCAGGGCGATGCTGAGGATGGCCTGATTGACGTCTTGCATGATTGGATTCCTGTGGCTGGTGAATAGGTTTGCTGCTGGTTCGATTGGGCGTCTGCCGTGGAGTTCCATGCCGGGCTTGCGACAACCATGCATCAAAGCGGGTTAGAATGCAGGCTGTTTCCGACAGTCTGGATAGTGCATGAAAATTACATTTCTCGGTGCCACCGGTACGGTCACCGGTTCCAAATATCTGGTCACCAGCAACGACAAGCATGTGCTGGTGGATTGCGGATTGTTTCAGGGCTTGAAGCAGTTGCGCCTGAAAAACTGGGCCAGGCTGCCGGTAGACCCGGCCACCATCGATGCGGTGGTGCTGACGCACGCGCACATCGACCACACCGGTTATCTGCCCCTGCTGGTAAAGAACGGTTTCAGCGGCAAGGTGTATTGCAGCGAGGCGACTATGGCGCTGTGCGAGATTCTGCTGCCGGATTCCGCCTATCTGCAGGAAGAAGAGGCGCGTTATGCCAACATGCGCGGTTTTTCCAAACATCACCCGGCCTTGCCGCTTTACACGCAGGAAGACGCCGAGCGCGCGCTGGAACTGTTGACGCCGGTGCCGTATGGCCAGGATGTGCCGCTGGCGAACGGCTTCCGCATCAGGCTTGCGCCTGCCGGACACATTCTCGGCGCGTCAAACATACTGCTGCAGGACGCCGCGACTTCGATTCTTTTTTCCGGTGATCTTGGCCGCCCCAACGATGCCTTGATGCGCTCGCCTTCACCGCCCATGCAGGCCGATTATCTGGTGCTGGAGTCGACCTACGGTGATCGCCTGCATGACAAGGAAGACCCGGAAATCAAGCTGGCCGACATCATCAACCGTACCTATATGCGCGGCGGCATCATGGTGATCCCGGTATTTGCGGTCGGACGCGCGCAGGAAATGATGTATTACATTCAGAATCTCAAGGAAAAACGCCTGATTCCGGACATCCCGGTTTATCTGAACAGCCCGATGGCGGTGGATGCCACGGCGATTTTCATGCACCACGTCAACGAGCACAAGCTCAGCCGAGAACAGTGCCAGGTGCTGGCACGAAGTGCGCGCATGGTGAACAGCGTCGAGGAATCGCGTTCGCTCAACGAAATCAAACATCCGGTCATCATTCTTTCCGCCAGCGGTATGGCGTCCGGCGGGCGTGTGGTGCATCACATCAAGGCGTTCGGTCCGGACCCGCGCAATACCATCCTGTTTGCCGGATTTCAGGCTGCCGGCACTCGTGGCGCCAATATGCTGGCAGGGGTCGAGAGCGTGAAGATTCACGGCGAATACGTGCCGATCAATGCCGAAATCGCGCAGATTTCCAATCTTTCGGCGCATGCCGATTACAGCGAGATCATGGATTGGCTCGGCGATTTCGCCACGCCGCCCAAACGCACTTTCATTACGCACGGCGAGCCGGTGGCGGCAGATGCGTTGCGGCATCGCATCCAGGAGCAACTGGGTTGGGATGTGGCAGTCCCGGATTATCTCGAAACTGTCGATCTGGCGGAGTAAGGCAGCATGGCGAACATCCGGCTATTGCCTGATCAGCTCATCAGCCAGATCGCCGCAGGTGAGGTGGTGGAACGTCCGGCATCGGCCTTGAAGGAGCTGTTGGAGAACAGCCTCGATGCGGGCAGCAGCGAAGTGCAGGTGAGCCTGCTGCAGGGCGGCGTCAAGCAGTTGCGTGTGGCTGATAACGGCCGCGGCATCATGCGCGACGATCTGGTGCTGGCCTTGACGCGCCACGCCACCAGCAAGATCGCTACGCTGGAAGACCTCGAAGCGGTCAGCAGTCTGGGGTTTCGCGGCGAAGCGCTGGCCAGCATCGCCTCGGTTTCGCGCACGCAGCTCCTGAGTCGTGCCAGCGGGGAAAAGCATGCCTGGCGTATCTGTTCGGAAGGCAGCGACATTGCGCCGATTGAACCGGCTGCGCTGGATGGCGGTACCATCGTCGAGGTTGCCGACCTTTATTTCAATACGCCCGCTCGTCGCAAATTTCTCAAGACCGAGGCCACCGAGTACGGCCATTGCGAAGAAGCGTTTACGCGTGCAGCGTTGTCACGGCCCGATGTGACATTTGTACTGCAGCACAACGGTCGTGTGATCAGCCGTTATGCGGCAGCCGCTGCGGAAAAACGCTTTGCCGAGGTGCTGGGCCGCGAGTTTTTCGACGAAGCACTGGCGCTGGATGAATCCGCTGCGGGTCTGCGGTTGTGGGGGATGGCGGCCAAGCCGAGTTTCAACCGCAACAGCCGCGATACGCAATACGTCTTTGTCAACGGCCGATTCGTGCGCGACAAGCTGATTGCGCATGCCATCCACCAGGCGTATCAGGACGTGCTGCACCATGAACGGCACCCGGCTTTCGTGCTGTTTGTCGAGATCGATCCGTTGCTGGTTGATGTGAATGTGCATCCAAGCAAGACTGAGGTGCGGTTTCGCGATAGTCAGGCTGTGCATCGTTTCATTTTTCACGCGCTGCACAAGGTGCTGGCAGTGCCGACCGGCGCCGCAAACGCGGCCGGCACCGGCCAGGCAGCATTCAACCCGTTCACCCCGCAAGCTGCTGCACCGGCGGCTTATCCTGCGTTTCAATCCAGCATGGATCTGCGCGCAGGCGAGCGGCAGGGCTTTTACGAGACGCTTTATGGCGGTATACGCCCCGAATCGGCCGGTCAGCCGGTGACGGATGTTTTCATTCCGGCAACATCCGGCGCGACGCAAAGTGAAAATACAGATGAGCATCCGCTCGGTTTCGCCGTCGGTCAGCTTCACGGCATCTACATACTGGCTCAGAACCGGCAGGGCATGGTGGTGGTGGACATGCACGCCGCGCACGAGCGCATCATGTACGAAAAGCTCAAAAATGCGCTGGACCGGGATATTGTCGCGATGCAGCCTTTACTGCTACCGGTGAGTTTCAGCGCCGACAGGCTGGAAGTCGCGACCGTGCAGGAACAGCTCGCAGAGTCCGATAGCAGCCTGCGTCAGCTGGGTTTCGATATCGCCATTCTTTCGCCCAACACACTCGCTGTGCGCGGTATTCCCGCCATGCTGCAAGGCGCCGATGCCGTTGCACTGGCGCGGGACGTGCTGCGCGACCTGCGCGAATACGGCGCCAGCCGTGCCTTGCTCGAACGCCGCAACGAGCTGCTCGGCACCATGGCCTGCCACGCCGCCGTGCGAGCCAATCGCATCCTCACCATCCCCGAGATGAACGCCTTGCTGCGCGACATGGAGGCCACCGAGCGCTCCGGCCAGTGCAATCATGGCCGCCCGACCTGGTTTCAGGTAACGATGAGCGAGCTGGACAAGATGTTCATGCGTGGTCAATAAGCCTGGCAATCCATTTGGTTTCAGGCTTGATAAGTGGTACGTGAAAGCGTACCATTCCTAGGCTTAACGGAGATTACAGATGCAAACACTGTCAGCCAGCACCGCTAGATCCAACCTTTATCGCCTGATCGATGAGGCGGCTGTCTCGCACCAGCCGCTGGTGATTACGGGCAAACGCAATAACGCGGTGCTGATATCCGAACAGGATTGGGCTGCCATTCAGGAAACACTGTTCCTGCTCTCCGTGCCCGGCATGCGCGAGTCCATCCGCGAGGGCATGGCGACGCCCGCCAAAGAACTGGCCGACAAGCTGGACTGGTAGCACGTGTCCGATTGGCAGTTGCGTTACACGAAGGCGGCGCAGAAGGACGCGAAGAATCTTGCTGCAGCCGGCCTCAAGGACAAGGCGCTCGCCTTGTTGCAAATCCTCGAACAAAACCCGTTTCAGAAGCCGCCGCCTTACGAGCGATTGGTCGGTGACCTTGCCGGCTGCTGCTCGCGCCGCATCAATATCCAGCACCGTCTGGTGTATCAGGTGCTGGAGCAGGAGAAGGTCGTGAAGGTATTGAGTATGTGGTCGCATTATGAATAAATCCGCAGACCGTCATTTGCCGCCCGCCATCTTCCTCATGGGCCCGACCGCCAGTGGCAAGACCGGCGCTGCGGTCGAGCTTTACCGGAAACTGCCGGTGGAGCTCATCAGCGTCGATTCTGCGCTGGTGTACCGCGACATGAATATCGGCACAGCCAAGCCCGATGCGGAAACCTTGAAGCTGGCGCCGCATCACCTGATCGATGTGATAGACCCGACTGAAGCCTATTCCGCCGCACGTTTTCGCAGCGATGCGCTGCAACTGATGGCGGAAATCACCGCGCGCGGCAAGGTGCCATTGCTGGTCGGTGGCACCATGCTTTATTTCAATGCCTTGCAGGGCGGCTTGGGCGAGCTGCCGCAGGCTAACCCGCAAATCAGGGCGCAGCTGGATGCCGAAGCGCTACAGCTGGGCTGGCCAGCCATGCACGCCAAACTGGCGGAGATCGACCCGGTGACTGCTGCCAGATTGCAGACTACCGATGCTCAGCGCATTCAGCGCGCGCTCGAAGTACATGCAATTACAGGGAAAACAATGACGCAGATTTTTGCGAAACAGCAATCCGCGCAATTGCCTTACCTTTTGTTGAAGCTTGCACTGGTGCCGGATGACCGGAGTGTGCTGCATCAGCGCATTGCCGTGCGCTTTGATCAGATGCTTGCAGCGGGACTGGTCGATGAAGTGCTCACGCTACGCAGTAAATATCCGGCACTGCATGCGGAGTTGCCTTCGATGCGCTGCGTCGGCTACCGCCAAGCCTGGCAGTATCTGGATGGCGAAATCGGGCTGGATGAGTTGCGTGAGAAGGGTATTGCAGCCACCCGCCAACTGGCGAAACGCCAGCTGACCTGGTTGCGCGGCATGGATGATACGGTGAATTTCAATTGTCTGGAGAGCGATCTGAACAGCAGGCTCTGTGAAAACATCAGTGCCTGGCTCGTTTGATCTTGGTAGCGCTTAAATATTAATAATAAACCAATATAAAACAATAATATATTGATTATATTTAACTCAATTTCTTGATTCTTTCGGCAGCTTCCAGACATTCTTCCAGTGATGCCACAAGGGCCAGACGCACGAAATCCCGGCCCGGATTGACGCCATGCGCTTCGCGCGCGAGATAGCTGCCGGGCAACACGGTGACATTGAAATCACGGTAGAGCCGGACGGCAAATTCGGTATCCGGCATTGGCGTGCGGCCCCACAGATAAAAAGCGCCATCCGGAATGTTCACTTCCAGCTCGGCTTGCAACAGCGGCGTCACGGCCTCGAACTTCTGCGTGTAGAGACGGCGGTTTTCAATCACATGGGTTTCGTCCTGCCAGGCAGCGATGCTGGCATGCTGCACCGCCGGGCTCATGGCGCAACCGTGGTAGGTGCGATAGAGCAGGAATTTCTCCAGGATCGCGGCATCGCCGGCGACAAAGCCGGAGCGCATTCCCGGCACGTTGGAACGCTTGGAAAGCGAGCTGAACACCACCAGCCGCGTGTAATCGCGGCCCAGTCTTTGCGCGGCCTGCAGCGCGCCCAGCGGCGGATTGGCCTCATCAAAATAAATTTCCGAATAACACTCGTCGGCGGCAATGACAAAGCCGTAACGGTCCGAAAGTTCGAACACCCGCTTCCATTGATCGAGCGACATGATCTTGCCGGAAGGGTTGCCCGGTGAGCACAGATAGACCAGCTGCGAGCGCTGAAGCACCGTTTCCGGCACGCTGTCGAAATCCATGGCGAAATCGTTTTCCGGCAGGGTGTTGAGGAAATAGGGCTCGGCCCCGGCGAGAAAAGCTGCGCCTTCGTAGATCTGATAGAAGGGATTGGGCGAAATGACGACGGGCAAAGGACGGCTGCTGTCGATCACCGCCTGGGCAAAGGCAAACAAAGCCTCGCGGCTGCCATTGACCGGCACGATCTGTTTTTCCGCATCCGGCGCAGGGATGCCGTAACGCCGAGCCAGCCATGCAGAAATCGCTTCACGCAAAGCAGGAATGCCGGCTGTCGTGGGATAATTCGCAAGTCCGACGAGGTTGTTGACCAGGGCATCCTTGATCAGGGCCGGTGTCACATGCTTGGGCTCACCGATCGACAGGTTGATCGGTTTGTAATCCGGGTTGGGGGTGATGCCTGCAAAGAGATCGCGCAGACGCTGAAATGGGTAAGGCTGCAGCTTGTTCAGGTTCGGGTTCATCCCCGCATTATAAATTGCGCATGAAGAGTTCAAAACATTAAATGCAAAGCAACAAACATCATATCGCCGTATTCGGCCTGTTGTTCGGCGCCGCTGTCTGGGGTGTCATCTGGTACCCGTACCGGCTGATGCAGGAGGCTGGGGTTTCCGGAGTCGCCTCCAGTTTTTACACTTACTCGATCGCCGCGCTGCTTGGCATGATGCTGTTTGCCCGCCATTGGCGCCGCTTGCGCGATCTGCCACAGAGTGCGTATTGGCTGGCGCTGGCGGCGGGCTGGACCAACCTGACCTATGTTCTGGCTGTCATTGATGGCGAGATCATGCGCGTGATGCTGCTCTTTTATCTTTCGCCATTATGGACCCTGATTCTTGCCCATTTCTGGCTCAAGGAGCGTTCCGGCTGGCAGGGGCTGGTGGTGATCGTAATCTCGCTGATCGGTGCCTGGATCATGCTGTGGCAGCCGGATGGGCTGCCGGCGCCGCGCAATCAGGCTGAGTGGCTGGCGTTGTCATCCGGTATCGGTTTCGCGCTGACCAACGTCATTACCCGGCGATCCTCCCACTTGAGCCTGCGTACCAAGTCGATGGCGGTCTGGTTCGGTGTCATCGCGGTGGCCGCCGTCACGGTGCCGTTTACGGCCGCGCCGTTTCCGGCGCCAGATGTTTTTACCTTGAGCAACTGGCTGATCATGGGGCTGATTGCGCTGTTGCTGATGGCGGCAACCTTTCTGGTGCAATACGGCATCACCCAGATTCCGGTGACGCGCGCATCGGTGATTTTTCTGTTTGAACTGGTCGTGGCCGCCGTTGCTTCCTGGTACTGGGCGAATGAAGCCATGTCGATGCGCGAATGGCTGGGCGGCAGCCTGATCGTGATCGCCGCAATTTACGCTGCCAGGGTGGAAGACATTCAACACCGACATCATCCGGTTTCATGAGGCTGGCAAGGGGTTTGGGACATGAAAAAACAGGCATGACTTTGATCATGCCGGTTTGCGTTTCAGGCGCTGAAATCAGCCGTTATGGGTTGGCAGGCGCCGGTTCCGCCACGAAAATTTCGACGCGGCGGTTCTTGGCGCGGTTCTCGGCGGTGTCGTTGCTTGCCACCGGTTCGCGCGAACCGCGGCCGTCGATGCTGATACGGCTTGCAGCGACACCACGACTGCTGATGTAGTCGCGGGTGCTGGCCGCACGATTGACTGACAGCGGGTTGTTGATGGCATCGGTGCCGGTGCTGTCGGTGTGGCCGACAATCAGCACGGTGGTAGCCGGATTTGCGACCAGACTTTGCGCGAACTTGTCCAGAATCGGGCGGAAGTTGGGATTGATATCAGCTTTGCCGGTGTCGAATGAAATGTCGCTGGGGATTTCCAGCTTGAGCCGGTTATCCTCGGTTTGCGTCACTGCCACGCCGGTTCCGGCTGTGGCTTCTTCCATCTGCTGTTTCTGTTCTTCCATACGCTTGGACCAGACGTTGCCGGCAATCGCGCCGCCGATAGCACCCACACCGGCGCCGATGGCAGCACCCTTACCGCCGTCGGCAATGGCGCCGACTACTGCACCGGCGGTGGCGCCGATGGCAGCACCCTTGGCCGTGCCTTTCTGTGTTTCAGTCATGTTGGCGCAACCGCCGAGTGCCAGTGCGGTGCTGATGGCGATAATCTTGATGGAGGTTTTCATATGGTCCCTTTCTTGATGAGGTTGATTGAGCTCGGGCTCTTCCCTTGCTTGAGATCGTGTTTGAAAATTACTTTCATTGAATGTGACAAGCCGGATAACAACAGATTCAATACATGATGAAAATCTGTCCGGATTGAAAATTTAGTGATCGTCGAACGATGGCAGATTGCCGAAATCACTTGTGTCTTTTTCCGACTCCGCGCTGATGCGCATCTTGAGTGAGAGGTCATTGCGCGAATCGGCGTAATTGAGCGCGTTGTCCTGATCGATGCGTCCTGCCTTGTAGAGCTCAAACAGCGACTGGTCGAAGGTGCTCATGCCGATATCGGTGTTCTGACCCATGATTTCCTTGATTTCTTCGGTCTTCTGTTTCTGGATCAGCTCGGCGATGTACGGCGTGTTGATCATGACCTCCATGGCGGCAACGCGTTTCGCTGTCTTGCCGGGAATCAGGCGCTGGGCGACGATGGCGACCAGATTCAGCGAGAGGCCGAGCAGCAGACCGGTCTGGGCGTCCTGCGGGAAGAAGGAAATGATGCGTTCCAGCGCCTGATTGGCGTTGTTGGCATGCAGCGTCGCCAGACACAGGTGGCCGGTTTCGGCATAGGCCATGGCCTGTTTCATGCCGTCCATGTCGCGGATCTCGCCGATCAGGATGACGTTCGGCGCCTGGCGCATGGCGTTTTTCAGGGCATGGTCGAAAGAATGGGTGTCGATGCCGACTTCACGCTGATCCACCACTGATTTTTTGTGCGGGTGAATGAATTCGATCGGGTCTTCAATGGTGACGATATGGCCGTGCGCATTGGTGTTGCGGTAATCGATCATTGAAGCCAGCGTGGTCGATTTGCCCGAGCCGGTAGCGCCGACGACGAGGATGAGGCCGCGCTTGCGCATGATCAGTTCTTTGAGGATTTCCGGGATACCGAGCGTCTCGAAAGAGGGGATGTCTGTCTTGATGTGGCGGATGACCATGCCGACTTCGCCACGCTGACGGAACACATTGACGCGAAAGCGGCCGACCTTTTCCTTGCTGATGGCAAAATTCATCTCGAATTGCGCTTCGAATTCCCTGATCTGTTCCTCGCTCATCAGGGCGTAGGCGATCTGCTTGACCATGCCGGGTGCCATGACCTGATTGTTGACAGGCCGGGTATCGCCTTCGATACCGATATGAATCGCGGTGCCGGTGCTGAAAAAGAGGTCGGAAGCGCCTTTTTCAACCATGAATTTGAGCGCAGGGGTGATGTCGATGGCCGCCATAATCTTCTCTTGTTTTGCTCCCGCCGGGGGTTCCGGAAAGCGTCGTTCAGGTTTTGCTTAACTGTAGCACAAGGCGCGCGGCATTAGCACGGACTGCCATGTTCGCAGAACCATTGCCACACTTGCCTGTAGCGCTGTTCGAGATCACGCACAAAGGCGGCGGTGTCAAACAGGGCGGAGTTCTCTCGCTTGCCGGCCAGTTGTTGCTTGAGCCGGTGAATTTCCGCCTTGTTTGCCGATAGCGCCAGCGCCTTTTGTTCGTAATCCGCAAGCGTAGAAGTGATCAACTCCGTCATGCCGAGGGCGTGCAGCAGGCTGCCGGCAACGCGTCCGGCGAAAGTGTCGCCAACGCAGGTCAACACCGGCAAACCCACCCAGAGGGCGTCGCTGGCTGTGGTATGGGCATTGTAGGGCAGGGTGTCGAGAAAGAGATCGGCGAGCGCATGGCGCGCCAGATGCTGCGCGATCGGCACCCGTGCGGCGAAAACCAACCGCTTGGCATCGATGCCGCGCTGTTCCGCTTCGCGCTGCAGATTGTGCCGGGCCAGCGGGTTGCATTCCAGCAGCCAGAGCACGCTGCCGGGTCTGGCTTGCAGCAGACGCATCCAGATATCGAACATGGCCGGCAATATCTTGAACGTCTGGTTGAAGCAGCAGAACACGAACGCGTCATCCGGCAAGCCTTGCGAGGCACGGCTAACAGACTTGCCGACTGGACGCTTGCGGTCGTTGGGTTGGTAGCAGGGCGTTAACGGCAGCAGCGTTTCGGCATAGTCAACGGCGACAGAAGATGGCGTGATGAAATCATCGGTCAGCAGGTAATCGAACAGCGGCTGCTCCGGGTTGCCATCGGCGGGCGGCAACATGCCCATGCTGCCCGGATAGCCGAGCCAGTTGATGCAGACCGGCGCCGGGCGCAGGGCGGCTATGGCGCTGCGGCTGGTGTGGGTGAAGCCGGTGAGATCGACCAGAATATCGATTTCGTCCTGCCGGATGCGCCGGGCGGCATCGGCGATGGACAGATGGCGAATGTCGACGAAGCGGTCGAAGGCTTTTTCCAGGCGCTTGCGCTCCGGAGTCCTGTCGTCCGGCGCTGCGGAGTAGGCGAGAATCTCGAACTGTTTGCGGTCATGCAGTTCCATCAGCTCAGTGACAAGAAACGCCAGCGGATGCAGGCGGAAATCACTCGACAAATAGCCGATACGCAGCTTTTTATGCTGCAGATTGCGGCTGAAGTCTGCAGGCAGGCGATGCGGCAGCAAGGGTGCAATACGGTTGGCTACCCAGTGACTGGCGCACTGTTTCTGTTCTGCGGCGGTGCTGCCCGGCATGGCAAGAAATGCAAAAGGCGAAATTTGCGCCTGCGGTAGGGTTTTCACCCACTGGCGTACCCGGCCGATTTCATCGTCGAGCCCGGCCCAGTCGCAGGCGTGCTGCATCTGATGCACCAGATGTAAGCGCGCGTGGTGCAGGGTCGGGTTCAATTCAAGCGCGGTTCTGTAAGCCGCGATGGCCTCCTGCAGCTGGCCGGTTTCACGCAGCACGTTGCCGAGATTGTTGTGCACATCGGCATCATCCGGCAGCAGGCTCAATGCCTGCCGGTAGCTTTTCAGCGCTGCTTCCGGCTTGCCCAGTTCGCGTTGGGCGTTGCCGAGGTTGTAGTACAGCGCACCATCGGTCGGGTTGAGCGCAACGGCTTCGGCGTAAGCCACCTCGGCCGCAGCAAAACGGCCCTGGGCATGATGCTCGAAACCGGCGGCCTGCAGCGCGTGCAGCAGCGCAGCACGCACATCCTGATTGGCAGGCAGCACTTTGAGCAGGTTGCGATAACAGGCAGCCGCCTCGTCGAAACGGCGCAGTTCCAGACAGGCATTGCCGAGGTTGTTTTGCAGGTCGAGATCCCTGGGCGCGATTTTCAGGGCCTGCCGGTAACAGGCGGCAGCTTTTTCGGTCTGGCCGCCGGCACGCAGCGCGGCACCGTAATTGTTGAGAAAATCCGCATTGGCGGGCGCGAGCTCGACGGCTTTGCCGATCAGTTCGATGGCTTCAGCATGATGTCCGCGCTGATGGTACGCCAGCCCGAGCAGATGCAGCGCGTTGGCGTCGTGCGGCTCGTCAGCCAGCAGGCGGCGGTAGCAGGCCTCCGCCTCGGCCAGTCTGCCGTTGCGGTGGTGATCAAGTGCGGTTTGAAACAGTGATGTGCTTGTCATTGCAGGGGGTCAGGCGAGGCCGCGAATCAGGTGCTTGAGCCCTGACTTTCGCAGCAAAAAGCGGTTGGGGTCAAGTGCGGCGACGATATCGTTCTCCAGCGGCAAGGGTTCGCCGCAGATGGCAGACGCCAGCAATTCGGCACAGAGCGGCGCCTGCGTGATGCCTTTGGAACCGTGACCACTGTTGATGTAAAGACCATCCAGCCAGGGCAGCGCGGGTGACTTGCGGTAGGGTTTGGGCGGTGCTTGCAGCAGTTCACCGGCCGCCAGCAGTTTGCCGGTCAGCGGCAGATAATCCGGCGTTGCCGACCGCAATGCGGCCCGTCCCTGCAGTTCGTTTACAGCATCCGCCCGGTCGAGGTGCGCCGCCAGTAGCGGCGAGATCTTTTGCAGCATGGCCAGATTGGCTGCGTGGTCGTCCGCGCGAATGTCGGTTGCGCTGTCATCCGGTGTGAAGGTCGCGCCCATGCAGTGCCAGCCGTCGATCGCCGGACTGACGTAACCGTCGGTACAGATGACGCTATGCAACTGCCGGCTCGTTTCCGAGGCAGGCATCACGCTGATCTGCCCGCGCACCGGTTGCAGCGGCAGATGCGCGGTCTGACTGAAACGCACGCTTTGGTTGGCGCCGGCAATGATCAGCACAGGCGCTTCGCCGATCAGGCCGTCTTTATCCAGCACTTGCCAGAGGTCATTGCATTTCCCGATGCGGATGGCTTCCCTTGCCATGCTGCGTGTAATGCCGTCGTGCCCGCTCAAGGCCCGGCACAGGCTCGCGGGCTTTACCCAGCCTGCATGCGGAAAATACAGCGCATCATGATTGAGCGTGATTCCGGCGATATGGCTCGCTTCTGCAGCCTCTACCCATCGCACGAGCTCAGCAGGCAGCCCCAGCCTGGCGATGGCATGGTTGCGCTCGGCTTCGCGCTGATCGAAACCCAGTTGCAACAGACCGCATGCGTCGAAACTGTCTGCAGGCAAATCCAGCGACTTGATCAGACGCATGCTGGCGAGAAAGCCGCTCAGTGCCAGCCTGCTCATGACGGTTGGCTGCATGGCCAGTCGCGGGTAGAGCATGCCGGCCGGATTGCCGGAGGCTTCGGCCGCAACGCTGTCATGGCGCTCGACCAGCGTGACCTGCCAGCCGCGCTGTGCCAACGCATGGCTGCTGGCACAACCGGCGATACCGCCGCCGATGACGATGGCGTGCTTTGACTGCCGCTGTGTTCGTTTCTGTATTTCTGCCTGTGCTTGATATTGGCCGCACAGCATGTCGCGCTTGCGCCCGAAACCGGCGGTTTTTTCCACCCGGAAACCAGCCTGTTCGAGGCCGCGGCGGATGGCGCCGGCGCTGGTAAAGGTGGCAAATGTGGTTTCTTCATGCGAGAGACGGGCCATTTGCATGAAAAGCTGCGGCTGCCACATTTCCGGGTTGCGCGATGGCGCGAAGCCGTCAAGAAACCAGGCGTCCACCTGCGCCGAGAGTTGCGCCAGCATGGCGCTGGCGTCGCCGATCAACAGGGTGAGAACCACGCGGCCCTGCGCAAATGTGAGCCGGTGGATGCCGGCACTGAAATGGCCGTATTGCGCGCAGAGCTGTGATGCAAGCGGCGACAGCCCCGGCCACATGTGCAGCGCGGTTTCAAGGTCGGCCGGGCTGAGCGGAAATTTCTCGCAGCTGACGAAGTGCAACCTTGCGCCCGTTGGCGCATTGTGCTGCCATGCCTTCCAAGCGCAGAGAAAATTAAGCCCGGTGCCAAAACCGGTTTCGGCAATCGTGAACACGTCTTGTTGCATACCTTGCCAGCGTTGCGGCAGGCCGTTGTGCTGCAGAAAGACGTGCTGTGTTTCGGCCAGCCCGCTGTCGCGGGAGAAATAGATGTCGTCGAATTGCTGCGAAAGCGGTTGGCCGTCCTGCCAGATCAGTTGTGCGAGATTAATCTGCATGCTGCTTTGAATTGCGCCCGGAAAAAGCTATTTCTGGCATAAAATGCAAATAAGAAAAAGGACTTATTATAACCATGCGCAGGCAGCTCCACATCATCATTTCACTGGCTTTTGTTTTGCTGTCCGGCTTCACGGCCAGCGCTTTTGCCGAGACCGTGCGCATCGCCGCCGCGTCCGACCTGAAGTTTGCGCTGGAGCAGCTGGCAGACGATTATGCCCGCGTCAGCGGCCACAAACCCTTACTTACCTTCGGTTCTTCCGGCTTGCTGGCGACACAGATACTGCACGGCGCGCCTTTCCAGATATTTCTTTCGGCAGATGAAAACTATGTCGCCGAGTTGCATGCGGCAGGCAAAACGCTGGATGCCGGTTTGCCCTACGCCCTGGGGCGGCTGGTGCTGATTGCGCCGAAAGGCGGCAGACTGGTGCCGGATGCTGAAATGAAGGGCGTGGCTGCGATGCTGAAATCACCGAATCCGGGCCGTTTCGCCATTGCCAATCCGGAACATGCGCCTTATGGCAAGCGCGCGGAGGAAGTGTTGCGCGCGCGCGGCCTGTGGCAGGACCTGCAACCGTATCTTGTGCTGGGCGAAAACGTGTCGCAGGCCGCGCAGTTTGCTACCAGCGGCTCCGCCGTTGGCGGCATTGTCGCGCTTTCTCTGGTGAAAACGCCGCAGGTCGAATCGCGGGTGAATTATGTGATGCTGCCGGACGCGCTGCACCAACCCCTGCGCCAGCGCATGGTATTGATGAAGAATGCCGGGCCGGTGGCGAAGGATTTCTACCGTTACTTGCAGCAACCCGCTGCACGCGCGGTGTTTCAGCGCTATGGTTTTGAATTGCCGCAGGAGCTGCATTGATGGATTGGGTCGCTTTCTGGCTTTCCGTCAAGCTCGGGATTTTTACCGTGCTGCTGTTGCTGCCGCTTGCGATGTTTACCGCACGCTGGCTCAGCACTGCGCAGTTCCCCGGCAAATCCTTGCTGGAGGCATCCCTGGCTGTGCCTCTGGTGCTGCCGCCGACGGTGGTCGGCTATTATCTGCTGGTGGGTTTGAGCAACGACTCCTTCATCGGCCGCTGGCTGGTTGATCTGACCGGACATGGCGTGGTGTTCCATTTTTCCGGATTGCTGATCGCTTCGATGATCGTCAATATTCCTTTCGCCGTGCAGCCCATGCAGCGCGCATTCGAGGCAATCCCGCAGGAAATCCGCGATGCGGCGGCCTGTTGCGGCATGTCGCGCTGGCGTCAGCTGTTGACGGTGGAAATCCCGCTGGCCTGGCCCGGCATGCTGACCGCGCTGGTGCTGACTTTCGCCCATACGCTGGGCGAATTCGGCGTGGTCTTGATGGTGGGCGGTAATCTGCCGGGCGAGACGCGCACCATAGCCATCAGCATTTATGACCGTGTACAGGCTTTCGATCTTGAAGCGGCAGGGCAGATGTCTTTGATTCTTCTGATCTTCTCGGTTGTCGTGCTGGCAATCGCCAACAGCCTTTCGAGGCGCCTGTTGAAGCCCGGCATGAGAAAGGCGGGGCGGTCGCATGTCTAGCCGCAATCTTGATCTTGCCGTGCAGGTCAGGCAAAAAGCACCGTTTGCGCTTGACGCCGAACTGAAATGTCGGGCCGGCGAACTGACGGCGCTGGTGGGGCCATCCGGCAGCGGAAAATCGACCCTGTTGCGCATGATTGCAGGCCTAGTACGCGTGCAGCAGGGTCATATCCGCAGCGGCGATCTGCTCTGGGCGGATGGACAGCGGCATGTGACCGCACAGCAGCGCAGGGTGGGTTATGTGCCCCAGCATTACGGCTTGTTTCCTCACATGCATGCACTCGGCAATGTCGAAACGGCATTGCACCACTTGCCGGCCAGCGAGCGCAGCCGTATTGCGCATGAATGGCTGGAACGCGTTCATCTGGGCGGCCTGGCCAAGCGCCGTCCGGCTGAACTTTCCGGTGGTCAGCAGCAACGCGTTGCGCTGGCCCGGGCGCTGGCGGCGAGCCCACGCGTACTGCTGCTGGACGAACCGTTTTCTGCCGTGGATGCAGCCACGCGCGAAAAACTGTATACCGAAATTGTCGAGCTGCGCAGCGAACTGGCGATGCCGGTGGTGCTGGTAACACATGACTTGCAGGAGGCGTTGATGCTGGCAGATCGCATCACCTTGCAGAGTCAGGGACGGACGTTGCAAAGCGGTGAGCCGAAGCAGGTCATGGCGCATCCGGTAAGCGAGGATGCTGCCATGTTGCTGGGCCTGCGCAATATCTTTGAATCGGTGGTGGTTGAGCAGGATGGTGCCAACGCCATCACTGCGCTCGACCTGACCGGCCATCGAATCGAGATTCCCCGCCAGCCGCATCTGCGCCAAGGAGAGCGGGTCAGCTGGGTGATCGCCGATGCCGGTATCCGTTTCCGCGCCATCTCGCGCAAGGAAATCGCGCCGCAGAAGAACCGGCTGCCTGTGACAGTGGTAAAGATGCTGACCCTGGGCGATCAGGTCAGGCTGTTTCTGCAGTTGGCGGATACCGGCGCGATATTCAGGATTGATGTGACTGCGCGTCTGGCGGAAGAACTGGCGCTCGCCACTGGCATCAGGACTGAAGTGGTTCTGCGTGCCGAGGATATCCATGTATTTGAACAGCAAATGACTGAAAAACCCGGCTGATGGCTCACTTTACCTTATTGAGAACAGACCTCGCGGAAGCGCCCTCAGACTGGTTGCGCCGGCATACGGCGCAGATCAGGCAGGGCGGACAGGTACTTGACGTTGCGGCCGGCAAAGGGCGTAACGCGCGCTGGCTGGCGCAGCAGGGCTTTGTTGTGGAAGCAGTGGATCGCGACGCCGAGGCACTCGCCGTCATGCGCGGCATTGACGGTATCACCTGCAATACGGCTGATCTGGAAAACGCCGCTTGGCCTTATGCCGGGCAGCAATTCGATGCGATTGTTGTCTGTCGTTATCTGCACCGGCCCTTGTTTCCGCACTTGAGCGGCAGTTTGAAAGCAGGCGGCCTGCTCATTTACGAAACTTTCATGCAGGGGCATGAAGCTTACGGCAGGCCTACCAACCCGGATTTTCTGCTGCGCGAGAATGAGTTGAAAGAGGTATTCGGTAGCGATTTTGCCGTGCTCGCCTTCGAGCAGGGGCTGGTCACAGGGCCGAAACCCGCCATGATGCAGCGTATCGCTGCGCAGAAACCGGCCTGAGCCGAAATGCGGCGCAGACACTGGTTACGGCTCAAACCTGGTCAGCCATCATGCTCAGGCCGGCATCAAGCTCAGTTCATCGCCGGCAGCAGCGGCGCCTTGCGGTTGCGTGGCTTCACCAGCAGCATGTGAACGTCGCCCAGCGCGCGTTCCTCGAAACCGCCTTCGCAATAGCAAAGGTAGAACTCCCACATGCGGATGAACTCTTCCGGATAGCCGAGCGCACGCACCTGCTCGATATTGGCAAAGAAATTATGACGCCACTCGGCCAGCGTGCGCGCGTAATGCGGGCCGATGTCTTCGAGATTGAACAGGCGCAGGTCAGAAGCGCGCGTGATGCTGTCGAGCAGTGCAGTCACGGAGGGGATGCAGCTGCCGGGGAAGATGTAACGCTGGATGAAATCAACCGAATTTTTGGCCGATTCGTAGCGCTGGTCGGCGATGGTGATGCCCTGCAACAGCATCATGCCTTCCGGTTTCAGCAACCTGGCGCAGGCGGCGAAGTAAGTGTCGTAATACTGATGACCGACCGCTTCGATCATTTCGATTGAAACCAGTTTGTCAAATTGTCCTTCCAACTCCCTGTAATCTTTCAATAATATGGTCACCTTGTCCTGCAGCCCTGCGTCTCTTACGCGTTCAATGGCAAGGTCGAACTGTGCTTGCGAAATGGTCGTTGTCGTTACCCTGCAACCATAGCGCCCGGCTGCGTGAATGGCGAAACCGCCCCAGCCGGTGCCGATTTCCAGCACGTGGTCGTCCGGGTTCAAATCCAGCTTGCGGCAGATGCGGTCAAGCTTGCTGATGGAAGCCTGTTCCAGCGACATTTCCGGTTGATCGAAGATCGCCGAGGAATACATCATGGTCGGGTCGAGAAACAGCTTGAACATGTCGTTGCCGAGGTCGTAATGCGCGGCGATGTTGCGGCGGCTGCCGTCTGCGGTATTGCGGTTCATCCGGTGCAGCAGCTTCAGCACGGGTTTCGCCAGCGTCGCCATGCCGCCTTCGAGGCTGTCCATCACATCCTGATTCAACACCATCAGGCGGATCAGCGCAGTCAGGTCGCTGCATTGCCAGTAGCCCAGCATCCAGGCTTCGCCGGCACCAATGGAGCCGCCGAAAGCGATATCGCCGTAAAAGCGGGCATCCTGCACCTGTATCGTGACTTCAATGGCGCCGCCACTGCCGAAGCTGTGTTGGCGGGTGCCTTCCACCAGCGTCAACCGTCCGTGACGCAGATTCTGCAGGCGTTTCAGCACCAGCGATCTGGCGAGGTTCTGCAGCCAGCCTGCGGATTGTTTGCGCGGCAGACCGAAAAGACCGGTACTGCCGGCCAGATTGGGAGACTTCATCAAGACATTTCCTTTTGAGCGTGTTTATCGGGATGAGGGACGAACGGCACGCGCTTGAGCCATAGCCTCAAGGCCTGCCAATAGATGGCATACATCACTTTCAGCGTCATGAACGGGTAGGCCATCAGTGCGCGGTTGAGCGAAGCCGAATTCAGTATCTGCCGTTCCAGTTTCAGCGTTGCATCGAACATTTTTTCGCCACCTGCAGCGGTAGAGAGGTTGCGCATATGGACCGAAAGATGCGCATCCGGCACGGAAAAAGCCCAGTCGTATTCGATCGCCATCGGCATGAACGGCGAGACGTGAAAATCCTTGCTGAAACGGAAGGTATGCAAGGCGCTTGTACCCGCATGTTTGCTGCAATCAAGCACGTAGCGATGACGCTCGTTCCAGGGCGTGTTGTTGATTTCGGCGACGATGGCGTGCAGCGTTTTGCCATCGGCCTGGAAGCAATAATAGAAGGTTACCGGATTAAAGCAGTAGCCGAAGTAACGCAAGTTGGTCAGCATGCGCACCGGGCCGTCAGGCGCGGTACCGGTTTCCTGCTGCACCAAAGCAATTACGGCTTGCTTCAGCGGACGGGCAGGGTCGCCCAGATAATCTTCGCGCCTGAACCAGGCCAGATTGCGTTTGCCGCAAGACCAGAAACGGGTGTGCTGAAAAAGCTGCGGCAGTTCATCCAGATCAAGGTACATCATGAAGCACCGATAGCTGAACGCATGCGGCAGCGGCAGAAAGCGTCGATGGCGCACGCGGCCGGTGTAGATGGCGCTGTGCGGCGGCAGCTCTGGCGGAGCAACAGCGGACAGAGACGCGTTATGCACCGGCAGCCTTGCGCAGCTGTTCCAGCGCGGTCAGTGCGCTGACGACGCCATCCTCGTGGAAGCCGTTACGCCAATAGGCGCCGCAGTACAGCGTGCGGTTGACGCCGCTGATCTCGCCATGACGGGCCTGCGCCCTGGCGCCTTCGGTGGTATAGACCGGATGGTGGTAGGTCAGGCGCTTGATGACTTTGGCCGGATTGATGTTACGGGTATGGTTGAGTGTGACCAGAATCGGTTGCGGCGCATCCAGCCCCTGCAGGATATTCATGTTGTAGGTGACGGCAACGCGATCGGCAGGCGCCGCCGTCACATGATAATTCCATGCCGCCCAGGCCAGCTTGCGTTTTGGCATCATGACGGCATCGGTATGCAGGTAGACGCTGTTTTCCTGATAGGGGATAGCGCCGAGGATGTCTTTTTCCGCTGTGCCGGGGTCAGCCAGCAGTGCCAGCGCCTGATCGCTGTGACAGGCAAAGACGACCCAGTCGAACTGCTCTTCCGGGCCGTTGTATGGCTTGACGCGCACCGAGCGCTTGAGCCTGCGTACCCGTTGCACCGGTGTTTTGAGGCGGATGCGCTCGCGGAAAGAGGCGGTCAGTGCTTCCACGTATCTGGCCGAACCGCCCTTGATGACGCGCCACTGCGGACGGTTGTTGACCGTCAGCATGCCGTGGTGATGGAAGAAACGCACGAAGAAGCGGGCAGGGAATTCCAGCATCTGGCGTGCTTCGGTAGACCAGATGGCCGAGCCCATGGGAACGATGTAGTAATCGATGAAATTGCGGCTGTAGCCCTGTTGCGCAAGATAATCGCCTAGCCGTATTTCCGGGCCGTCTTCCAGCAATTCGGGCGCAGTCTTGTTGAAGCGCAGAATCTCGCCGATCATGCGATAGAACGACGGCCGCAGAAAATTGCGCCGCTGCGCGAACAGCGAATTGAGCGTGGTGCCGTTGTATTCGAAGCCGCTTTTTTCGCAGTGCACGCTGAAACTCATGTGACTGGGTTGCCATTCGACACCGAGTTCGTCAAGCAAGGCGATGAAATTCGGATAGGTGCGGTCGTTGAACACAATGAAGCCGGTATCCACCGCGAGTTGTTTGCCGCCCACGACGATGTCATGCGTATGGGTGTGGCCGCCGATATGGCTGCCGGCTTCGAATACGGTGATTTCGTGAGTCTTGTGCAGGTGGTAGGCAATCGTGTTGCCGGCGATGCCGCTACCGATGATGGCGATTTTCATGATTTGCCTTCCGCTTGGACGCGCCGCGATTGCCGGATGGCGGCCGGTACGCCCTTGACCTCCCAGATCAGACCACAGGCCTGTAACAGCTTGAGCATGTACCAGGTCAGGTCGATTTCCCACCAGTAGAAACCTTGCCGGGCTGAACCGGGATAGTGATGGTGATTGTTATGCCAGCCTTCGCCCAGCGTCAGCAGCGCGATGACGAGGTTATTGCGGCTGTGATCGCGCGTGTCGTAACGGCGGCTTCCCCAGGCATGCGCGAGCGAGTTGACGCTGAAGGTGGCGTGATAGAGCAGCACGGTGGAAATAACAAAGCCCCACACCAGCAACTGCCAGCCGTTGGTTTCCAGCCCCGGTGCTGCCGCAGCCAGCCATTCGCCCAGCCCGTAGATGGCGAGTGCAAAGAGCGCGGGTACGATGACATCGAAGCGGTCGAGGAAACGTAATTCCGGGAATTCGGCCAACTCCCTGACCCGTTCGTTCCGCGTAGCGAAATGCGCCTCAGACAAAAACCAGCCGACATGACTCCAGAAAAAGCCGTGCTGCACCGGCGAATGCGCGTCTTCATGGAGGTCCGAATTGGCATGATGATGCCGATGCTGCGAAGCCCACCATAGGGGCCCGCGCTGGACGGCGGTGGCACCGGCAACGGCGAACAGCAGCTGCATCAGCCGTGAGGTGCGGAAAGCCTTGTGCGAAAAGTAACGGTGATAAAAGGCGGTAATGGCAAACATCCTGAGCCCGTAAAGCGCCAGTGCAAAAATGACTGCAAACCAGCTCCAGCCAACCCAGATGACGGCAAAACAGGCGAGATGCAGGAAGACGAACGGCAGCACGCGCAACCAATCGACGCGGTTGCCAGCGATGGCCCCAGTGGTATTGTCATGGTCGCCTGCGGCGCCACTGTCAAGCCAGCGCAACAGTCTTTGATGCAGTGGTTTCTTCATGAAGCCGCATCCCACTGCTGTGGTACTTTGCGTAGCTTGGATAGATCGTAGCCGAGCGATGCGACGAAACGGGTCAGTTCCTCATAATGCGCATCGCTGATGGTAGGCGTGCGGGCCATGATCCAGACGTAATCGCGGGCATTGCGGGCGATCACCGTGCTGGAATAATCCGGTGCCAGATAGGCGATTCGGAAATCAGCCTTGACCGGCCAGATGAACTGCATGCCCCATATTGCGTTACCGCTGTTCTTGACCACGAATCCGCGCGGATTGTAGCGTTTGAGCGGGCCGTCGAAACCGCCCTTGCGGAAGGTGAAGGTGGTGTCTATGGTGCCGTCACTGTCGAGCCGGTAGGATTCGATGGCGTTATATGCCTGCGTTTCGATGGCGGTGGGAATGCAGGCAATGACGTACCAGTCGCCCATGAAACGGGGCAGATCGACTTGCGGCACGGCTGCGACCGGAGCCAAGCCGTTGCTGGCGCAGCCGCCAAGCAGCGCGCAGATGCCAAGCAGTGCGGAATTCAACAGTTTTTTCATGATTGGAACAACCTCAACGCAATTGATAGGAAATCAGATAGCCTTCCGGCGTGGTCGATTCAAGCGCCAGCCATTCGTCATCAGCGGAATACCAGAGATCGATCTGCATTTTCGGCGCCGTCAGACGGTAGCGGCGCGCATCGACTTCACGGCCGCGCACTGCGATGCGCTCGTTGCCCATGCTGACGATGCTGACATCGACCCACTCGCCGGTCTGCGGGTTAAGCAACTTGTCTTGACGGAGTATATCCGGATTCCAGTAGGCAAACGTCATCGCGCATGCAGGCAGTTGTAGCGGCCCTTTGGGGCCCTGCACGCGGAATCCGTCCTGCATCTTTTTGCCCTGAACTTTGGAAATGTCGCGGTTTTCGCGCGTGTTGGCTTCGAGGCTGTGCAGGCAATTGTCCTGCCAGCGCTCTACCGCCTTGTGCTGATATTTGTAAGCATTGATGAACAGCAGCTTGACGTTGAACTCGGCCTCGCTGACCAGTTCCAGCATGCCGTTCTGCTCGGTGATGGAAAATCGATGCTGGCCGATTTCCTTGCCGTCAAGATAGGCGGTAAAGGGCCATTCCCGCGCTTGCGCGGCTGAGGCAAAAACTACCGGAAACAGCATGAACAGCAGGGTGGATATCCGGCGCATCGTCACTGCCCTCCGGATTTTGGCTTGCCGGGAATGAAGGCGTTGGTACGCCGCATGTAATCGGCATAGCCGGGGCGTCGTTCGCCGATATCCTTTTCCAGCAGTGCGACACCGCTGACTTTCAACAGCAGCAAGGTCATCAGCAGCGGGCCGATGATGCTCCACCAGGCACCGACGCCCAGCGCCATCAAATAAAAGCCCCACCAAAGCAGGCATTCGCCGAAATAGTTAGGATGGCGGCAATAACGCCAGAGTCCGCTGTCGAGCACGCGGCCATGATTGGCGGCCTGCGCTTTGAAGCGGGTCAGCTGCCAATCGGCAATCGCAGCCCAGGCGAAGCCTGCGAACCAGAGCGCAAAACCGGCAAGGTCCAGCCAGTTGAGCGGCGCGCTTGATACCGAGATACCCAGCAGCGGCAGCGATACGATCCAGGCCAGCACTGCCTGCAGACCAAAGACGATATAGAGGCTTTTCAGCCAGAAATGCGGCTCGTTGTTGCGGCGTATGGCCTGATAGCGATGGTCTTCATGTGGGCCGCGATTGCGCCACGAGAGATAAACGGACAAGCGTAAAGACCAGATTAATACCATACCAATCAATAGCGTATTTCTGTCTGTTAAACCATTTTCATGAAAAATATAGACGATCGTCGCCAACAGAAAGAACAGGCTCCACATACTGTCGACCACAGTGACGTTGCGCTTGTAAACACTGAACAGCCAACCGGCGAAAGCGAAGACCAGCATCAGGTAAAAGGCGTTCAGGTAAGCTTGCCAGTCAAACATGTTGCGTCGCTTTCTGCCGGTTGGTATCGGCATTATCAAGTTTATGGCCGTCAAATACGCAGGCGATGCGTAGCAGCACCGGCATCATCACGCCCCAGCCGATGGCCAGTGCGAGCAGGGCGGATGTTTCTTGCGTCAGCACAAGCGCGCCCAGTGCCTGTCCGGCCAGATAAGCCAGCGGCCCGCCTATCAGGCCGAATGTGACCGCAAGCAGCGTTCTGCCGCGCAACCAGCGCAGGCTCACATTCAGCGTCGAGGCGAACAACGCCCACAGCGTCGTCATCCAGAACGGCAGCAGCCATGACGGCCAGTAAGCTGCCGGGTATTGAATCCAGCCGAGCGACAAGAGCAGTTGGTCGAACAGGGTGCCCGCCACGACTGCCACCAACAGCAGTTTCAATGCTGATGCCGGCGCAGATGCGTGCAGCAGATGCCAGGCCAGTACTGGCAGCGCCAGCAGCGGGCCGAGCCAGGGTATGCCGTTGGCGGCGCCGAGCACGCAAGCGAACCAACCGGCCTGGAATGCCGCGATATTGATCAGAGTGTTACGCATGTTAATGTGAGGGCCGTTCAAACAGATAGTGCGAGACCCACCATTCCTGACCGTTGTTGTAACCAAACAGTTCGGCGCAGGACATGTAGAAGATGCGCCAGCGCATGCGCCACATGTCGGCAGCATCGGCGCCGTAGGTCTGTTCCAGAATGGGCCTTATTTCGTTTGCGCGGGCGTCCATGTTGGCCAGCCAGGCGTTGGCGGTTTTTTCGTAATGTGTGCCGTCCCAGCGCCAAAGATTCAGCAGCTTGAGTTTTTCCTGAAAGCGCAGCGGCAGGTCATCGCTCGGCATCATGCCGCCGGAGAAGAAAAACTGGCTCATCCAGTCGTCATCGCCTTGTACTTCAAAGGCGTAAGGCGTCAACCGGTGTACGAATATGTGTTTGAAGAACCGGCCGCCGGGCAGAAGCCAGTCATGCACTTTGCCGTACAGTACGCGGTAGTTACGCATGTGTTCGAACATCTCGACCGACACAATACGATCATATTGGCCGGGGGCCTCGAATCGGTTCATGTCACAGGTGATGACTTCAATGTTGGAGAGACCGCGCGTGGCAGCTTCTGCCAGGATGAATTCGCGTTGTGAATTCGAATTGGAGACTGCCGTGATGCGGCTGTTCGGGTAATGCGCTGCCATCCATAAGGTGAGCGAACCCCAGCCGCAGCCGAGTTCCAGTATGGTCTGGCCGTCTGCCAGCGTCGCGTGTTCGCAGGTGAGTTGCAGCGCCAGCGCTTCTGCCTCATCCAGTGATTTTGTATCAGCGGCCCAGTAGCAGGAACTGTACTTGCGGTGCTTGCCGAGGCAACGGCGGAAGAATTCGGCAGGCAGCTCGTAATGCTGCTCGTTGGCAAGCTCTGGCACCAGTGCGATGGGCGCTTCATGCATGGCCGCGACAAACTTTGCCTCGATCTCAGCCGCCGCTTCGCAATTACTGGCGGAGATCTCCTGCAGACGTTTTTCCAGCAGGCGCCGGATGCCTGCCCTCAATGCATAATCGGGTACCAGGCCACGTTCGGCCCAATTGATTGCGAGGCTTGTCACTTGCATGTCATTTTCTTCCTTATCTCTGTGTTGTCTTGTGTTAGTCCGGCCTCGTGTCAGTCCCGCACAGGCTATAAATGGGTGATTTTGGACGGTGTTTGTTTCAGTTTGCGTGTTTTGAAAACTGCCGCGATCTTGTCGAAACTGATATCGAAATCGGTACCCAGCGAGGTTGCACCGGCTTTCTCAACGACGTCCCTGTTGACCAGTGAGGCAAAGCCGCCAACAAAAACCGGTACTTCGCTGCTTTCGACCAGCGTTTTGAGGGATTGCTCGAAGTCTGATGCATTCTGGATCAGCGAGGCCGACAGCACGATGCCGCTGGCGCCCGACTGTCTGACTGCGCCGGGCAGTTCTGCCAGCGGAATATCCACACCCAGCAGAATGCAGCGAAAGCCATGATCGTAGGCGCTCAAGGCAAACAGCAGCAGGCCGATTTCATGGCGCTCACCGGGAATGCAGGCGGTGACGAAGGTGGGCGCGTTTTCGAGCCGCTTTTTGTGATGGAATCTGGCGCCCAGTTTGTTGCGCAGGTAAACGCCGAAAAAATGCTCTTCCGCAATGGTCCCCTCGCCGGATTCCCAATACTTGCCCAGCCGTTCCAGCATCGGCAGCAACAGTTTCTGCGTGACGGTTTCAATCGGATACAGCGATAGCGCCTCGTTATAGGTATTTTCCAGCACGCTTTCATCGAAGCGATGGATGGCATCCGACATGCGTTTGATCATGCGCTGCCAGAACATCTGCTCCTGGGTCTGTGCATTGTCAGCGTTTTCAGTAATGCTGGCGTAGGTGATACGGCTGATCGGAATGCCGCGTTCGAGCAGCTCCACCACGCGACTCAGCATGGCGATATGCTCCTTGGTGTAGAGCCGGTGACCCTTGGGTGTTCGTACCGGTTCGATCAGGTGGTAACGGCGCTCCCATGTGCGGAGGGTGATCGGATTGATGCCGGTCAACGCCGATACGGTTCTTATCGGAAATGCGTCTTTATATTTTTCGGCTGTTGCGCTCATGTGAGGTCTCCACTGGTGTCTTTGAATGGATCTGTTCCATGCAAATTTATCATAAATATGATGCAAATATTATTCATAAAGTTCTATTAAATTCATATTTCGTTGATTTTAATAAAACATTAATGCATCGATATATGGAAAATCGATGCATGGAAACATCGGCATCGCGCTACGTGAGCGGTTGATCTGCCTGTTGTTGTATTGTTCTGCAGTAGGCATGGCAGGGCTTTTAAATTAGACTAAGCTGTATACCTAATGCGGCACCTGACCATGACTCCATTACGAATGATGCGCTGTATCGCGCTACTGGCAATCCTGACCTTATTCACCGGCTGCGCGGCACTGCAGGGCAATGCCCAGCATTCAACAGGGCAGCAAGCCACTGACGATATGGCGAGCCGCGCATCGAAAGGCGAATGGCCTGCCTATGGCCGTGACTACAGCAATCAGCGCTTTTCCGCTTCCAACCGCATCAACCGCGACAACGTTCATCAGCTGGCGCTGGCATGGCAATATGAGAGCGGCGTCAAAATGACCTTTCAGGCCACGCCCATCGTGGTGGATGGCGTCATGTACGTTTCCCTGCCGTTCAACCATGTGGTCGCGCTCGACGCCATAAACGGCCGGGAACTTTGGCGTTACACGCACCAGCGCAGGCCGGACTGGAAACTTTGCTGTGGGCCTGCAAATCGGGGGGTGGCGGTCAGCGCAGGCAGGGTGTTCATCGGCACGGTGGACGCACGCCTGATTGCGCTCGACGCGCGCAATGGCAAGGTGCTGTGGGACATCAACGTGGTTGAAGCGAATGTGCGTACCGAAACACAAACCGAACTCAACCGCAGCGACCCCAACAGCAGCGCCAAAGTGACGGGGGGCACCGGCATCGGCATGGCGATGGCGCCTATCGTTTACAACAACAAGGTGATCATAGGCGTCACCGGCGTTGGCTATGGCCTACATATTGACAACCCGGCCAGCGATGCACCGCTTGGAGCCGTGATCGGCGTGAGCGGGCGTTATGGTCGCCCGGGTTTTCTCGCCGCTTACGACGTCGCCAGCGGCGAGAAGGTCTGGCAGTTCGACAGCATCCCGGAACAAGGGTGGGAGGGTGTATTTGCCGAAACTACGGCCGATGGCGTGCCGCTGCACCGCGATATCGCCGCCGAAAAGGCCAATCTGCCGAAGTACCCCGAAGCTGCGCGCTATGGCGGCGGTTCGGTGTGGAGCACTCCGGCAATCGACCCGGCGCGCAATCTGCTTTATTTCGGTACCGGCAATCCTTCCCCGCAGATGAACGACATTTCGCGCCCCGGTGACAACCTTTATACCGTTTCCCTCGTTGCGCTAGACGCCGACAGCGGCAAACTGCGCTGGTATTACCAGCAGGTGCCGCATGATCTGTGGGGCTACGATGTCGCCAGTCCGCCGGTATTGTTCGATGTGCAATATCAAGGCCGCACCGTTGCGGCGGTCGGTCAGGCCGGCAAGACCGGCTGGTTCTATGTGCACGACAGGGCAAGCGGCAAGCTCCTGTTCAAATCCGAGGCTTTTGTTCCGCAGGAGAACCTGTTTGCCAAGGCGACCAAAGCGGGTACACGCATATTCCCCGGCATACTGGGCGGCGCCAACTGGTCGCCGGTCGCAGTGGATCAGGCTGCGCAGCAGGTCTTCGTCGCCGGCATACACGCTCCCATCCGTTACACGCTGCACGAAACGCCGGGCAAGAATGGCGCGCCGCCGCTGCGCTACGCCGCGTCCGAGCCGATCGATGAGCCGCGCTGGGGCACTTTGAGCGCAATCAGCCTGAAGGACGGCAAAATCCGCTGGCAGCAGAAAACTGAACAACCGCTGGTCGGCGGCGTGCTGGCGACGGCGGGCGGCCTGGTATTCATGGGTGAGGGTAACGGCCACTTCAATGCTTATGATGCGAATGATGGCAGACTGTTGTGGCAGGCGATTGCTGAGGCCGGCGTCAACGCACCGCCCATCAGCTATGAAATCGACGGCGTGCAATATATCGCCGTAGCGGCCGGCGGCAGTGCAATTTTCGGCTACAAGCAGGGCGACCGTATTCTCGTATACGCGCTGCCGAAAAAATAAGCAGCCATTCCCGGGCTCGCTAATCGCATCGTATTTGCCGCCGGGCATTTGCGCATGCGCCCGTCAACATACGGAAAGCTGAAATCATGATGATTCAAATTCTGCGTATGGCCGTCGCTCTGGCGGCCATTGTTTTTTGGACAAATGCCCATGCAACAGATTGGCTGATTGCTGGCCGTTCGACGGCAATCGAACCGGGGCAGCCTCTGATACTGGAGGTTGTGCGTCCCGAGAGTTCTGATTGGCCGGAGTCGCTGCACTTGCGCCTGCAGGATGCTGCCGGATCTGAATCCGTTGAATTGCAACAAACTGCGTTGTTGACCCATGGCAACCCGCATCGACGCATTTATCATGCGCATGCGATCCGGCATTACAGCGGGGTGGTGACGGCAAGTCTGGATGGTTTGCCGTCCAACCGTTTTCTGTTGATGGCGGCGGGCGAGCTTGATGCCGGACAGCAAGAGGAAACGGTGGTCTATTGCGAACCTTGTCCGCTACCGGAGAACAATGCGCCTACCATTGTCCTTGCGCAGCCGGGCGATCAGCCTGCGCTGGCGGCGCATGAGGCCAGCTATTTTCTGGTCGGCAATACTTCAGACCGCGATACCGATGCCCGCTTTCAGATCAGCTTCAAATACCGTCTGTTCGACCCGGAAGGCATATTCGGGCGCTATTCGCCGCTGTTGAGCAATCTCTACTTCACTTACACGCAGACCTCGCTCTGGGATCTGGGCGAGGATTCCAGTCCGTTCCGCGATACCAGCTACCGGCCGGGCCTGTTCTACGAGTGGGCAGGCAGCGGCAAGCCGCTGATGCCGGACGAGTGGCGCATCGGCCTTGAGCACGAATCCAACGGTCGAAGCGAGGAAGATTCCCGTTCGATCGATATTGCTTATCTGAAACCGAGCTGGCATCTGGATTTTGCCGATGGCAAGCGGCTCTCCCTGATGCCGAAGATTGTCCATTATCTGGATAAATCCGATAACCCCGATATTCAACGCTATCGTGGTTACGTGGACTGGATAGCGCGCTACGGCCGCGAGGACGGATTGGTGGTAGAAGGCTTGTACCGGCAGGGAACGGCAGGATATGCCACCGGGCAGATCGATCTTTCCTATCCGATCAGCGAAAAGATATTTGCACGCACCGGCAGTTTCGTTCACCTGCAGCTGTTTTCAGGCTATGGCGAAACCTTGCTCGAATACGACAGGAAACGCGAGAGTCAGATACGACTCGGCATCTCCATTTCCCGCTGATTGGGTTTGGGATTATCAGCGGTTGCCGATGTCGATCAGCGCCTGTGCAAGCAGTGCCTTGTCGTTGGCGAGCTGGTCGAGCGGCAATGCCAGAAAGGCTTCGATGCGTTCGCGCAGCTTGCGGTAGGCCTGCATGAACGCCGCATCGATTTCGGTATCGGTGCCGATGGCTTTTGCCGGGTCGTCGACACCCCAATGCGCGCGGATGGCTTGCCCCAGATAGGCAGGGCAGGTTTCCCCTGCAGCGCTGCCGCAAACCGTGATGACGATATCCGGCGTTACGGCAAGATCGTGCCACGATTTGCTGTGACAGCCTGCACTGGAAATGCCTTCACGTGCCAGCAATGCCAGCGAGCGCGGATGTACTGTGCCGGTGGGCTGGCTGCCCGCACTGATGGCATGCCAGCCATGCGGTGCCAGAGCATTGAATGTGGCCTCGGCCAGAATCGAACGGCAGGAGTTGCCGGTGCATAAAAACAGTACGTTCAAGCCATGTCCTTCCGTTTTTCATACCAGGGTTTTGTGCGGTTGACGATATTGACCACCGTCAGCATCACCGGCACTTCGATCAGCACGCCCACTACGGTGGCGAGCGCTGCGCCGGAATTGAAGCCGAACAGCGCAATTGCCGTGGCGACTGCCAGCTCGAAGAAATTGGATGCGCCGATCAGTGCCGACGGCCCGGCCGCGCAGTGTGCAACGCCGAGTTTGCGGTTGAGCAGATAAGCGAGACCAGAGTTGAAATAGACCTGAATCAGGATGGGCACGGCCAGCAGCAGGATGATCAGCGGCTGAGCAATGATCTGCTCGCCCTGAAAGGCGAATAGCAACACCAGCGTTACCAGCAGCGCGCCGATGGAAACCGGCTGAATGCGTGCAAGCGTGGTGCTCAGCCTTGCTGCATTGCCATGCAGATGGCGTCGCCAGAGCTGGCTGATGACGACCGGCACCACGATAAACAGCAGCACCGAAAGCGCCAATGTGTCCCACGGCACCGTAATGCTGGAAAGCCCGAGCAACAGGGCGACGATGGGCGCGAAGGCAAACAGCATGATGACGTCGTTGATCGCCACCTGCGACAAGGTGAATTTTGCATCGCCGTTGCACAGATTGCTCCAGACAAACACCATGGCCGTGCAGGGGGCTGCAGCCAGCAGAATGAGGCCGGCGATGTAACTATCGATCTGTTCAGGCGGCAGCCAGGAGGCGAACAAATGGCGTATGAACAGCCATGCCAGCAGCGCCATCGAGAAAGGTTTCACCAGCCAGTTCACCAGCAGCGTGACGCCGATGCCTTTGCCATGCTGCGCTACTTCGGCCATGCGCGAGAAATCCACTTTCAGCAGCATCGGCGTAATCATCAGCCAGATCAAAACAGCGACTACCAGGTTTACCTCGGCAATCTGCATGCGACCAATCGACTGAAACAGTTCAGGCACCAGCTTGCCCAGACTGATGCCGATGATGATGCAGACAAGTACCCACCAGCTCAAATTGCGTTCGAAAGCACTGATTTCAGGGTTTGAGGTCATTTACAGCCGCCGTTCTTTCGAGTTACAAAGGTAATGGTTTCAGCTGTCGGCGCGCAACAGGCTTGATCCGCATGAGGTTCTGCCGAATCGTTGAAGGTCGGGGCACTATCCAGCGTGTGGTAGCTTTCCCAGGCAATTCCGGAAGGGTCCTGCACCCAATGCTTGTCGGATTTTGCATAGCAACAGGTCGTCCCTGACTGCGTCAGCAGGCTGAGGTCTGCATCCTGCAGGCGCTGCCTTATTTCATCCAATTCCTCTTCGCTGTCGACCTGGATGCCAAGGTGATCCAGGCCCGCTTTGCTGCCGCGCTGACTGATGGCGAAATTGACGCGCGGGTCATCCAGCATCCATTTGGCATAATCCGGCTTCACCACTGCTGGAACTGCATTGAATAAATGATTGTAGAAGGCGATGCTCTTGCTCAGATCATCGACAGAAACATGGATATGCATGCGTTTCATGAGCAGTTCTCCGGCTTACTGCAGCTTTGTTCGCCGCCACAGCAGTTTTCTGTGAGGAATGCCATCAGGGCATTCATGGTGTTGAAGTTGGTTGAGTAATAGACGAAACGTCCGGATTGCACTGATTTCACCAGTCCGGCATGTGAGAGTTCTTTCAGGTGGAAGGAAAGCGTACTGGCTGGCATGTTTAGCCTGATCGCTATTTCCCCGGCAGCGAGACCGGCCGGACTGGTCTGTACCAGCAGCCTGAAAATTTGCAGACGTGCTTCCTGAGCGAGGCAGGAGAGGGCGATAACGGCTTGTTTTGTATCCATAGTTCTATATTTCCACAATAATGGAAATATAGTCAAGTGAGATTTTTCAGCCTGTACATGAGGTTAGCAAGCGAGAATGGCACAAACAAAAAAGCCACCTGTCGGTGGCTATTTTATTCTGGCGTCCCCACGGGGACAAAAATCTGGTGAGAATGCGAATCGCTGGAAAGCGAGTATTTACGCGGGTCTCAGCCATTTTTGCCCATCGGAAAAACAGTCGAAACAGTGACACTATCAGTGACACCATTTTTATAAAATGGATATTAATATCAACTCAATTAATGTAGTCATAGACTACCACAAAACAGCATTTCAATTTGGATTGAGTCAGGGGCAAACTTTGTGCTGTGTGTATTTGAACAGTGCGAATTTAAAAACCCCCACCCCGATGTATGCGATGTTGTCGCAGGAGCGGGCAGATAAGGTAGAGGGTGCAGTCATGACCCATTCATGGAGCGAGTCATTCAAAAACAAAACTGCCGAAAATTGTTTGGCCAAATTCCAAACAAAAGGCAATCTGCAGGAAGCATGTCAGTGTAGGTCAACCAAACTGCAAAAGCACTATTCGGAACGCAGATTGGACAATCTGGAATATGTTCTTTCGAATCCTTATGCGCAAGCGACTGGAGCAGCCAAATCTTATGTGACCCTAGAGAGCAGCATCAATGCTGGTTGTAATATTTTTCCTCGGTAGCTTCAACTATGCCGGCTTCCAAATTTTAGTCTTACTTGAAGTCGTGACTGCCGGCGCCAGTCAGCACCTAACAGAATTTATATCTAGATACAAAAAGATTCGTTCGGCAGAGCTAGAATAATAGGTGTTTAATGCCTTTTTTAGGTCAGATGGTGTTGAATTATTATAAAATTATTTGACCAAATTTTTTTGCTAACTTTACGAGCTGCCCTCTGTCAGGGCTTTCCCAGTTAACTTCCTTATCAAATGCGGTAAACATTTTTGAGGCATTTCCGTGTGAGGTGATTGAAATCATTTCACCACCAAGCGCAGTAAATTTAAACCAATGAGGTGTGTTAGCAGGAACATAAATAAAGTCACCTTGAATGGCTATTGTTTCCATATCGCCAACGCCACATTTAACTTCTCCCTTAAGAACATAAAATGATTCATCCCATGGGTGGAAGTGAGGGCCAGGGCCTTTTCCTTCAGTGCCCGTCATATGAAATAGCTCAAACCCAGAAGTGGCATCATTTGACGCGAGCACATTAATCATGAAGCCACCAACGTTCAAAGGAGGCTTTCTAGAAAACTCAGTACTAATGATCGGTATTATCATTTAATCATCCCAGTATGCTATAGAAAAGTGGTGACCCAGAAGAATGAACAATGCCCCATCACGAATCGATCAGGAGAATGGGGAAAACTCTGGGCTTTAAGCCAAAGTATGTAATTTTAATAGCTGTAAAAGTGGCTGATAAGGTATCAGCCAAAATCAATTGAGAAGTGACACTATCAGTGACACCATTTTTGTAAAATGGATATTAATATCAACTGAATTAATGTAGTTATAGACTACCACAAAACAGCATTTCAATTTGGATTGAGTCAGGGGCAAACTTTGTACTGTGTGTATTTTCAACAGTGCAAATGTAAAAACCCCCACCCGTTGCCGGGTGGGGGAGCTTCAACTGGTTATGGTAATGCGCACCTCCTCGCTGCCAGCTTTGCGATACGGCTCAAGATCGATGGCCTGCAGGGCAGGAATCTTCTTGTAGTCGATGCTGCCCTGTTTCCAGTAACGCGTCACCGTCACCCCATAGCCGCTTTCACGATTATGTTTGGCAAGGGTGAGTAGTCTCGCTTTCGCCGTATCTACCTTGGCCTGCGCTTCATCGACCAGCGACTTCCAGCCGAGATAAGCATCTGCGGCTTCCTTCTACTCAGAATCAAAGCGCTGCAAAGTATCTGCTTCAGACAAGGGTGGTGGCTGGTCTTTGTCCAGATATGGCTGGAATGCTTCCCAGGCTGCCTTGATGGATTCAAACCAAAGCGGGTCTGGTTTGATATCGAGCTGAATGCCGGTTGTGCCATCAAATACCCAGAGATGCGCAAGCCTTGCCTTCGACACCATAAGCTGATGTTGTAGCTGAGCGAGGTAATGCTCAGGCACCGTCCCGATAGTAGCTTGCTGCCATAGCTCTGAAGCCTGTCCTTTGAATGGACACTTCACTTCCAGCAATACCTGGCCATCGAGCGTGATGCCATCGAGACTGGCCGAGTAGTCATCATCGACCATGACTTTGGGCTGCATGATGAGGCCAGACATTTCCTCAAAGGCTAATCGTGCCTTCGGCTCAGTAGCGCTGCCATAGCGCATGGCCTCGGTTTCTTCCACCTCCTTTCTACCGGTCTTGATCAGCCAAAGATCGTAGGGCGTGCACCATGGCGATAGCCCCATTACGGCTGCAGTTTCACTGGCGTTACGATAGTGCTGCCGATGCGCATGCCAAGCGTCTGAGCCTTGTTCCAGTTTCAGTATGGCGTTCATGCTGCCTCCTTTCGATACGTCTCCAGTTGGCGAATAACTCGATTCACTTCTGACTTGGGGATATGGGCAAGATCATCGAAACCGAAGAAGCCCAGTAACTGCTCGACATCCGTGCCGGTTTCTTCAATCAAACGCTGGATGTAACGCAGCTGATTAGGGGTCAGCAAAACATCGTCGCGTAAGTCGCTACGTACAGGCTTTACAACGCGCGTAGAGGCACGATCGTCACGCTGGCTATAACTCGGTTGAGACGCAGAAGAAGTCGCGTTAAAACCGCTTGTATGCGGTCTGCTATTCCCTTGATTGTTCTCCACCGGCAGGTCTTCACCGGCATAGATATACAAGCCTAATCCATGCAGTGCGATGGCTTTGACCAAGGCCCGTTGAATGGACGTATTGATATCGAACGCGTTGGGTGCGAGCAAAGGCCGGTTTCTACCATCAAGCACCGGATGAATCTGACTGAGCGTCACATTCTTCACGGTGACTGACACTTCAACGAAGGTGCCGTTATCGGTGGCGAGGAAGGGTAGGCCATTAAAGCGTTTCACTTCCCAGGTCGCTTCCGCATCAAACTTACGAAGCTTTGCTACAGCGTATGGCCAGGACAGATAACTGAACTGCCCTTTGTGCTCGATATGCGCCGACACGTCGATGCCTGCCAGCTCGCTGAAATAGTTGTGCTCTTGTTGCATGATGATTCCTTTCGAGATATGAATGAACAGAAATGACAAAGCCCGGAAGTACCGGGCTTGTGTCTGGTGGTTGAAATGAGCTTTGATCAGCTCGTCGATACCATCCCAACCAATGGGGTTGAATGCTGTTCAGAGGCGAGGACATAGTCCGCTGCCGCTTGTGCTTTACTGGCTGCGACGAAGATCAAGCGTTTGTCATGGCGGAGTGCAGATAACCAGCTATCGATATAGCTCGCATGCTGCAGCTTTCCATGTAGCGCACAGTGCGCAGTCAGAAAGGCAGACCCCATTTCTGCGACCAGCTCTTCGAAGGCATAGGCTTCCAGTCCATGCTGTCTGCCCAGAACACGATTGCATCTGGACGGATGTCCGGTCCAATGCGTCAATTCATGCAAAGCGGTGGCGTAATAGTCTTCCGCCGTCTCGAACTGCTGTGCGTGCGGTAGACAGATACGATCGAGATCAGGCTGGTAGCAAGCGACATTACCACCATGGCTGATACTGGCACCGGACGATACGATAAGCGACTCGGCCATTTCGCATGGTTGCCACACCGGTGGAGCTGGTGGTGTCAGATACCGTTCTGGTAAACCAGACAACTGATCCAGATTGAACACGGTATAGCTACGCAGCATTGGGATGACGCGAGCGCTAGACTGGGTTGAGGCTGACGTAGATACAGAAGGAATCTCACCTTCATCCGCTCCCCCTTCATCGCCCTCGGCATCGACTTCCTTCCATTTGAAGAAGACGATGCCGGTGCCACGTTCACCCTTGTTAACGAGAGCGCCGAGCTGATTCGCTTGTTTCAACGTCAGCCAACGGCTGGAAGTAAAGCCGTGCAGCATACTCTCTGCATGTAACAGCAGCAGATTGATACCACGATAGGGTTTGTGGGTGAGTAGATTGGCAGCGAAGCCGCTGTCATGATCGGACCAGGGTTTGATCCATGGTGGGGTACCAGCTTCAATCGCCGCAATAATGCGGTCGGTAATACGTTGATAAAGGTCTTGCATGATTTAGGTCTCCATAAAGCACAACGCCCGTGCGTGAAGCACAGGCGTTGTGTGGGTTGGAATAAAAACAGCAGGCATCAATAAAGCGATCCGCTACCTCAGTAGCTTCATCAGCACCTTCAAAAGAACTGGCAGGCCATGACGGCGCATGACATTGAGCGCCATCAAAATTGCCATATCTTTTAGAGCTTCAGTGCGAAGATGCCTGGGTAATAGGCGTTGCCATCGATATGCCCGAACAGACGCTTCAAGAGCGACGTGGCGATAGAGGTTAGAAGACCAGCCAGTGTCGCTGCCATGATGCCGCTGAACGTGCCCCAGTGCAGGGCAAGCACTGCAGCACTGACGGCGACATCGATGACGATGTCGTGCTTGAGTAGACGCAGCATTAAGCGTCTGGGCAGTTTGACTAGGATGAGCGTGACACCGAGGAAGATGGTGATACCGGTTGTGAACATGACGGTACCTCCTTACGACTTTGGGCGGGCAGAATCCCGCCAGGCTTGTACGATGTCTGAAGCGACAGATTCAGATGCCTTCGGTAGCGTTGCCGCTTGATGCCCGACAGCGCGGACCAGGCTAAATACCGAGAGCGCTACGCGATGCGTCAGCGATCGATTGATTGGACGCGAGGCTTGAGGATTGAGTGGGATTGCTGGTTTCATGGGATGCTCCAATAAGATGCAGGACATTCTGCACAGACACATCCCACCCTGGATTTGCAGCAACGCTGAAGCCGACTCATCAGCGAGCTGGCTCGAAGCATTTTAGGCCGCAGACGAAACGAAATCCGAACCGGGGGGTGGCAAATCCGAAGTGGGGGGAGGGGTGTCACGCACGGACTTGCGAAAAAAAATTGCAGAAAAATTTTACGAGGCATTCATCGTGAACTCGATGTGATCAATATACTAAAAATGAAAATATTGACACCGAGAGGCACCGGGCGTAGCTTGGGTGCATATAACAAGTACTGCCTGCGACGATAGGTAGTCAGCAGGCAGGTGAGAGGAGACTATGGTTCCCCAGCCAGAAGCAGCCTGCATGGCTACGCATCAGGATTTGGAGGCAATACACCTAGACCATCGTCGTTTAGCCACTTGTCTCGCACTGTTGCATACCACCTGCATCCATCTCAATGACCATCTCGGCTGCGATAGCTGTAGCTATGAACAACTCGGTGTCTGCCGCGGTCAGCTTCCTTCCTTCATCCATGATCTGGTCGATATTCTGACCAGCCATTTCTACCGGGAAGAGGCGTTGATGCTGTGCATGCAACAAAGTGGGCAGCTAGATGGCGACTTCAAGTCCCATCATCAAGCGCATGTGCGAATTCTGCAGCGACTCAACAAGCTATTTAGCGAGGTACAACAGCTGGATCGTTCCGGCCGAACCGAAGATGCTTATTTCCACTTTGACTATATGATGCAAGGAGCGATGGCAGAACATGATCGCAGATTTGACGCCGACCTCATGGTGCGCATGGAGAAAGCATTAAAGCACTGATGGTGCAATTTAATATCAGCTACGTCAGCGGCAACATCCTCGATCAGACGGACTGTGATGCGATCATCAATTCCGCCAACTCGAGTCTCAGGGCGGGGAGTGGTGTTTGTGGTGTCATTCATAAAGCCGCAGGGCCGGAACTCGCTATATACGGACAACGCTTCGCGCCATTGAGGCCAGGAGAGGCGATATTAACGCCTGGCTTTAATTTACCCATTCCTTATGTGATTCATGTCTGCGCACCGAAATACCCGATAGACCACGATGCTGAGCGATTGCTAGGACTATGTCTGTGGCGAGGCATCAAGCTGGCAGAGGAGAATCACTTCAAGCGGATTGCGCTGCCAGCGGTAGGAGCAGGGATCAATGGCTTTACGCCTACGCATGCCAGAGCGATATTTCAAGAGGTGGCTGAGACCTTTAGTGCAAGCCCCGCACTCAAGGAAATACGCTATGTGACGTACCAAACAAAAACGGCACCCGAAGGTGCCGTCTCTGAAATACTTTGAAACCGAATTAGCGGTTGCAAACGTACATTGTTACTTCAAAACCGAAACGCATTTCAGTAGCAGCTGGCTTGGTCCACATGATAATTCTCCTGTAATCGTTGTTGAGGTGTTTCACAAAATGACAATTCATATTTTACCGACGCCACCGATAAACGCTGTATGCAGCATCATGAATGCGGGCTAAGGATTTTCATGAAAGGGTGAGGCGCGCCGATAGCGCGTATTTAGCTTCACTGCCTATTGGGTCAAGGATTGGGGCTGTCGGGGTAATTCGATTTCTGTGGTGATCGTTTCAGGTGCTGATCTAAACAGCGAGATGATGATGTATATGAGAATGAGCAGGGCAGCAGTGCCGGTTACAACCTTCAAGACTTTGGCCCAAGGTATTGTTGGCTTCTCTTCATCAAGAATCACATATTTCTGTTTTTTCTTGTAATCCTGCATTCGATCTCCTCTCTGGCCATGCTCCCGTTTGGCCATCATTTGGACAAGATTGCGTTGGTTGGATACTGCCAGTTACTCGACATCAATGCATACATATTAAAACAAAAACGGCACACAAGGTGCCGTTCATTTATTCCGATTTACTGCCTCTTCTNGCGCGATCTTCAATCTTGAGGCCTGTGCGTTTCAGCCTAGATGCGAGCTTGATGATCTCGGCCACTTTGACTTTGTTGTTCTCGGCAGCAGCTTCAATTTGATTCAAGAGTGCTGCGATACCTGGGGAATCTTTACTGAGTTCAGGCTTGGTAGCCTTGGGGGTTTGGGCTTTTGCTGCCAGTTTCTTTTGCAGACGAAGTTCTTTCATTTTTTGCTTCATTTCTGCGATTTTTTCGTCAATGGATTTATGGATTTAGCCATGATGTCATTGCTTTCAGTAAATTTGAAAGCGTTATATTAAGGATTTATGACGAGGCAAGCAAAAGAATAATGTTTGTCAGTCTGATACTTATCGCTTGTAGAGATTTTCGTTCAAACTGGATTTTGCTATTTCTTTCGAGAGCGCTTTATTCCTTTCCGTGACAGATTTACCAAAGGCATCACGGACTGCCTGATCGTCTTTTTTAGCCTTGACGCGATGGATACAACTCCAGCGTCTAACACCACCCTTGGTAGTAATGAGTACCTTGTCAGACTTAGGGTGGGACATATTGCAGCGCAAACAGAAAAACGTGTCTTCCATACTTATTCTCACTGATTCACTCGATCGCGCAGTTCCTTACCCGGCTTGAAATGCGGTCTGCGTTTTGCCGCGACTTTTACCAATTCGCCAGTCTTGGGGTTTCTCCCAGTTTTAGGCGGGGTGATGTGGT
>MCAW01000018.1 GCA_001704575.1 Methylophilales bacterium LSUCC0135
GAACTCGAACTCGCCTTTATAGACCGGCAGAATACGCTGAATGGTCTGTGGCATGACAATAAACAGGAAGGTCTGCATTCTGGTGAACCCCATCGAGATACCGGCTTCTGACTGGCCTCGGTCTATACCCTGAATGCCGGAACGGTAGATTTCAGCGACATAGGCGCCGAAATTCATGCCGAACGCGATGACGGCGACCAGCACCGGACTGATATTGACCGAAGCGAACACCACATAAAAGATCAGCATCAGCAGCACCAGCACCGGCATGCCGCGCAACACATTGATGTAGATGCGGGCGGGCAGATTGAGCAGGGTGCGTGGCGACATGCGCATGGCGCACACCAGCGCGCCGAGCAGGGTGCCGAACAGGGTCGCCAGCACAGAAATGACGATGGTGGTCTTGAGGCCATCCCAGATCAGCAGATAACGTTTTTCGTGCAGGATGTTGCTTTCGAAACTTTGTACCAACGAGGCCAGAAATTCATGCTTGGCAGGGGCCACCATTGCAGCATCGAATTGAGCAAGACTTGCTTTTTGGGCAGCAAAGCGGCTGCCAGTCTGAAAGTAGGGCTCGGAGAAATCAATCTGTTTTTGCCGTTCTGCAGTGATGTAAATGGAACTGATGATCATGTCAGCTTTGCCGCTGGCCGCCGCTGTCACCAGGCTGCCGAAATCCATGGTGGCGATCTGCAGCGTTTTTCCCTGTTTTGCGGCAAAGCGGCTCACCAGTTCGATGTCGAAGCCGACCGGCTGGTTATCCTTGACGGCGCCGAAAGGCAGGCCATCATTGCTGGTGGCGACGATGAGAACGCCGCTATTGCCGTTGACCGGAATCTCCGGCATGACCGTCTCGCCGCGCGTGATCCAGCGTGCCACCATGTCGTCGTATTGTCCTGATGCCTTGAGCTCAGCCAGGTAAGCATCGAACTCTGCCCGCAGCGGACTGCCTTTCCTGAAGCCGACACCCAGCGGCGAGGGCAGAACGCGTTCACCGAATTCGGCCAGTGACGGCTCCGAGCGAAGGATGACGCGCAGCGGCTCTTCGTCGAACAAGGCAGCATCGATTTTGTCCGTTTTCAGGGCCAGCACGATATCGGCGATGGTTTGGTACTGCAGCTGGCTGGCTTGCGGGTAGGTAGCCTTGATGTAGCGGTCAAATACACTGCCCATCAATACGCCGATACGCTTGTCGGCGAGATCGTCAGTATCCGTAATCGCAGGCGCCGCCTTGGCGGCCGGATCAGCTGACGCTGCCTGATTTCGTACCAGCATCACCTGTGCGTTGGCGAAATAGGGCCGGGTGAAACTGACCTGTTTCTTGCGCTCTTCCGTGGCGGTCATGCCGGTGACGATGATATCCACCTTGCCGGACTGCAACGCCGGAATCAGTGCCATGAATTTCATGTTGGAAAACTCGATGGGCCGTTGCAGACGTGCGCCGATAATACGGGCGAGTTCGCCGTCATGGCCGGTAATGCGGCCATGCTGATCAACGAAATTGAACGGCTCGCGCGTTGCGCTGACGCCGATTCGCAACACTTCGCCGCTCTCCGGCACGGCGATATCCGGTTCTTCGTAAGGCCCGGGGGTGGTCTTGAACCAGCGTCGCTTCATGTCTTCCAGCGTGCCGTCCTGCTTCAGTTCGACAATCAAGGCGTCGAGTGCTGCCTGCAGGGCGGTATCTTCCCGGCGTAGCGCGATGGCAGTGTCTTCATGCGAGAGCGGCTCATCCAGCATGCGCAGTTCCGGATTCTTGCCGGCGACGTGCACGGCAGCAGGGTAGCCGGTGATGAGCGCATCGAGTTGTCCCGATTTGAGGGCTGCAACCGCGTCCATGATGTCGTCGAAACTCTTGATGTCAGCTTCCGGCAGGCGTTCCATGGCGATGGCTTCGCCGGTGGTGCCGGTCATCACGCCGACCCGTGCATGCGCGGCATCGTCGATGCGTTGGATTACTGTGCCGCTGTTGTCGCATCCGGCAAGCAGCAGGCTGATTGAGACGAGGCAAGCAGACAGCAATCGGGTCATGGTGACAGGCATTTCGGTGTAATTATTGATGGACGGGCAGTTGCAGGAAATAGTCATACAAGTCGCGTGCGATTTGCTCGCGCTCGGCCTGCGGCAGCATCGGCGCCATGGCGGGCATGGCGGTGTAGGCATCGACCGCAGCCGGATCCAGCACCCAGGTGAGAAAAGCCGGTTCGCTCAGGCGCTTGACGCGATCGGCCAGATTGATCGGCATCTTGTCGCCGCCGTAACCGTTGACCAGATGACAGCTGAGGCAATATTTCTGTGCCAGCTCGGCGTGCCGCTGGTAGGCGGGCGCTATGCCGTCGGGCAGCAGGCTGTGCATGGCGGGAGCGCGCAGCGCCACCGTGCTGACCTGATAGGGCCAGTGTGTGGCACCGTCACGGATCAGCGCCGGATCGCTGACGTTATCCCAGATCAGATAATAGGGGCCGAGCGGCAGGTTGCTTTCCTGCTGCGCCGGATTGTCTACCATGAACGGGCTGCCATCGGCGCGGGCAACCGCAAAATACGCACGGTGCTGTTTCAGCTTGGCGACTGGTACACGCACGAAGTAGCCATCCAGCGCGCGCAGCTCGATTTCCTCTTTCGACTTTTCCCAGCCACTACCGAGCACGTGGCTGAGTACATCTTCGCTGCGGAAAGCAGTGTATTCGATCAACGGACGGGCATCGCCGACGAACAGATGCGGTTCATGCACGCGCACCGTTTGGGGTGCGACGCCCAGCAGGCGCGCCAGCTCTGCAGGCTCGGGCAGGGTAATGGCGGCAGCGTTGACGGATGGTTTTGTTTCCGTCACCGGCGCCGTGCAGGCGGTGACCAGCAGGCCGGTGAGAGCAATCAGGGCGAGTGCAACAGTTTGAATCAGCGGGAGAATATGACCTCCAGCAGAGAAAAGTCGTCATCGAAAGGCCCGGGTTCGGATTTCAGTGCTGTCATCGCGGACAGGATGTCGTCGGTCTGACTGCGCCCAATTTCGGTCATGCGCTTGATGATGGCTGTGAACTCGTACAGCGTCAGCATGCTGCCGTCGCGCTGGTGCAGCTCGTAGACGCCGTCGCTGTAAACATAAAGCTTGGCCGGCCCCTGGATGATAAGGCTGCTTTCCTCGAAAGGCATGCCGGGCAGGTAGCCGATGGCGATGTTGCCGGTGCTGAGCTGGTGCATGATGCTGGTGTTGTTCGCATCCGCCGTGAACAGAAAAGCGGGCGGATGGCCTGCGCTGGCGTGGCGCAGCTCACCGCTGCGGCGGTTGTAGACGCCATACCAGGCGGTGAAGAATTTGTTGCTGTGGTCTTCCATCTGGAATGCGTTGTTAAGGGCCGCAAGCACCGAACCCGGGCTGGTGAAATCGGCTGCCTTGAGACTCTGCGAGCGCAGTGCATTGATCGCGGATACGGACAGCAAGGCGGAGCCGACGCCATGACCGCACACATCAAGCAGATAGATCGCCAGGTGGTCATCATCGACCCAGTGATAGCCGAAAGCATCGCCGCCGAGTGAAGTCGACGGGACATGTTTCCAGTTCGTATGCACCTCACCCTGCCGGATCGGCGCCGGCAAGACGCCGAGCACATATTCGGCCGCTTCATTCAGTTCGGCGGCGAGTTTGCGCTGACTCTCGATCAGTGCCTTGCGCTGGTGGTAGAGCGTGATCTGCGTCTTGATGCGGGCCAGTGCAATCGGCGGACTCACCGGCTTGGTGATGTAGTCCACTGCGCCAAGCTCCAGACCGAGCGCCTCATCCTGCACTTCACTCATGGCAGTGAGAAAGATGACCGGAATTTCGCGTGTGTGCGAATCGGACTTGAGATGGCGGCAGACCTGATAACCATCCATTTCAGGCATCATGATATCGAGCAGGATGAGATCGGGCGGATTGGCGGAAGCGGCGATCTTCAACGCCTTTTCACCGCTGGTGGCAGCCTTGACCTGATAGTAATCCTGCAGGATGCCGCTCATCAGGCTGAGGTTGGCGGGCGTGTCGTCCACAACCAGGATCACGGGTTTGACGGGTTCAGTCATGATGATGCTTTCTGTTTGGCTAGTATCAGCGCCTGTTCGAAATCGAATGCGGCGATTGCTGTAGCAATCTCGTTGAAAGTCTGCACGCCGAAATGGCTGCGCAGCAGATCGGCGGACTCGTCCAGCAGCGTCTGCGCACCGGTATCATCATCGGCAAGCAGGGCAAGTAGTTTTGCGACCGCCGGCCCGGCATCAACAGGCGACCGCTTGCTGTCGCTGGCCTGTTGGTCGGTTGCCGGTAGCGCGGCGGCGATTGCACTGGTGATGGTATCCAGCTGCAGCGCAAGCGGCGCGAGCTTTTGCCCGATGTCTTGCGGGCTGGCCTGATTGGCGGCCAGATGCTCGATTTCACCTGCCGCTGACTGCAGCGCACTGGCGCCGATGCTGCCGCTGGTGCCTTTCAGTGTGTGCGCGAGCCGTTGCAAGGTGGGGTAATCGCCGGCGGCGATGGCCGACTGCATCTGATCTGCGGCATTGCCCTGATCATCGACATAACTGCGCAACATTTTCAGGTAGAGCGCCGGTTTTCCTGCAGCACGCTTGAGGCCCAGCGCAGTATCGATACCGTCGATATCGGGAATTTCTGCGGCAGTCTTGACCGGCTCGCTGTTTTCCGCCGGAGGAATGGTTTGTCCGCTACCCGGTTTGATCCACCTCAGCAGTGCGGCAAAAAGTTTTTCCGGGTCGATCGGCTTGGTGATGTGCTCGTCCATGCCGGCACTGACGCACAGTTCGCGGTCTGCCTGTGAGGCGTTGGCGGTCATGGCCAGTATCGGTAGCGCACCGCTGTCTTTGTGCTTGCGGATTTCGCGCGTGGCTTCAAGACCGTCCATCACCGGCATCTGCATGTCCATCAGCACCAGCTCATAGGGTCTTGCCAGCGCCATGTCGAGGGCTTCCTTGCCGTTGTTGGCGATCTCGATGACAAAGCCTTCGTCCTGCAGGATTTCGCTGGCGACCTGCTGGTTGAATAGATTGTCTTCCGCCAGCAGGATGCGGCTGCCTGCGATGGTGGAGAGGTCGGGTGTGGCATGCGGTGCGCCACGCTGGTCGATTTTCTTGTCCGTGTCGGTTTCGACATTGAAGGTGCGAAGCACGGTCTCGAACAGCAGCGAAGGGCTGACCGGTTTGACCAGCACATATTCGAGTCCGCTGCGGGTCGCTTCATCCAGCACGCTCTCCTTCGAGTGCGCGGTGATCATGATCAGATGTGGTTGCGGCGAGATCGGTAATTGCTTCAATGCCTTGGCAAATTCGATACCGTTCATGCCGGGCGGCATGTGCCAGTCGACCAGCACCAGATCGAACGGACGGTCTTCACTGAAAGCCAGTGTCAACATGTCGAGGCCGTCTTCGCCGGAAGAGGCGGTGACTACATCGAGCGACATTGCAGTGAGCATTTCATACATGATCTTGCGGGCGTTTTCGCTGTCGTCGATCACCAGAGCACGTTTCTTTTCGAAATCCTGGCGGCGGAAAATGCGTGACGGTTTGCTGGTATCGATGCCGAAGCGGGCGGTGAACCAGAAATTGCTGCCTTGCCCGTATTTACTTTCGACGCCGACATCACCGCCCATCAGGTTGGCCAGGCTCTTGGCAATTGCCAGACCCAGACCAGTGCCGCCGAATTTTCTTGTGGTGGAGGCGTCCGCCTGCTGGAAGGACTGGAACAGGCGGCCTTTCTGTTCGGCCGTCAGCCCAATGCCGGAATCAATCACTTCAAATTTCAGCATGACTTCGCTGCCGCTTTTTTCCAGCAGTTTGACAGCAATCAGAATTTCTCCGCGTTCGGTGAACTTGACGGCGTTATTCGAGTAGTTGATCAGGATCTGCGACAAGCGTAGTGGGTCGCCGATCAACAGATGTGGAATGTCGGGCTCGACATCGAACAGCAGCTCCAGACCCTTGTCGGCCGCTTTTTCGCCGATCAGGTTGGCGACGTTGTTCATGACTTCTTCGATATCGAAACTGACATGCTCGATGGTGAGCTTGTTGGCCTCGATCTTGGAGAAGTCGAGGATGTCGTTGATGATGCCGAGCAGGTGCTTGCCGGCCTGCTGGATCTTGCTGATGTAATCGTACTGGCGCGGCGACAGGTCGGTTTTCAGAGCCAGATGCGACATGCCGATAATGGCGTTCATCGGCGTGCGTATTTCGTGGCTCATGTTGGCGAGAAACTCGCTTTTCATACGGGTCGCTTCTTCGGCCAGAATCTCCCGCTGCTTGGCTTCCTGCGCTTCAATTTCCGCCAGCTTGCGGTTGGTGATATCGCTCCATGCGCCGATCACTTCGACCGGATGGCCGTCGGCACCATCGACGATGTTGATGTCGTCATTGACCCAGATATATTCGCCGTTCTTCAGGCGGAAGCGGTATTCGAGCGCCCCCCTGCGTTTGTGCCAGAGTGCGTCCAGCTCCTTGCTGACCGTCTCGAAGTCATCCGGATGTACGTTGTTTGCCCAGAAATCCTTGTTGTGCAGGTAGTCCTCGGGCAGATAACCCATGAGCTGCTGGATGTTCTGGCTGATGAAGGTGGGTTTGAAATCGGTCGCGCTGTAACTATAAATGACTGAAGGCGACTGCGAGAGCAGGAAAGCGTGACGCGAATGCGTGGCGGAGACATCGTAGAACCAGGCGACCACTACCTCCTCGCCCTCGTACATCAGGTGATGGAACGAGCCCAGCACCTGGATAGGGCGGCCCTTCAGGGTTTGCATTGCCAGGGTTTCGTCGACGATGCTTTCCTGTGCTGCCAGACGCCGGCTGATCGCCTCGAAATCCTCGCGCCGCTGATAGACCATGACCGGTGTCAGTGTCTGCATGTCCTCTTCGCCGACCTCGAAGATTTCGAGATAACGTTCGTTGGCGTAAATGATGAGTTTGTCCGATACCCGCATGACGCGGATCGCGATCGGACTGTGCTTGAGTATGTCCATCAGCGCCATGTGTTCACCCATCCGATAGATACAGGGTTCAGTTTCTGACTGTACTGACGGCTGCTTCAACAGTCGCATGCACACCCAGCATGGGGGCAAACCCGCTGATGGTCAGCACTTCGTGCACCGATGGTTGTGCTGCGCAGAGGGTCAGCGTGCCGCCGCCGGACTTGGATTTTTTGGCGGCGGTAAGAATCACGCGCAAGCCTTCGGAGCTGATGTAGTTGAGTCCGGCCAGATCAAGCACAACCCGCGGACTGTTTGCCTCGATGAGGGCGATGATTTTTTCCGAAAATTCCCTGGAGGTGATGCCGTCCAGCCGCCCTGCGGGTGCAATGACCAGGACGTTATCCGTACATTCAGATTTGATTTCCAGCATGTTCTTATCCACTTTCTCGTTATTTGTAGATGCTGCTTTGCGCATTCATCTTGTTTGATCACAAAACTGACAAAACTATATGCAATTTTGCAAAATTTGTAATTAATGTCATTAAAGGTTAATTTGGTTAATCAGTAAAGTCGTATAAATTTGTCCAGGTTAATTTTTAAAGAAACTTTCATGAATAAAAAATCTGAATTGCGGCGGGCGCTGATTTCCTTCAGTTGGACCTGGTTGGCATTCATTACCGTCATGGCCATGGTTTCCCTTTTTTCCATATGGTCCATGAACCGGGCTTACGAGAGAAGCTCGGCCGTGCAGAACGAGATTGCTGCGCTGGAAGATCGCGCACTGAAAGCACAGATCGAATTCAAGGTGCAGGTGCAGGAATGGAAAAACATTCTGCTCAGAGGTTACAACGCAGAAGACAGACGAAAACATCTGCACGCCTTTGAACAAAGAGAAAGTCTGGTGCGCGGGCATTTGCAGGAGATCGGGCAGCAGGCTGCGGGCAATGCAACGGCGGCTTATTCGCAGCAGGCGCTGGCCTTGATGACGCTGCATCAGGGGCTGGGACAATCCTATCGCGCTGCGTTGGCTGGCGCCGGTAGTCTGGATTGGTCCGGAGTCAGGCAGGCCGACGATCTTGTGCGCGGCAAGGACCGGGGACTGGAAGATGGCATTAATGAGCTGGCCGCCGATATTTCAGAACAGGTCGACCGCCAATCCGCAGCGAGTCTTGCGCAATTGCATGCACGCTATCTGGCGCTGAGAAATTTTATTGCGATCAGCGTCATCATCGTGCTGGTGATCACGGCTGCCAGCCTTTATGGTGTGCTACGCGCCACCGGCAGGGAATAACCTGATGAATGAGACAGCTTCTGCCGTTGCCGGTCTTGGCCTGTTTCTCTCCGGCCTGCACCTGCTTTCCGGCAGTATGCAGGCCTTGGCCGGACATCGAATCCGTCAGTTGTTGGGCAGTATTACGGATGGTTACTGGAAACGGCTGTTGGCCGGTATCGGCATCGGTGCCGTTACACAGAGCACCAGCGGCGCTGCTTTTATCTGTATGGGGCTGGTCAGTTCCGGCGCGCTCGACCGGCAAAAGGTCTTGTCTTTGCTGGCATGGTCCAGCGCGGGCACTTCATTGCTGGTGTTTCTGGTAGCGATTGATATCCGGCTTGCGGGACTTTATCTGGTTGCCCTGGTGGGCATGGCGCATCTGCTCAAGCTGGACCGATTTCAGCATGCCCGGCAGATGGTCATGTTGTTGTTCGCACTCGGCATTTTGCTGTTGGGTCTGGGCATGATCAAGGAGGGCGGTCAATTGGTACAGAAGTCGGCGTGGGCGAAGGAATTCATTGAGTTTGCCTCCGAGATCAGTCTGTTCGGTTTTCTCGCCGGCGCGCTCGTCACCTTGCTGACGCAATCGGCTTCTACCGTGACCATTGTTGCCATTACGCTCAATCTGACCGGCATCATCAATCATGAGGCCGCGGCTATTATTGTCTTTGGGGCCAATCTGGGTTCCGGTCTCAGTCTGTTACTGATTACATCGCATCTCGATGGCATTCAAAAGCAGTTGGCAGTCTATCAGTTTCTCGTAAAGGCGGCCGGGGTACTGGTCGTCATGCCGCTGTTTTTCATGTTTCAACATACACCGGTGTTCGCTTCCGAAACCGTAACAGGCATTACCAATCCTGCCCTCAATATTTCCCTCATTTATCTTTATATGCAAATCTGCGGCGCAATTGCGGTGACGGCAGCCAACCGCTTCTGGGATGCATGGCTCTGCCGCACATTTCCGGAGGTGGTGGATTACTCCTTCGGCAAACCGCAATTCCTCTATGCAGAAGCGGTTGAAGACCCGGATACCGCATTGATTCTGGTTCGTCGGGAGCAGGATCGTCTGCTTTGCAATCTGGCAGACTTTCTCCTGCCCTTGAGAACTGGTTCCCGTCCGCTGGATAACCAGCCAGGTGTCGGTGAGCGGTACCGTCTGGATGGTCAAGTCGCCGAACAGATCAAAGCATTTGTGGAGGAGGTCGCGCTGAAAGATCATTCAATGACGCTGGTTGCGCGAATCTTTGCATTGCAAAGCCGTAACGAGTCAATCATTTCCCTGCAGGCCTCGCTGCTGAGCTTTGTGAATACCTTGGTTGACAGCCATAATGTTGCAAACAGCCTGAGTCAGGCCATGGTCGAGGCACTGCATCTTGTACTCAGCGTGCTGCAGGATGCGCTCGAAAATCCGGAAGATGCCGCAATGCTGATGACATTGACTTCAGACCGCAGCGCGTTGATGGAGCAGATACGTCATGCATTGCTGGCGGGGGATGGCGCGAACGATATGGCGACTAGACAATCCTTGTTTGTCAGTACCGGCATATTTGAGCGTGTGTTGTGGCTGGTCAGACAGATTGTGACAGCCGATCAGTCGCTGCAGGAAAAGCGCTGATTCATTAAGCGGAGAAGATGCATGTCAGTCACGGAAACGTTTTTGATCGCTAACCGGCTTGAAGAGATTCCGCTGCTGGCAGAAAAAATTGACACCTTTGCCGCATTGCATGACATCGAGCCGGCAAAAATTTTCCAGGTCAATCTGGTGATCGATGAGTTGCTGACCAACGTCATCTCCTACGGCTATCCGCAGCATGGCGATCATCAGATCGAGATCACACTGGCGTTGCAGGAAGAACAGCTGGAGATCACCATCGTCGATGACGGTCAGGCGTTCAACCCGATTGAGCAAGCCCCCGAGGTGAATCTGGATGCCAGTGTCGAGGAGCGCAGGGTGGGGGGGTTAGGTATTTATTTCATGCACAATATGATGGATGCCATGGCATACCGGCGGGAGGATGGCTGCAACAAGTTGCAGCTGACAAAAAAGCTTTAAGCGCTCGGCGCGTTTGAGAGCATAAATTCAAATTTCATCACACCATACAGCCGCTATTTTTTATGACACGGCGCTGTGGTGGAACAACAATAAAAGGGAGTGCTTGATGTCATCTGAAGGTCAGGTTCGTTACGAGCCGCACGAAAAACCGTCGCATCTGCTTTCCGCCGGTCTCGGCGCGCAGATCGCCGTACTCATCGTCACCGGCATCATGATTACGCCGCTGGTGGTGTCGCGCGCAGCCGGGCTGGATGCCGGCAGCACCAGCTGGCTGGTGTTCGCAGCATTATTGGCCTGCGGCGTGTCGAGCTGGCTGCAGGTCAGTCGCATCGGCATTATCGGCGGCGGTTTCGTGCTGTTCGTCGGCTCCAATGTCGCCTTCGTCTCGGTCGCCGTGTCTGCGGTCGAAAGTGGCGGCGTGCCGCTGCTGGCGACGCTGGTTTGTGTCGCCTCGCTGTCGGCGTTTCTGTTTACCGCCAAAATGGGCGCCCTGCGCAAGGTGCTCACCCCTGCGGTCGGCGGCACGGTGTTGATGCTGATGGCGCTGAGCGTCGCCCCGGTGGTGTGGAAAATGCTGAAAAAAGTGCCAGACCCGTTTGTCGGCAGCACGGCAGTGCCTATCGTATTTCTTGCCACGCTGTTGCCCATCGTGCTGATTTCGCTGTTCGGCAAGAAAATGATCCGCCTGTGGGCGCCGCTGATCGGCGTCGTCGTCGGCTCATCGGTCGCCGCCGCTTATGGCATGGTCGACGCCTCGGCTGTGGCAACCGCGCCCTGGATCGGTCTGCCGCAGGTCGGTTGGCCAGGACTTTCGCTCGAATTCGACCATGCCTTCTGGGCACTGTTACCTGCTTTCATACTGATCACCATGGTCGGCTGTATCGAGACCTATGCCGACGGTATTGCCGTCCAGCGTACTTCATACCGCAAGCCGCGGCCGATCGATTTCCGCTCGGTACAGGGTGCCATCAACGCCGACGGTCTTGGCAGTTTTATCGCTGGTACGCTCGGCACCGTGCCCAATACGGTCTACTCGATGAGTGTCGGCGTCATGGAACTCACCGGCGTCGCCGCCCGCCGTATCGGCTGGTGGGGCGGTCTGTTCTTTATCCTGCTGGCGTTCTCGCCCAAGATCTGCGCCATCGTTTCCAGCATGCCGAGCCCGGTGGCCGGCGCCTATATCCTGATGATCCTGGTGCTGCTGTTCGGCCACGGCCTGCGCATGGTCAACGAGGAGGTCATGACTTTCGAGGTCGGCATCGCCGTCTGCCTCGGTTTCTGGGTCGGGGTCGGCTTTCAGGGCGAGTTTCTCTACAACGAGATGATGCCGGAATGGGCCAAGCTGTTTCTTTCCAACGGCACCACCTCCGGCGGCCTGACGGCGATTGCGGTGATGCTGCTGCTGTCTTTCCGCAAGCGCTCGCGCGACCGGGTCAGCGTGCCGCTTGAGGTTTCCAGCCTGCTGGAACTGCGCCCGCTGGTGCAGACTTTCTGCAAACGGCTGGCCTGGGATCAGAAAGCGGAAAACCGCCTCATGCTGATCGCTGAGGAAGCATTACTGTTTCTGCTGGAAAATCAGGGAAAATCCAAAGACGGTGAAAAACCCTCACAACTGTATGTGAAGCTCAATCAGATCGGCAATGAAGCGGAAATCGAGTATGTTTCAACGCCGGCAAATACCAATGCAGAGTCGGCCTTGCAGGCGTTGTCAGATGTCGGTGAGGCGGACGCCGAGAGCGAGTTATCCTTGCGACTGCTGCGCGGTATGGCAAAAGAGGTCAAGCATTTGCAGTATCACGGTACCGATTACCTGCTATTGCGGGTGGACAGCGTTTCCTGAAGGGTGGCTACAAGGTCATGCTGACCTTGACGATGGCAGGATCTTCCGCGCTGGTCTGGTGGTTGAAGCCGAGCCGCCTGGTCATCTTCAGCATGTTGTAGTTGTTGTTCAGCACTTCGCCTTCAATGCTTTTCAGGCCTTTGGAACGCGCGGCTTCCATCAACGAGACCATCAATTTTTGGCCCAGTCCCTTGCCGGCCATGCGGTCGGCGACGACAACGGCAAATTCGCAGGATTCACCGTCCGGGTTGATGGCAAACCGGGCGACGCCGAGCTCGGTTTCCGGTGCATCGCGGGTCACCGCCACCAGCGCGATCTCCTTGCTGTAATCGATCTGGGTGAAACGCACCAGCATGGCTTCCGTCAATTCATGCATGCTGTTCATGAATCTGAAATATCGTGCCTCTTCGGACAATCCACGCACGAATTTTTGCACCAGCTCCGCATCCTCCGGCCGGATCGGCCTGATGGTGATGTCGGTGCCGTCGGCCAGCTGCCAGTGGCTGATCAACTGGGTGGGGTAGGGATGGATCGCCATATGGCCATAATGATCGGCCGTCGGCTGCCGGTACTCCACCACCACACGCGCATCGGCCGCCAGTGCGCCGTGTTCGTCCAGAATCAGCGGATTGATGTCCATTTCCTTCAATAGCGGCAGTTCGCAAACCATTTCCGATACGCGCAGCAGAATGTTTTCCAGCGCAGCCATGTCCGCTGCGGCCATGCCCCTGAACGTGCCCAGCATTTTCGCAACGCGGGTACGCTGGATCAGATCCTGCACGAGAAAATGATTGAGCGGCGGCAGTGCCACGGCTCGGTCAGCCATGATTTCGACCATGGTGCCACCGGCGCCAAAGGTGATGACCGGCCCGAATATGGGGTCGGAGGTAACGCCGATCAACAGCTCGCGGCCGTTCGGCTTCACCACCATGGGCTCGATCGATACGCCGTCCGTGATCGCATCCGGCATATGACGCCGGATGTTGTCGATGATGTGCTGATAGCCGCTGCGGACGTCCTGTGCGCTGTTGAGATTGAGCAATACACCGCCGACATCGCTCTTATGGGTAATGTCGCGTGCATTGACTTTCATCGCCACCGGCATGCCCAGTTGTTGTGCGATCAGCAGCGCTTCGTTAGGTGAATGCGCCACCATGGTCCTAGCGACCGGGATGTGAAAAGCCGCAAGCAGGGCTTTTGATTCCATCTCGCTCAGCACTTTTCTGTGCGCCTGCATGGCGCCTTCGATGATCAGCCGTGCGCCGTCAATATCGGGCTCGATATGGCTGGAAAGCGGCCCCGGCATTTGCATCAACAGCTTCTGGTTGCGATAGTATGCAGACAAGTGAGCAAACACTTCAACCGCCGGCTCCGGTGTGCGGAAATGCGGTTTTCTGGCTTGGCTGAAAGCGTCGCGTGCTTCTGCAACCTGGGTCTCACCCATCCAGCAGGTCAACAATGGTTTGCTGTGCGTATTGGCAAGATCGATCACAACCCTGGCAGATTCGAGTGGCTTGGTCATGGCCTGCGGCGTCAGAATGGCGAGCACACCGTCAACGTTGTCGTCTTCCAGGCAGGCCTTGACGGCGTGCCGATAGCGTTCCGCCGTCGCGTCGCTGATGATGTCGACCGGGTTGCCGCGTGGCCAGTTCGACGGCAGATGCTGGTCGAGACAGGCGATGGTGGCAGGTGAGAGTTCTGCCATGCTGACACCAAGATCGGCGGCGCGGTCGGTGGCCATGACGCCGGGGCCGCCGCCGTTGGTGACAATGGCGAGCCGGTTGCCGACCGGGTGAAAGCCGCAGGAAAGCGCTTTGGCAGCCGTAAACAGTTGTGTGATGGTTTGCACCCGGACCACGCCGACACGGCTGACGGCAGCATCGAAAACATCGTCGGCACCGACCAGCGATGCGGTATGCGACATCGCCGCTTTCGAGCCTGCCGCGTGACGACCGACCTTGACCAGTACCACCGGTTTCAGACGGGCAGCAGCGCGCAATGCACTCATGAAACTGCGTGCGTTGCGGATGCCCTCGATGTACATGAGGATGCTGTGCGTGTTCGGGTCGGAGACCAGATAATCGAGAATCTCGCCGAAATCGACATCGGTCGAAGACCCCATCGAGACTACGCTGGAGAAGCCGACGTCGTTGGCCTGTGCCCAATCCAGAATGGCGGTGCACAAGGCGCCTGATTGCGAGACAAAGGCGATGTTGCCGCTGTTGGCGTTACCCTTGTTGAATGTGGCGTTGAGGCCGATCGAGGGGCGCATGATGCCGAGGCAGTTGGGGCCGATCAGGCGGATATTGTAACGGCGGGCGATATTGAGCAATGTCTGCTCCAGCGCCGCTCCCCGGGCGCCAGTTTCGCTGAAACCGGCGGTGATGATGACCGCCGCCTTGACCCCATGCAGGCCGCAGGATTCCATGATGGCGGGGACGGTATCCGGTGGTGTTGCGATCACCGCCAGCTCGATGTGCGTGCGGATCTCCGCGATGTCGGCATAAGCTTTAACGCCCTGAACCTCGGCATGCTTGGGATTGACCGGATAGAGTTTGCCCTTGAAGCCGCTGCCGAGCATGTTGCTGAAAACGATTTGGCCGATGGCATCGACACGGTTGCTGGCCCCGAAAATCGCAACGGATTTTGGCGAAAAAAGGCTGTTCAAGTAGTGCTTTCCCATTGGCCCGGCGTCTCACGGATGCTTTGAGTTAAGATAGTAAACCATACGCCCCGAGCGCGATTGATTTCAATCAAGCAGACATCAGGAAATATGCATACTGCCTACATTACACATCCGTTTTGTCACAAGCATGACAATGGCCCCGATCATCCGGAATGCGCTGCGCGACTCAGCGCCATTGAAGACCAGTTGATCGCATGTGGTCTCTATGACTATCTGCAGCATCATGAGGCCAGCCCTGCCAGCCGTGAACAATTACTGCGGGTGCACGATGCGGCTTATCTGGACTGGCTCGAAGCCGCCATTCCCGCAGAGGGTCTGGTGTATCTGCAGGATGATATCGTCCTCTGCCCGATGACCCTGAAGGCGGCCCTGCATGCGGCGGGTGCGGTAGTCAACGGCGTTGATCTGGTCATGCGCGGAGCGGCAGCGAATGTTTTTTGCGCCATCCGCCCGCCCGGACATCACGCCATGCGCAACCGTGCCATGGGTTTTTGTATTTTCAACAATATTGCCGTTGGTGCTGCACATGCGCTGGTGCAGCACGGGCTGGAGCGCGTGGCCATCGTCGATTTCGACGTGCATCACGGTAACGGCACCGAGGCGATCGTGCGCGATGATGCGCGCATCCTGTTCTGTTCCACCTTCCAGCATCCTTTTTATCCCGGTTGCGGCGTTGACAGCGCTAATGCGCACGTCATCAATGTGCCGCTTGCAGCCGGCACGGATGGCGAGGTGTTCAGGCAAGCTGTCAGTGAGCACTGGCTTCCGGCTCTGCACGCATTCCGGCCGCAGCTATTGTTGATTTCCGCCGGTTTCGATGCTCATCAGGAAGATGACATGGCCATGCTGCGCCTGAAAGAAAGCGACTATGCCTGGGTCACCGGCGAAATCAGCATGATTGCTGACAGCTACGCCGGCGGTCGCATTGTTTCAGCGCTTGAGGGCGGCTATGCCATCAGTGCGCTGGCCCGCAGCGCGGTGGCGCACATCAAGGTGCTGGCCGGTGTTTGATGCGGGCGGTGCCGGTGGGATGCAGTGCTTGTTGCGCCATGGTTTGAACGTGCAGGGTTGCGCGGAGAGTGTGCTGGAAATGTGTTTGGAAGCCCGTTTTGGCGCATCGTTTTTGCGTCTTGATTTGATAAAAATGATATTCTTGTCAGAAGGTTAAATGAGACTTGAATATGAAGTCACATCGGGAACGCATTCAGAAGTCTGTCAACACATGCCGCTCGGCATGCGCGCGCGGCTTCACCCTGATCGAGCTGATGGTTGTGCTTTCGATTGTCGCCATCACGGTCACAATGGTGATCCCGTCTTTCCAGTCCTTGATCAGTACGACACAGCTTCGGACGGCTACCAGTCAGTTGGTCGGCATGCTCAATCTGGCGCGCTCCGAGGCGATCAAGCGCGGCTGGCCGGTGACAGTCTGCAAGACCGCTGACATCGGCGTGCAAACTCCCGCATGTGATGAAGGAGCTGCCTGGCATGACGGTTGGCTGGTATTTGTCGATTACAACCGGAGTGGTACAAAAGACAGTGAGGATGTGTCATTACGCGTAGGGGCCCCTGATGCAGATCGCATCGTGATGAGTGCAGACAGCAATTTTTCCGATTACCTGACCTATATGCCGGATGGTTCGAACAGCGGCAGTGACCCTGAGGCTTCCGGTACGCTGTCTATTTGCCTGGATGGCATGCTGCGTGTGGTGACGGTCAGCCGGGTCGGTCATTTGCATGTTGCGGCCGGAGATTGCTGATGCAGGCTTTTCAGCGTTCACGGAGCGGTGGTTTCAGCATGATGGAAGTGCTGGTGACGATAGTGATCGTGGCGTTCGGCTTGCTCGGTTTTTCCGGCCTGCTGACCAAGGCGGTGCAGGACAATCGCGCGGCTTACATGCGCACGCAGGCTACTGCGCTTGCCTACGATGTGATTGAGCGCATGCGCTTGAACCGGACTGCAGCCATCAATGGCAGTTTCGGCACGACGATAGGCAGCACGCCGGCCGGCACTGCGATTGCTGACATCGAAATCCGCGAATGGAAAGCCATGCTGGCCAGAACCCTGCCGGCCGGTGATAGTGCCATCAATGTCGACGGATACGGCAATGTCATGGTAACCATTCAATGGGACGATAACGGTGACGGGCAGTTCACGATTTTCAAGACCCAGAGTTCCATCTGATATGCGCTTGAGCGGAAGCCGTTCTGGTCTGCGCTCGCCATCCGCTGGCCGCGGCTTGTCGCTGGTGGAGCTGATGGTGGCGCTGGCGATCGGCACCATGATCATCCTGACAATAGGCAATCTTTATCTGGGCGCCAGCCGCGTTTATCGGGGCCTTGAGGCTTCCTCGCGCATGCAGGAAAGTGCACGTTTTGCCATTGAGCGCATCACGCATGATTTGCGCATGGCCGGCTTTGCCGGTTGTTCCACCGGCACATTCGCCAATGTGCTGAACGACCCGCAGTACTGGGCACACGACCTGGCCGGATACCCGCTGCGCGGTTACGAGCAGGGCATCGCGGATCTACTGCCGCAACTGGCCGGTCTTGCCACGGGCAGCGATGCGCTCACCGTCCTGCGTGCGGACAACAGCCACGATCATATTGTTGAAGACCATCAGCCATCCTCGGCCCAGCTGCAACTGGTCAATACGCATGATTTCAAGCAGGGCGAATTGCTGGTCGTGACGGATTGTAACCATGCCGCGCTGTTCCAAATGACCAATGTTAACCAGAACAATACGGTCAGAACTGTCAATCACAACACTGGCCAGGGTACACCTGGCAACTGCACCAAGGGCTTCGGTCTGCCGGTGGCTTGCAGCGATGTCAACGGTACGCCGTATCAGTTTGCACCGGGTTCGCGAATTTACAGGCTCAACGCGGTTACCTATTACGTGGCCGATAATGCAGCGCGCGAGCCGGCACTTTTTGTGCAAAAGCTGACAGCGGCAGGGGGCAACAGCCTGACCAAGGCGGAAGAAATCATAGAAGGTGTACAAAACATGCAATTGCGCTACGGTGTGGATACCAGTGAGCCTGCCGATGGTGGTGTGGATTTGTATGTCGATGCCGACGAGGTCGAGGCTGTCGCGCCCGGCGCTACCGCGACAGAGCAATGGCAACGTGTGCTGGGTGTGCGTATCAGCCTGTTGATGGTTTCAAGGCAAAACGAACTGGTGACAACTGCTCCGCAATCCTATGAATTTAACGGTGCGCGGGTGACGCCGGCTGACCGGCGTCTGCGCAAAGTGTTCACAACAACGGTGGCGATCAGGAATCGTTTATGAAACATTCCTCGATCAAAATCTCCGCCATGTGCCCAACGTACAGGAACCGTGGCACAGGGTTCAAGTCCCTGAACGTGCTCAATCGTCAGCGCGGCATGACCCTCATGGTTTCGCTGGTGTTTCTCATCATACTGACCATGCTCGGCGTGACGGCCGTCTCGGATAACAGCCTGCAAGAGCGTATGGCCGGTAATACGCGTCAGCGTGATCTGGCTTTTCAGGCGGCCGAAGCAGCCCTCAGATATGCAGAGAGTACATTGCCATCATGGCGACGCAGCGCATTTGACGGCAGCGTCCAAGGCTTGTTTACCTATGCGGCCAACGAGCCGAATGATGCTGTCTATTGGCGCGACATGGCGCACTGGAGCAGTTCGCGGCAGATGCCGGCCGGCAGTTTGAATCAAGTGGCCGAGCCGCCGCGCTATCTCGTGCACAAAATGCCGTCCAGCGGTGAGGTAGAGTACTACCGTGTCACTGCGCGTGGTGTTGGCGGCGATACGAGCGCCGTTGTCATTTTGCAGAGCGTGGTTTCCTATACGCCATGGGAGGGCGAATGAAACATTGCGCATCTTGGCTGCTGATGTCGGCGTTCATGTTTGGCTGGCATCCGCCGCTACATGCGGAGATCAACCTGAGTGAGACGCCCCTGTTTCTCAGTGTTAATGTCGCGCCTAATGTGCTGATAACCTTGGATGATTCCGGCAGCATGGAACGCGGCTATGTGCCGGATTCCATTGATGGTGACACCAATACGGCCAGATTTACCGCAGCTTCCTATAACGGGCTTTATTACAACCCGGAGACGGTCTACCGCATTCCTGAACGCAGGGATGGCGTGGTTTACCGGACGGATTTCAGCAATGCGCGGCTCAATGGTTTTGATGCTTCGCGCGGCACCATAGATTTAGGCAGTACAGGTTACCGTCCCATCAGCCGCTGTGATCCGGCGCAGACATACAGCAGTTGCTCAAAGGCATCCGGGGCTTCCGTCGGCAGTCAGCCACAGACTTATACCTACAGCGGATGTCGTGCTGAATTTGATAATCGCAGCGGCGGTGACCGAATTACCATCACCCGTTGTGGCATGCCCTCAAGCGGCAATGGCGCACCATCAGCCGCAAACAATGGTCAGATTGTGGCGACCAACGCCGGCAATTTCAGCCGCAGCTACACTGTCGGCAGTGTCAGCAGGGTCAGTGGCGGGGTACAAGTCACGCTCGATTCAAACAGCGAGATCCAGCGTGACGGGACGGAAAACAATGTCACCTTCAGCTGGACTGCCACTGGTAACTGGCGGCCTGCTATTGCCTACTACCATTTGTTTTACACTGACAAACCCGGTGCGGCGCGGCCGGCAGGATGCAACGACAGTCGTGACACCGACGCCTGTTACATTCTGATTGAGTCCGGTTCGTCAGCCGATATCACACCGGGTACCCAGGCCGAGCAGCAGCAGAATTTTGCCAATTGGTATTCGTTTTATCGTACTCGCGCCCTGGCCACCATGTCGGCAGCGATGACGGCGGTGAGTTCACTTGGCAACAATCAGGTACGCCTGGGATGGCAGACCATCAATGAGTGCCGGACATTTGGCCTGAGTTGCACCGGTACTGACGGGGTCCCGCGTGAGAATCGCATGCGCACACTGGATGCGCCCAAGACCGGCAATCCGGCCATCTCTCACCGCACCGATTTTTATGACTGGTTGACCCGCATTCGCGTCAACGGTGGTACCCAGCTCAGAAGTTCGCTGCAGAATGCCGGTGAGTATTTCACGCTGAGCGGCCGTGACAGCCCCTACGCCGACGAACCCTATGTGACGCGCGGCGAAGAGCTGAGCTGCCGCAAGAGTTTCAACGTGGTTTTTACCGACGGTTACTGGAATGGCGACACCAACCTCGACTTTGGTGGTGATACCGATAGTGTCAGCCAGACGCTGCCGGACGGCAAAACCTATGGCCCCAGATATCCCTACCGCAATGGCACCGACCGACTGCCAAGGGGTTTGTCATACAGCAACAGTCTGGCCGATATTGCCTTCAAATACTGGTTCACCGATCTGCGTCCAGACCCGGCGATGGAAAATAATGTTGCGCCCTATATCGTTGATCGTTCCGGTAGCGCCGAAGATCAATACTGGAATCCGCGCAATGACCCTGCCAGCTGGCAACATCTGGTGAATTTCTTTATCAGTCTGGGGTTGGGCAGCAGCATGACTGATCCGCTCTGGGCTGGCAGTACGTTTGCCGGCGATTATCCCCTGCTTGCCAGCGGCGAAAAGTTCTGGCCGCCAGTCGATGAAAGTGCCAGTCTGAGTGAGTCACCGCAAAGCCATGTGTATGATCTATGGCATGCGGCGATCAACAGCCGGGGCCAGTTTTTCAGTGCCGATGACCCGGATGCCATGAACAACGCGTTTCGTGCCGTATTCGATTCCATCCTCAGTGCCACCCCATCGGCAGCTGCGCTGGCGGCAAATTCAACCAGCATTCAGACCGGTACCCTGTTGTATCAGGCACGCTTTGACAGCTCCGACTGGCACGGGCAGTTGGTGGCGTACTCGGTGCAGGCCGATGGTGACATCGGTAATGTGCAGTGGGACGCCTCAAAGCGTATGCCCGCTCCGTTGGCGCGCAGTATATGGACCTGGAACGGCAGCGCCGGCGTAGCCTTCAGCAGTTGCGGCAGTCTTGCCGCCGCACAAAAAGCCAGTCTTGATCTTGATGCCAACGGCATTCGCGACAACCGCTGCGATGATCGTCTGGCCTGGTTGCGCGGTGAGTCTCGCACCGGCTTGCGTGAGCGTCCGGTCAGTGTTCTCGGCGATATCATCAATTCCGATCCGCTGTTCTTGCAGGACGAGGATTTCGGTTACGAAGGGTTGCTGCCCGGTAGTGTGGAGGCGGCGCAATATCCGGCGTTCCTTGCTGCAAAGTCCATGCGGACACCCATGGTGTATGTGGGCGCCAATGACGGCATGCTGCATGCGTTCAGGGCCGATCTTGGCAGCGAGGCTTCCGGCAGGGAGGTTTTTGCGTTCATCCCTGCCGCGCTGTACCCCAAACTCAGTCGTCTCACTGACCCCGGCTACAGCCACAGCTACTATGTCGATGGCGCACCGATGACCGGGGACGCCTATTGGGGCGGCCGTTGGCACAGTGTACTGGTGGGTGGTCTGGGGGCCGGCGGCAAGAGCGTCTATGCGCTGGATGTCACCGACCCGGACAATTTTGACGCAACGCATGTGCTTTGGGAGTTTGAGGATGCCGAGGATCTGGGCTACACATTCAGCCAGCCGCAAATCGCCCGCCTCAATAATGGTGCCTGGGTGGCCGTGTTTGGTAACGGTTACAACAGCGCATCCGATCAGGCCTTCCTCTACATCGTCAACCTTGAGAACGGTGCGCTGCTGCATAAAATTCCTGCCGGCAGCAGTAGCGGCAACGGTCTTTCCACACCGGTGTTGTTTGATCGCAACGGCGATCGTGTCATGGATGTCGCATATGCCGGTGATCTGCTCGGTAATTTGTGGGAGTTCGATCTGTCATCTTCCTCGCCAGCAGACTGGCAGGTGGCCAATCTTGGCCAGCCTTTGTTCCGGGCGTTCAACCAGAGCGGCCAACCGCAGCCGATCACCGCGCAGCCTTCCGTGATTGCAGCCAGCGGCAACCCGCCCAACGGTGGTGTCATGGTCTATTTCGGTACCGGGCGCTATCTGGCGGCTGAAGATACCGGCAACACCGAGGTGCAGAGTTTTTATGCGATCTGGGACAGTCCTGCCGGCACGCCCGCAGATCGCAGTCAGTTACAGCCGCAACAGATTATCAGCGAGACGGCCGAGTTTGGTTTTGATGTCCGGGAGACCACCAGCAACCCGGTCGACTGGAGCAGGCAGCGTGGCTGGTACATGGATCTGGTCGTACCGCCGATCGGGGCGGAGGGCCCCGGGGGCGAGCGTGTCGTATCGCGGCCTTTACTGAAATATGATCGGGTCATTTTTGTCACGCAAATACCTTCAGCCGAACCTTGTGTGCCTGGCGGTACCAGCTGGATCATGGAAGTCGATATGCTGACCGGCGCACCAACGCTGGATTCCCCGTTTGATTTCAATCATGACAACATCATTACCGACGGTGACCGGCTCGCCAGCGGTGGTGTTGCCAGCGGAGTCAAGTCGACGGTCGGCATGACCAAGACGCCGACCTGGCTGAATCAGTCCAGTACGCCGGAGATTGGTTTCAAAGAATTATCCGGCACCAGTGGCGGCATCATGACGCTCAAAAACCGACGGCCGATCCCGCCGGGTATCATACAGCGCATATTCTGGCAGCAGATTCAGTGAGGGTGACATGAAACAACAAGGCTTTACCTTGATCGAGCTGATGGTGGTCATCACCATTATCGCCATTCTGGCATCCATCGCTTTGCCTTCTTATCAGGATCACGTCAAACGTGCTGCGCGTGCAGATGCCAAGGCGGTTTTGATGGAAAATGCCCAGTTTCTGGAGCGCAATTTCACCGAAGCCAACCGTTACGACCGCAGCGCCGACGGTAATCCTGTGGTTTTACCGGTAACGCAATCTCCGCGCGACACTGATGCGCGCTATACGATTTCGCTGACGGCGGGCGCCGGCAGCTTCAGCCTGACAGCCGCACCGGTGCCGGGCGGCTTGATGGATGGCGATGTCTGCGGCGCATTCATGCTCAATCACCTTGGGCAGAAGACGGTGGCGGAAGCCGGCGCAGCGGCTGCCGACTGCTGGAATCGCTGATCCCGAGTCTGCCGGTCATGCAGGCTCATTTCGGGGCAAAGATCTGGCCGAGAATCTCGCCGCCCTTTTCCAGCATGAAGTAGCGAAAGGCTTCTGCCGTTTGCGAGAGGTTGCGCTTGGTCAGTGCAACGACGTGCCAGGTGCGCACGATGGGCGTGTCCTGCACGTCGAGGATGACCAGCTGGCGGTTCTTGAGCTCAAGGCCGATGGTGTGCAGGGAGACGAACGAGAGGCCGAGGTCGGCGATCACGGCCTGTTTGATGCTTTCATTGCTGGACATTTCCATGGTGACGACAGGCGAGACCTCGTGTTCGGCCAGATAGGTTTCCATGATGTGGCGAGTGCCTGAGCCCTGTTCACGGGAGATCAGTTCGAAATGGCTGAGTGCCTTGGGCGGTATATTCTCGCGTTGTGCCAGCGGGTGTTCCGGGCTGGCGATAAATACGTGCGGGTGATCGGCGAACGCTTCGACGCGGGTGTCGATTTCGCGCGGCGGGCGGCCCATGATGGCGATGTCGATATCGCCGTCGCGCAGCAGTTCGACCAGTTGCTGCCGGTTTCTCACATCGATGCGAATCTGCGCTTTCGGATATTCGCGCTTGAACTGGCCGAGGATCTGCGGCACGAAGTACTTGGCGGTACTGACCAGCCCGATCTTGAGGATGCGGGCGTCCAGCCCTTTCATCCTTTCCATGGTGTCGCCGGCTTCCTTCAGGGTACTGAGTAAACGTCTGGCATAAAGCAGAAAGTACTCGCCCGCCGAGGTCAGCTCGATGGTTCTGCCGCTTCTGGCAAACAGGCTGACGCCGATGTCGGCTTCCATTTCCTTGATCTGCAGTGAAACGGCCGGGGCGGTCACGTGCAGATCTTCGGCCGCCTTGCTGAAGTTCATGTGCTTCGCTGCCGCGACGAAGATTCTGATCTGCCGTATGGTGAGGTTTTTCATAAGCTCAGCTTACTCGAAACTAAATTAATAGTTAATTTACCTTAATTGATGTCAGGTTTAAAGTGAGTCCATCACATTCATGACGCTGAAATTTCACGCAGATCAGACGGAGGCACAGATGGGCATGCAAACAGAGGGCAGAATTACCGATATCAAGGAGCGCTACAAGGGCGGCGTGCTGAAGTACAAGCAGATGGGTTACTGGCGGCCGGATTACGCCCCCAAAGATACGGATTTCATCTGCGTGTTCCGCATCACCCCGCAGGAGGGCGTCGATACCGAGGAGGCGGCTGCAGCAGTCGCCGGCGAATCCTCTACCGCGACCTGGACGGTGGTCTGGACCGACATGCTGACCGCGCACGAGGATTACCAGGCCAAGGCCTACCGCATTGATCCGGTCCCCGGTACCGGCCCCGGCACTGACAAGGAGGCGCAGTATTTCGCCTATATCGCCTACGACATCATCCTGTTCGAAGAAGGCTCCATCGCAAATGTCACTGCCTCGCTGATCGGCAACGTCTTCAGTTTCAAGCCGCTGAAGGCGGCGCGACTGGAAGACATCCGCATTCCGGTGGCTTACGTCAAGACGTTCAAGGGGCCGCCGACCGGCATCATAGTCGAGCGCGAGCGGCTGGATAAATACGGGCGGCCGCTGCTAGGTGCCACGATGAAGCCCAAGCTCGGACTTTCCGGCAAGAATTACGGCCGCGTCGTCTACGAAGGGTTGACCGGCGGGCTGGATTTCACCAAGGATGACGAGAACATCAACAGCCAGCCCTTCATGCACTGGCGCGACCGCTTCCTGTTCTGCATGGAGGCGGTGAACAAGGCGCAGGCGAATTCTGGTGAGATCAAGGGCCATTACCTGAATATCACTGCGGCGACCATGGAAGACATGTACGAACGTGCCGAAATGGCCAAGGCGCTGGGTTCCAATATCATCATGGTTGATCTCATCATCGGCTGGACGGCAATTCAGTCGATCAGCAACTGGGCGCGCAAGAACGACATGATCCTGCACATGCACCGTGCCGGCCACGGCACTTATACGCGGCAGAAAAACCACGGCGTTTCGTTCCGCGTCATTGCCAAATGGCTGCGCCTGGCCGGTGTCGATCACCTGCATGCGGGCACGGCAGTGGGTAAGCTGGAAGGTGATCCGATGACGGTACAGGGTTATTACAATGTCTGCCGCGACAGCGTCACGCGGCAGGATTTTTCGCGCGGCCTGTTCTTCGATCAGGATTGGGCCGATCTGCGCAAGGTCATGCCGGTGGCATCCGGCGGCATTCATGCCGGTCAGATGCACCAGTTGCTGCATCTGTTCGGCGACGATGTGGTGCTGCAGTTCGGCGGCGGTACGATTGGACACCCCGGCGGCATTCAGGCCGGCGCCACCGCCAACCGCGTCGGTATCGAGGCGATGGTGAAGGCCCGCAACGAGGGGCGCGATATCCTCAACGAAGGCCCGGATATCCTGCGCGCGGCGGCCAAATGGTGCAAGCCGCTGGAGCAGGCGCTGGAAACCTGGAAGGATGTGTCGTTCAATTACAATTCGACCGATACGCCCGATTTCGTCGCCACGCCGACGGCTTCGAATTAAGCGCAGACCAAGGAGAACAGCATGCATATCACACAAGGACAGTTTTCATTTCTGCCGCCGCTGACGGAGGCTGAAATCCGCGCACAGGTCGATTACGCCATCAGCAAGGGTTGGGCGGTTGCCATCGAGTGGACTGATGACCCGCATCCGCGCAACGTCTACTGGAGCATGTGGGGGCCACCCATGTTCGAGATCAGGGATGGTGCTGCGGTGACCTTCGAACTGGAAGCCTGCCGCAAGGCCAATCCGGACAGCTACATCAAGATCAATGCCTTCGACAACACGCGCGGCGTCGAATCGACGGTGATGAGTTTCATCGTCAATCGTCCTGCCCATGAGCCCGGTTTCGGCCTGACGCGGCAGGAGGCCGACGGGCGCAATATCCGCTACACGACGCGGCCGTATTCGACCGAGCGGCCCGGCAGATAAACGCCATGAGCGAGATCGACCTGCAGCAAATCCTGCGTGAGGCCAACATCGGCGAAGTGCTCGAACAGCTCGATAACGAACTGGTCGGGTTGGTGCCGGTCAAGCAGCGCATCCGCGAGATCGCCGCGTTTCTGGTGGTTTCCCGCGCACGCCAGCAGCTCGGCATTGAGTCGGCAGCACCCAGCCTGCACATGTGTTTCACCGGCAACCCGGGTACCGGCAAGACGACAGTAGCTTTACGCATGGCAGACATGCTGCACCGCCTCGGTTATGTGCGCAAAGGTCATGTGGTGAGCGTTACGCGCGACGATCTGGTCGGCCAGTACATCGGCCATACCGCGCCGAAAACCCGCGAGATTCTGAAGAAGGCGATGGGTGGCGTACTATTTATCGATGAGGCGTATTATTTGTACAGGCCGGAAAACGAGCGGGATTACGGTCAGGAGGCGATCGAAATTCTGTTGCAGGTGATGGAAAATAACCGCGAAGATCTGGTGGTGATTCTGGCCGGTTACAAGGACAGAATGGATACTTTTTTTCAGTCCAATCCGGGCATGTCGTCCAGAATCGCGCACCATATCGATTTCCCCGATTACAGCCAGTCCGAGCTGGTGGAGATCGCCGGCAAGATGATGTCGAACATGCATTACCGCTTTGACGCGGGCGCGTTGCAGGCCATCGCCGAATATATCGCGCAGCGCCGCCAGCAACCGCATTTCGCCAACGCGCGTTCGATTCGCAATGCACTCGATCGCGCCCGCTTGCGCCACGCCAACCGGGTGTTCGAGGCGGCGGCGAGCGGCGCATCGAAACCGACGGCGGAAACGCTTTCCACCATCACCGAAGCCGATATTCGCGCCTCGCGCGTGTTCGACGGCGGCAACGGCTCAGGCAAGGGCAAGGCAACGCAGTCATGAAGGGTGTGCCAATTCTGTAATCAGACGACGATAGCAAGTAAATAAATCCAGCAATCAAAAAAACAACAGCAATCAAACAGCGTAATGATGAGAAAAGAGAATGCAGCATGAACCGTAACCGAACCACACTCGCGCAATTCCTCAGCGATCCGGCGCAGGCGGCAGACAGCGCAGTGGCCGCGCTGATGCTGGAAATCGCGCAGTCTGTGAAAGCGCTCGCCGGGATGATCTCCGAGGGTGATCTCGCCGATGTCACCGGCAAGCTCGAAAGCCGCAACGTGCAGGGCGAAACGCAGATGAAGCTGGATGTGGTCAGTAATGATCTTTTCATCGACAGCTTCAGACGTTGCGGGCTGGTGCAGGGCATCGTTTCGGAGGAGCTGGATGCGCCGGTGCTGTTGTCTGCCAAGCCGGAACAGTCGCCTTTTCTGGTCATTTTTGACCCGCTCGACGGTTCTTCCAACGTGCCGGTCAATGTGTCGGTTGGTTCGATTTTTTCGGTACTGCCGGCGCCGCACGACCGCCCTGCAAGCATGGAGGATTATCTGCAAGCCGGCAGCCAACAGCTGGCAGCAGGCTACGCAATCTATGGTCCGGCGACGATGTTGGTGCTTACTGTCGGGCGGGGTACTCACGGCTTTACGCTGGACAGAAAGACCGCTGAATTCGTGCTGACGCATGCAGCCATGCAGGTGCCGGAAGATACCGCCGAGTTTGCCATCAACGCCAGCAATGAGCGTTTCTGGGAGCCGCCGGTCAAACGTTATGTGGCCGAGTGCAAGGCCGGTGCGAGCGACTTGCGTGGCAAGGATTTCAATACGCGCTGGGTAGCCAGCATGGTGGCCGATATTCATCGCATCCTGATGCGCGGCGGCATTTACCTGTACCCGAAAGACAGCAAGGACATGACCCGTGCCGGCCGCTTGCGCCTGATGTATGAAGTGAGCCCGATGGCGATGCTGGTGGAGCAGGCCGGCGGCATCGCTTCGACCGGCCGCATGCGCGTGCTTGATATCGTGCCGGACAACGTGCATCAGCGCATGCCGGTGGTGATCGGTTCAAGTAACGAGGTGCTGCGCGTCGAGCGCTACCACCGCGAATATGACCAGGGCCACGGCGAGAGCGACAAGATGCCGTTCTTCAATGACCGCTCTTTTTATATGTAATCTGACAGGAAACCGCCATGTCGAGAAAATACCCAGTGATTGCGATAACCGGTTCCTCCGGTGCCGGTACCACGACGGTGATGAACAGTTTCCAGCATATCTTCCGGCGCGACGGCATCCGCGCGCAGGTAATCGAGGGCGATTCCATGCATCGCTATGAACGCCGCGAGATGGATGCCGAGCTGGAAAAATACAACAAGATTCCCGGCAGCTACTTCAGCCATTTCAGTCCGGATGCCAATCTGTTGCCGGAGCTGGCCGATACCTTCAGAAGTTTCGGTGAGGGCGGCCGTTGCAAGGTGCGAAAATACATCCACACCGATGAAGAAGGTTTGCCATACGGACAGAAGGGCGGCACGCTGACGCCCTGGCGCGACAGCGACCCGGAGGCCGATGTGCTGTTCTACGAAGGTCTGCACGGCGGTTATGTCGGGCCTGAAGCCAACGTCGCACAGCATGTCGATCTGCTGGTCGGCGTCGTGCCCATCATCAATCTGGAGTGGATCCAGAAAATGCATCGCGACCGCAAGATGCGCGGTTATTCGTCCGAGGCGGTGGTCGATATCATCCTGCGCCGCATGCCGGATTACATTCACCATATCTGCCCGCAGTTTTCCCGCACGCACGTCAATTTCCAGCGGGTGCCGACGGTGGATACTTCCAACCCCTTCATCGCCAAGGATATTCCCAGCCCGGACGAGAGCATGGTGGTGATCCGGTTCGCCAACCCCAAGGGCATCGATTTTCCCTACCTGCTCAACATGCTGCACGATTCCATGATGACCCGCCCCAATACGCTGGTGATCCCGGGCGGCAAGATGGGCTTGGCCATGCAGTTGATTTTCACGCCCATGATTCAACGTCTGATGCAGCTGAGGCAGGCATGATCAGGCTGATCATGTACGACCTCGACGGCACCTTGCTTGATACTGCGAGTGAGATCGCCGCTGCCGTCAATCTGACGCTGGCGCATTACGGCGCTCAGGCAGTTCCGGAGGCTACAGTGAAATCCTGGGTCGGTCATGGCGCCGCGCAGTTGATGCGCAACGCCTGGCAGACCATTGTGCCGGGGCCGACCTATGAAGAGACCATGCAGACCTTCACGCGCTTTTATCAGCAGACGGTGGGCACCAGCAGCAGGCCGTTTCCGCAGGTCATGGAAACGCTGCAGCATTTCCGCTCGGCCGGTGTGTTGCAGGCGGTGATTACCAACAAGGAATCCGTATTTACCCGCCGCGTGCTGAAAACGCACGGCATGAGCGATTTCTTTGCGCTGGTGGTGAGCGGCGATACCTTGCCGGTGAAAAAACCGGATCCGGCCATGGTGCGGCATTGCCTGCAAACGCTGGCAGTGCGGGCGGAGGAAAGCCTGTTCGTCGGCGATTCGGATATCGACGTCGCCACCGCGAAAGCAGCAGGCGTGCGGTGCTGGGTCGTGCCCTATGGCTATAACGGCGGGCGCGATATCGGTGAGGCGGGGGCGGACAGAATGATTGCGGATATGGGCGAGCTACGGACCTTGATTGGAAAAATATCGGCAGACTGCCGGCTTGTCGAATGTGACGGAATGCGGGGGTAGCACAATGGCACTCATTTCATTGCGGCAGTTGCTCGATCACGCGGCGGAGCATCAATACGGCCTGCCTGCATTTAATGTCAACAACATGGAGCAGATACACGCCATTCTGCAGGCGGCGGACGAGGTCGACAGTCCCGTGATTCTGCAGGCATCGGCCGGTGCGCGCGGCTACGCCGGTGAGGCGTTTCTGCGCAAGCTGGTGGAAGCCGCCATCGAGCGATATCCGCATATCCCGCTCTGCATGCATCAGGATCACGGCGCATCACCCGAGATATGCCAGGTGGCGATCCGTAGCGGGTTTTCCAGCGTGATGATGGACGGCAGTCTGGAGAGCGACGGCAAGACGCCGGCTTCATATCTCTATAACGTTGCCGTCACCCGGCGCGCGGTCGAACTGGCGCATTGCGTAGGCGTTTCGGTCGAAGGCGAGCTGGGTTGCCTCGGTTCGCTGGAAACCGGCCAGGCGGGGGAGGAAGACGGCAGCGGCGCCAGCGGTGTGCTCGACCATTCGCAGCTGCTGACCGATCCGGACGAAGCGGCGGCTTTTGTCGAAGCCACGCAGGTGGATGCACTTGCCATTGCGATCGGCACCAGTCACGGCGCCTATAAATTCAGCCGTCCGCCGACCGGTGACATCCTCGCCATCGACCGCATCAAGGCGATTCATGCGCGCATTCCCAACACGCATCTGGTCATGCACGGCTCTTCCAGCGTCGGCCAGGAATGGCTGGAAATGATCCGCGAGTACGGCGGCCGGATCAAGGAAACCTACGGGGTGCCGGTGTCCGAGATTGTCGAAGGTATCCGCAACGGCGTGCGCAAGGTCAATATCGATACCGACATCCGGCTGGCGATGACCGCAGCCATGCGCAAGAAAATGCATGAAAGCCCGGAGGAATTTGATCCGCGTGCATTCCTCAAGGTGGCAACGCAGGCGGCAAAAAGCGTTTGCAAGGACCGCTTCGAGGCCTTCGGCAGCGCCGGGCGCGCATCCGCAATCAAGGTCATTCCGCTTGATGCAATGGCTGCCCGCTATGCCAGCGGCGAGCTCGACGCCGTCATCCGTTGACTGCTGTAACGCGCCCCTGGCGACAAGGAAAAATGAGAACACCGCTGGTCATCGGTAACTGGAAAATGCACGGCAACCTTGCGCGTAACCGGATGCTGTTTACCAGCCTGACGCTGGGCCTGCGCGATTTGCAGCAGGTGGATATCGCCATCTGCGTACCTTTTCCCTATCTTGGTCAGGCACAGCTGCTTTTATCGGGCACCAATATTGCCTGGGGCGCGCAGAATGTCAGCCAGTTCGAGGAGGGCGCTTTTACCGGCTCGATTTCTGCGGAGATGGTCGCGGATTTCGAGTGCCGCTTCGCCATCATCGGACATTCCGAGCGCCGTGCCTTGAGCCACGAAAGCGATCAGAGTGCGGCCAACCGCTTCGTGCAGACGCTGCATGCGGGGGTGACGCCGGTGTTCTGTGTCGGTGAAACCGGAGCAGAGCGCGATGCCGGACTGGCCAAATCGGTGGTTGGCAAGCAGATGCGGACTTTGCTGGATAGCTTGGTTTCGGAAAATCTGGCGCTCGCTGGCAGACTCGGTGCCGTGTTTTCCTACGAGCCGGTCTGGGCGATCGGCACCGGCAAACATGCATCGCCGGCGGAGGCGCAGGAGATGCATGCATTTATCAGGAATCTGATCGCAGCACGTGCCCCGGAATTTGCCACTGCCAGCAGAATTCTCTATGGCGGTAGCGTCAATGCGGGCAACGCCGCCAGTATATTTGCCATGCCCGACATCGATGGCGGTCTGGTCGGCCGCTCCTCACTCGATGCCGACAGCTTCAGGCAAGTCTGCGAAGCGGCGCAACAGCCCATGCGGGCGTCTGCTGCGCTATAAGTTTAATCAGCAAGTTTAATCAGCCAGTTTAATCGGCAGGGTTGAATACGAAGAACAAGTTGGGTTCGCTGACGATATACACCTGGTTTTTCGGCCCGAGTGCAATACCCTCGGCTTGCGGCACATTGTTTTTCAATCCATGAAAACCGCGCCACAAGGCCAGCGCGCTGATGGCACGTCCGTCCTCGTCGAATTCGACTGCCATCCTCGATTCATCGCTCAGCAGCAAGAGATTGCCGCTGTCGTCGTGATAGGTGATGGACGAAAAGTCGCGCAATTTCATTCTGGAAAAGCTTGCCGGTTCGATCTGGGAAACCCGCAAGCGGTTGCTGTCGGTTGCATTACCGGCAAAACCGGTGACTTCAATGATGCTTGCCGGATTGCGTTCCTTGACCACCAGCAGGCGCTGATTTTTTTCATCCCATGACAGACCTTCGAAATTCTTGTTGTTTTTGGTTGCGCTGATGCCAAGGCTGATCTGCAAACTTTTGGCAGTATCGATGGTACTTGTATTGGCATCAATTTCGACCAGAATGATGCGCTGGTCGTATTCGTCAACCACGACATAACGGTTGTCTTCAACGTGCGTAATGCCTTCCATGTCGCGCACGCCTTCTACCTTGATCTCGCGCAACAGGTTGCCGTTGAGGTCGATTTCGAAAATCAGCGGCTTGCCGTTTGAAACCGAGAACAGGGTGTTGGTAGTTGCGTTGTAGGTCAGCCCGGACAAGTCATCCTCGATGCCGCCGATGGCCTTGGCCTCGATTGCCACACGGTAATGGTTAAGGTTGAGTGCCGTGTCGGGCAGAATGTGTCTTGCCACTTGCGTCTTCCAGATGTGCCAGACCAGTGCATCCAGGCGGTAGAGATGGATGCCGGCCAGAATGGCGGAGATGATCAGTACGGAGCCGAGAAGTTTCCAGCGCATGGGCGTCAGCCTTGAAGTGAGCGATGACATAAAAATCCGTTAATTCATGACAGAAATGTGGTGCGGCCAGTAAGGCCGCATCGCGGTTGGGATTGATTCCGGGGTGTTTACACTAAAACCAGTCGGACTTGACCTTGCGCACTTCACCGGTCTTGGCATCGATATCGACATCCCACTCCTTGCCGTTGGCATCGATGATTTCGAACTCGTAATCCCAGCCTTGCGGCCATTTGCGGTCATCAAATTCGACTTCGATGATGGTGCCAGGTTTCGCCGCCAGCGCTTTTTGCGTTGCTTCTTCCAGCGAAATCAGGCCTGCCGCCTCTGCGATCCGGCGCATTTTTTCGGGATCGTCGCCATCGGCGAGAGCGGGGCCGGAAAGGGCGAAAGCAAGACCGGCAATCACAATATTGCGGTTGAATCTATTCATGATGCATCTCCTGTTGGTTGATCTAACGTTTCGCAGTCTAGCGAGCAAAACTTAAATCAAACTGAAAGGAGAGGATTTGTAATTGCACGGTGGCCCGATGATGTTTTCTGAAGTGAAATTGTCATCAAGGGCTTTTATAATCTTTATCAGATGAATCATTTCAACCGAGATGAGTCATAGAAGCGCTGAATCATCGTTCAGCTGAATATTCAGATATCCCAAAAGGAAAACGAAATGAAACTGCAACACACAGCCATAACCCAACCAAATGCCGCCGCTTTCCCTGTGGGCGTGATCAAAACTGCGGAGGAAATTCTTGCGGCTGAAAGTCAAAAGCATCAGGAGCCGACAGAACTGGAACAACGCAAGGAGTTTGTCGAGCGGATCGAGGCGTTTTGCGATTGCGTCTGAGCCGCTGAAATACACCGGGATTTTTCTGCGCGCGCGTTCACAGCGCGCATGAACTCGAAGATAATAGGACGCATTTCAAGAGCGCATCCATGAACGACTACGCTTCCACCATCGGTTTTATTGCGGCAACACTGACCACGCTTGCTTTTGTGCCGCAAGTGATCATGGTTTGGCGCACCCGTTCTGCCAAGGACGTATCACTTGGCATGTATGCCATGTTCACCACTGGGGTCGCCAGCTGGCTGGTCTATGGCATCCTGATCACATCCATGCCGGTTATTCTGGCCAATGCCATCACGCTGGTGCTGGCTTCTTCAGTAATTGTGATGAAACTCAGATTTGATGCCCGCTGAGCAGGCTATGCGCTAATGATTGCCCTGGTTTGGCTGTCCTGCAAACGGCAGGCCATTTTCTTCAGAAAACTGATGGCCACCTTGGGGTCGCTCATTAACAAAGTTTCCGTGTTGGCTGCGCTGATGACGACAATTTCTGCGCGTTCTGACACTACAATCGCATCGGCAAATCTGGCTGTGTTGGTCAGGAATGCCATTTCGCCGAAGTAATCGCCCGCTTTCAATGTGCTTAGCAGATGCCCGCCGCTCACCAGTTTGATGTCGCCCGACACGACATAGAACAGGTCATGGCTTTCATCCCCCTGATGGAACACGTGGGCTTCGCGCTTGTAACGTCTGCCGTAGCGCTTCATCAGTTCGCGCAGGTAGTGCCGGCTGTCTTTCGGCAGTTCGGTAAACAGCCCTCGCAGCAATAGCACGTCCTTTTTGTGCAATATGCTGATCAGCTCGGTGCCGATCATGAAAACGGCAAAGGTGTAATAAAGCCAGCCGATCGAGATGAACAGATTTTTCATGCCCCCAAACATGCTGCCGTAGGACTCGTTGACCGACAGAAACAGGGCGAAGGCAGGGCGCATTGCCAGCCATAGCAGTGCGATGACGAGGGAACCTATCAGGATGTGGCGGAAACTTGTTTTTGCCGGAAAGAAGATGCGGTAAAACCCTGCGATGCAGAGCGTGGTGAAAGCCAGCGATCCCGCCGCATTGATGGATTGCGTATAGATGGCGGTGGGTTTGATGAAATCGATGATTTTTTCCAGCATCAGACCGCTGATGGTAAAGATGAAGAAAATCAGCAGAATGCCGAGCACCGCTGCGGAATCCTTGATTTTTTTCTGAATGAAGGAAGGCGTCTCAATCATCGATGCCATGGTGTAAAAAGCCGACCTGAGCGCGCCTGCCAATGGCGTTACAACCCAGAACAGTGCGAACAGGCCGAAGGCCCCCCATACGGCCTTCTGCTGCGAGGCGTTGTAAACCTCGATCATGATGCGGTTGCTGAGTCTGGGGACCAGATTGCTGGTCAGAATCGCCAGTTTGACGATGGCGTAATCTGAGGTGAATACCAGATGGCTCATGGCAAAGAACATCAGCAGTGCCATCGGAATCAGCGCGAACAGGGCATAGAACGACAGCGATGCCGACATGCTGAGGCCATTGTGCGACTTGAATGCCGCCAGTGTTTCGCGCAGCACGAACAGCGGTGTGCTGTAACGATGGCGTGCATAGGCTTCGCGCGGCCGCGCAATGGCCGGGTGTTTGCCCAATGATCTGACGCGTTTGAATCGGCTGTTCATTCAGTGGTCGAGTAATTTGAACTGTTCGGTCGCGGCAACCAGCGCCGAGCGGGTGCCGGGCTCCATGGCGGAGTGGCCGGCATCGGCAATCATGCGGAATTCGGCATGCGGCATGGATTGCCGGAGCTGCCAGGCGGTAAGGGGTGGGCATACCATGTCGTATCTTCCTTGCACGATGATGGTTGGAATGTGACCGAGTTGTCTTGTTTCTTCCAACATGTCGCGCTGGCCGACAAAACATTGATGCTTTATATAGTGTATCTGTACACGCGCTCTTGCGAGCTGTACTTCGGCCGTGACCGGGGTGCCGCTGCCCTCGCTCGGTAACAGACTCATGATGCTGCTCTCATAGTCGTTCCAGCGCGTTGCGGCTGGTACGCTGATATTCGCGTCATCCGAGAAGATGCGTTTTGCGTAGGCATCAAGCGGGTTGTCATGTTCTTCTGCGGGAATGCCTTCCAGCAGCCTGGACCAGGCTTCCGGGTAGAACTGTTCGCAACCGCCCAGAAACCAGTCCAGCTCGCTCTGGCGGCTGAGGAAAATGCCGCGCAATATCAGGCCGCTGACGCATTGCGGATGGGCAATTGCATAAGATAGCGCCAACGTACTGCCCCATGAGCCGCCGAATACCAGCCAGCGCTGAATGCCCAAATTCACCCGCAAGAGATCAATGTCGCCGGTGAGGTCCTCCGTAGTGTTGGCCTCGGTCGCGCCGAGCGGTGTGCTGCGCCCGCATCCGCGTTGATCGAGCAGGACGATGCGGTAGTGTGCCGGGTCGAAGAATCGTCGCTGATTCGGGTTGCATCCGCTACCGGGTCCGCCGTGTAGAAACACCACAGGCTTGCCGGCGGGATTGCCGCACTGCTCATAATAAATCCGGTGACCATTCGATACCGATAGCCAGCCGGAATGGTACGGTTCCAGTTCAGGATACAAATTGTAAGTGGTCTCTTGCAACATCGTCAGAACATACTTTCATGTTGATTATTATGGATAATTCCAGACATCATAACATCGATGTGTCGTGCCGGACTGGTGCGCTTATTACAATTGCGCTGAAATTGTAAATAAATTGTAAACAGAGTATTGCAAATCGTTTTGGAAAGTTCTAAGATGCGTTTAACTGTATGAAAATGCAGTTTTAGTCAGGCAATAAAACAGTCGTTAATTCGGCTTCAAAAGCCGAAGGCGATGTGTTTTTGGGTTTGACTGATTCAACCCTTAGTATTAACAACTATGGAGATTCAAAAATGGAGATGAGCAAAATCAAGTTGGCTCTCGGTTTGGTAGTTGGTGCTTCCCTGGCTATGCCTATGGTCGCATCCGCTGCAGCTGACCAAGAAGCAGCTATGAAGGACAAGAACAACTGGGCACACCCACGTGGCCAGCACAACAACCAGGCTTTCAGCCAGTTGAACCAGATCAACAAGGGTAACGTCAAGAACCTGAAGGGTGCATGGACATTCGCAACCGGTGTTAATCGCGGTCACGAAGGTTCCCCAGTCGTTGTCGGCAACATGATGTATGTTCATACAGCATTCCCGAACAACGTTTACGCACTTGACCTGAACGACAACCAGAAGATCGTTTGGTCCTACTTCCCGAAACAAGACCCATCCGTTCAAGCAGTTCTTTGCTGCGACAACGTAAGCCGTGGTCTGGGCTTCGGTGACGGCAAGATCTTCCTGCAACAGAACGACGGCATGCTGGTCGCTCTGGATGCGAAGACCGGTGCCAAGGTTTGGGACGTTTCCAACACTGATCCTAAGGTCGGTGCAACCAACACCAACGCTCCTCACGTCATCAAGGACAAGATCATTACTGGTTGCTCGGGTGCTGAATTCGGCGTTCGCTGCTTCCTGGCTGCTTACAACATCAAGGACGGTTCGCTCGCATGGAAGGCCTACTCCACTGGTCCTGACAGCGAAGCGCTGATCGGCGATGGCTTCAACGCTGCCAACCCACACTACTCCGCTCTGTCCGTCTACCAAGACGTCAACGGCGGCAACAAGGAAGGCGGTTCCTTCAAGGCTCTGTCCAAGGACCAACTGAAGTACCCAGTTGCTGACCTCGGTGTCAAGACCTGGCTGAAGCCACAAGCTGTCAAGGACGGCTGGCAACACGGTGGTGGCTCCACATGGGGCTGGTGGCCATATGACCACAAGACCAACCTGGTGTTCTACGGCACTGGTAACCCATCGGTCTGGAACCCGGACGTTCGTCCAGGCGACAACAAGTGGTCCATGACCATCTTCGCACGTGATGTCGACACCGGCATGGCGAAGTGGGGCTATCAAATGACACCACACGACGAGTGGGATTATGACGGCATCAACGAAGTCATCCTGTTCGACAAGGGCGGCAAGACCTACGCTTGGCACCATGACCGCAACGGCTTCCACTACACCTTCGAAGCCAATACCGGTACTCTCGTTCAAGCAAACAAAGTACATCCGTTCGTCAACTGGGCTACTCACGTAGACATGGCTTCCGGCGTACCACATAAGGATGCCAAGTACGCAACCCACCAAGACTACAACGCCAAGGGTATCTGCCCTGCCGCGCTGGGTACCAAGGACCAGCAGCCAGCTGCTTACTCCCCACGTACCGGCCTGATGTACAGCCCGCTCAACCACGTTTGTATGACCTACGAGCCAGTTGAGTCCAAGTACATTGCTGGTCAACCATGGGTTGGTGCTACGCTGACCATGTTCCCAGGTCCTGACGGCGTGATGGGTGGCTTCGGTGCCTATGACCCGATGTCCGGCAAGAACGTCTGGTACAACAAGGAGAAATTCTCTGCTTGGGGTGGTGCTCTGACCACTGCTTCCGACCTCGTGTT
>MCAW01000019.1 GCA_001704575.1 Methylophilales bacterium LSUCC0135
AAGGATGAAGGCGGCCGCCATACCCCATTCTTCAACGGCTACCGTCCACAGTTCTACTTCCGTACCACAGACGTGACCGGCGCAGTTGAGCTGCCAGCAGGCACCGAAATGGTGATGCCGGGTGACAACGTATCGATCACCGTGCAACTGATTGCCCCAATCGCGATGGAAGAAGGCTTGCGCTTCGCCATCCGTGAAGGCGGCCGTACCGTCGGTGCAGGCGTCGTTGCTAAGATTATCGAGTAAGTAAGGGTTTAGGCCAGTAGCTCAATTGGTAGAGTATCGGTCTCCAAAACCGAGGGTTGGGGGTTCGAGACCCTCCTGGCCTGCCAAAAATTTAATTAAGCGTAAATATGATAAATAAAATAAAGCTGGTTCTCGCGCTGCTGCTTGTTGCTGCAGGTATAGCCGGCTTCTATTTGCTTGGTGAGCAAGCGCTTGTTGTTCGGGTGCTTTCCGTGCTTGCCGGGGTGATTGCAGCCGTAATCGTTTTGTGGACTACCCCTGAGGGGCAGTCCGCTTTTGCTTTTGTGCGCGAAGCGGCTGCCGAAACGCGCAAGGTTGTCTGGCCTACCCGCAAGGAAACCATCCAGACAACGGCGATTGTGTTTGCGCTGGTTGTTGTTGTTGCCATCTTTCTGTGGATCGTAGATCTGGGGTTCCTGTGGATGGTTGAGAAGTTATTGGGTCGGAGCGCTTAATGAATATGCGATGGTATGCGGTTCAGGCCTTTTCCGGATATGAAAAATCCGTTCTTCGTAGTCTGGAGGAGCGGATTGCCCGTTCCGGCATGGAGGACAAATTCGGCCAGATTCTGGTGCCTGTTGAAGAAGTCATCGAGATGAAGGGTGGTCAGAAGGCCATTTCAGAGCGCAAGCTCTATCCAGGGTATGTCATGGTTCAGATGGAAATGACAGACGACACCTGGCATCTGGTCAAGAGTACGCCGCGGGTCACCGGATTTATCGGTGGTACTGCGCAGAAACCGACTCCGATCAGGGATAAGGAAGTGGAAATCATCCTGCAGCGCATGGATGACAGCAAGAACAACCCGACACAGAAACTCACCTTTGAAAAAGGTGAGTCTGTGCGCGTGATTGACGGTCCTTTCAAGGATTTCTCCGGAACTGTTGAGGACATCAATTACGAGAAGAGCAAGCTGCGTGTCACGGTGACCATTTTTGGACGCGCCACGCCAGTCGAGCTGGATTTCAGTCAGATCGAAAAAGAGGTCTGACGAAACAGGCTGACATTCGATTGAAGGTCAGCCCCAAGCGCAGCGCCGGAGATGCTCCGGTAGCTGTATTTAACTGAAATGGGGAGCTTGTGTTGCAAGCGTTTGAACCCACTTGGAGTAAAAAATGGCAAAGAAAGTTATCGGCTATATCAAGCTGCAGATTCCTGCAGGTAAAGCCAACCCCAGCCCACCGGTAGGTCCGGCCCTCGGTCAGCGTGGTTTGAATATCATGGAGTTCTGCAAGGCGTTCAACGCGGCTACGCAGAATGTCGAGCCTGGTCTGCCGATTCCAGTCGTGATTACGGCATTCGCGGACAAGAGCTTCACCTTCGTGATGAAGACTCCGCCTGCAACCATTCTGATCAAAAAGGCAGCAAAGATCGAAAAGGGTTCTCCACGCCCACACACAGATAAAGTAGGCAAGATCACTCGCGCGCAAGCCGAGGAAATTGCAACAACCAAGATGCCTGACCTGACCGCCGCCGATATGGACGCAGCTGTCCGTACGATTGCTGGTAGCGCGCGTAGCATGGGTATCGAAGTGGAGGGTGTATAACATGGCTAAAGTATCCAAGCGTCTTGCTGCACTGCAAGGCAAGGTAGATCGTAGCAAGCTGTATCCGGTTGCAGATGCCTTGGCATTGGTCAAGGAAACAGCGACTGCAAAATTCGACGAGTCCGTTGATGCCGTCATCAATCTCGGCATTGATGCGCGTAAGTCTGACCAACTGGTCCGCGGTGCATTGGTACTGCCACACGGAACCGGCAAGACCAAACGTGTCGCAGTATTTGCGCAGGGTGCGCAGGCTGAGGCTGCAAAGGCTGCCGGCGCCGATATCGTCGGTTTTGAAGATCTGGCAGAGCAGGTCAAGGGCGGCATGCTCGATTTTGATGTCGCGATTGCCACACCGGATGCGATGCGTATTGTCGGGACCCTTGGTCAGGTTCTGGGTCCGCGTGGCCTGATGCCAAACCCAAAGGTAGGTACCGTGACACCAAATGTAGCCGAGGCAGTCAAAAACGCCAAGGCAGGTCAGGTTCAATATCGTACCGACAAGGGCGGTATCGTTCACTGCACCATTGGCCGTGCATCTTTCAGTGTGGATGCGCTGAAGGACAATCTTGCTGCGTTGCTCGATGCTTTGACCAAGGCCAAGCCGGCTTCCAGCAAGGGCGTGTATCTTAAAAAGGTTTCCGTCTCCAGCACCATGGGTGCCGGTGTACGAGTGGATCAGGCAAATATTGCCAACTAGTTGTTGCGGGCCTGCATTGCTGGCCTGCCGAAGTGCTTTGGGCCTCGCATGACTGACCTTGCGGCCGGTCATGTCGAGATCATCAAAGACCGTAGGAATCCCCAGGGATTTAATTGATGCGGCTACAGGATGGGTGAAGGCGGACGCTAGTCCTCCAACCTCTGTTCTGCCAGATGCTGAAACCTACGCAGATGGCGTTCCCGAAACAGGATTCAGTATTCCTGATAAAAGGTCGCCGTGGGATGGCTTTATACCGGATGTTCGGTTGAAGCTTAATTAACGGAAGGAGAAGACCTTGAGTCTTAATCTTGAAGAGAAAAAGGCAGTAGTTGCTGAAGTCAGCGCGCAAGTCGCAGAGGCTCAGGCAATCATTCTCGCTGAGTATCGTGGCCTGGAAGTTGGCGATCTGACGCAGCTTCGTGCGCAAGCCAGAAAGTCGGGCGTATACCTGCGCGTGTTGAAAAACACCCTGGTCCGCCGTGCCGTTGACGGCACACCGTTTTCTGGTCTGGCAAACGAAATGGTCGGCCCGCTGATGTTCGGTATTTCTACCGACCCGGTTGCCGCGGCAAAAGTATTGAATGATTTTGCCAAGACCAACGACAAGTTCGTGATCAAGGCTGGCGCAATGCCGAATCAGGTCATGGATGCGAAGGGTGTTCAAGCGCTCGCGACCATGCCCAGCCGTGAAGAGTTGCTGGCCAAGTTGCTCGGCACCATGCAGGCCCCGATTGCCAAGTTTGTTCGCACGCTCAATGAAGTGCCTACAAGCTTTGTGCGCGGTCTTGCTGCAGTGCGCGATCAAAAGGCAGCTTAACGCTACCGGTTCACATTCAACATATTATTATCAGGAGTATTAAACATGGCTGTATCCAAAGCAGAAATTCTTGATGCAATCGCATCGATGTCGGTTCTGGACCTTTCCGAACTGATCAAGGAAATGGAAGAAAAATTCGGCGTATCCGCTGCTGCTACCGCAGTTGCAGTTGCTGCTCCAGCTGCTGCTGGCGGTGCTGCTCCGGCTGCTGCTGAGCAATCCGAATTCAGCGTGATTCTGACTGGCGCTGGCGACAACAAGGTTAACGTCATCAAGGCAGTTCGCGAACTGACTTCCCTCGGTCTGAAGGAAGCCAAGGATCTGGTTGACGGCGCACCTAAGCCAATCAAGGAAGGCGTTTCCAAGGCTGACGCAGACGCTGCTCTGAAGAAGCTGATCGAAGCCGGCGCAACTGCTGAAATCAAGTAAGCATTGCTGGTTGTGTAATTTGGGCTGACGGGAGACCGTCAGCCTTCACCATTTTTACAGATGGCGTAAAACTGTTGGATTATTGGTGGTTTGTAGTCGTTGAAGGTAAAAAATAACACATTGTACAAGTGTTTTATTTTCTGCCCTCTACCCCCTTAGGAGATGCTGTGAGCTATTCCTTCACCGAAAAAAAACGTATTCGTAAAAGTTTTGCAAAACGCGAAAGCGTTCAGGAAGTACCTTACCTCCTGGCCATGCAGCTCGAATCGTATGCTGCATTTCTGCAAGCTGAAGTAGCGCCGGAGAAGCGTGAAAACGCCGGCCTGCAAGCGACGTTCAGTTCAGTATTCCCGATCGTCAGCCATTCCGGCAATGCGCGCCTTGATTACGTCAGTTATACCCTCGGCCAGGAGCCGTTCGACGTCAAGGAATGTCAGCAGCGCGGTTTGACCTACGCTGCGCCATTGCGCGTGAAGGTGCGTCTGACCATCATGGACAAGGAAGCTTCCAAGCCGACCGTGAAGGAAGTCAAGGAGCAGGAAGTCTACATGGGCGAGCTGCCGCTGATGACGGAAAACGGTTCCTTTGTCATCAACGGCACCGAGCGTGTCATTGTTTCACAGCTGCATCGCAGCCCCGGCGTGTTCTTCGAGCATGATCGCGGCAAAACTCACAGTTCCGGCAAGTTGTTATTCTCAGCCCGCATTATTCCTTACCGCGGTTCCTGGCTGGATTTCGAATTCGACCCGAAAGACTATCTGTATTTTCGTGTCGACCGCCGTCGCAAGATGCCGGTCACCATATTGCTCAAGGCGCTCGGTTACAACCCGGAACAGATTCTTGAGATGTTCTTCGATTACGATAACTTCCATATCAGCAAGAAGGCAGTTCAGTTTGAGCTGGTGCCTGAGCGTTTGCGCGGAGAAGTGGCGAAGTTTGACATCCTCGACAAAGATGGCAATGTGATTGTTGCCAAGGACAAGCGCATTACAGTCAAGCATATCCGCGATATGGAAAAGGCCGGTATCAGCAAGATTACTGTGCCCGATGAATTTCTGCTGGGCCGTACCCTCGCCAACAACATTGTGGACAAGGAAACCGGCGAAGTCGTGGCCAGCGCGAATGATGAAATCACTGAAACAGTGATTGAAAAGCTGCGCGAGGCGAATGTTGCAAAAATCAGTACGCTGTACTCGAACGATCTGGATCACGGCGATTACATCTCGCAGACCTTGCGTATTGATGAAATTCCTGATGAATACAGTGCGCGCGTTGCGATCTACCGCATGATGCGTCCCGGCGAGCCGCCTACCGAAGATGCGGTGCAAGCGCTTTTCCACGGCCTGTTCTTCAGCGAAGAGCGTTACGACCTGTCTACCGTCGGCCGCATGAAATTCAATCGCCGTGCCTATCCGGAAAAAATGGAAGAGCGTATCTCTCCATGGATGCGCCGCTTCTACGATCGTGTCGGTCCGCAGGGCGCCGAGGGTACTGGCACATTGTCCAACGACGACATTCTCGCAGTCATCGGCGTATTGCTTGAGCTGCGTAATGGCCGTGGCGAAATCGACGATATCGATCACCTCGGCAACCGTCGTATCCGTTCGGTTGGTGAGTTGGCAGAGAACCAGTTCCGCGCCGGCTTGGTGCGTGTCGAACGCGCGGTCAAAGAGCGTTTGAGCCAAGCCGAATCGGACAACCTGATGCCGCACGACCTCATCAATGCAAAACCGGTATCCAGCGCAATCCGCGAGTTCTTCGGTTCTTCGCAACTGTCGCAGTTCATGGATCAGACCAATCCATTGTCCGAAATTACCCACAAGCGCCGCGTGTCGGCACTTGGCCCGGGCGGTCTGACGCGCGAGCGTGCAGGCTTTGAAGTTCGTGACGTGCACCCGACCCACTATGGCCGCGTTTGTCCGATCGAAACACCGGAAGGTCCGAACATCGGTCTGATCAACTCGCTGGCACTGTACTCGCGCACCAACAAGTACGGCTTCCTGGAAACGCCTTATCGCAAGGTTGAGGGCGACAAGGTCACCGACAAGATCGACTTCCTTTCCGCCATCGAGGAAAGCCAGTACATGATTGCCCAGGCGAACAGCGATCTGGGCAAGAATGGCAAATTTACCGACGAACTGATCTCTGCGCGTTACCACAATGAATTCACCATGGCGATGCCAGACCGCGTTCATTACATGGACGTGGCTCCGTCCCAGATCGTTTCGGTCGCGGCTTCGCTGATCCCGTTCCTGGAACACGATGACGCCAACCGTGCATTGATGGGTTCCAACATGCAACGTCAGGCGGTGCCTTGTCTGCGTGCCGAGAAGCCGGTGGTAGGTACCGGTATCGAGCGTACGGTTGCCGTCGACTCCGGCACTACGGTTCAGGCGCGTCGCGGCGGCGTGGTCGACTATGTCGATTCCGGCCGTATCGTGGTTCGTGTCAACGATGACGAAGCCGCAGCCGGTGAGGTCGGTGTCGATATTTACAATCTGATTAAATACACCCGTTCCAACCAGAACACCAACATCAACCAGCGTCCGCTGGTCAAGGTTGGCGATATGCTGGCGCGTGGCGACGTGATTGCCGACGGTGCATCTACCGATATGGGTGAGCTGGCGCTGGGTCAGAACATGCTGGTCGCTTTCATGCCCTGGAATGGTTACAACTTCGAAGATTCGATCCTGATTTCCGAGCGCGTGGTGGCTGACGACCGTTACACATCGATTCACATCGAAGAACTTTCCGTAGTGGCGCGTGATACCAAACTTGGAGCAGAAGAAATCACACGCGATATTTCCAATCTTTCCGAGCGTATGCTGGGTCGTCTGGACGAATCCGGCATCATCTACATCGGTGCGGAAGTTGAAGCCGGCGATGTGCTGGTCGGCAAGGTGACGCCCAAGGGCGAAACCCAGCTGACTCCGGAAGAAAAACTGCTGCGCGCCATCTTTGGCGAGAAGGCTTCCGACGTCAAGGATACTTCGCTGCGTGTGCCTTCCGGCATGTCCGGTACCATTATCGACGTTCAGGTGTTCACCCGTGAAGGCATCGAACGCGATGCGCGTGCGCAACAGATCATCGACGACCAGCTCGATCACTACAAGAAAGACCTGGCGGACCAGATGCGTATCGTCGAAGAAGATACCTTTGGCCGTATCCGCCGCCTGATTGAAGGCAAAACCGCCACCGGCGGCCCGAAGAAGCTGAAGAAGGGCGAGGCCGTGACTGCCGAATATCTGGATGATATCGGCCGTTATGACTGGTTCGATATCCGCATGAGCGACGAAGACGTGGCGCGTCAGCTGGAGCAGCTGAAGGACAGTCTGTCTCAGGCACGCGTTGGATTCGACAACAAGTTCGAAGAGAAGAAGCGCAAGCTGACCCAGGGTGACGAACTGCCTCCGGGTGTGCAGAAGATGGTCAAGGTTTACCTTGCTGTCAAGCGTCGCATCCAGCCAGGCGACAAGATGGCCGGCCGTCACGGTAACAAGGGTGTGGTTTCCAAGATTGTGCCGGTGGAAGACATGCCGCACATGGCGGACGGTACCCCGATGGATATCGTGCTGAACCCGCTGGGTGTTCCATCCCGTATGAACGTCGGTCAGATTCTTGAAACTCACCTCGGCTGGGCAGCCAAGGGCCTCGGCATGCGCATCGGTGAAATGTTGCGCGCAGAAGCCAGGGCCGCAGAGGTGCGCAAGTTCCTCGAACAGATCTACAACGAAAGCAGCGGTAAGAAAGAAGATATCAAGTCGTTGAAAGATAATGAAGTGATTGACCTTGCGCGCAATCTGGAACGCGGCGTGCCGTTTGCCACGCCGGTGTTTGATGGTGCTACCGAAGCCGATATCAAGGCCATGCTTGACCTTGCATTCCCGGACGATGATCCGCGCACACAGCAACTGCAGTTTGCTGCCGGCAAGACGCAAGTGCGCCTGATCGACGGTCGTACTGGTGAGTACTTCGAACGCCCGGTGACCATTGGTTACATGCACGTTCTGAAACTGCACCACCTGGTCGATGACAAGATGCATGCCCGCTCCACCGGTCCTTACTCGCTGGTCACGCAGCAGCCTCTGGGCGGCAAGGCCCAGTTCGGCGGCCAGCGTTTCGGTGAGATGGAAGTCTGGGCGCTGGAGGCTTATGGCGCGTCCTACACCTTGCAGGAAATGCTCACGGTCAAGTCCGACGATGTGACTGGCCGTACCAAAGTTTACGAAAATATCGTCAAGGGCGAACACAAGATCGATGCCGGCATGCCGGAATCCTTCAACGTGCTGGTGAAGGAAATCCGCTCCCTCGCCATCGACATCGACCTGGACCGTAATTAAGGAGAACCCGCGTGAAAGCTCTATTGGACTTATTTAAGCAGGTTACGCAAGAAGAAGAATTCGACGCGATCAAGATTGCGCTCGCATCCCCCGAGAAGATCCGTTCATGGTCCTATGGCGAGGTCAAAAAGCCTGAAACCATTAACTACCGTACTTTCAAGCCGGAGCGTGATGGCCTGTTCTGCGCCAAGATCTTCGGCCCGACCAAGGATTACGAGTGTCTGTGCGGCAAATACAAGCGCCTCAAGCATCGTGGCGTCACCTGCGAGAAATGCCAGGTTGAAGTCACCCTGTCCAAGGTCCGCCGCGAACGTATGGGTCACATTGAGCTGGCCAGCCCGGTTGCGCACATCTGGTTCCTGAAGTCGCTGCCGAGCCGCTTGGGCATGGTACTGGATATTGCGCTGCGCGATATCGAGCGTGTGCTCTATTTCGAAGCATTCATCGTCATCGACCCCGGCATGACCCCGCTGACCCGCGGTCAGTTGCTGACCGAGGATGACTACCTGGCCAAGGTCGAGGAATACGGCGACGAATTCAGTGCCGTGATGGGTGCCGAAGCCGTGCGTGAATTGCTGCGCACCATGGATATCCATAACGAAATCGAAAAACTGCGCCGTGAACTCGGAGAGACCGGCAGTGAGGCCAAGATCAAGAAGATTGCCAAGCGTCTGAAAGTGCTGGAAGCCTTCCAGAAGTCCGGCATCAAACCTGAATGGATGATCCTCGAAGTGCTGCCTGTGCTGCCGCCAGAGCTGCGCCCGCTGGTGCCGCTGGATGGTGGACGTTTCGCGACTTCCGATTTGAATGACCTCTACCGTCGTGTCATCAACCGTAACAACCGGTTGAAGCGTCTTCTTGAGCTGAAGGCGCCTGAAATCATTGTGCGTAACGAGAAGCGCATGTTGCAGGAAGCGGTCGATTCGCTGCTCGATAACGGTCGTCGCGGCAAGGTCATGACCGGCGCCAACAAGCGTCCGCTGAAGTCTCTGGCCGACATGATCAAGGGTAAAGGCGGCCGTTTCCGTCAGAACCTGCTGGGCAAGCGTGTCGATTATTCCGGCCGTTCCGTCATTGTGGTGGGTCCGCAACTGAAACTGCACCAGTGCGGTCTGCCGAAAAAGATGGCGCTTGAGCTGTTCAAGCCGTTCATTTTCCACAAGCTGGAAGTGTTGGGCCTCGCCACCACGATCAAGGCTGCAAAGAAGAAGGTTGAAGAGGAAGGCCCGGAAGTGTGGGATATCCTTGAAGACGTCATCCGCGAGCATCCGGTATTGCTGAACCGTGCGCCAACACTGCACCGTCTGGGCATCCAGGCGTTTGAGCCGGTGCTGATTGAAGGCAAGGCCATCCAGCTGCATCCGCTGGTGTGTGCTGCTTTCAACGCCGACTTCGACGGCGACCAGATGGCTGTTCACGTGCCGCTTTCGCTCGAAGCGCAAATGGAAGCGCGTACCTTGATGCTGGCATCAAATAATGTGCTGTCTCCAGCCAATGGCGAGCCGATTATCGTGCCTTCGCAGGATATCGTTCTGGGTCTTTATTACATGACTCGCGAGAAAGTCGCCGCACGCGGAGAAGGCATGCGCTTCTCCAACGTGGCCGAAGTGCAGCGCGTATACGATGCCGGTCTGATCGATCTGCATGCACGTATTACCGTGCGTATCAGGGAATATGAAGTCGACCTCAACGGTGACAAGCGCGAGAAGATTACGCGCTACGAAACAACCGTTGGCCGCGCACTGCTGTCCGAAGTGCTGCCGGCAGGTCTGCCATTCAGCTATATCGACAAGGCGCTGAAGAAGAAAGAAATTTCACGACTGATCAACGCTTCCTTCCGTAAGGTGGGTATTCGCGAGACCGTGATTTTTGCCGACAAATTGATGTATACCGGTTATACCTATGCCACGCGCGCAGGTATTTCCATCAGCATCAACGACATGCTGGTACCGCCCGAGAAGGAGCAGCTGATCGCTTCTGCCGATGCTGAAGTGAAAGAGATCGAAGACCAGTATGTGTCCGGTCTCGTCACTCAGGGCGAACGCTATAACAAGGTGGTCGATATCTGGGGCCGCGCCGGTGACAAGGTTGCCGATGCCATGATGAAGCAGTTGCGTGAAGAGAATGTGCTTGACGCCGCAGGCAAACCGGTCCTCGACAAGGATGGCAAGCCCATGCGCCAGGAGTCCTTCAATGCCATTTATATGATGGCCGACTCCGGGGCCCGTGGTTCTGCAGCCCAGGTGCGTCAGCTGGCCGGTATGCGCGGCCTGATGGCGAAACCGGACGGTTCGATTATTGAAACGCCGATCAAGGCCAATTTCCGTGATGGTCTGAACGTGTTGCAGTACTTCATTTCAACCCACGGTGCACGTAAGGGTCTGGCAGATACGGCGCTGAAAACGGCGAACTCCGGCTACCTGACACGACGTCTGGTCGATGTGACTCAGGATCTGGTCGTCACCGAACAGGATTGCGGTACCTCCGAAGGGCTGGTGACCAAGGCGCTGATCAAGGGCGGTGAAGTGATCGAGCCCTTGCATGACCGTATTCTCGGCCGCGTCGCTGCAATCGACGTGCTGCATCCTGAGACTCAGGAAGTCGTTTACCCGGCCGGCACGCTGCTGGCGGAAGACGAAGTCGAGCACATCGATGCGCTCGGCATTGATGAAGTGAAAGTGCGTACGGCGCTGACCTGCGATACCCGCTACGGCATTTGTGCCAAGTGTTATGGCCGTGACCTCGGTCGTGGTCGCCTGATCAGCATGGGCGAGGCTGTCGGCGTCATTGCTGCGCAATCCATCGGCGAGCCGGGTACCCAGCTGACCATGCGTACCTTCCACATCGGCGGTGCGGTATCGCGTACTGCGTCTGTCAGCCAGGTGGAAAGCAAGTCCAACGGTATCGCGCGCTTCAGTTCTACCATGCGCTATGTCACCAACGCCCGTGGCGAGCAGGTGGTCATCTCGCGCAACGGCGAACTGGCGGTGCAGGATGAAAACGGCCGCGAGCGCGAATACCACAAGGTGCCGTACGGTGCGACGCTGCAGATTCAGGATGGCAAGCCGGTCAAGGCTGGTCAGGCACTGGCGACCTGGGATCCGCATACCCGCCCGATCATTACCGAATACGCTGGGCGCGTGAAGTTCGAAAACGTCGAAGAAGGTGTGACCGTTGCCAAGCAGATCGATGACGTGACTGGTTTGTCCTCTCTCGTGGTCATTGATCCGAAGCAGCGTGCGGGCCAAAGCAAGGGTCTGCGTCCGCAGGTCAAACTGCTCGATGCCAATGGTGTTGAGGTCAAGATTTCCGGAACCGATACGCCGGTCAACATCACTTTCCAGCTGGGTTGCATCATTACGGTGAAGGATGGTCAGGAAGTCGGCGTTGGTGAAGTACTGGCACGTATCCCGCAGGAGTCTTCGAAGACGCGCGATATTACCGGAGGTTTGCCACGCGTTGCCGAGTTGTTCGAAGCGCGCTCGCCAAAGGATGCCGGCATGCTGGCGGAAGTGACCGGTACAGTTTCCTTCGGTAAGGACACCAAGGGCAAGCAGCGTCTGGTGATTACCGATCTGGATGGTGTCTCCAGCGAGTTCCTGATCCCCAAGGACAAGCACGTCACCGTGCACGATGGTCAGGTGGTGACCAAGGGTGAAAGCATTGTTGACGGCCCGGCTGATCCGCAGGATATCCTCCGTCTGCAGGGTCGCGAAGCCCTGGCACGTTACATTATTGACGAAGTGCAGGACGTTTACCGTCTGCAGGGCGTCAAGATCAATGACAAACACATTGAAGTGATCGTGCGCCAGATGTTGCGTCGGGTCCGTATCACCGATGCCGGCGATACCAGTTTCATCATGGGCGAGCAGGTCGAGCGTGCCGACGTGCTGGCAGAAAATGAAAAGGTTCTGGCAGAAGACAAGCGTCCTGCAAGTTATGAGTACGTGTTGCTCGGTATCACCAAGGCTTCGCTGTCCACCGACTCGTTCATCTCGGCCGCTTCCTTCCAGGAAACTACCCGAGTGCTGACCGAAGCGGCAATCCTTGGCAAGCGTGATGAATTGCGCGGCCTGAAAGAAAACGTAATTGTCGGTCGCTTGATTCCGGCAGGTACGGGTCTCGCTTACCACGAAACCCGCAAGAATCAGGCTGCCGGGCTGGACGTAGCGGCGCCGGTAGTTGAGGAAGCCGTTGAAGAGGTACCGCAGGAGACCACGGGTAATGCCGAGGTTGCTTGACAAGGTATTGAACTGTAAATAGAATGCTACGCTTTTCGGGATGGCCGAAGGTTTCGCCATCCCGTAATTTTTAGCGCTAACAAATTAAAGGCTTATAAGTTATGCCAACCATCAATCAATTAGTGCGCAAACCGCGCCAAAAAGTGGTCACCAAGAGCAAGGTGCCTGCACTCGAGAGCTGCCCGCAGAAGCGCGGCGTATGTACTCGTGTTTATACCACCACACCTAAAAAGCCGAACTCGGCTTTGCGTAAGGTTGCCAAGGTGCGTCTCACAAACGGCTACGAAGTCATCAGCTATATCGGCGGTGAAGGCCACAATCTGCAGGAGCACTCGGTTGTTCTGTTGCGCGGTGGCCGTGTGAAGGACTTGCCGGGTGTGCGTTATCACATGGTGCGCGGTAGTCTGGATACTGCCGGCGTCAAAGACCGTAAGCAGTCGCGTTCTAAATACGGCGCCAAGCGCCCCAAGGCGGCTTAAGCTCAGCGGGCTTGAAGTTGCAGAAAACAAGGAATCGAGAAAATCATGCCTAGACGTAGAGAAGTTCCCAAACGTAATATTCTTCCGGATCCGAAGTTCGGTAGCCAGGAGGTTTCCAAGTTCGTCAATGTGTTGATGACTGGTGGCAAGAAGTCGGTGGCTGAGCGCATTCTGTACGGTGCGTTTGACCAGGTTGCGCAAAAGAGTGGCAAGGAAGCGCTGGAAGTGTTTACCACTGCGATCAGCAATCTGCGCCCTGTTGTTGAAGTGAAGAGCCGTCGTGTCGGTGGCGCTAATTACCAGGTTCCGGTGGAAGTGCGTCCTAGCCGTCGTAGCGCTCTGGCAATGCGCTGGTTGCGTGACGCAGCGCGCAAGCGTGGCGAGAAATCCATGGGATTGCGTCTGGCTGCTGAGCTGATCGAGGCATCCGAAGGTCGCGGCGCGGCCATGAAGAAGCGTGAAGAAGTTCATCGTATGGCAGAAGCCAACAAGGCCTTCTCGCATTTCAGATTCTAAGAAATCCGTCCAAACCGTTATCAAGATAAAGTTAGGTAATCTCCGTGGCTCGTAAAACCCCCATTCAACGCTATCGTAATATTGGTATCAGTGCTCACATTGACGCTGGTAAAACTACGACAACAGAGCGCATCCTGTTCTACACCGGTGTCAATCACAAGCTCGGTGAAGTGCATGACGGTGCTGCTACCATGGACTGGATGGAGCAGGAGCAGGAGCGTGGCATTACCATTACTTCGGCGGCAACCACCTGCTTCTGGAAGGGCATGGACATGTCCTTTCCCGAGCATCGCTTCAACATCATTGATACTCCGGGTCACGTAGACTTCACTATCGAAGTTGAGCGTTCCATGCGTGTGCTGGATGGTGCCTGCATGGTCTACTGCGCTGTCGGTGGCGTGCAGCCACAATCTGAAACGGTGTGGCGTCAGGCCAACAAATACAAGGTGCCTCGTCTTGCATTTGTCAACAAGATGGACCGTACCGGCGCCAATTTCTTCAAGGTCGTCGAACAGATGAAGGTGCGTCTGAAGGCGAATCCGGTACCTATCGTGATTCCGATCGGTGCTGAAGACTCTTTCCAGGGCGTTGTTGATCTGGTGAAGATGAAAGCCATCATCTGGGACGAGGCTTCACAGGGCATGAAGTTCAGCTATGGCGATATTCCTGCCGATCTGGTCGACACCGCCAACAAGTGGCGCGAGCAGATGGTTGAAGCTGCGGCTGAGGCATCCGAAGAACTGATGAACAAGTATCTCGAAACCGGCGAGCTGAGCGAAGACGAGATTATTCAAGGTTTGCGTATCCGTACCATTGCAACTGAAATCCAGCCGATGCTGTGTGGTTCCGCGTTCAAGAACAAGGGTGTTCAGCGCATGCTGGATGCCGTCATTCAGTTGCTTCCCTCCCCGGTGGATATTCCTGATGTAAAGGGTGAAACAGAATCTGGCGAGCCAACCAGCCGCAAGGCAGACGATGCAGAAAAATTCTCTGCGCTTGCATTCAAGTTAATGACCGACCCGTTCGTGGGTCAGCTGACTTTCGTTCGTGTCTATTCCGGTGTTCTGAAGAAGGGCGACACCATTTACAACTCCGTCAAGGGCCGTAAGGAACGTATCGGCCGTATCGTTCAAATGCATGCGAACGAGCGTCAGGAAGTTGACGAGATTCTCGCAGGTGACATCGCCGCCTGTATCGGCCTGAAAGACGTAACCACCGGTGAAACGCTGTGTGATCCTGACAAGGCGATCATTCTCGAGCGCATGGTATTCCCGGAGCCAGTGATTCACGTGGCCGTAGAACCGAAAACCAAGGCCGACCAGGAAAAAATGGGTATCGCGCTAGGTCGTCTGGCACAGGAAGACCCTTCGTTCCGTGTTCGTACAGACGAGGAATCCGGTCAGACCATCATTTCCGGTATGGGCGAATTGCATCTGGAAATTCTGGTGGACCGCATGAAGCGTGAATTCAACGTCGAAGCGAATGTTGGTGCGCCTCAGGTGGCATACCGTGAAGCCATCAAGAAGAAGGTTGAAGTTGAAGGCAAGTTTGTCAAGCAGTCCGGTGGTAAGGGTCAGTATGGCCACGTGTGGATCACAATGGAGCCGAACGAAGCCGGCAAGGGTTACGAATTTGTTGACATGATCAAGGGCGGTACTGTTCCGCGTGAATTCATTCCAGCGGTTGACAAGGGTCTGCGCGAAACGATCCCTGCGGGCATTTTGGCTGGCTTCCCTGTGGTTGACGTCAAGGTCACCCTGTTTGATGGCTCATACCATGATGTTGACTCCAACGAAAACGCCTTCAAGATGGCGGCTTCCATGGCGTTCAAGGATGGTATGCGTAAAGCTGACCCAGCCTTGCTTGAGCCTATTATGGCAGTTGAAGTTGAAACGCCTGAAGAGTACATGGGTGATGTGATGGGTGACCTTTCGTCTCGCCGTGGTGTGATTCAGGGTATGGAAGACCTCGCCGGTGGCGGCAAGGCGATTCGTGCAGAAGTGCCGTTGTCCGAAATGTTCGGTTATTCGACCACGGTGCGTTCGCTGTCGCAGGGTCGTGCAACCTACAGCATGGAGTTCAAGCATTACTCCGAAGCACCGAAAAACGTGGCTGAAGCCATCATGAACAAGAAATAAACGTTGATTAGATTGATATTAGATTAAAGAGGGAAACGATTATGGCAAAAGGTAAATTCGAGCGGACGAAACCGCACGTAAACGTAGGCACGATTGGTCACGTTGACCACGGCAAGACCACATTGACTGCGGCGATCACCACCATTCTGTCGAAGAAATTCGGTGGCGAAGCCAAGGGCTATGCGGACATTGACGCAGCGCCAGAAGAAAAGGCTCGCGGCATCACCATCAACACCGCCCACGTGGAATACGAAACAGCCACCCGTCACTACGCACACGT
>MCAW01000020.1 GCA_001704575.1 Methylophilales bacterium LSUCC0135
CCGTAGAACACGAGGTCGGAAGCAGTGGTCAGAGCACCACCCCAAGCAGAGAATTTCTCCTTGTTGTACCAGACGTTCTTGCCGGACATCGGGTCATAGGCACCGAAGCCACCCATCACGCCGTCAGGACCTGGGAACATGGTCAGCGTAGCACCAACCCATGGTTGACCAGCAATGTACTTGGACTCAACTGGCTCGTAGGTCATACAAACGTGGTTGAGCGGGCTGTACATCAGGCCGGTACGTGGGCTGTAGGAAGCTGGCTGCTGGTCCTTGGTACCCAGCGCGGCAGGGCAGATACCCTTGGTGTTGTAGTCCTGGTGGGTTGCGTACTTCGGATCCTTGTGCGGAACACCAGTCTTCAGATCAACATGGGTCGCCCAGTTGACGAACGGATGCACCTTGGTTGCTTGAACCAGCTTGCCGGTATTGGCTTCGAAGGTGTAGTGGAAACCGTTGCGATCATGGTGCCAGGCGTAGGTCTTGCCGCCCTTGTCGAACAGGATGACTTCGTTGATGCCGTCATAATCCCACTCGTCGTGCGGTGTCATTTGATAGCCCCACTTCGCCATGCCGGTGTCGACATCACGTGCGAAGATGGTCATGGACCACTTGTTGTCGCCTGGACGAACGTCCGGGTTCCAGACCGATGGGTTACCAGTGCCGTAGAACACCAGGTTGGTCTTGGGATCATACGGGTACCAACCCCAGACCGAACCGCCACCGTGTTGCCAGCCATCCTTGACAGCCTGTGGCTTCAGCCACGTCTTCACGCCCAGATCCTTCTCGGGGAACTTCATTTGATCCAGTGTCAGGGCCTTGAAGGAGCCGCCTTCCTTGTTGCCGCCGTTGACGTCTTGATAGACAGACAGAGCGGAGTAGTGAGGCACTTCAGAGTTGAAGCCATCGCCGATCAGCACTTCGCTGTCAGGACCAGTGGAGTAGGCCTTCCATGCGAGCGAACCGTCCTTGATGTTGTAGGCAGCCATGAAGCAGCGAACGCCGAATTCAGCGCCTGAGCAGCCATGCAGCACTTTGTCCTTGATGACATGAGGTGCGCTGGTGTTGGTCGCGCCTACTTTAGGGTCGGTGTTCTGCACTTCCCAGACCTTGGCACCGGTCTTCGCATCCAGAGCGACCAGCATGCCGTCATTCTGACCAAGGAAGATCTTGCCATCACCGAAGCCCAGACCGCGGTTCACGTTGTCGCAGCAAAGAACTGCTTGAACGGATGGATCCTGTTTCGGGAAGTAGGACCAAACGATCTTCTGGTTGTCGTTCAGGTCAAGTGCATACACGTTGTTGGGGAACGCGGTGTGCACGTACATCATGTTACCGATGACGACCGGAGAACCTTCGTGACCGCGGTTCACACCGGTCGCGAATTGCCAGGCAGCCTTCATATTCTTGACGTTACCCTTGTTGATCTGGTTCAGCTGGCTGTATGCCTGATTGTTGTGCTGACCACGTGGGTGTGCCCAGTTGTTCTTGTCCTTCATTGCGGCTTCCTGGTCAGCTGCAGCGGAAGCGACCATAGGCATAGCCAGGGAGGCACCGAACACCAGACCGAGCGCCAATTTGATTTTGCTCATCTCCATTTTATTGATCTCCAATTAATTTGGTTTGATTGCCATGGCAGAATGCCTGCAAATGCCGGCGGCCTGCCACTGATGAAACAAGGACTTGTTTACATCAGGACTAAACTGTAACCAAATGTAACAGAGCACAAACCCTCCAGATGGAAAAACTTCGATGGGCCAGATAGTCCAGTTTTTTAAAATGGCTTGGGTCCAGAAACTCTAGCACCGCTCTTGTTGTCACCTTTACCAATATAGTCATACAGAAATTAATAACCTGCCAGCATGCTCCCGGCTGGCAACATCTGCTCTTAAATTTTTTCAGGATTGGGTCAGAATCATTATGTTACGTCCATGGAATTTCAAGCTGGCGCTGAACAAAAATTCGAATCAGGCCATTTACTTGCAGATTGCAGAGCAAATCGTTGATGAAATCCAGACCGGCCGGCTGCCACCATCGGCAGCCATGCCGGGCACACGCGAGTTGGCGAAGACCTTGAACGTCAACCGCAAAACCACGGTATTGGCTTATGAGGAATTGATCTCGCAGGGCTGGCTCGCAACAGAAAGAAGACGGGGCACTTTTGTCGCCGGTAACCTGCCGGGGCTGACGGATGTAAACGCATCTTTGCACAACATCGAGAGCGAAGAAAAACCGGTAGAACTTCAGCCGGCAGATTACGATATCGACCACTTCAAACAATCGGCATGGATAGACTTTACCGATGGCGCTTCTGATAACCGGCTGGTGCCACTTGAAACCTTCTCACGCGCTTTCCGCAAAGCCCTGGTGCATGCCACCCGCTACAGTCATCAGGCCGCTCACCCGCAAGGATCAAAGGCCTTGCGCAGCGCAATTGCTGCCATGGTCAACATGGAAAAGAATTTCAGGGTGGATGCCGACAGGGTTTGCGTACTTTCCAGTTGCCAGATGGCGATATTCATCATTGCCAGGCTACTGACCAGAACTGACGACTGCATCGTTTTCGAACGGTTGTCGAACCCACTGGCAAGACAGGCATTCGAATCCTGCGGCGCGCAGATTCACTATATAGATGTCGACCGCCACGGCGCAGATGTGAACCAGATCGCCACTCTGGCTGCGGAGCGTAAAATCCGCGCGGTCGTGGTATCACCGCAACATCAGTTTCCAACCACCGTATTGATGACGCAGGAACGTAGAAAGGAATTGCTAAGGCTGGCCGAGCTGCACGACTTTTACATCATCGAGGATGACCGCGAGCACGAATTCTATTTTGATGAAACACTGCCCTTCCCGATCGCCAGCATGGATGGCGCCAACCGCACCATCTATCTCGGCTCGCTATCGAATGTGCTCGGGCCTGCGCTGCAAGTCGCATATCTGATCGGTGAAAATTCATTCATCGAGCGCTGCGTGGCAGAAAAAATCCTGATCGATTGCCAGAACAAGATTTCGCTGGAATATGCCGTGTCCGAACTGATGGAATCCGGCGAAATGCAACGGCACCGGCGCAGAATCAGTCGCGTTTTTGCTGAAAGACGTGAATTCATGCAGCACTTGCTGCGCGATGAATTGGGCCAGCAGGTTGATTTCGATCTGCCCAAGGGCGGGCTTGCCTTCTGGCTGCGCCTGCCGCCTACCATCGATATGGATAAATTCAGCACTCTGGCTGAAAAAGAACATGTGCGTTTTTCTCCCGGCAGCCATTACGCCGAGCAGGGCAAGGAAGTTGCGGCGATACGCCTCGGTTTTGCCAACCTCAACAAAAAAGAGCTGGCAACCGGCGTCAAGCGGATCAAGCGGGCACTGATGGCCTCACTGATGTCGATGATGTTCGTGTTCTACGAACCGACCCTGCACTAGTCCTGATGTTTCACAATCAGCAAGGTCAAGTGCCAACCCGTATCAGATACGGGGAATAATGATCATGCGGATTCTTTTTTCGAAGTGATTGCCGTCCTGAAAGAAGCGCACTCTGCCGAAATGCACCATACCGCCGAAGCTGTAAAACTTCAGATATTCTTCCGATTCGGCAAGGTCATGCAGGCAATCGTTGACGTGCCCGTCTTCATCAATCAGCCTCAGACCTTTCAATTGAGGCAAAAACCTGGTGATATGAAGCGCTTCTTTTTCAAGAAAACTGCAGCCCAGAAAGAAATGGGCAGCCGTATTGCTGTCGGTGATGTAACCGCGCTCGTCAAAATAAAGTTTGATTTTGTCGACTTCCCAGCGCGTATAGGCCTGCGGGCGTAAATGATCAACATCCGGCTCATTGCCGGTGGCGGATTTCCCTGTCGCTGAAAATTTCTTGATCAAATGCATTTTGCCCACTCTCCATCCTAGCAACGACCCTGAATCCCGCTATTAGCGCCTTGATTCAAAGGTGATTCATCTTACTCCACAATTATCATTTTTACTATATTTTGCGAGCCAGCCAGCAACCCCGTACCTCAGACCCCGATGTCTTCGTTCCAGACCGAGGGCTGCGTCCTGATGAAATCGCGCATCAGTGCAATACAGCGGCGGTCCTGCAAAACCTTCAGGGTAACGCCACGCTCGCGCAGCAGCGCTTCTTCGCCAATGAAACTGAGGTTCTCGCCGATGACGACGCGCGGAATGCCATACAGCAGAATGGCACCGCTACACATGGCACAAGGGGAAAGCGTCGTGTATAGCGTGCTCTCGCGGTACACGGCGGCAGCCTGCCGCCCGGCGTTTTCCAGCGCATCCATCTCGCCATGCAGAATGGCGCTGCCTTTCTGCACTCTACGATTGTGCCCACGCCCGATGATGCGCCCCTCGTAGACCAGCACGGAACCGATGGGAATGCCACCCTCGCTGACGCTTTTTTCGGCTTCTTCTATCGCAGCCTGCATGAAGACATCCATTCAAACCTCCTCCGGTTTCAGCCCAGCTCGAAACTGGTGATGCCGAAAATACGACTCATCGGCAGATCGGGTGTCGGGCCGCGATACATGCGCGCGGTCTCAAACACCATCTGCATGCCAAGCCTTCCAGCGATGGCGACCGCATCGGTGTTGTTCTGCGGCACATCGAGATAAAAAGAACAGCCTGCGGGCAACCTGCCCAACAGTCCGGACAAAAGCGCTTCGGCACCTGCGGGATTGTCGGCAAACAACGGCCCGATCTTGAAACCTTCGCGGCAAGGACGCGCCACGGCATAACCGGCAAGACGGCCCTGATGCAGCCAGCCGAAGGCATTGGCACCCGGTTGTTCAATCCAGCGCTGCAGGAAAACCGAACGCACTTCGGGAAAACACTGACGGTCGTACGCCAGAATTTCATCAAGACTGCGGTCAGCAAGAGACACCAGCCCGGGCGGATCAGAATGCGCGCCGCCGGTCTGGCCCTGATAGCGGACATTGCGATGGGCGTAAACAAAGCCCATGCGCCGGTAACTCGGCTGATGCGCAACCACGCCATCAATGCCGATGGTGCGGCCGGCCAGACGGCTGAGGGCGGCCTGGCCGATACGCCAGCCATAGGTTTTTTCACGATATTCCGGCAACACGATAAAAAGACCGATGAAGCCGTATCGTTCGCCATAGCGTACGCCGGACACAGCAGCGATCGGCTTGCCGTCCAGCAGGCCGATGAAAAATCCTTGCGGATCCGCCGCGTAAAAAACCCCGGCATCGTTCAGACCGGGGTTCCAGCCTTCAGTCGCAGCCCACTCAATGGCGAGATCGAGTTCATGCGGCTGCATGGGGCGGATGACGAAGCGTTCGGACAATTGCATGACGAGGCTTTCTGACTTGCGGCAACGATGCCGTCAGCGGGAATTATAGGGCCGCGCAAAAGCATGTCACAAGGAAAACAAAGCCACATGAAAGATCGGCAACAAAATGCCATGCCCCGGCCGACATGGCATTTGTGCCGGGACTGATCAGAAGATAAACGTCAGGCTGGTATTGATCGAGCGCCCCATGCCCGGCAAGGCGGTGCCGTATGGCAGGCCTGTACCCATCGTTGCACCCTGCCCCAGATAGGCGCCGCCTAGCGGGTCGTCATAACCTTTGTCCAGCAGATTTTCGATACCGACATCGAGGCGCACGCGCTGCCACTCATAGCTGCTGTAAACATTCAGCAAACCATAACCTGCGGTTTTCAGCTCCTTGCGCACATCCTGCAAATGGCGTTTTTCATCAACCAGCTTGAGCTCCAGCGTGTTGCGCCAGGCACCCAGACGATGATCCAGCGCCAGCTTGAGATTGAGCGGCATGATCTTGTAAAGGTTGTCGCCGGAATCCAGATTCCGGCCGCGCGTGTAACTCAATAAACCTCGCCCGCTCAGGCTGCCATAGGCGCTGCCCCCAACCATGACCACACTGCCGGAAATATCGAGTCCATAGATACGGGCACGCTGGTTATCGAGCGTGAGGTTCTTGAAGCCGTCATCTCGAGCAACAACAGGATTCATCATCATATTGAGCGGACAGCGGCCGAACGCAGAACAATCTACTGCATCGATGTAATCGCGCACATAGGTGATGTAGGGCGTCGCCTTCAGCTGCCATTGCTTCTGCGCCGCATCATGCCAGCTACCGGACAGGCTCAAGGTGTGGGCGGTTTCCGGATCCAGCGCCAGATTGCCGACATAGCCGTTACCGTCGCCAACCCAGTTGTTCATGTTCATCACCATGGTGTTGTTATAAGACCAGGTGTAGCGTTCATACAGATTGGGCGAGCGCGTCTTGATCGCATAGCCCGCCTCGTAGCGCTGGGTATTGTCCGGCGTGAAACGCGCCAATGCGGTGAAGTCGAGATTATGATCGGTCCGGCTGCGGTCGGCAGCGTTAAATGCACCCAAAGCAGGATCGCCGTACATACCTGTTGAATATCCTTGCACAATACCGCTATCCATCTTCACGGTTTCATGGCGCAAGCCGAGTTGGGTCGTCCACTGCGGGTTCCAGCGCGCCTCCCATTCGCCGAAGACAGCGTAGCGGTCACGCTCACCGTTACGGATATTCCAGAAGGTCTCAGGCCCCATCATCATCGAATTGGCAACCGGATCCCACCAGTCGTCCAGGCGATAACGCTGCAGCTCTGCGCCGACACGGATGAGATCGCGCTCGGACACAATCACGTCGGCCTGCAGGCGGAAGCCGGTGTTTTTACCTTCGGTATCCATCGGCATGCCGGCTACATTGGCTGCATTGCCATACCAGTAGAGCTTGTCATCACCGAAATTCATGCTGTGACGGGTACGCTCGTGATAGGCCGCCGCTTCCAGTTTGCCCCAGTCATGCAGTCCGACATAGCGCAGGTTGAAGCGCGTGCTGTCGTTATCGGTCATGTCCATGCGCTGATTGGGAAAGCCCTGATAAGGAATGTTCTGCACGGCAGCCTTGAGCTCAAACAGATGATTGTCGTGCTTGAATCCCAGCGCCAGTTCGTGGTTTTCGGATTTGAAGGCAGTGGAACCGACTTCGTCGGCATCGAGCCAGCCCCGGCCGGCTGCAGCCTGGCCAGCCGGTTTGAACGCATCACCGGCGCGGTAGTTGTTGGCTTCCACCGTGGAACCGGTATAGCGCGCGAAAAATACTTCAGTCGCCGCAGTTGCCGAGAGATTGATGCCGCGCGCATCATTGTTGCTGCGGTAAAAACCGGAAATATGGCCCTTGGTCAGTAACTCCTCCCCCGCTGCCGCAAATTCCGGCATGGCCGAATCCACCACTATCGTACCGGCAATGCTGTCGCCGCCGAGGCTGACCGGCGTAATCCCGGCATAAACGCTTATTTTGGCGACATTGGCAGGGTCGATATAGGAAAGCGGCGGGTTCATGTGGTTGGCGCAGGCCGAAATCAGGTCCATGCCATCGACCTTGATACGAATGCGGTCATCGGCCAGCCCATGAATGGAAGGCAGGCTGGAAACACCCCCGGCACGGTAAAGGCTCACGCCGGGCTGGCCTTCCAGCAAACCAGCAGTATCGCTGGTGTTGGCACGCATACGGGCCATCAGCGCAGCATCGGGACCGGCATTGCTGAGCGTGGGTAAAGGCTGCAAATGCTCTTCAAGCACCGTCACTTCGGGCGTGGTAAGGGGATGGTCGGCAAAAGCATTCGACATGGCGGCAAGGCCGCTCAACATGGCAATAATACGAGACACAGGCAATGGCCGGCAGGCTGGCCGCAATGGTAGAAACAAGGTGAATTTTCTGTTTTAAATATTCGCAATAATTATATTGAGCGCCTCCGGACGCCGGAATGTGACATGATGCCGCACACCGTACAGTCAATTGCAGGATAGAATTGCAGCATGCAGGCCATTCATTCCGAACCTCTTTCCGCTGTGGCCAAAAACCTGCGGCGGCTGTTCTGGTTGCGTACCGTGATGATCGGGTTTCTCACGCTGACCCTGCTGCTGCTCGTTCACCTCAACATTCCGCTCAAGATCGTACCGATTGCCGTAGCCGTCGGCAGTTTGATAGTGCTCAACACCTTCACCTGGTTTCGCTTGCACAGCGCGCGCCAACTCGATGAATTCGAGCTGCTGCTGCAACTGCTGGGCGACATTGCGGCGCTGACCGTGTTGTTCTACTTCAGCGGCGGCTACAGCAACCCTTTTGTCTGGATGTATCTGCTGCCGGTGGCGATTGCCGCAGTTGCCCTACGCACCCTGTCGGTCTGGCTGATCGCCGCACTCGCCATAGCCTGTTATTCGGCGCTGGTGTTCTGGCATGTGCCGCTTTCGCACCTGCATGTTCACACCGTCGTCGGTATGCATCTCGACATCCACCTGGTCGGCATGTGGCTTGGCTTCATCGTCAGCGCCGGCATCATCGCCTTTTTCGTCACCCGCATCGGCCAGAGCCTGCGCGATTACGAGCGGATGATGGCGCTTGCCCGTGAAAACGCGCTGGAAAGCGAACGCATTCTGGCGCTCGGCACGCTGGCAACGGCAGCGGCACACGAGCTCGGCACCCCGCTCGCAACCATGGCGGTACTGACACGGGAGCTGAGCAGCGAATATGCCGGCAACCCGCAACTGCAGGAAGATCTGGCGCTGCTGAGAAAAGAAGTAGACCGCTGCAAGAACATCCTCACCACGCTGACCTCCTCGGCCGGTCAGGCCAGAGTAGAGGAGGCAGGCGGGATTGCTCTGGAAGACTTTATCGGGCAAACACTGGCCCGCTGGCGCGACACACGCCCTGCAGTCGAACTTGATGCGAGAATTGAGGGTACACAGCCATCGCCACAAATTGCTGCCGACCGCACATTGGGCATGGCACTGATCAACCTGCTCGACAACGCAGCCGATGCCTCGCCCGGCAAGGTCGATATCGATGTCCGCTGGAACCGCCAGCAACTGGATATCACCATCCGGGATTATGGCCCCGGGCTCTCGGAAGCTGTCGCAGCCAGCGCCGGCACGCCTTTTTTTACCACCAAGGAGGATAAAGGCATGGGCATCGGCCTCTACCTGACCCGCATGATATTGAGCCGTTTCGATGGCACGGTGACGCTTGAAAACCATCCGCAGGGCGGCACTCTGACCGAAGTCAGGTTGCCTGTCACCGATCTGATCGTGGAGCGGTCATGACACCGGATGCCATGCCGGCCTTGCTGCTGGTCGATGACGACGTCACCTTCTGCGAAGTCATGGCGCGCGCCATGACACGGCGCGGCTTCGATGTGCGCATGGCGCACGATGCAGAACAGGCCATACAGCTGGCAAAAGCCGATGCACCGGAATATGCCGTGCTGGACCTCAAACTGCCCGGTGACTCAGGCTTGTTGCTGCTGAAGCATTTGCTCGAAATGGATGCCAATACCCGCATCGTCGTCCTCACCGGTTATGCCAGTATCTCGACTGCGGTAGAGGCGATCAAACTCGGTGCGGTTCACTATCTGGCCAAACCGGTCGATGCGGACGAAGTGGTCGCCGCTTTCAATCTCACCGAAGGCAACGCCGGAATTTCGCCGGCCAGTAGCCCGTTGAGCGTCGATCGTCTGGAGTGGGAACACATACAGCGCGTGCTGGCCGAGCACGATGGCAATATTTCCGCCACGGCGCGGGCGCTCAACATGCACCGGCGCACCTTGCAAAGAAAGCTGGCAAAGCATGCACCGCGATAAATCAAATTCAATGAAACAGGAACACGTATGAAAATCGTCATCATCGGCGGCGTCGCTGCCGGCATGTCAACCGCCGCCCGTGCAAGGCGGCTTAACGAAGCCGCCGAAATCGTCGTCATCGAACGCAGCGAACACGTCTCCTTCGCCAATTGCGGCCTGCCTTACCATATCGGCGGTGAAATCGAAGACCGCGCCCAGCTGGTGCTGCAAACCCCGCAAACACTGGCTGAAACGCTGAATCTCGACGTGCGTATCGCACATGAAGTGACCGGTATCGACACGGTGCGCAAAACCGTCCGCGTACGCGAGTTGAACAGCGGCAGGGAATACACCGAAAGCTACGAAAAACTGGTGGTGTGTCCCGGCGCAAAGCCGATACGTCCAAATCTGCCCGGCATCGAACATCCGCGCATTCTGACACTGCGCAATATCGAAGACATGGATCGCGTCAAATCCGTGGTCGATAGCGGCATCCGCCGCGCGGTCGTCATCGGCGGCGGTTATATCGGTGTCGAAATGGCGGAAAATCTCCGTCACCGCGGCATCGCCGTCACGCTGGTGGAAATTGCCGGCCAGATCATGCCGCCGCTCGATGCGGAAATGGCGCGCGACCTGCAATACCATATGGAATATCACGGCATCGTGCTCAAACTCGGCACCGCGGCCAGCGCCTTTATCGAACGCGACGGCGCGCTGGCGGTTGAACTCAACAACAGTGAATCGGTACCGGCAGATATGGTATTGCTGGCAGCCGGTGTGCGGCCCGATGTCCAGCTGCTGGAGGGCAGCGGCATCGCCCTCGGCCCGCGTGGCGGCATCCTGGTCAACGCCCACATGCAGACTTCGGTTGCAGATGTCTATGCGGCGGGCGATGCGGTCGAGGTGTTCGACACAATCACCGGCGAAGCCGCTCTCATCGCGCTGGCCGGGCCGGCCAACCGTCAGGGCCGCATCGTTGCCGACCATATTTTCGACCGCAACAGCGCCTATAGCTCAACGCAGGGCACGGCCATCGTCAAGGTATTCGAGATGACGGCGGGCGGCACTGGCGCTTCGGAAAAAACCCTGAAACGCAGCGGCATCCCTTACCGCAAAATCTATATTCATCCGAACGGTCATGCCAGCTATTATCCTGGCACCAATGCCATGCATCTCAAACTGCTGTTCACCCCAGAAGAAGGCAAGCTGCTGGGCGCGCAGGTGGTCGGTTACGACGGCGTCGACAAACGTATCGACGTACTCGCCACAGCACTACGTGCGGGCATGACGGTTCATGATCTGGAGTCGCTGGAACTGGCCTATGCGCCGCCTTACGGCTCAGCCAAGGATCCGGTCAATATGGCCGGCTTTGTCGCCGCCAACCTGCTCAAGGGCGACATTGATTTCTGGTACGCGGAAGACTACCCTGAAATCAATGCGAACAGTCTCATCATCGATGTACGTGGAGCAGCCGAATACGAGACCTGGCATATTCCCGGCGCAGTCAACATTCCGCTCGGCAAGCTGCGCGAGCAGCGCGACCATCTGCCGAAAGACCAGCCGCTATTGCTTTATTGCCGCGTCGGCTTCCGCAGTTATCTTGCCCATCGCATTCTGGTGCAATCCGGCTTCAGCCGGGTAAAAATGCTGGCTGGCGGTTCCAAGACTTTCTGCAGCCATCACCGCACGCCGCTCTGTACCGGCCGGCCGGGCGTACCGTTCGTGTCGCACGCGGAAGAACAAATGGCGGAAAAGAGCAAAGGTTCCTGTAGTGCCTGATGGTTGATTGTTGTATTTTTAAAAGGAGAGTATGAAATGAATCCAAACGTCGGTGGTATCGATCGTATCTTGCGTGTGGTTGCCGGGGTTGCCCTCATCGTCTGGGCAGCTGCTTTTGCAGGGCCGGTCTGGGCCTGGATCGGCATTCTGCCGCTGTTGACCGGACTGTTCAGCCGTTGCCCGGCTTATAGCATTTTCGGCATCAGTTCCTGCAAGAAATAAGCGACTCAAGCACATCCATACCGCATCCATCGCCAGCGCGGTGGATGCAAATAACCCAGCCTGGCTGCACCTGCGGATTATTCCGGCTCAGGCGGAATTGTTGTGGCGTTATCCCAGTCTTCAATGAATTGGCGGGCGCGCTCGGCATGCCGGTCTTCGACCATGATGCGCATGAGGCTAAACGCCGGCAACTGGCCTGCGCCGCCCTGCAGATGTTCACCGGCAACATGCGCCTCGATGCCGATCTGTTTGAGCAGACCGATAATCACATAGGCTTCGATGCCATTCGCCGGTTCGTATATGGCCCGCATGTTCAGCTTTCGAATGCCGCCTTCAGCACCCGGATCATGGCAGCATGGTCGGTGACCCCGGCACTTTCCCGAACGCTGTGCATGGCCCACATCGGGCAGCCGACATCGACAGAAGCCATGCCTAGATTGGCCGAGACAATCGGCCCGATTGTGCTGCCGCAGCCGAGATCGGTGCGGTGCGAATACTGCTGAAATGGCACACCGGCTTGCTCGCACAAGAGCATGAAGCGTGCGGCCGTTTCGGCGTCGGTGCTGTAACGCTGGTTGGCATTGAGCTTGATGACAGGCCCGGCATTGACCATGACCTTGTGGCATGGCTCGTAGGCGTTTGGGAAATTCGGATGCCAGGCATGCGCCATATCGGCGCTGATAAAAAAACTGCCGGCATGGGCGATACGCTGTTGTGATGCATTCAGCCCCTGACTGTCGGCGATACGCGCCAGCACGTCTGCAATAAAACTACCGCCTGCGCCGGTGGCGCTCTCGCTGCCGACTTCTTCATGATCGAACAGCGCGCATACAGCAGTACTATCGCTGGCAGCCGCCAGAAGAGCGGTCAGACCGGCATGGCAGGAAGCGAGATTATCAAGCTGACTGTCGGCGATGAACTCCTCTGCAAAGCCCCAGAAACTGCCGGGCTGCGTGTCGTAGACATTCATTTCCCAATTGATGACGTCGTCCGCCCTGACGCCCATTTTCTCCGCCAACAGTTGCCGCAATGCCGTGGCGGCATGATCATGGCTATCGGCAAAGCCGAAGATCAGCGGCAGTTCGTTCTGTTTATGCAGTTTCAAACCCTGTTCGTTGACATCGCGGTTCATGTGGATAGCGAGATTGGGGAGACGTACCAGCGGTTGATCAAAACGCAGCAGCCGGGTCTCGAAACCTTGACCGGTTCTGACGTTAACTCGCCCAGCCAGACTGAGATCGCGATCGGTAAATGTTGCCAGTATCGGTCCGCCGTATACTTCCACGCCGAGCCTCGCAATACCATCGCTGACGTGCGCCGCTTTCGGCTTCAGTCGCAGTCCGGGAGAATCCGTGTGAGCACCCACTATTCTGAAGCCGCTTTCATGAACCGGCTTACTGCCGATTCTGAACGCGATGAGCGAGCCGCCCTTGCGGTTGAGAAAATACCCTTGCCCGGGCTGCAATTGCCAGTCAATCGTTTCCTGCAAGGGCTCGAAACCGTGATCACGCAGTCGCTGCTCAACACTGTTGACTGCATGCCACGGACTGGGGCTGGCGTCGATAAAGGCTAGCAAATCCTTGGCTTGCTGTCTGGCAGTTTTTGCAATCGGTTTCATTCTGAGGTCTGTATCAAATAGTGTGGGTCAAGAACTTTGGTCAATGCTGTGAACACTAACTTGAATTGCTCATGCATTCTACTGGATGATGGATTATTTCCGAAAACTTCCCGGCTACAAACGCTCACCCAGCGGGCTGGAATGGCAGGTGTTGAAAAAACTGCCGTTAACCCTGTTGCTCGGCACGGCTCTGCCTGCTGCGTTTCTCTGGATTCTGCATGGCAGCGGCCTGATCGATGCGGTACTGTATGACCGCATCTTCATCATGACCGTCAGCCTGGTGATACTGTTCTGGACTTTCATGATGGTGATCGCGATTGCTGCTTTCATCATCATGCTGATGAAAGGACCGGCTTATGTTGCCGACCCGTATCAACCGGCCGATTTTAATGACAAGGATGACGGCCCGCTATTCAGAGACTGATGGGCCAAATGCTCAGGCGGGTTTTTCGTTTTCCGCAAAAATGTCCTGCACCAGTTCCAGTCTGATCAACGGGCTGTCAAGTTCGAGCAATCTCTGCTTTTGCGCCAGCGGCAAATTCAGCAATTCTATCCACCGGTTTGCAACCCAGGCACAATCATCAAAAAGGTAGGGTGTCGCGATAGGCAGACTGTCTTCGGTAAAGCCTTGCTTCAGCAATGCGTAAATCAGTTGGCGCAGACTGTCGGCAGTACTCACGAGATCCGCCGGCAAATTGACTGTCATGTCATTTGGAATGGTCTCCACCTCGCCCAGCCACAAACCATCTGCCTGGCGACTGGTGGACAAAACGCGGAAACGCTGGCTTGCCAAGCAGCGTATGTTGATCAGCCCGATTTCAGGCACATCAAAATCGATGATGCGAACTGACGTGCCCACCTCAGAAAACGGGAACTTGCTCTCGCCACCCTCAAATATGGAGACGATGCCGAACTCCGATCCCTCTCGATAACAACGTTTGACCATATCGAGATAGCGCGCTTCAAAGATTCTGAGCGGCAACAACCCCTGCGGAAAGATCACCGCGCCAAGCGGAAATAAAGGCAAAATTTTTGTGCTCATACTGGCAATAATGACCATAACAAGACACATAAGTTACATTTCGCCGGAAAAAGCACGGCGCGCCGTCCGGTTTCAGGTAGATTCAATCCAAAAAATGGATAAAATCCAACTAAAAATCAACAAACTCGCACAGTTGCAAAGATTGCAGTAGAATAATTTCCTGGGTCCAAAACCCTTCTATTACAACTACTGGGAGATATCAATGAAATTTTGGTCGACAACACTCGCTGCCCTGTTTGCTCTTACCCTGATGACAGGCTGCGGTCCAAAAGAAGAAGCTGCTCCAGCTGAAGAAGCTGCACCGATGGAAGAAGCTGCACCAGCTGAAGCACCAGCTGAAGCTACATCCTCCGAGCCAGGCGGCTATGTTCCAACACCTGACGAACTGGTACCACCAGCAGAAAGCGGTAGCTAAACTACCCGCTTCAATCATGCAGAACTGAAACTCCGGTCACATGTTTGCATGATCTACAAGGCCAACTCACGTTGGCCTTTTTCATTCCAGTCTGCCCTGAGGGGGCTGGCAACATCTGACCATCCAATCAGCGTATTGTCATCGACATTCAATATTCCATTGGCATGATAACTGCTAGTTATTGCTTGCATCATTGATTAAGGGTCATGACTAGAACAGTGGTCTAGTTCTGACGATTTTGAGGATGTTCAAGTACAAGTTCTGGTTCCTGTAGTTATACCGGAATTCACACTCCTTGAGGTGCAGATAGAACGTGTTCTTACTCATGCCTCTGAACTTGGCGAGCCTGGTTTTGGCGACGCCCCAGAAGCCTTCGATGCCGTTGATGTGGTTGTGACCTCTGGCGAATTCATTATTGCCATGGTCGATACGGAAGTGCCTGTCGTATC
>MCAW01000021.1 GCA_001704575.1 Methylophilales bacterium LSUCC0135
TCACCTCGACTCGACCATCCTTGGCCAGGTGATCACCAATCGATTGCACCTTGGCCAGGTGATCACCAATCGATTGCAGGATGGTTCTTACAACCGCATCAATGTCGCGATGGCTGAGATCAGTGTACTTGCTGGCAAGGCGCTGAATGAGTTCACTGCCGGTCATGATAGGGTGAAATAGTAAAAATGATACTTGGATACTAGTCTATTTTGCTTCTTACCGGTAGTACTATCTTAAATAGAATCAGTAGGATGCAATCAGAAACGGCACCCGCTGGCGTCGTTCTTGTGTTGCGTTTTTGAATGCTATGGTTTGGATTCAGTTCACAGCGAGTCCTTGCAGCTTTTTTTGAATCTATTTCTCTTTCATAATCAGTTCCAGCACATCTTCATAGCTGTAGGTTTCTCTGGTATTGCTGTATTCCTCTTCGGATTGATCAATTCGGCAGTATCGGTACATGCTTTTGATTTTCTTTTCTGCCGTATCGTAATCTGGTGCCAATATTCTGAGATTGGGCACACTGACGCCATCCCGAGTCGTAATCGTAAATATATAGCGTTTCTGTTCCATGCTTTTGAATTTTCTGTGGTTTGATATCCCGTTGGACAATTTTCTGGGATGGTCAGGGGTTAAGGATTAGAGCAGCACCAATATTCCAGCAGCTCGCAATCCACCATATTTTTGCTCATTTTTAAGTTAGCTAACGTATCTATGGGTTGCTCAATCTCACCTAAATGGGGAAGAACAGCTACCGCACCCTTGAAATCCTCTTGGCTGGTATAGTCATTGAAAGTAATCAGGGTTTTGATGCCTGCACCTATTGCTGCTTTTAATCCATATTCTGAATCTTCAATAGCAATACAGTCTTCTGGTCGTAACTCTAGTGCCTGCAATACATATTTATAAACGTCTGGTTCAGGTTTCTTGTTTGAGACTTGATTGGATGTTGCTATCACGTCAAACCAAGATGATGCTTCTGTACCCAAACGATTTTTTAATAGTGCTATGACATTAATCTCTGTGGACGAGGTAGCAATCGCCAATTTGATACCTTTATGCTTGGCTTCCTTTATGATTCTTAATATTCCTGGCCTGAATGGTATCCCGTCACTCTGTGCAAGCATATTCAGGTAATGCTTGGTTTTAATGGCATAAAGATCCTGAGCCAGCGTAGTTTTTAACCCCATGATGAGACGTGGCGGTAATTCATCGATGTAGTGCTGGATACGTTCTTCACCACCATTGACTTTAAGAAGCTTGGCGTACTGATGGATATGCCAGTACCAATCTAGCTCAAATTCCTCAAAAGCCAGATTGAATGCAACTCTATGACCATCACGTTCTGTATCCGCAATCGTCCCATCAAAATCGAAAATGATGGCTTTTAATACCAAGGCTTATAGTTATCTGTTGGATGATAATTTTTACAGGGATGGTGAAGGTTTTATTGCAGATGGGACAACACGAAGCGTTTCTGTTTGTTCAATGCTACCGTTAGACTTACCTCCCAAGGACACTTCCAAGGAACCATATTCGACATCACCAGTAACTCGACCGGTCGATGTGATTTTTAATCGGCCTGAACATATCAAGGTTGCGTCTACAACACCTGCCACCACAACTGATTCAGCATTGACTACGCCCTTTATAACACCCGATTGGGCGACTTCTAACTGCTTGGTCTTGATCTGACCATCAAATTCACCGGCTACAACGAGAGTGTTTTGGCAATCTAAGTTACCTGTGACTTTGGTGCCTTGATTGATGATGCAGTGATTGATGGCTTGACTGACGGGCTGAATTTTTCTTTTGAACATAAAAAGCGCTTCCATATTGGTAAATATCGGCTGGATTGTCTTGGTGTTTGCATTTGTCAAAGAACCACGGTTTCTTCATGCCAATTAATCACTTGGCATTGATGATAGATGCCCATCCGGTTCTTTTCAGCATCAGCACAATCAGCAGTCATGAGTTTCAAATCCTTCACCAGTGCTGGGTTCTTTGCCTTGATGTTGAATATGAATCGCCTACTTTTATCTTATTGATAGTTAATGTAAATATATATTTCTACTATATTTTTCATTTTCTGTCGCTATAAATCTGATTTGATATTAAATTCTCAGGCCAGTTTTAATGATTCAGTAACAATCTCCACATAATTCTGTTACATGTGGTGGTTAATATGGCGCCACTATCACCTCCTCGATAGAAAATGCAGCATCCCCACTAAAAACCCCATGTCGACCAACAAATCGTCATGGGGTATTTTTTTCTCACGCTGAAGCATATCCTGCATAATTGAATGAGGTTCGGCTAAGTTCGGCGCTGGGGTCGGCAAGGTACCGAAAAACCCTTTTACTTTTCTTAGGCTTTGAGCCAATGGTCTAGGGGATTGGTTCGGCACTCAGGTTCGGCAGAAGCTTATGGCCAGCCTTCTGCCAAACGAAAATTCTTTGATTTCTTAGGGATAGCCATGAATGTGAGCATTCACTAGCTTGTGTTGAAAATCCGCGTGTCGGCAGTTCGATTCTGCCCCTGGCCACCAGTAAATGTAAATCAACCACTTATGCATCCACGCTGAGTGGTTTTTTTACGTCTGTTGTTTCTACTGGCTTCTGTATCGAGAGTGTCTAGTAAGGTAATCTGAGTTAAATTTTGTAAAGAGCACGATAAGATTCGTGGCTAGGGTACTGGGGTTGGAATTATCAGCACCTGGGCGCCTGGGATACTGGTAGATATGGTATTGTGTAAACGTTCCATACGCTCTGTAACTTCAAACATCTTCAACTCAGGGTCGAAACTCATAAAGATTTCGATAAACACATTGGAACCAGACCTTCTGCTCCTGACTTTGTGCAGGGCGTCGTAGTCATCAAAATGCTTCACAAGCTCTCTGAGAATCACTAACTGGGTTGACTCTTCAAGCGACACATCGAGCAAATCACCCACCGAGGATGATGTGATTGCCCATGCCCCATGAATTAGAAAAGCAGCACCTACCAATGATGCCAGAGGGTCCAGATAGAGACTCCAGGTGTACTCATGAAATATCAAAGCCACAATCAGGACAGATGCCATCGTAATATCGAAACAAGCTTTGGAAAACCAGAGTCTCGCTTGTGATGCAATAATAGGAGAACTTTGTTGTTTTAATATCCGGACATTTTTCAACCAGATATAAAAGCCTGTCAGAGCGTAGCAGATGAAAAGTACGATACCTGGCAGCGTGCCCTCGGCATGGACTGGCTCGCGAAGGTGTTCCAAGGCATGATAAATAATAAAACCCGCGCTGAACAACATCAAGAAACTGATCGAGATGCTGACCAGGTTTTCGAGTTTTCCTATACCGTAGGCAAAACGTTCATCCTTGTTACGGTTGACGAGATACAAAGTTACGTAGGCTGCAAGCACCGCCATGAAATCCGATGACTCTTTCAAAAGATCAGACAGAATTGTCAGAGAGTTGGACATTGCTGCAGCTCCACCGGTCAAACCCACATCTATCAGGCATACGAACAATGCCAATTTGACACTACTCTCTCTGGTATTTGATTTTTGCATAATGACCCTGCTGGTGCCCCATAAATAACTCGAGCATGATGAATGTATGCCTCGAATTTTAAGCTAAAAGAAGAATTCTATTCTGGCTTTTTGCTTGTTGTAAGACCTTTGCAATTTTTAGGGGGTCAAAGAAAAAACATCACTGCTTTAGCCGTGGATGAATGAGCCCATCCTGATGCCGCCGCGAGCAAACGTGCGAAGTGGCGGTCTCTGGTCGACCGCAGGTCGTAAAGTTAAGAACTCCGGCTTTAGCCGGGGGTATCTATGGGTCTTAGGAAGCAAATCACCTTTTAAGGCATGCGCTGAGTGGTTTTTAAGTTGTACTAGCCTCATATTCAACCAAAAATTAGCATTTAATATAAATGTCACAAATTAACTCTAGTATCTTGTCCATCATTTAAAAAATTAAACAATTTATTATGCAGATATCAGCAAACAGTCTAGATGCCACATCTGTTTTAATTCATCTTGAAGGCAGAATGGATGTTAATGGTACTAATGAAATTGATCTAAAATTTGCCGGCTTCTGTGCGGCACCTCATAGCAGAATCTTAATTGACATGTCAGAGGTGGAATATCTTTCCTCTTTGGGAATACGTATCCTGATGTCAAACTGCAAGTCAGTTGCGGCTAGAGGTGGCACTTTTACCATCATAAAACCTCAAGATAACGTGCTTGAAGTTTTGAAAATGGCTGGTATAGATAAATTCATTACAATCGAGACGTGAGATCGAGGGGCAGTACTCAGTAATTTTATTTGCCGGTTTAATCCGCGTGTCGGCAGTTCGATTCTCCCCTGGCCACCAGTAAATGTAAATCAACCACTTATGCATAACGCTGAGTGGTTTTTTACGTCTGCCGTATATGGTGATTTAGGTTTTCTTCAATGCCCTACTGCAACGACAATCTCTAGCGTGGGTGAATATGTACGGGGCGATGGGAAACCAACAGCTATATACCGCCGGCGGCAGCTAAGGCAAAATACTATAGAGTGTTGGCTGAGAAAAAACTAAGCCGCACCCACTTTAACTTAGAACCAAATAGCCTCCATGAAACCCGGGGCGATTCAGGACAACTTCTTATGAATCCATCGAATGAAAAAATTCTATTCATCACCGCCCCTGTGAATGCTCTGGTAGAAGGCCTTTATCGCGAAGAAACTTCTATTTCTCAGATTCTTGAACGAGGAGACTTTGGTCTTGGTACTTTTAATGATTTAGATGGTGAAATGGTGGTGATGGATGGGACGGTTTATCAACTGAGATCAGATGGTCAGGCGTATCAAGTTCCTGTCAATACCAAAAGTCCTTTTGCCTGCGTCACCTTTTTTAAACCTTATAGCTTTGAAGAGATTGATGAGCCATTATCTTATACCGAGTTAATTAGTCTTTTAGATCGTACTTTGCCTTCAAAAAATATGTTGTATGCCATCAAAATCGAGGGTGAGTTTTCTTATGTCAGAACGCGCTCAGTCCCTCGTCAGGATGCATATAAACCGCTGGTAGAAGTTGCTAAAGAACAGTCAGAATTTAGTTTTGAAAATATTGCAGGTAGCATGGTTGGGTTTTGGACGCCTGCCTTTTTATCCTCGGTAGCAGTTCCAGGTTATCACTTACATTTCCTCACAGCCGACAAACTGCATGGCGGTCATTTGCTTGAATGCCGCGCTATCAAAATCAAAATTAGTCTTCAACATGTGTCCAGAATTGAGCTTGGCTTACCAATTACTCTGGATTTTATGACAGCAGATCTGAGTCGAGATATCACCGAGGATCTAAAAGAAGCTGAACATTAACTTTCAGCATAAATGCAGTTCCAATAGAACATTTGATCTAAGCTTCTTTACATACCCGGATTATGGTTTAGATTTGTACTGGCACATACATCAATATCAAAAGCTCTTGAAGGTGAATGGTGGTCAAGAACGAATTCAATCCTACATAGATGAGTTACCACCTCGTGTCAAAAATGAACTCAGCTGTTCCTTGGCGAAAGATTTGTATGCGATAAAAACAGAACATTATCTGGACATGATTTTTCAGAATGATGGCATTCCGCTTCGGCTTGGCATTTCGAGAATCATTCAAGAAGCCAAAGATAAAGGCATCAAATTAGCGATAGCGACATCATCAACACAAGAAAATGTTGTTGCCTTGCTCAAAAGTCGCTTGGGTCATGATGCTTTTTCTTTGTTTGATGTCATAGCCACATCAAATGAAGTGGCCATCAAAAAGCCGCACACCCATGTTTACCAATTTGTTCTAAAGAAAATGGGAATAGAGCCAATTAACTGTATCGCCATTGAAGATTCGCACCATGGTCTTGCATCTAGTCTTGGATCAAATCTCAAAACCCTCATCACTTTCAATGATTACACCAAGCATGATGATTTCACGGGAGCAGTTGCTGTTTTACCCCATTTAGGTGAGGCGGATTTACCCATACCCGCATTAAGCGCCAATAACAAAATGATGGTCGATTGTGAGGTTCTAGAACATTGGTGTTGCTCTTCTAACTAAGCCATCCTGACGTTACAGAAAAATTTAGGATTTGTAAAAGGGGTTTTAATATTAAGATAAAATGCTGACATAAGAAATTTTAACTTGTTTTGATTTGAATGGACCCAGATGCGAATTTTATTTGTCATTTTGACGATAATTATTGCAAGCCAGTCGCGTGCACAAGATGAGGAACTGACCTATCTTGGAACACTTGGCATTGCCCAGTTGAATGCCATTATGACAAAAGAGCGGGCGGACTTCTTGCCACAGAATAGTGTGAGCGCCAATTACCGTTGGCCTCAGGTATTTGATGCAAAGCATGAAGTCGAGCTATATCGTGTGTCCTACTCGTCCAGCATCCCAGAGCTGAGCGGCAAGCCAACGCGCGCCAGCGGCTTGTTGGCGATTCCAAAAACGGGCAATACAAAGGCGCTGCCGGTGCTTTCCTATCAGCATGGAACGGTGTACGGTAAATATGAGGTGCCATCCTATGCTTTTAGCGAACAGAATCCATCCGGTTATTCACAGTATGAAGGTGCTTATGAGACGCGTTTGATGGTTGCTCAATACGCAGGCCAGGGTTATGTCGTAATGGCCCCAGATTATTTTGGCATGGGCGATTCCAGTGAACCGGAGGCTTACATGGTCAAGGCCAGTTCCCAGCAAGCTTGTTTTGATTTCTACAAGACGACAAGCAGATTTCTGAAGGAGAAGGGGATCAGTCAAAAAGCTTTATTTCTCGCAGGATGGTCGCAAGGTGGACTGGTGACATCTGCTTTCTTACAGACATTGGAGCGCCGTAGTATCCCAGTCAATGCTGTGTTTACAGCGGCGTCTCCAAATGACCCTTTTGCCGCAATGAACGGATTCATCTACCATACGCGAGCAATTGACGCATTCTGGTCCAACTCAATTCTCGCACTTACTGTGTTCTCCTACGAGCATTATTATCAGAAGTCGGGTCTTGCCTCTACGGTGATTCATCCGGATTACTACGAACCTTTGCGTAAAATTTACCAACGCGATTACAGCAGCGCATCAGCGTTGCTTGATATTTTCAGCAAGCTTGCAGACTCGCGCCCGGTATTCAAGGACTATTTCCGCACGGAATATCTTGATCCAGCATATTTCGCTGATTCTGAATATGGAAAGCTGCTCGCAAATGCAGAAGCCTATCGTCAATTACTGCATACACCGGTGCGGATGTATGCAGGCTCACAGGATGAAATCGTCGCGCAGGCAATTGGTGAGCTGGGCGCAATCTACCAGAAAAGCATGGGGAATCATCAGGTGAATGTGGTGGTGGTTGAAGGCGGTAATCACCGCGGAACATTTCTCACGGCAGTTTCATCTTCCTTGAAATGGCTGAATCAATTCAGTCAGTAAGCTAGCCTTTTTTCAAATCAACCACTGATGCATAACGCTGAATGTTTTTTACGTCTGGCGTAATGGTGATTTAGGTTTTCTGCAATGTCATATTGCAACGACAAGCTCCAGCATGGGTGAATATGTCGGGCGGGGATGGCTGACGCTTGGTAACCACCTGCTCAATTGATGTTGTTTCAAACAACAAAGCTAACTATCTGGTTACTGGACGCTGCTAAGGCCAAAGCCGGTCTCGTAGATTTGCGCCAGGTGTCTTAAAAACGCTGATCAGCTCGACTGGTAAGGTACGACTAGCTGGCCTCGGTTATACTTTGCAGAGAGTCAACAACTTATTATCGATCGAAACAAAGCCATGAATAAACTGTTTCAATTACTTGCCCTTGCCGGAACAATACCCTTCATTTTCTGCACACTGCTCCTGATCGCAGGGATTGAATCTTTTCCTTTGGTTGGCCCAGTTGGTCACATGCTCAGCGCTTACGGATTGGTCATCTCAGCGTTTATGGCCGGTAGTCATTGGGGACAGCATCTGAACTTGAACAACGAATGGAAATTTTACTTGCCTCTGTTCAGCAATCTTGCGGCGGTAGCTCTCTGGCTGGGATTTATCATACTGAGTTCTCAACAATTTCTGGTTGCGCTTATATTTATTTTTGTGATCCTGCTGTTGATTGATAACAGACTTCTCAGGGCAGGAATCATCACTGTGCAATACTATCGAACCCGTTGTCTTGTCACCTCGATTGTCGTCGCTTCCCTTATGTTTTCATGGGCATTGATAAAGTAATTTCCAATTCTACAATCTCTCACTAACCAATTTACCCGAACTCACTTCCCATACCTCACCACTATCAAGATTGATCCGGTAGAACTCTCGCAGCACATTACCCATAAAACCGATCTCGACAATGGAGGCAGAGTTTAAACGGGCCTTCAAGCCATGGCGCGGCCAGTTTCGGTTCATTTTTGCAGCAAAAACATTCATTCGATTGATGGTCTCACTGTAAGGGCGCGTGCTGTAAACAAGGGTAGTATGCGGGTTATGCCGAAAAAATGTTTCACCGTCATTAACCCCGCTGACGCCAAATCTTTGCACCAGAAACTGGTTGTCATTATCCATGTTCTGGTAAACAGGACCGGTACATCTTGGCAAAGGTCCATCACGCAATGGTGTGAGTGCAGCAGTCGCCAAGGTATTGAATGCCATCATGTCATGGTAGCCGGTACCATTTTTTCCACACCGAGATCAAACCACCATGGTGCCTCTGCGTTTGCCGCTGCCTCGGTATTGTAAAAATTCAGCAGGCGGATGTTCAGCGTTGCAGGCAATTCCGGCAATGCTCGTAACATCTTCTCTGGCGTCGATCGATCACAGCTATGAAGATGGACCACCGTGATATGCGGTATGTTGAATGTGCGCAACTCGTCATGCAATCCGAGAGCATATAGCTGTTTGCGTAGCGCAGGTCGAACTTTGGTATCAAGTATTTGATTAACCTGATCCGGCAGGAAATAAACAAGGCCATAGGTCGCTACGTGCGTTCTAAAATCAATTTGATCGAGTGCACTGTTATCAATTTCTCCTGAACTGGAGCAATCAGAAGCTCTGGCAAGACTCGGGGCTGTTGCAAATACTGCCCCCATACCAGCTAGTGCTGCGAGCACTTCCCTACGTTTTGAATTCATATTCAGATACCTGCTCTTCCTCAGTATGTGATGCTGTTAAACAGGCTTGGATTTCAAATTTGATGCATGCATGTCATGTACTGTTTACTGATAGGTTGTGCGTTAAACATTGATATTCGGTGATCGCTAAAGATGCAATAAGTCTTATTTAATATTTGTAAATCTCATACTTATCGCTTGTAGAGATTTTCGTTCAAACTGGATTTTGCAATTTCTTTCGAGAGCGCTTTATTCCTTTCCGTGACAGTTTTACCAAAGGCATCACTGACTGCCTGATCGTCTTTTTTGGCTTTGACGCGATGGATACAACTCCAGCGTCTAACACCACCCTTGGTAGTAATGAGTACCTTGTCAGACTTGGGGTGGGACATATTGCAGCGCAAACAGTAAAAAGTGTCTTCCATACTTATTCTCACTGATTCACTCGATCGCGCAGTTCCTTACCCGGCTTAAAATGCGGTCTGCGTTTTGCCGCGACTTTTACCAATTCGCCTGTCTTGGGGTTTCTCCCAGTCTTAGGCGGGGTGATGTGGTTTTGGAAGCTACCAAATCCTCTCACCTCGACTCGACCATCCTTGGCCAGGTGATCACCAATCGATTGCAGGATGGTTCTTACAACCGCATCAATGTCGCGATGGCTGAGATCAGTGTACTTGCTGGCAAGGCGCTGAATGAGTTCACTGCCGGTCATGATAGGGTGAAATAGTAAAAATGATACTTGGATACTAGTCTAT
>MCAW01000022.1 GCA_001704575.1 Methylophilales bacterium LSUCC0135
AATGATTTTTGATCAGTGCTAACTGTTGAGAGCCCTTTTCAGTTTCACCAACGTAATCGTTCAGCAAACCCAGCATGAAATGCGCTTCATGATCATGAGGATTTGCTGCCAAGGTCTTCTCTAGGGCAGCGATAGACTTAGACAAATCAACATTATCCAGCAATGCCGCGTGTAAATTGAATAAGGCGTCTGCATATTGAGGTGCGAGTGCGATAGCTTTCCTGTAATGCGCAACTGCCAAATCCATTTGGCCCATTTCATGAAACGCAAGACCGAGATTGTTATAGAACTCCGGGTTTCTGCTGTTTAGCTTGATGGCTTGTTCGCCATATTGAACAGCTTCTCTCGTTTGCCCTTGTTTAAGCGCAATTGAACTCAGCAGATGCCATGCCTCCGGTGAGCCAGCAGACGATGATAGTGAATCTCTGGCGATCTGCTCTGCATCTTCAATGAAACCTTGTCGAAAAAGATTCCAAGCGGCCTGCATTGACTGGGATGTCATCTGAGAAACTTGCACGCCTGCACCACAGCACTGCTTGAACTTATTTCCGCTCCCGCAAGGGCAGGGGTTATTGCGAGTGACTTTTTGTTTAGTCATTTTTTATAGATATCTTTTTATTTACCTAACGATTCGATTATCTTACAAAGATGATCTTCGTAGATGTAATAACAATTCAAGCAGACAATTAACAAATTAAATAAGGGTCGTTAGTGACGATTAGTATACATTAGCTATGTAGTTAAAGATTAGAAAGCTGGATTTGCGCAACTGCCTTTAAATCTTCAATTACATTTGAACTATGTTTATCAAGCTCTTCGATTAATGATTGATAATATTTTTTATTAATATCAACGATGTAATCAAACAATGGATCTGATATTTTTTTCTCTAATCCAACAGACTTTAACAAACTAATGAACAGAGCTTTTAATGTTCCCTTTGGGTCTTTCCCTATCACTAAAAAGCTTAGATGTACTTGATTTCCAATTCTTAATATTTTTGGAGTCCTCACATTATTTACAACTTCATATTCTTCGATAAAATTCCCTATAGAAAATATAATATTAGAATATTTAACATCCATTGCTCCGCAAAGTGTTACATCTCTAGACTCAACAATCCAAAAGTTTTGATATATGTTAATAGCATCAAAATTTAAATGATATGAAATTAATATCTCACTATTAAACTTTCCTTTTAGGCCAATATTTGGATATTTTATTAAATTATTCTTAACATTTGAAGAATGGTTAATCAATTCCAGAATAGGGATAAAGAATGCCACTTTTTCTTTGTAAAAACATCTTGTTAATTTAAATCTTTCAAAAGCAGTTTGATAACTGGGCTCTAAAAAAAGGTGCTTTCTCCAACCAAATTGTAGTAACCTTTTTTTTATAGAATCATGCAATTGATATAAATCATGCTGGAAATTCAATATATTTTCCCGGACACCGGCACCCCAACTAAAATTTCTTTCAAACTCTAGAAAAAAAATTTTCTCTCATCGTCCCATGTACAGTGATGATTTAAAATAATATCACCTGCTTCATCGATCTCAACACAACTAATTGGCATCATTAATTTTTCTGGTATAAGCAATGTTGATGTTTTTTCAGCATAATATGAGAAAAGTCCATAACCATAAGTACCTTTTCTAATATCAATATTATTAGCTACACCACCTAGTTTTCTGAATTTAATAAGCAAGTCTCTATAGTCATCACTAGTAGACAAATGATTCATTTTAAATATCACCTTATTTAACTAACTATTTGCACTAGCGGATATATTTAATACTAGTTCTGGGGAAGATTAATTGTAAAAAAACGGCACCCGAAGGTGCCGTTCAGCTTTCAATTCAACTAAGATAAATCTTAGAAGAACAGGATCGCGCCAAGAGACAGAGTCTTGATATCGCTATCAGACTTGCCGTAGTAGTCAGAGTCTATAACTTGAGTTTCGTAAGCACTGAAGTCGCTTTGAATATCACGTTGCGTATATTCAACCACGAGGTTCAAACTCTTGGTAAGTGGGTGGTAAACACCAACAATCCAAGAATCTTCTTCGTACTTATTCTTGTAGCCGAAGTCAGCACCTGTAATTTTTGCATCGGTGTTTGCTTCACCGTAGGAAGCACCAATCTTGGTACCCCAACCAGGGATGGTGTAGGTAGCTTGAACATACCAACCATCATCATCTGTCTTATCACCAAATGCGGTGAGATAAGTCAGACCACGGCCAAGACCCTTACCATCATAGTAGTTACCAACCAATTGCAGACCACCGAATGCAACCTTACCACCGACTTCCCAACCACGTGCAGTGTAGGAATCATCAGCAGCAGCAGACCATTCTGCATCAGATACTTCAACGTCCCACCATGCTGTCATGGTGCCATAGATTTCAGGGCTTTCGTAACCACCTACGTCATTTTTATGCTTCTGGCTGATACCACCAACCCAGACCTTACCGGCAACATCACCAGTCCATTCGTAGGAAGCCTTGGCTTCAAAACCGAGATCGTTGCGGAGGTTGTCACCTTTATTGCTGTAGCCGTTAGTCCATGGCTCCATTACACCTGCACTGAAGCTAAAACCGTTCCAGTTTGGAGATGTATAGGAAATCTGGCCCTTCCAGTCTGCATACATGTAGCCAGAACCAATACGACCCAGTGTGGAAGAACCACCACCGCCAGCACCAATACCAACACCCAGCAGCGTCATGTCGTTGAGAATAGCGTCGGAACCATAAATGCCGAGGTCACGACCCATCTTGATAGTACCCCAGGATGCATCACCGAAGGTCATGTAAGCTTGACGAATGTTCAGGCTATTTGCACCGCCTGCACCGTTACCACATGCAGTTGCTTCGCTGTTGAAACCACCTGCTACTGAACCCAGAGCACAACCGCTGTCAACGCCAGTGAAGAAGGTGAACTGGAATGCGATATCCAGATCGTTTTGGCGTGTCTTACCGCCAATGCCCAGAGCTGCTGGCAACAGACCAGTAGAAATTGTGTTTGCACGATCTTCATTTGGATAGAGATCAGTGTTGCTTACTCTAGTGTAAGGGCCACTACCATCGCCAGTAAGCCTGCGATAAACTTGCGCGTCACCATCAAACTTTGTGTTTGTGTAGTAAGCGTTTACGTTACCACCGATATCGATGGTCCAGTCGCCTGCTGGAATGGTGATACCAGCGTTAGCGGCTGTAGCGCCGAATGCCATGACGGCACCAGCACACTGTTTTACAATTTATCTCACTGATTTTATTGATTAATTATCGATAATATTTAGTAGTCGACTTTAGCCAAGTGGCGCGAGCTTTTCGAGGTAATTGCCCCACCACTGCATCATCTCTGTGCGCTCTTGTAAATATTGGGCACGATTGTAAGCACGACGTACTTGATTTTGCTCTTTATGCGCGAGTTGTTTTTCAATGACATCCACTCGAAAACCTTGCTCGTTGAGAATCGTGCAGGCTACTGCCCTAAAGCCGTGTCCAGTCATACGGCCTTTGTATCCCAGCAAGTAAAGACCTTCAATCAATCTATTTTGCGGGATGTGCGCATTAGGCTTTAGGCCCTTAAAAACATAGCCATTGTCGCCAAACTGCTGTCGTATTTGCGTCAATATGTGTATGGCTTGCTTAGACAGAGGCACAGTATGCTCCTCACGCATCTTCATGCGTGCTGCTGGTATGCGCCAAAGACGTTTATCCAGATCAAACTCTGTCCATTCAGCACCAATCAATTCACATGTGCGCACAAAAGTCAGTGCCAGCATTTGCAAGCCATACTTGGTGATCACTTCGCCACGTTTAGTGTAGTTGGCTATTTTCAGCATCAACTCTGGCAGCTCTTCAACGCCAACGGCATGCTGATGTTGGGTTTTATGTTTGGCCAGTAATAAGCTCAGTCCTTCTGTAATGTCTTTACTGCATGCGTCGTGTGCAATCGCGTATTTCCATATCTTACGACAGTCATTGAGCAAGCGTTTCGCCAGATTCTTTGCCCCACGTGCCTCAACTGTCTGTAACAAGTTGATCAGTTGCTGCTTGGTGATGTGATCAATTGGCTTCTGGCCAAGCTGTGGCAGCAGATTGTTGTTGAGTCTGCGTTTCACTTCAATCACTTGCCTTGGTGTCCAGTTAGCCGCTTTGACTTCCAGCCAGCCATCTGCCATTTGCCCAAAACTTGGCTTGACTGGTTTGTGCTGATGATGGTTACTGATATGGGGATACTGCACCAAATGTGCTGGATGCTGATATTTGCGCAGGATGATCTGCTCATAAAACACTTTGGCCACTTCAAATGCCTGAACTTTGTCCGTGGTTTTACAGCTTTGCCGATAGGTCTTGCCTCTATCCCAATATACAGCTTGCCAGTATGGCGAAGCATTATTGAGATAGATTTTGAGTTTCTTGGGGTAATGTGGCACTGGCGTCACTGTGCCAGGTATCGTTGCTGTCTTGTGGCGCGGCTTGATATCTACCAGTTTTAGGCCATGAAGCTGTTCGTCATCCATGCCTAAACTGTAGTGTCGACCACGCTGGCCGAACAACCTGAAAATGTCTCAACCGATTGTTTTTGTTGTCGAATTGGTGCTCGACTGAACGGTCGACTACGTCTTTTGCCGTTTTAAACGACATTTTGTTAGATTGTCGGATCTGATTAAATACAGAAGTTTTTACAATCAATCACAGTACGGTTGTTTGTTTTAATACATACACGCTTTTGAACGCCTGTCATCCACTTCGGCTAATTGACCGAAATAAATTAACATATTATTATGTGTTTTTTATTGTGTAAAAATACATTATGACTATCGCTCAAAAAATATACGCAGAAACTACTGTAAGCATGACCGATCTTCGACGCGACCCGAAAAGTATTATGGAAATTGTGGGTGATTTACCAGTTGCCGTGCTGAACCACAACAAACCTGCCGCTTACCTGTTATCTGCTAATGCATATGAAGCTTTGCTGGAAAAAATTGATGATATTGAACTGGCTAAGATTGCCAAAGAGAGACGTGGCGGTAAAACTGTAAAGGTGTCGTTTGAAGATTTATAGCATTGAGTTTCATGTTGACGCTTTGAAAGAGTGGCAAAAACTCGATCGACCTATTCAACTTCAATTCAAAAAGCAGCTGGAAAAAAGGCTTTCAAGCCCACATGTTGCATCTGCTCAGCTACATGCAGAGTTGAGCAACTTTTATAAAATCAAGCTGCGAGCTATTGGATATCGGCTTGTCTATGAAGTTGTTGATGAAAAGCTGATTATCCTGATCATTGCTGTTGGCAGAAGAGACCATGACAAAGTGTACGCCAAAGCGACAAGAAGAAAATAAATATCCCATTTAAAAAAGCTTGAGGCTGGGGCTACAGGCAATATGATGAAAAAGAGAAATTTATTTGCTGAATTAACTGAAGGCGTTAAGGCTTTGGCTGATGCACGCCTGTTGAAAAAAAGGTTACGCACTCACGAAGTCACCGAAAAACCAGCGCCTCAAATTACTTCTGCTGAGCTGTTAGCATTACGCGAACGTCTTCACCTTTCTCGCCCTGTTTTTGCTGGCTACCTCCGCACCAATGCACGCACACTGGAAAATTGGGAACAAGGACGCGCCAAGCCGAATGCCCAAGCAGCCCTGTTAATCAAATTAGTAGAGCAATACCCAGATACGGTAGAACGCTTGGCTTCCGTATAAACACCCCCAGCAATTGTCGTTTAAAACGTCACTTTAAAAACCATATGTTTTGCAAAACGCAGGGTTTTTGCAATTCCAGCACTGCTGCTATTCGGGCTGGGCTTTTATTGCGCTGCAAGGTTACCCTGTGAAATACAGATAGCCTTAAAATCTAACGAGATCAGCTCAACAAGCGTTATCGGTTGAAATCATTTGCTGTCTGTCCTGTTGCCGCGTTTAAGAAATGGCCTTACTTTTTCCCATTCTTCATCTGTGAATGGCAAAGCATCCTCATCCTCCTTAGCAGCTTTAGTAATCAAAGCATCCTCATCGGCGTTGGATTTGATCAGTTGCTTCTTTGTGTTTGTTACTTCCATTTCAAGTCCAGCTTACGATGTGATTGTGCACAATCGCGCAGATAAAGATTGATGAGACTTTGATAGGGAATACCAACCTCATCCGAAATGGATTTGAAATAGGTGACCGAATCTTCGTCCAACCTGATCGTGATCGGCCGCTTGAGTTTTGAGGCATAAGGATTCTTTTGGGATTTAGAAAAATCATATTCTTCGCGCATGTTCATGTTCCCTTCTGATAAACCTTGATTTCTTGTGTAGTTGCCTTGCGAGCAGAGATGATGCGTATGATGTTGTCGTCACTACGATAACAATGACAAACAATCAAAATCTTGAGTGTGCTGCTCAGTCCCAGCAAAATAAAACGGTCTTCGTTTTCTGAATGGTCGGGATCGCTGATCAATCTTGCCTGTTCGTCATAAAAGACAGTGCGTGCTTCTTCGAAGCTGATGCCGTGTTTGCTGAGATTCGTGGCAGCTTTTGCGTCGTCCCATTCAAAATATATTGCAGTCATATGTACATTGTAAATATCGCGGTTCGCAAAATCAAGAATGTATATGTCGTTTTAAAACGACAATTTAAAAACCATGCGTTTTATAAAACGCAGGCTTTTTGCTATTCCAGCACTGCTGCTATTCGGGCTGGGTATTTATTGCGCTGCAGGGCTTGCTAGTGCGTTGCAGCTGGGGAATTGCTGCCGGGCACGCACTAGCGTAAATCGCTTATTGCTTAAATGCAGTGCGTACAGCACCACATATCGCAGTAATCGCATCGTCCAGTTCGCCAGCTGCTACTGCTGTCTTAACTGTTTCAAGTGTCGTTACAAGCGCATCTGCACCTGCCAGTTCAATCGCTGTCTTGCCTTTTGCCAGTTCCAACACCTTTGCACCATAGCGTACAGTCAAGCATAGCTTGCCATTGTCAGCTGTCCACCACCATTGTCGTATGCGCTTTGGCTGTTCTACTGTTTTGCTGTTGCCTTCGTCATCAGTCACAGTGCGCAGTTTTGTTGCTGTGTATTCACGGCCTTCTGCCAGTGCAGTTGCCAGTGCTATTTGCTCATGCAGTTTTTTGATGAGCTTGTTGCGCTTTTGCACGATGGGTGCAAGTGCAGTTGGCTTTGTTGCTGTGATCAGTGTGAGTTTGCCTAGTGCAGTCATGTCGTTCTCCTGTATGTGTGTTATCTGCACGTGCAATGTATTGTCGATTTCGTCTTATTCCTACCTCTTTCTGCCAATCAGCAGTCATCCAGAAAGCCAAGCCCAGTCTGCGTTTCAGCCAGTTAACCTTACAGTTTAACGTCTCTCCCCTGCCAATTCCTACCTCAATATGACGACCCCAACTGTAGGCAGGGAAGCTTGAGCCAAGCTGGCCAAGCTCTAAGAATGTTGTTTAAAACAACAACTGATGATTAGTTTTTGAAATTGATTTTTACATTAAGGCTGACTGCTTCAATTTGTTGATCCAGCTCGCCAACATCAACGGCTGTGTGTGATCTCAGATTGCTGATTAACAACCTGAAAGATAAGGTTTGAATGGTTATTAGCCAGAAATAGTAGGTTTTCATATCAATCGGCTAAATAAATGTAAGTAAGCATTAAGGTTGGCACGCCGACGGTAATTGTGCTGCTAAGTCCGTTCTTGAATGTGACGGTATGCAATGAATCGCTTACATTCGCCTCATCACACTACCCGATAAGGATGCCTTAAACGCTGCACCAATGTGTATTGACGTTTGTGATGTTGTATATGGTTGGTAGCGCAGTAATGCGTGAATGTAGGCTTAAATTGTTTTGATTTAAGTTGAAGTGAGTGGGAGTGCCACATAGTAACCCACAAACATCTTTGCAATGGCTACTGGTATGGCTGCATAGATGTTGCGTATGACGAGCACGTAATAAGGAGATCGCAAAACCTGCCTTTCTTGTTAAAAACAAGTTGTGTAATACCAGTTGTTCAGATCCCTCACCAAAAGGATACCCAACGTGCCATGCCATTAAGGTGGCGTGGCTCATTCTGCCTTCCAAAAGTCATTTCACAAAAAGCAACAAATGCATGTATTACCTTTAACTTCTATCAATCAAATCGAATTAATCAAAAAAGAAGAAATGCTGCTGAGCAAAAGCGATAGCTTTTGTGAAAGCAAGCGAACTGCAAGTTCGCTATTCAATGACTCTTAAGTGCATTTGCTACATATCAAAAAATCAGTACGCAATATAAATAGTGATGACCGATAGCACTGCGCATGTTTTATACAAATGCTTATCAATTATGATAAGTCATTGAAATCGAATAGAAATCATTCAGGTAGGAATTTCTGTGATTAGAAAACATAATTAGTGCACTGAATTCATATCGAAAAAGGACAACTCAAATGACCAAGCAGGCCAAAACATTAAACGAAAGAGAATTACAAAAACTTCTGGAATACGTAGCTAAAACAAAACATGCCAAACGCAATCGCGTGATTTTGCTATTAACTCATTTAGCAGGCATGAGAGTAGGTGAAGTTGCTGCTACACGTATCTGCGATGTTTTGACTGCCAATGGTCAAGTGCGCGATGAAATTCATTTGTCCTCGGCTCAAACAAAAGGCGATCGCAGTCGTACAGTGGTGTAGGTTTCCCCCAAATTCACGGACACACAGTTAAGCCCGTATAGCGTTTTTCGAACTCTATCGGACTAATGCCATTCAGTGTCGAATGTCGACGTTTTGGATTGTAAAATCGCTCGATGTAATCAAACACATCCGCACGTGCTTCGTCCCTTGTTCTGTATCGTTTCCGATGCACCCGCTCCATCTTCATGGTAGAGAAGAAGCTTTCCATGGCAGCATTATCCCAACAGTCTCCTTTACGGCTCATA
>MCAW01000023.1 GCA_001704575.1 Methylophilales bacterium LSUCC0135
GATAACGGAGATTCGAGTTCGCAATGCTCGGCAATGCGCGCTCGAATCGCTTTGAGGTATCGGTTCACGGTATTGCGGTTCAAGCCACTGAGCAGTGCGATCTGGGAAGCATCCAGATCGGCAGCAAAGCAGCGAACCAGCTCCCGGAATTTCGCCTCGCTGATTTTTGAACGGTTAACGTACCTATTTTTTAATGACATAACAGAAGGTTAGCATTCCTTTTAACCCCCTGTTCTAGTCATGACCCTTAATTTAAGCGGACCTCTGAGCGGAGGGCGACTATAGCGCCTCGGCTGCAAAATCTGCCAGGCGCGAGCGCTCGCCACGCACCAGCGTGACGTGACCGTTGTGTGTCCAGCCCTTGAAGCGGTCAACGACATAAGTCAACCCGGAACTGCCTTCCGTCAGATAGGGCGTATCGATCTGCGCGATATTCCCGAGACAAACGACTTTGGTACCGGGCCCTGCTCGGGTAATCAGGGTTTTCATCTGCTTGGGCGTGAGGTTTTGCGCCTCGTCGATAATCAGGAATTTGTGCAGGAAAGTGCGTCCTCGCATGAAATTCAGGGATTTGACCTTGATGCGGGTACGTATCAAATCCTGCGTGGCTGCACGCCCCCATTCGCCGGCATCCTCATCGGATTTGTTCAGCACATCGAGGTTGTCTTCCAGCGCGCCCATCCATGGTGCCATTTTTTCTTCTTCCGTTCCTGGCAGAAAGCCGATGTCCTCGCCCACCGGAACCGTAACACGGGTCATGATGATTTCGCTGTAGATTTTTTTATCCAGTGTCTGCGTAAGCGCGGAAGCCAGCGTGAGCAGCGTTTTCCCCGTACCGGCCTGGCCTAGCAGAGTGACGAAATCAACGTCAGGATCCATCAATAAGTTCAGCGCAAAGTTCTGTTCGCGGTTGCGCGCCGTAATGCCCCAGATGTTATGTTTTGTCTGGGTGTAATCCTTGACCACTTCGAGCACGGCCGTATTGCCTTCGACCTTGCGCACGATGGCATGAAAAGGCTGTTCGTATTCGTAGTAGATGAATTCGTTGACAATTAGGCTCTTGCAGACGGGGCCGGTGACACGATAGTACATTCTGCCAGCGTCCTGCCACGACTCCATGGCCTTGCTGTGTTTTTCCCAGAAATCTGCAGGCAATTCCTTCATCCCGCTGTAGAGCAGATCTGTATCTTCAAGTACCTTGTCGTTGAAATAATCCTCGGCTGGCACACCGATGGCACGCGCCTTGATGCGGATATTGATATCCTTGCTGACCAGGATGACCGGGCGGTCCGGAAATTTCTTTTGCAGATCCCAGACCACGCCAAGAATCTGGTTGTCTGCCTTGCCGCCTGCCAGCATCGGCAAGTCGACACTGACAGCCTGCGTCTGCAGGAACAGCCTGCCGCTGATATGCTTGTTGCCGTTGATGGCGAGCGGGCAGCCATCTTCGAGACAGGTCAGCTCGCCGCCGACGATTTCCTCCAGATTACGGCTGGCCTGACGGGCGTTGCGCGCCACTTCGGTCATGCCCTTCTTGTTGTTGTCCAGTTCTTCCAGCGTGATCATCGGCAGGTAGACATCGTGCTCCTCGAAGCGGAACAGGCTGGAAGGGTCATGCATCAGAACATTGGTGTCGAGCACAAACAGCTTGCGGGCAACATCACGCTTTTTGGTCATGAGGAGTGATCTTCCTGATTAGAGTGATTGAACAAATTGAAGTACTTCAAGAGCGTGACCGTCAACCTTTACTCCGCGCCATTCGCGCACCAGTATGCCGTTTTTGTCGATCACGAAGGTGCTGCGCTCAATGCCCCTGACCTGTTTGCCGTACATGTTTTTCATTTTGATGACGCCAAACTGATTGCAGACGGTTTCATCGGTGTCCGAAAGCAGGTCGAATGGGAAACCGAATTTGGCCTTGAAGTTTTCGTGAGACTTCATGCCATCCCTCGAAATGCCGAATATCTCCGCGCCTGCTGACTGGAAATCAGCATAGGCATCGCGAAACTGCTGGCCCTGCGAGGTGCAGCCGGGGGTCGAGTCCTTAGGATAAAAATAGACAACGAGGGTTTTGCCAGCGTGCTCGGAAAGCTTGAAGATGGTACTGCCGGTAGAAGGTAATTCGAAGTCTTTGACGGGTAAGTTCAACATGGCTGCAATCAGGATATATACGACATCATTGTTGTTAAAAATTGCTGTTTAGGCAAGACGGTGCAGCTGCTTTTAAGGATTATTTTCATTGCTGCCGGCAGATTTGCCCACGCGTGGCATGTGCAGGCTGACCTGTGTGCCGCCTGATGCGCGCGCATTGAAACTGACTTTACATGAAAGTGCTTCGCATACCTTGAACACAAAAGGAATGCCGAGGCCGGTGCCGAAGCGTTTGGTGGTTGGTCCGGCACTTGTCGCTGACGGGTCGGGCGAGAATGGCACGCCGGCACCCTGGTCCAGAATTTTCAGGTCCACTGCTGTTGTGGTGCCAGCGAGTTCCATCTTTAATTCACCACCTCTCGGGCTTGCGTCGATCGCATTCAGCAGCAGATTGTAGAGGGCCTGTTCCAGCAAATGCTCATCGGTGTGGATGCGGTCATCTACTGAATTCCACTCCGGCAGCAAGAGTGTGATGGATTTTTCCTGAATCTTTTGCCGCAGGGGGACTAATGCACCACGGATAATCTGCGCCAGCCGGCAGTCAGCGAACTGGGGGCGCAAAGGGTGCAGGTACGCGAGCAGCGCACCAGTCCAGCGTTCGAGCCGGTCTACCGTGCTGATGATATCCTGTAATGATGCGCGCGTATCCTGATCCAGTTCGCTGCTGTCGGCGATCTGCGCTGTTGCGCGGATGCTGGCCAGTGGGTTGCGAATGTTATGTGCTAGCATCGGCACCAGCAGACCTTGAGCAGCCTGCTTCTCGGTTCTCACCAGCGCTTCCTGGCTGACCGCCAGCTCATCAGCCATGCGGTTGATGGCCGCAGACAGCGTGACCAGTTCCTCAGCGCCGGCCTCAGGCGCCCTGTGGGTCAGTTTGCCCGCACTGATTTCGGCAGTTGCCGTGACCAGACTGGCGATTGGTTTGACGATGGCGCGCTTTAGGAAAAAGCGTGAAAACAATAACAGCAAGGTCGACAGTAGTATCGGGATGACAAGCAGGGTGGTAGATGCACGTTTTGACTCTTCGAGCTTCTGTTCCAGTTCCTGTTGTTTGAGCGTCAGCAACCCTTCGGTACGGTTGGAGATGGATTCGTAGCGTTCGAAGATGTCTGACTCCAGATCCGTATTAAGCTTTTTTTCCAGGGCAGTGGCTGAATAGACACGTTGCCGGTCGAATATCGGCCTCGTTTTAACCAGAAAGGCCTGATAGCTGTTGTTGAGCTCGCTGATGGCTGTTTGCTCTTCTTCGCCGACCGCCAGTGTGCGCAGGTTTTCAAAATGCGCTTCGATGGATGTTGTATAGGCCTTATATTCCCTTTCTGCATCCGCATCATTCAGAAAATAGGCGTCGAACAGTTCCTTCATCTGGCGATACAAATCGCCCCGCGTTTGCTGGATTTCCTGCACCAGAAGATTAATGCGCTGGGATTCGCGCGAGGATTGATCCCACAGATGGATGCCGATGCCGCCGGCGGCGACTGCCAGCATCACCAGGAGAATGAAAGCCAGCTCGTGGATGAGCAGCAGGTCTTTCAGGGATTTTGCTTTGCGCATGACGCTTTATTCAAGCTTGAATGAAACCGGAACCTGAATGTTGAATATGCTGCTTTTGAGAATTTCCGGCGGCGGCGGGAATGGGGCGGCTTTTTTCACCATTTCCAGCGCTTGCTTGTCGAGTACCTCGAAACCGCTTGATTGCAGGATAGTGGTTGCCAGCACGGTGCCGTTGGCGTCCAGTTTCAGGTCTATCAGCACTTCACCCTGCCAGCCACGCATCTGGGCAACGCGCGGGTATTGCTTTTTGGCGGCGATAGCCCGTGCCAGGCGGTCGGCATAACCCTTGCGGGCGGAATCCAGATCAGCCTGGCTGGGGCCAGGAGGTTCGGGAGGTGGTGGCGGTGCGGTAAAAACGGGCGTGGCGTCAACCTTCGGCGCTACCGACATGACGGCTGGCGGTGCCGGGTCAACGACTGCCTCCGGCGCACTGGTCTGCGGTTCATAAGTTTCGACCGGGGTTGGCTTGGGCGTCGGGATTATTTTAGGCTCAATTTTCTGCTGTATCTTGGGCTTCGGGGGTTCCGGAACCGGTTCCGGCTCGGTGATCGTGGCGACGGCCTCGGGCGCTTTGGGCGGTGCAATTTCAATGGTCAGGACTTCCGGCCTCGGCTCTTGCTCGTAAGCCGGAAAATTTGGTAACAGCAGAACTGCGAACAGATGCAGACTGACCGAGATGGCAACCGCCCATGCCAGCGTGTTTTCCGGCATGACGTAGGTGGGGCGGCTATATGAAAGTGCGATGGTATTCAAAACAAATATGGGCTGACTGCTGAAAATTTAACCAACACAAAACAACGGATTATACATCATGGGCTCGTCCTCACCAGACCGCCGTAGCCCCCTTGATTATTCCCATTCCAGGGCCGGGTACAGAATATTCACGTTGCGGCGGTTGACGATATCGAACAGCACCCATTCGTCTCTCTCTGAAGCCGCTGCAGTGTTCATCGCACTTTCCATGACCTCACCTTTTTTGATGCTGTTGCGAATGTCTTCGAGCAGTGTCGTCAGATAACGCTGCTGGTCTGCCAGCGCTTTGCGGCTGTCTGTGACCACCGGGCCGTGGCCGGGTATGACCAGCGCAGGTGAGAGCTGGCCGAGCGATTTGGTGGCGGCAATCCAGCCTTTGATATCACCGTCCATCGACGGCGTGCGTTCGACGAATAGCAGATCGCCAGTCCACAATGTGTTGGTTTTGCTGTCTGCAATGGTGATATCCGTATTGGTATGCGCAGCGGGATAAGCACTCAACGTCAGCTGGCGGTCGCCCAAATCCAGTGTCAGTTGCGTCTCCACCGTCAAGGTCGGTTTGATCAGTTCGCTACCGGCAAAACTGTCGCCCAGCCATTCCTGATGCATTCTCTGATAAGCATCGCGGCGCCGCTCCATCGCATCTGCAAGTTTGGCGTGACCGACGAATTGCGGTTGATCGGCGGAGAATGCGGCGTTGCCATAGACGTGGTCAGGATGCACGTGGGTGTTGATGACATAAAGCACAGGCAGGCTGGTGACTTTGCCGATCGCTTCTCGGAAGCGCTGGCCGACCTGGAAAGTACCGCCGCTATCGATCACTGCGACACCTTTGCTGCCAATGATGAAGCCGATGTTGCAGATGTCGCCGTGATAGCCTTCCGACAGATCTTCATGCACGCCGTGATGGACATACACGCCGTCGGCCACTTTTTCCAGTTTGAGCGGTTCGGCATGTGGATGGGCGCTGACGATGAACAGACCGAGTATACCGATAACGAATTGCAGCATGACGCTTCCTTTCTTTTCATTGATCGTATGCATTAATTCAGCGTTGTTGCGCTGAATCGAAATCATCTGTGGAACTTGCAAAACTTCCCGGCGTCGATAACTGTACAATGTTGTACGCCCGGAAGTACAAGGGCAAGCATTCAACAACCGGGCAATTAAAACGCTTGCGTGCGCCCGGCCAGGATAATTAATCAGAGGTTCCCTGAATATGAATAATTCTGTAGCACGTTATACNAAAACCGCCATAGTTCTGCATTGGCTGATCGCCATCGGCCTGATCTTCATGTTTGCCCTCGGCTGGTTCATGAGCGGGTTGCCGAAAGAAGGTGCGAAATCCAGCAGCTACGATCTTTTCAATCTAGGTATCTATACCTGGCACATGGCAGAAGAAGTCAGCCCACGCACCTTTTACTTCAATCTGCACAAATCCATCGGCGCAACCATTCTGGTGCTGATTGCCTTCCGTGTGCTTTGGCGTCTGACCCATCAGCCGCCGGCCCTGTTGGATTCGCTCAAGTCCTGGGAAAAGAAGCTCGCAGATACAACCCACAAGGCGCTTTATGTGCTGATGGTGGCAATGCCGCTAAGTGGTCTGATCATGGCGCTATACAGTAAATATGGGCTCAAGTGGTTCGGCATTCCGGTGCTGCCCGGCCTCGACAACGTCACCATCCGCGAAGCTTTTCTATGTGTGCATCAATGGGTGGCGGTTGCGCTGGCGCTCTTGATTGTTCTGCACATTGCCGGCGCCGTGAAGCATAAATTCATCAACAAGGATGACACCATGAAGCGCATGTCGTTAAATTGATACAGCGTTACGTGGCAAAAAAGGGGCTTATCAGCCCCTTTTTTTAACCCTTCACATCAACGTGATGACTGAATGATTTGCCTTCATTATCTGTCGCCTTGACTTCCAGCGTGCCGGGTTCGGCCGGAACAAAATCGAATTTCAGATATGGATCTTCACTGGTGCCAACATTGAAATCGACATCAAATACCGGCTTGCTGTTGTAGGTGAAAGTCGCCTTGTTGATAAAGAATGCAGGCAGAAAACCCTGCGATGCCAGATCGCGCTGCAGACCGGTTCTCATCGGGTGCTTGATGATGAAAGTCGCCGGCGTGGCGGCACCGAATTTTACCGGCGATTCCACATTCATCTTGATCTTGCCTGCAGCTGCGCGAACTTCAGCCTCATTCGCATCGATAATGCCACCGCAACCACCTGCTGCGCGGATAGGAATCGCGGCCATGTAGAGCTTGCCGTCAGCCGTTTCGCCCACTGCGCGGACAAAAGAGTCGGTTTCCAGACGGATGCGGGTCGACAGGTTGAACTTGCCAAGCGCTTCAGTCAGATTATAGGTGGCTGCCAGCTGGATCGGATTGGCATCGACGATGACATAAATTTTTTTGATGGCTTTGGCATCACCCTGGCTATTATCCAGCGCAATGCTGAAAGGCACCTGCGCGCCACTTTCGGCACGTTTGGGCGCTGTTAACTGAATAAAGGACACTTCTTCGATCGGGCGGTTGGAAAAGAACGCTTCCTTGATCACCGGCCAGATTTTCGGGTCGGCTTCAGCCAGTGCATTACCGCTGAATGGCAACATCAAAGCGGCCAGAAGCAGATAACTTTTTCTCGATATGGATTGAAACACGATGGTCTCCTTGTCTGGCGCATTGCCCCTGGCATGGCCGTTGTTTAAGTTACAAAACTAGTTTGAATCTATCATAATAGGACGCAGCAATCGAATACAAGTTCGCCAGTTCAACTGGCCGGAGTCAAACAATAACTCAACAAATAAAAAGCGGTACGCGACAAACGCCGCATACCGCTTCAAATGAGGCTGTGGTAAAGCTTAGAACTGATAGCTGGCGTTGAGGCCCAGCAACCAATTGCGTGTAGGAGCAGCTTCGTAGTAATTCCCGAAAGAGTCACCGATACGAATCGAGCCGACATATTCCTTGTCGAAAAGATTTTCTACACGCAGATATTCCTTGAGTTTCCATTTGCCCAGATTCTGGTTGAATCCGGCACGCCAGGAGGCAATCACATAACCGTCAGTCTTTTCAATAGGCTGATCTATTTTATAAGGGCTGAATGAGACATGAGTATCGCTAAGACCTCGAGCTTCAATTGCCGTGGAGAAGCCACTTGGCTGATGCTGCCATGCTAGCTCACCAAATAGAGTGTGTTTGTATACGCCCGGAATTTTCGTGCCAGGGCTTACCTTGTAAATATTGTCATTGATTGGTATGAAAAATTCTTTTGTAAACTGAGCGTCTAGATAGGTGTATGCCAGATAAGCTGATAGACCATGGGTTTCCCCCATTTCCACGGACACTTTTATCAAGCTTGTTAAGATAGAAGGAAACGTGAGAGATGGAGCATATGGCATTACGCAGGAAATTCAGCCCGGAGTTCAAATCCGAGGCGGTGAGACTGGCCACACAGGTTGGTATATCAGTTAATTCGATTGCCAATGACCTTGGCATCCACGATAGCTTATTGAGGCGTTGGATACGAGAAGCATCGAATCCAGCCAAGACTCGCCAGTCTGGCTCAGAAGATGCAGCCGAACTGGCCAGGGAAGTATCAAGGCTGCGACGTGAGAATGCGCGGCTTAAGATGGAGCGTGACATCATAAAAAAAGCGCTGGTAGATTCAACCGGTCATTGCAACATATTGCCATAGGATATCAGCCGGAGTTTCGAATCCCAATGTTTTCCGGGGGCGCTGATTAAGTTGCAGCGCTACTGCATCTAATTCGGTCTGCGTTACTGCTGATAGATCGGTTCCTTTGGGGAAGTACTGCCTCAATAGCCGATTGGTATTCTCGTTCGTTCCTCTTTGCCAGGGGCTTCTTGGATCGCAGAAATAAACCTGAACATCCGTCGCTATCGTA
>MCAW01000024.1 GCA_001704575.1 Methylophilales bacterium LSUCC0135
GGATACAACTCCAGCGTCTAAGGATACAACTCCAGCGTCTAACACCACCCTTGGTAGTAATGAGTACCTTGTCAGACTTAGGGTGGGACATATTGCAGCGCAAACAGAAAAACGTGTCTTCCATACTTATTCTCACTGATTCACTCGATCGCGCAGTTCCTTACCCGGCTTGAAATGCGGTCTGCGTTTTGCCGCGACTTTTACCAATTCGCCAGTCTTGGGGTTTCTCCCAGTTTTAGGCGGGGTGATGTGGTTTTGGAAGCTACCAAAGCCTCGAATCTCAACTCGGCCATCCTTGGCTAGGTAATCACCAATCGATTGCAGGATGGTTCGGACGATGGAGTCTATGTCACGGGGGCTAAGATCAGAGTACTTGCTGGCAAGGCGCTGAATGAGTTGACTGCCGGTCATGATGGGTTGAAATAGTAAAAATGATAATGCACATTTTACATGAGGCCACTCTTGATGGTCATAATTATTTCTAATTAAATCATTGCGTTGTTGACCTGAGGATTGATATTGCTTGAATAAGTTTTGCAGGCAGTTTAGCTTTTTACAAATGACGTCGAAGCAGTCGTAGATTATCTATGGATCCCAGAAAGTCTGAACTACCAACGCTGGTCAGATAGTTTTGATTTGGATGAAGCAGAAAGAGATCCAGATCTGCAATTCAGACCGATCATTTTTAACCTAGCACGACTAAAAGACGCACTTGCGTCGGAAGAAATCCATGAAAAACTGCTTAAAAAATAGGCAATCGCAAATAAGTGTACAACGGCAGTGTACAAAAAACTGCCTAAAAAATAAGCAAATTACGAGAATTTGTTTATGAATTACGAATTAAATTACGAATTTTTAGCGCGTAAGTTACTGATTAATATTAAGAATTACGCAAATTACGCAAATTACGAGAAATTTCAGTTACTACTATATATATATAAATATTTATTTTTATTTTTTTATTTTACTCTGATTACCTTTTTAACTCGTAATTCTCGTAATTTTATATATAAATATATAAATATATAAATAAAATCAATAACTTATCAATTACGACTTCAATTACGAGTTTGATTTTAACTCGTAATTTTAGTTTTAAAGTCGTAATTCTGTATATAAACCAATGACTTACAGCATTGCTTGCTCTGCCGGACATCGGTGCTGTTGTTATTTGACTTTACCGCTGTTTGTTTCTGCGGAACTCCCAGGGTGGTGTTGGACTGTGGTCTGCCCATAGGCCAATACGCTGCTGGCGGGCAGCATCTTCAAGGCTTCTGTAGTGTGGAAACTTCTTGGCGTATTGCGTATATACCCATGCCATCCCATCAGATAGCTGGGACGTATTGGCATTGAATCCTTCGCAATAAACCTCTGCCACGTACCGGCCATAACGGTCTTTAGTCTCTATCTTTGCTTCTGCTTCCTTGTCATAGCAAAGCTTTGATAGTGTCAGCTTGGCGCGATTACTAAAGGCTTGAGTTTTCTCGGGTGCATCAATCGCGGCGAGACGGATTTTGAAGGTCTGGTTATTGGTGTCGAGAATTGTCAAAGTATCGCCATCGGCAACAGACACTACTCGGCCAAAGATGGTCTCCGCATGTGCATTCAGGCTCAACGCCATCAATACAACCCCGATGATCGATCTTGTTGGTGTGCCTCTCAGCATTAACGATTAGCCTGTTCGTAAAGCAATTGCATGACCTGTTTCATGTCGTCTGGCATTTTCTGCCAGATGTATGCTGATAGATGCTCAGGGATGCCGAATCTAGCCTCTGCGATACCGCCGGCGATGGCTGTAATGGTATCACTGTCCCCGCCAATTGAAATGGCATTGCGGATAGTATCCTCGAAGTCGGTCGCTTACAGTGTGCAGATGATGGCTTCCGGTACGCTGCCTTGCCAGGTTTCATTGAATCGGTAATCCACACGTATCTCATCCACAGTTCTAGCCAGATCATAAGCCGTTAAATCAACGATGATGTTGCGGATGAAGTCCGCATTGTGCCCAGTCCGCTGCTCAGTATTGATCAGTTCATCTGCCTATCGCTTTTGCTCTTTCTGGGCAAAAGAATTTAAATAGGAAATGCTAGTATGAATTTTCTTAAATAACTACTGCTTGCCTGGTTAACTAGGCATGCTCAATCTTGCTCTGAACGCAGTAGGCTCAAGTGAAACTTGATTTGCAACGTTACCACTTAGTATGAAGGTCTTCGCACTTCCTGATTTGTCATCGAAATCATATAACCTGAAAAGAACATATTTACTCTGATTCTGGGTGCTAAAAGCGACTTCATTGGGAGAAATAAAGAAGCTTGTTGTAGAACCACCTCTGGTCGTTTTAACCTCAATGAATCTGACAGTTCCATCAGGCTCAAACGAGCGAATATCATAACCCGCAGAGTCTCCTTCAACTTGAGATACGTGGACTATCTTTTCAGCTAAATCTGAGCGGCCTACACTACTCAATCGTTCTTTCTCATGCTCGATGACGAGGAGTTCTCCTCTTAATCCAAGGTCACGATTTCGTGCATCTTTGATCGCATAGTCTGGGCTTTTTCTATTTTGGAAAGTTTCTTTCCCAACCCCAGCTCTTGTAATGCTCGGTGGAGGAGGTGCCGATTCCACAATCAGTGATGCAGGTACGCGAGGGGCTTGTGATTGAGATAAAGCTTCACGACTTACAAGTGGCTTTAGTCCAAGGCGTTGAAGGAATTCTGCAGATGGAGGCCAATCAAGAAGCTGCCACTGAAAATGAACAGGTTTTTGGCGCGAACCGTCATGCGTAAGATAACCCAGTGTGCCGAAGTAGCCATATCGACTACCTTTCTTTGTTCTAAGGAAGAGATGAATCGTGTTGATGCGGTCATCATGCTGAATCAACTCTTTTATGATTGCATCTTCAAGCCCTTGCGCTGGTTGAGATTGCCAGCTCAAAACACCTTCGTCAGTAATCGATTCATCAAATACATGCTCACCTTGAGCTTGGCCGAATGTGACAAAGAAGACCCAGTCGCCAGGCCTTGACGGCACTCGAACCATCCCTTGCAACCCCCATGTTCCACGCTGAGGCGTGAAGGTTGTATTGGGTGAAAAGATCGAATGAACGTCTTCGCGTGTGTATTCCTGCCATAGCTTCAAAATGTGCATGAGTTCTAAACCTTCTTGGGTGGATCGTTAGACTTGTAGTGCCCTTTGCCTGGAAAGACATGTCTGACACCGCCTCGAGGGTCAGTTACGTCGCCGTCTCTTCTGGGAATCAAATGAAAGTGACAGTGGAACACTGTTTGACCTGCTGACGCGCCAGCGTTTAAGCCAATGTTAAAACCCGTTACGAGGGGATCACTATGCTGGATGCTATTTCGAAGTGCATAAAGCAGATTATGACAGGCCTCGCGCTCTGCTGCAGTCAGTCCCCAGTAATCGACAACATGACGTTTTGGAATAACCAGTGCATGACCAATGCTAACGGGATATCCGTCATAGAACGCGATTGCTAATTCGTCTTGGAAAACGATTCGCTCTAATGGGAATTCACAAAATGCACAAGACATGACTGAGAGCGTTTTTACTTATATAGCAAGGACCTAAAGTAATCAGCGGTCTCTTGATCGGTTGAGTATATATAGCACCCTTTCATTCCGCGCGTCATCAAAGTTCTGTAGGTGTTCTTAATGATGAGGTCAATAATCTGTTTGGCTGAATCTGGATCAGATATGGCAAGAGTTTTGTGACCTCGAATGGACTTGTCATGACGGTCTCTTGCATTTGCGTTAGTAATCACCTTGCCATCTCGAACAATGAGATCTGGGCCGATGATTACACCGATGTAGTCAACCTCCAGACCTTGACAGGTGTGAATGCATCCAACTTGCTGCACGGACTGCTCAGCAATTATCCAGAGACTCCCATCCTTATCTAGGTTCCATTGGCGTTTGTAGTCACCAATTACGATGTCATCGGCTGTTGGGGTCTTCTTGCTTGCCCATGGCCAACAATAACCTGCGACAACCCGCGCCCGATTTTCCGAGTTCTTTTCAATGATAGCTTGGTGGAGTGCTTCGGGACTGTCGAATACGCAAAAGTCATATTCTTGTAAGGAAAGCTGCCTATTCGCTGTTTCTCGAATGCCTAGCGTCTGATCTAGCCAAGCTAGGTATCCATCTGAGCCACTGCAGCGGAACTGAGATGCCAGTGCGAACCTCTCCACCATGGCTCCACGATCTTTGGCAAAACTTTCAATTACTTCACGGCTGCCGATGTCACTTAATGTTACTCGCTGATCCTCATCGATGAAAAAGACCGTACATTTGGACGCGTTGATCAGCTCTTTGATCTGGTTCTCACCCATGTTGCCGTAAAGACCGCTTCTCTCATTGAGACGATGAGCTTCATCAACGATTAAAAAATCGAAGGTGTCTCGTTGAGTCTCAAAAAAACTTCCTGAACCAGAAAACATGTTCGAGAACTTGGTTCGCGTTATTGTGCCAACTAGCTTGGTCTCATAGACCTTACGAGGCGCAGCGTTTTTAGAGACATATTTTCCGGTCAGGCCTGCAGATGTTAGGCGGACCAGAAGGTTAATGGCCAGAACGGTTTTTCCGGTGCCCGGGCCTCCTTCAATGATGATAACTTTGGGCTTGTCTGACGAAGCAGTCTTCGTTGCGGCCAGTGTAGATTCAAACACCTCTTTCTGTTCGTCAATCAGAACGAATTCAGGCTTTGACTCCATCAAACCCTTGAGTGAATCTGCTAAGGCTTTGGACGGGCGTATACGGCCACCATCCAATTCAAAGAGGATGGAGCGGTTGTCTCCGTGTTTGACGTGTTTCTTTATGAATTCGCGTAGACGATCGCGGTCCGATCCACCTTTGAGAAATAGAGGAGCTTTGTCGATGTAGTCGCTGAAGTGCGGGTGGTCGATCACGCCGTCCCGTGAATAGTTGTGCAAATAGGCGCAGGGCTGCACTTGGATACCACCGCTGTAGACGGCCTCATTGAACCCTTCAAGCAAAGCCGCGTAAGACCATGCTTGGTACGAGGGGTGAACTACTTCTCTTTGGCCGTTTCCCAAATGGGTAGTGACGATCCCATCTTTGTCGCTCTTGGTAGCTTTTTCCCACTGCTTTAGCTCAATAACGATGACCTTTTTTTGCCCAGCTTCGTCATAGCCGGATAGCGTTACGTCAATTCGCTTGGATGACTGTGGAATGTGCAGCTCGACTGCCACTCCAATATCCTGGGGGATTTCCTCGTCTCTAAGGACCTTGGCAACGAAGCCGAGGGAGGATTGCCAAGACTTTAGCTCTGGTTGGGCAACCCGTTTGCCTGTGGCTTCTTTGAATTTAGTCTGAATGACCTCTTCAATGTCTTCATAGTCGCAGTCGTGCAGAAATTGTTTCTTGTCCTCAGCGTAGACGAGCATTGATATCTCCCAATCAGAGCTGGTCGTACTTCTTGTGGCTGCCGTGTGCTTTGTCTACGGGGTACCTGGTCGCGTTCTTTCGGAGCTTCTGGGTGACAGCCTCATTGAGGTCTACGCCCAGCACGGAGGCCAGTCGAACTAAGTACAGAGTCACATCGGCCAGCTCATCACGCACTGCGGTAGCCGTGTCCTGGTTTGTTGCGACGGATTTGGATGCCTCCTCAGTCAACCACTGAAAAATCTCGGAAAGCTCCCCAACCTCGCCAGTCAGCGCCATCGCTAGGTTCTTAGGGGAATGGTACTGGTCCCAGTCCCGCTCCGCAGCAAAAGCAGCCAAAGCTTCGCTCAAGCCTCTGACGTCGATAAGGGAGCTAGGAGTTATTTTTGATTTTCGAGTTTTCATGTCTTAAATTGATCAACTCTCTCTTTGAATCTTAGTCTTTATTATGGGCTACTGAAAGCACCAGTCGCAATGATTTGAAACTTCTGCATTGATAATGTTCACATACTTCATGGAGGGATCGGTCAATTCTGCACTACTCATCACAGTGAAAAGCCAGACCAGAAGGCTAGAATTACTTTAAACCCTCTGTTCTAGTCATTACTCCTTTAAAAAGACTAATTGTTTCTTCTTGATTACCATCCAATCGCCATTTACACTTAATTCCTGTTACAGAATTAAGGTCAGTACCCATGGCAACCGCAATACCCCTCGATCTCGCGATCAGCAATGTCACTCCCTGCAATCCCGGCTTCAATAACGTCAACCGCATTTACCCCATCGGCCTGCTGTCGCCCACCTTTGATCTGCCGCTCTACAGTTCCAGTGTCCCCGCCGGCTTTCCTTCACCTGCCGATGAGCATGTCGAACAGCGGCTGAATC
>MCAW01000025.1 GCA_001704575.1 Methylophilales bacterium LSUCC0135
ACCGCTCTTTAAAAACCTGAACAATCGATAAGTGTGAGTGCTTGTAGATGAGGGGGTCACCTGATGGGCTGTTTGGCTTAGGCTGAATGGAATTGCAGAGGGATGGCGCTCAAGATACAAGTCTTACACTTAGAATGAACTTTAGTACGACGCTTAAATTATTTAAGCACATACCTAAGATTCATTTGAGTGATAAGCGAATCGAAATACCACCTCGAAAGAGGAAAAAGTAATAGTTGGGAATTAAACTGAAGAGTTTGATCCTGGCTCAGATTGAACGCTGGCGGAATGCTTTACACATGCAAGTCGAACGGCAGCACGGGAGCTTGCTCCTGGTGGCGAGTGGCGAACGGGTGAGTAACATATCGGAACGTACCCAGTAATGGGGGATAACTAGTCGAAAGATTAGCTAATACCGCATACGCCCTGAGGGGGAAAGCGGGGGATCGAAAGACCTCGCGTTATTGGAGCGGCCGATATCTGATTAGCTAGTTGGTGGGGTAAAGGCCCACCAAGGCGACGATCAGTAGCTGGTCTGAGAGGACGACCAGCCACACTGGAACTGAGACACGGTCCAGACTCCTACGGGAGGCAGCAGTGGGGAATTTTGGACAATGGGCGCAAGCCTGATCCAGCCATTCCGCGTGAGTGAAGAAGGCCTTCGGGTTGTAAAGCTCTTTCGCAAGGGAAGAAAACTTACCTTTTAATAAAGGGTGAGGTTGACGGTACCTTGATAAGAAGCACCGGCTAACTACGTGCCAGCAGCCGCGGTAATACGTAGGGTGCGAGCGTTAATCGGAATTACTGGGCGTAAAGCGTGCGCAGGCGGTTTTGTAAGTCAGATGTGAAATCCCCGGGCTCAACCTGGGAACTGCGTTTGAAACTGCAAGGCTAGAGTGTAGCAGAGGGGGGTAGAATTCCACGTGTAGCAGTGAAATGCGTAGAGATGTGGAGGAATACCAATGGCGAAGGCAGCCCCCTGGGTTAACACTGACGCTCATGCACGAAAGCGTGGGGAGCAAACAGGATTAGATACCCTGGTAGTCCACGCCCTAAACGATGTCAACTAGTTGTTGGTGGAGTAAAATCCATTAGTAACGCAGCTAACGCGTGAAGTTGACCGCCTGGGGAGTACGGTCGCAAGATTAAAACTCAAAGGAATTGACGGGGGCCCGCACAAGCGGTGGATTATGTGGATTAATTCGATGCAACGCGAAAAACCTTACCTGGCCTTGACATGTACGGAACTTTCCAGAGATGGATTGGTGCTCGAAAGAGAGCCGTAACACAGGTGCTGCATGGCTGTCGTCAGCTCGTGTCGTGAGATGTTGGGTTAAGTCCCGCAACGAGCGCAACCCTTGCCATTAATTGCCATCATTCAGTTGGGCACTTTAATGGGACTGCCGGTGACAAACCGGAGGAAGGTGGGGATGACGTCAAGTCCTCATGGCCCTTATGGCCAGGGCTTCACACGTAATACAATGGTCGGTACAGAGGGTTGCCAACCCGCGAGGGGGAGCCAATCCCAGAAAGCCGATCGTAGTCCGGATTGCAGTCTGCAACTCGACTGCATGAAGTCGGAATCGCTAGTAATCGCGGATCAGCATGTCGCGGTGAATACGTTCCCGGGCCTTGTACACACCGCCCGTCACACCATGGGAGTGGGTTCCACCAGAAGTAGGTAGTCTAACCGCAAGGAGGACGCTTACCACGGTGGGGTTCATGACTGGGGTGAAGTCGTAACAAGGTAGCCGTATCGGAAGGTGCGGCTGGATCACCTCCTTTCTAGAGTAAAAAACCTTGTCTGCAAGCATTCACACTTATCGGTTGTTCAAAGGGCGCATCAAAGATTGGCCTAAAAGTCGGTAGGAATGCCGTCTTTATTAAGAGGGTCTGTAGCTCAGCTGGTTAGAGCACCGTCTTGATAAGGCGGGGGTCGTTGGTTCGAGCCCAACCAGACCCACCAGTGAATTTACAACAACCTTCGTATTTCGGCGTTATCAGGTCATTCGCATACTTCTGTGTATGCGTCATGACCTTCTGTCTTGAACTACTTGGTTCTTGTAAATCCCAAGACGAGAAGCACCAGACCATAAGATTTTAGAGCCGAGCCGAGCCAGGCGAGGCGTGAGGTTGCGACATGTACGTGCAGGGTGTACATGAGCGGCCGAACAATATGCATGGTGAAGGTTATAAAAGCTTAGAGGGGGATTAGCTCAGCTGGGAGAGCACCTGCTTTGCAAGCAGGGGGTCGTCGGTTCGATCCCGTCATCCTCCACCAATTCTTTGATGTAAAAAGAAGTTAGAAGCAAGTGTTTATATAAATATTTGCTTCTGGCTTTTTAAGCTGGATTGATCTTTAACAAAATGGAAGAAGTAAAGAGAACACACGCATTTGTGATGAGTGTGATGTGTTCAAATGGGTAGTAATTGATTGCAAAATCGAAATGTTTTAACGCGTTCAGTTCTGGCCTGATTCTTGAATCGGGTTAGTACCAGACGGTTAACTCAAGTTCAGCATCATCTGCTTGGTGATGTTGGATGTAGTGCTTTAGAAAACCTGTAACGGATGTCTCATGCATCAAGAAGTCTGAATTTAAAAGGGTTCAGGTTTTAACGTTATAGGGTCAAGCGAATAAGTGCATATGGTGGATGCCTTGGCGATTACAGGCGATGAAGGACGTGGTAGCCTGCGTAAAGTCTCGGGGAGCTGGCAAACAAGCTTTGATCCGGGAATATCCGAATGGGGAAACCCACCCGCAAGGGTAACCTATCCTGAATACATAGGGATATGGTGGCGAACCGAGTGAACTGAAACATCTAAGTAGCTCGAGGAAAAGAAATCAACCGAGATTCCGGAAGTAGTGGCGAGCGAACCCGGAAAAGCCTGCAACTTTTAGCACACGCGTTAGTAGAACGGAATGGAAAGTCCGGCCATAGAGGGTGATAGCCCCGTATATGAAAGCCCGTGTGTGGAACTAGGGTTGCGACAAGTAGGGCGGGACACGTGAAATCCTGTCTGAACATGGGGGGACCATCCTCCAAGGCTAAATACTCGTAATCGACCGATAGTGAACCAGTACCGTGAGGGAAAGGCGAAAAGAACCCCGGGAGGGGAGTGAAATAGAACCTGAAACCGTATGCATACAAACAGTGGGAGCTCCGCAAGGAGTGACTGCGTACCTTTTGTATAATGGGTCAGCGACTTACATTCAGTAGCGAGCTTAACCGATAGGGGAGGCGTAGCGAAAGCGAGTCCGAATAGGGCGTTCAGTTGCTGGGTGTAGACCCGAAACCAAGTGATCTATCCATGGCCAGGATGAAGGTGCCGTAACAGGTACTGGAGGTCCGAACCCACTAATGTTGAAAAATTAGGGGATGAGCTGTGGATAGGGGTGAAAGGCTAAACAAACTTGGAAATAGCTGGTTCTCTCCGAAAACTATTTAGGTAGTGCCTCGTATATCACTCTTGGGGGTAGAGCACTGTTATGGCTAGGGGGTTCATAAGAACTTACCAAACCATTGCAAACTCCGAATACCGAGAAGTGCAATTACGGGAGACAGTCCATGGGTGCTAACGTCCGTGGACAAGAGGGAAACAACCCAGACCGCCAGCTAAGGTCCCTAATGACGTGCTAAGTGGAAAACGAAGTGGGAAGGCATAGACAGCTAGGAGGTTGGCTTAGAAGCAGCCATCCTTTAAAGAAAGCGTAATAGCTCACTAGTCGAGTCGTCCTGCGCGGAAGATGTAACGGGGCTAAGCACGTAACCGAAGCTGCGGATGCGTACATTCTTCGGAGTGTATTGCATGGTAGGAGAGCGTTCTGTAGGCCTGCGAAGGTGTTCTGTGAGGAATGCTGGAGGTATCAGAAGTGCGAATGCTGACATGAGTAGCGATAAAGGGTGTGAAAAGCACCCTCGCCGAAAGCCCAAGGTTTCCTGCGCAACGTTCATCGGCGCAGGGTGAGTCGGCCCCTAAGGTGAGGCAGAGATGCGTAGCTGATGGGAAACAGGTTAATATTCCTGTACCTCAATGTAATGCGATGTGGGGACGGAGAAGGTTAGGTCAGCCAGGTGTTGGATGTCCTGGTTTAAGCGTGTAGGTTGATCTCTTAGGCAAATCCGGGAGGTTAAGACTGAGGCGTGATGACGAGTCTGCTTGCAGACGAAGTGATTGATACCAAGCTTCCAAGAAAAGCCACTAAGCTTCAGTTACATTGGGACCGTACCGCAAACCGACACAGGTGGGCAGGATGAGAATTCTAAGGCGCTTGAGAGAACCCGGGAGAAGGAACTCGGCAAATTAGCACCGTAACTTCGGGAGAAGGTGCGCCCCGGTAGGTTGTAGCGATTTACTCGTGAAGGCCGATGGGGTTGCAGTGAAAAGGTGGCTGCGACTGTTTAATAAAAACACAGCACTGTGCAAACACGAAAGTGGACGTATACGGTGTGACGCCTGCCCGGTGCCGGAAGGTTAAGTGATGGGGTGCAAGCTCTTGATCGAAGCCCCGGTAAACGGCGGCCGTAACTATAACGGTCCTAAGGTAGCGAAATTCCTTGTCGGGTAAGTTCCGACCCGCACGAATGGCGTAACGATGGCCACACTGTCTCCTCTCGGGACTCAGCGAAGTTGAAATGTTTGTGAAGATGCAATCTACCCGCGGCTAGACGGAAAGACCCCATGAACCTTTACTGTAGCTTTGCATTGGACTTTGACAAGATTTGTGTAGGATAGGTGGGAGGCATTGAAGCGTGGACGCCAGTTCACGTGGAGCCAACCTTGAAATACCACCCTGATGTTGTTGAGGTTCTAACCTAGGTCCATTATCTGGATCGGGGACCGTGCATGGTGGGCAGTTTGACTGGGGCGGTCTCCTCCCAAAGAGTAACGGAGGAGTGCGAAGGTAACCTAGGTACGGTCGGAAATCGTACTGATAGTGCAATGGCATAAGGTTGCTTGACTGCGAGACGGACAGGTCGAGCAGGTGCGAAAGCAGGTCATAGTGATCCGGTGGTTCTGTATGGAAGGGCCATCGCTCAACGGATAAAAGGTACTCTGGGGATAACAGGCTGATTCCTCCCAAGAGTTCATATCGACGGGGGAGTTTGGCACCTCGATGTCGGCTCATCACATCCTGGGGCTGTAGCCGGTCCCAAGGGTATGGCTGTTCGCCATTTAAAGTGGTACGTGAGCTGGGTTTAAAACGTCGTGAGACAGTTTGGTCCCTATCTGCCGTGGGCGCTGGAAGTTTGAGGGGGCCTGCTCCTAGTACGAGAGGACCGGAGTGGACGGATCTCTGGTGGACCGGTTGTCATGCCAATGGCATAGCCGGGTAGCTAAATCCGGAAGAGATAAACGCTGAAAGCATCTAAGCGTGAAACTCGCCTCAAGATGAGACTTCCCTCCAGCTATAAGCTGGCTAAAGAGTCGTTCGAGACCAGGACGTTGATAGGTCGGATGTGGAAGCGCAGTAATGCGTTAAGCTGACCGATACTAATTGCTCGTGAGGCTTGATCCTATAACCTTGAAACTTGAACCGATGTTCAGGGAAAGGTGTTCTAAAGCAGCAATCAATTACCTCAATATCTTTACTTCTTCCAATTTGTTAAAGCTGAACGAAACAGTGTTCAGAGACAGCATATCCGCTGATGAAAACATCATCAGCACACCGGTTATGCTTGGCGGCCATAGCGATTTGGACCCACCCCTTCCCATCCCGAACAGGGCCGTGAAACGAATCTGCGCCAATGATAGTGTGCTTCTCGCATGCGAAAGTAGGGCACCGCCAAGCTCCTTAT